>NZ_CP157278.1:4839759-5444729 GCF_040026395.1 Pedobacter lusitanus
GTTTGCCAGCCATGGAATCATGGCTGCGGTTAGGATAACCTGGTTTTGTTTTTTATAAATCCGGTCAGAATTTCTGAATTTCCTGATCAGGAAATAATTCCCTACAATAAGCAGGGTATAGAAATAACCGATAAAAAAATAAAAAGCTATCCCCGGCATAATCTTGAGCATCGGGAAGCTGCCACTGTAATCTACACTAAGCATCTTATAATGCAGATGATGCACATGATTGGTCCATACCAGTATCAGTGAAAGTATCGGAACAGCAGTGATCAATAATTGATTGCCTGTTTTTTTTAACCATTCTTCTTTTCCCGAAAGATCCATGCAGAACAAAAACCAGTAAAAAGGGACTGCAACAATTCCTATGTACTCGATGTTGATCAGGAATTTCATTTGGCTCAGCGTGGTGCTTGCCAGTTCAAAACCATAAGCCAGAGACCAGATCGAATTGGATAACATCAGGTATCCGACCCAGCGGACTGTCCCCTTTTCATTACTCAGTATGTAACTTGAAAGAAGAAGAGTGATGATGCCGGAAATAATCAGGCTTAATGCATAGAGGTTAAAATCAAAATCCATTAGAATACTGATTGTTGCATGTGGTTTGAGGGCATCAACAAATCTATGAAATAAGGCCCGATTAATTTAAATTGACGTAATTTAGTTTGCAAAAAAAATATTCCTAATTTTACTCAATATAAAACAGCTGATGTTTTATTAAAATTGATAAATAAACAAATAAAAATTTATGAAAAAAATAATCCTATTCTCATTGTTTATCTGCTTTAGTGCAGTTGCCTTCGGCCAGATATTACCAACTTTTCAGTTTGGTGTAAAAGGAGGAGCCAATCTTTCTAAACTAAGCAGTCATAACACATTCAGCAGTGATAACTCAGCTGGTTACTATGCGGGTGTTTGGGCAAGAATCGGTGCAGCTGGCATACACTTCCAGCCAGAGCTTTATTTGTCGGGTAAAAACACAAAGATGACCAGTAACGATCCTGCAAGTGTTGGTCAGGAAAACAAAGTTAAATTTACAAGTCTTGATGTACCATTGTTAATTGGAACCAAGATTGGTGCTGCCGGTATTGGCGTGCGTTTAAATACAGGTCCTGTAGTTTCATTTATCCTGGATGATAAACAATCCCTTGGAGATGCAACAGGTAATATTTTTAGAGGTGACTTTAAAAAACAGGCTGTAGCATGGCAATTTGGTGCTGGTGTTGATATTGGTAAATTAGGTGTAGATCTTAGATACGAAGCTGGTATTACAAAGCTGGGAAAACAAAACTATGATGGTCAGAGACTGAACTTATTTACCTTGGGACTTGCGTTAAGACTGTTCTAAAAATCAGTGCTGTAAAATATGACATAAAGGGGTGAGCCATGCAGGCTTACCCCTTTATTTTTGGCTTTAAATTTGCAGAGGTAATCTTCCCTAACCTTAAATCCTTCAGCTATGAGTATCAAAGAGTTATTATTGAATGGAACAAGCTTTTTATTGCTAATGAAAGAGTATGCTATCGACATCGCCGATATTAAAATTAAGGACGAAGATGTAATAGCTGACCAATTTTTGCAACACCCCGAGGTCAGTAAGGAGAGTATTTGTATCGAAGGGAAAAATAAAGATGGAATAATTAATTTTTTTGGCACCCTTCATTATAACCTTCTGAATAAATTAGCAGTCTTTGAGATGCATGGCTTTGAGCGGACGGCAATGCAGGAACTGACTTAGGATGGTTTTAAAACCTCTTTGATTTCATAATTAAACGCACCTTTAACGGGACGTATGGGAGTCTCTTTGGCATCACTCAGTATCTTTACAAAACAAGCCCCGAAATAAAAAATAAAAGAAGAGTAGAATACAAAAAGCATAATCAGAACAATAGATCCTGATGCCCCATAAATGTTGCCTATATTACTCATCGGCAGGGCGATACGTAGAATGTATTTCCCTAAGGTGAAAAGTATGCCTGTCAGGATACCCCCTCTGACAGAAGATTTCCAGGTAGGCCTTCCATTAGTGAGAAATCTGAATAAAACACTAAACCAGGTAGTTACAATAGCAATAAACAGGAGTTGATTTAGTATACTTAAAAAGACATGACCAAAAGTCGGTGCAGCAGTATTGATGTACACGCCTATAAATGCCTGGATACTGTCCGTAAGCAATCCTACAAAGAAAAGTATACCTGCCACCAGAATAATCGCCATAGACCTTGCTCTTATTTTTAGTTTAAACAGGAAGCTGGTCTTATCTTTTATCCCGATAGACCAGATCTGATCCATGGAGTTTTTAATCACTGCAAAAAGTGTGGTAGCAACAAAAAGAAAAAAGATGAAACTGAGCAGGGTGGCATACCATTCATGATCCATCCCCCTGATATTTCTTAGGGTCTGCCTGATCTGCTGAGTACTGCTGTCATCCAGTAATGTGCCCAGGCGTTCAAAAATTCTGTTAACCAGTGTTTTCCGGTCTATAAAAAAACCAAACAGGCGGATCAGAATTAATAAGATGGGTGGCAAAGCAAAATTTGCAAAGAAGGCAGTCGCTCCCGCAAGTCTTAAAGGGTCATTCTTTTGAAACAGTTTAAATGCTTTCCGAAAATGCACGGTAAAAATATGAACGTTCTGGATAGTATTGTTAAACATGCCTCTCTGGTTGCCGGTGAAGCCCGAAAGTACTTATTTTTTCCGAATGAAAAGATATAAAAAAAGATTGGTGGTAAGAAAAAACACAGACTACTGTGCTTTTATACCAGGGAGATCCCGTGGGAGACCCTAAGGCCTTCCCACGAGGTATACCTGGTTTTTTAAGAACAATTTAGCTAAACACACCACATAATTAACTAAACAACACCCCATATAGTTGAGACACTATACAAGTAACACACCATATGTCATTACCCTGAATGATAATGATTGATATGGATAAATATTTTATAAACAGGGTGATTAAATCACCCTGAATTTTTCATGTCAGACAAAGTCAGATAACTCGTCCTGGTATAAGACGCTTAAAAAAGGAAAGCCCCTATGCGCTTATGATATTTATTTTAAAAAAAATGTGCTTATGTGATGAAATTACTCCTTACCCCCTCAGACAAGGTATTACTGACAACGCACAGCACATTTTCTTTTATAGATTTCCTCTTAATTCCTGTTCGCGTTCCAATGACTCAAACAAAGCTTTAAAGTTTCCTGCACCAAAAGACTGCGCACCTTTTCTTTGAATAATCTCAAAAAATAAGGTAGGACGATCCTGAACAGGTTTAGTGAAAATTTGCAGTAAATAACCTTCTTCGTCATAATCTACTAAAATTCCCAGTTCCTGCAGCGGAGCGATGTCCTCATCAATTTTTCCAACACGTTCCAGTAAAGTATCATAATAGGCTTTTGGCGGAGCACTTAAGAACTCTACACCACGCAATTTCATTTCTCTTACTGTTTTGATGATATCATGAGTAGCTACTGCAATATGCTGTACGCCCTCACCCTCATAAAATTCCAGGTATTCTTCGATCTGTGATTTCTTTTTACCTTCAGCAGGTTCGTTGATCGGGAATTTTACGTAACCATTTTTGTTACTCATCACTTTACTCATTAAAGCAGAGTATTCTGTGTTGATCTGTTTGTCATCAAAAGAAAGGATGTTTTTAAAGCCCATCACATCTTCATACCACTTTACAGCTTCATTCATTCTGTTCCACCCAACATTTCCTACGCAGTGGTCAATATATAAAAGACCAGTGCTACCTGGGGTGTAGCCACCTTCAACCGCAACATAACCAGGCATAAATGCACCTTTATAGTTTTTACGTTCTACAAATAAGTGGACAGTTTCGCCATAAGTATAAATACCTGCAGTGCGCACTTCTCCGAATTCATCAGTCAGGGTTTTAGGCTCCTGATAGGATACCGCACCACGTTTAACGGTTTCTTCATAAGATTTGTAGGCATCATCTACCCATAGGGCAAGGATCTTAACCCCATCACCATGTTTTTTGATATGCTCTGCGATTAAACCTTCTGAGTTCATCGGGGTGGTCAGTACCAATCTGATTTTTCCCTGTTGTAATACATAGGAAGCCCTGTCTCTCAGGCCGGTTTCTGGTCCCGCATACGCCACAGTTTCAAAACCAAAGGCTGTTTTATAGAAGTGTGCAGATTGTTTGGCATTACCTACATAAAGCTCAAGATGGTCTGTGCCATTAAGCGGCAGGAAATCACGTACTTCTGTGTCTTTTTCTACAACTAGTGTTTGCATGTCTTGTTTTTTTATTTTAAAAAAATGTATTTGGGTATAAGGTTAGTTTTGGTTTATTTAATATTAATCTGCCAGCTTTTATGATAACTTTCATCTTCGATTGCCAGTGCGTCTTCAGTTAACATCAGAGGACGGAAAGGATCAATCATGACAGCCAGTTCTTCTGTGTTTTCCTTACCGATCGATTTTTCGACTGTGCCAGGGTGTGGTCCGTGAGGAATACCTCCGGGGTGAAGTGTGATTTGTCCTTTAACTACACTTTTTCTGCTCATAAAATCACCATCTACATAGTATAAAACCTCATCACTGTCTACATTACTATGATTATAAGGTGCAGGAATAGATAGCGGATGATAATCAAATTTGCGGGGTACAAAAGAACAGATGACAAAGTTGTGTCCTTCAAAAGTCTGGTGTACCGGTGGTGGCTGATGAAGACGACCGGTAATAGGTTCGAAATCATGAATAGAGAAAGCCCACGGATAATGGAAACCGTCCCAGCCTACAAAATCAAAAGGATGTGTACCATAAGTATAAGGATACATTAATCCCTGTTTTTTGATCAGTACCTTAAAATCACCGAATTCATCAATCGTTTCCAGGTCAGCGGGTCTTCTGATATCACGTTCACAATAAGGTGAATGTTCCATCAGCTGGCCATATTCATTTCTGTAACGTTTTGGCGACCGGATAGGGCTGAAGCTTTCAACGATAAATAAGCGGTTCTTTTCGTCATCAAATTCCATCTGGTAAATAGTGCCGCGGGGTACGACCAGATAATCACCATAGCCAAAACGAATCTTTCCGAAGCCTGTTTTTAAAGTACCTGATCCTTCATGGATGAAGATAACCTCATCGGCCTGACTGTTTTTATAGAAATAATCAGTCATGGATTTTCTTGGTGCGGCAAGAGAGATATGCAGATCGCTGTTAACCAGTACCGGTTTTCTGCTTTTCAGATAATCATCTTCAGGAGCAACATTGAAACCGATCAGGGAAGTATGTTTTAAATGCTTCTCTCTGGCAATTTTTGGCTCTACAGAATAAGGTTCACCAAGCGATTTAACGATGGTTGGCGGGTGACAGTGGTAAACAAGCGAATACAGGCTTGAAAATCCTTCAGTGGAGACCAGTTCCTCAGCATAGAGCTCACCATCAGGCTTTCTAAAAACAGTGTGCCTTTTAGGGGGAATGGTTCCTAAGGTATGATAAATAGGCATATCTATAGGTTATAAATTGGTTAAAATATAGGATGGATAGAAAACGCGAGAACGTTTAATATACTTGGGCTTTAGGAAAAAGCTTAAATGGAATATTGTGCAAAAATGATCTTAGAGAGCATAGCATACCTGAACCCGGCCAGTACTTGGCTGGCAATACGATCCTGATATTTTAATTTGCGCTTTGTCATTGTTGCGAAGGCTAATTTAAGAATTATATTATTAGCGATCAAATTTATACCATATATTCTATTGTCATTTATTTTTAACGCTCCTGTTCATTGTGAGCTAAATTCTCTAGCTTTGACCAGCTGTACTATACATTGTGCTACCAAACATAAAACTATATGAAATTAGTATCCTACAAAACAGAAGACAGAGAACATCTTGGTGTTTTCATCAACGGACATATCTATAATCTGCATTCTTGCGATAAGCAGATACCAAATGATATGAACGGGTTTTTAAAAGATTCAGAAGTATTGATGGAAAGAGCATTGGCTATCGATGCTAAAATTAAGTCGGGAGAAATAGAGCCTAAAGAAGAAGCGTTTTATGAAGTTGTAGCTCCGGTTCCGCACCCAAGTTCGTGCAGAGATGGTTATGCTTTTCGTCAGCATGTTGCTGCCGCGCGCAGAAACCGTAAGGTGGATATGATCCCTGAATTTGATCAGTATCCTATATTTTATTTTACCAACCATAATGCTATTCAGGGGCCGGGAGAAATTGAATGTATGCCCGATCATTTCCAGAAGCTGGATTTTGAACTTGAGGTAGCTGTTGTTATCGGTAAAAAAGGAAGAAATATTAAAGCTGCAGAGGCTGACGCTTATATCGCAGGATATATGATTATGAATGACATGAGTGCCAGAACGTTGCAGATGGAAGAAATGTTGTTAAACTTAGGTCCTGCGAAAGGAAAAGACTTCTCTACTGTTATCGGGCCGTGGTTGGTTACTCCGGATGAGCTGGAAGTTTATAAAGTGGCTCCTAAAGCAGGGCATACCGGAAACAGCTATAACCTGGAGATGACCTGTTCAGTAAATGGAAAACAGGTTTCTGCGGGAAATACTGCTGATATGGACTGGACATTTGCAGAAATTATTGAGCGCTGTGCTTATGGTGTCGATATTTTACCAGGTGATGTAATCGGTTCTGGTACAGTAGGAACAGGATGTTTTCTTGAACTTAACGGTACTGGATTATTAAACAATCCGGACTTTAAACCGCAATGGTTACAGGATGGTGATGTGGTAGAAATGGAAATTACCGGTCTTGGCCGTTTGAGTAATACAATCCGTAAAGTTGATACTGATTTCTCTATTTTAGCCCTTAAAAAATAATGCTGACAGTTAAAACTTCAGACTTAAGTCCGGCGCAGCTGCAAAACTATTTGCAGTATGCAGTTGCGCCCAGACCTATATGTTTCGCTACTACTATTGATAACGAAGGAAATATCAATCTGAGTCCTTTCAGTTTCTTTAATATGTTCAGTACCAATCCGCCGCTGTGTATTTTCTCTCCGGCAAGAAGAGTACGTGATAATACGACAAAACATACCCTGGAGAACGTTCTGGAGGTAAAGGAGTGTGTGATTAATATAGTGAACTATCCGATGGTTCAGCAGACCAGTCTGGCTAGTACCGAGTATGCAAAAGGAATAAACGAGTTTGAGAAAGCTGGTTTGACAATGCTTCCTTCAGAACTGGTCCGGCCACCCCGGGTGGCAGAGGCTCCTGTTCAAATGGAATGTATTGTTACCGAGGTGATCCATCTCGGAGATAATCCCGGTGCCGGTAACCTGATTCTTGCAGAAATAAAGCTGATTCACATTAAAGAAGAGATTTTAGATGCTGACGGTAAAATTGATCAGGCAAAGATAGATCTGGTTGCCCGTTTAGGCGGAGACTGGTATTGCAGGGTAACAGCCGATAACCTGTTTAAAGTGGCTAAACCTTTAACTACGTTGGGTATAGGGGTAAATGCTTTACCACATGGTGTAAGAAATTCTTATGTATTAAGCGGTAATGATCTGGGGATGCTGGGAAATATAGAAAAGATACCAGCTGAAGAGGAAATCGATCTGATCAGAAGCCATGCTGCTGTAAAAGAAGTTCTCGACGCTACCATTGGCGATAGTGTGAACCGTCAGCGTGAGCTGCATGAAGTAGCCAGAGAAATGCTTAGCAGGGGTGAAGTGCTTGATGCTTTGAAGGTGGTCTTGCTGGAAAGCTAATTATTAAAGAATACTGACTGCTTTCATCAGCCGGCTTTTGTAATAAGGATTAAGGGTGGTTACGGTTACTCCATGTGCTTTACCAGAGGTAGAGTGGATGAATTTTATCGTATCGCCTTCAATATCTGCAATAATGCCGACATGTCCTACTACACGTCTTCTTGGGTTGGTCCCTGTGAAAATAAGCACATCACCAACCTTTGCATTTTCCAGTTTAACAGGTGTTCCCGTCTGATTAAATTCTGTAGAAGAGCGTGGAACATTAAATCCGAAGTTATGGAATACATAACTGACAAAGCCCGAGCAGTCGAACCCTATAGCCGGATTGCTTGATGCATATCTGTAAGGAATACCAATCAGTGTTTTTGCGAAACCTATCAATTGATTAGAGGTCTTATTAGCGACCATCTTTTTAAGTAATTCCTGATACTTTACAGGGACGGTCTGCGACTTGCCTGATGCGGCAAACAGAGCTACGAAGCAGAATAATAACAGGCTTTTCTTCATATATCGCCCGCTAAGTTATCAAAATATTTCACAAAGCAATAAAAAAGCAGTTGATTATCATGAGTTAACAGGGACAAGTGTGGTGTTGCCGGCAACAGGTTGGTAATGCTAAACAGTGTAAGCGGTCGGGGTTGGTATAGGGTTGGTATACCCCGGGGGTATACCAACCCTATACCAACCCCGAACAGCAACAAGTCTTAAAGTACCCTTTGATCAGTTAACCGTACATAAAAAAAGCGCCTTGCTCTGTGAAGTGAACCCCAAAAGTTTTTGTCCAACTTTTGGGGTTCACTTCACTGTAGCAAGGCGCTTTTTTATTCTTTTAGAAAATCCAGCTATGGAGTAGTCACGGCAACAGGAATAATCTTACCGTTGAAAAACTTCTGACCGGTTTTAGCAAAGTCTGCCACATATTTCCCCATTTCAAAAGCCATCACCGGAGACTGGTAACCTGGAAATGCCTGTTCAAGCATTTCTGTCTGAGCAGAACCCAGTGCCAGGCAGTTTATTTTGATCCCTGTGTCAGCCAGTTCAAAAGCCAGACACTCCGTAAGTGTGTGTAAAGCTCCTTTACTTGAGGAGTAAGCTGCAAGTCCCGGGAACTTAACGCTTCCCTGAAAACCGCCCATACTGCCAATATTTACAATATGACTTCCACTATTCATTAACGGAAGCAGATTTTTGATCATATTAAAATGTCCGGTTACATTACTCTGAAACATTTCATTTAAATCGGCTGCAGAAGTCTCCAGGAAGGGTTTGTTAATTAATGCCCCGGCATTATTGATCAGGATATCTACTGTACCCAGTCTTTCTTTCAGAAAAGGTACCAATGCAGCATAGTCATCATGAACAATATCAAACTCTACCGGCAGCAATGTACAGTCCGGATTAATTCCTTTGGCTATTTCTAATAATTTTCTGAGTTTATCAGCAGATCTGGCAATACATACGACTTTATTTTCAGTCTGTAAAGTAAATTCTAAAGCAGCTTCAAAGCCTATTCCGCTGCTTGCTCCTGTTAATACAATATTCATTTTAGTCTTCTTCTGTAATTAGTTGGGTAACAGGGTTTTCAATAACATGGAGCCCGTCATGAATCAGTTTCTGGTGTCCGGGTTCGGCCAAAGCTTTTGTTTCCAGGTAATTCCTGATTTCTTTTTCCAGTTCCGGATGAGTTCCTTTATAATGTACGATTTCCAGTATTTCCAATGCAGAAAGCCAGTCCTGCGTATAAGTTGTTTTCAGCGCATTAAATAATGACGGTAATCTTTCTTCGTTATTTCCTCCCTCTCTGATCTGTCTTACTTCCTTATAGATATTATGCAGTTGATTGGTGGCTTCATCATAAACAATCTTTTCAGTTTGTTTATCACTGATATAAGTGATTTCCTCATAGGCACCTTTATCTGCGGCACCATTGAATACCGAGACAATCTTATCGCCTACAGCCATATCATAAGTACCCCATTCCGGCTGGAAAAGAATATTTCCATTACTTTCTTTAACGGTACAGTCTTCAAAAGTGATTAGGATAATACGATCTTCAGCTTTATAAACAGCTTTTACAACACCGTTTACCCGGATACCACTTTCAAAAAGAAGTTCAGCAGTATTTCCTTCTATAATTCCATGCGCATAAAGTTCTTCACTGCCAAAGTTTTCTACCGGTGTAGCAGCACCTTTCAGTTTACCAACCGGAGAAGAGAAGCCGTCTTTATGGTAAAGTTTGCCATGACCTTCCAGTTGTTTATCCGCTATAGCCAGGGCAGACGGACCAGTGGTTTTGATGAAAATAAGTTCACCGGCATCATTGAGTCCCATATCACTGAATACGCCGGTTACCTGTAAACCTGAACTGTAAACTGCCGTAGCAGGGTTTTTGGAGTCAATTGCCTTGCGGATACTTTCGGCTCCGCCTTTTCTGAAGGCCATGGTATTGGCAAATTGTTCCAGTACATCGATCAGATTTTGAAAGGTTTCAGTTACAAAAAGCTGAGGCTGGGTTTTGGTAATATCGTACGAATAGTTAATCGTATCTATAGTATAAGGCAGTTTCTTTACCTCCTTGGTCATACAGCTTGAACTTTCTCCAATGGAAGAAAGCAGGCCTGCACCATATATTTTAGGGTCAGTCAGACTGCCGATCAAACCATATTCTACTGTCCACCAGTGTAACCTGCTGAGCAGAGCCATTTCTGAAGGTTCGCCCATGTTGGCAGAAATTTCCTTCAGCTGTTCTTCAGCTTTGGTAATTTCAAATTCAGGGACATCAACAGCTTCTTTTAAGATAGAAAGCGCACGTATGGCCTCATATAATTCAAAATCTTTAGCCGAAAACATAGCTTTGGCACCAATAGAGCCGATATAGCTCAGGTAGCTATTATAATCCGCGTCAGCAATAATAGGGGCATGTCCTGCCGACTCATGGATAATATCCGGAGCTGGTGTATATTCAATATGATTAATCTGACGAATGTCTGCCGCAATAACAAGTACATGGTAGGCCTGATATTCCATAAAAGCTGCCGGAGGAATAAATCCATCTACTGTAACTGCGCCCCAGCCCAGTTTACCCAGGTTGTCATTCATGGTTTGCAGGTCAGGGATATATTCAATGCTCAGGCCCGCACGCTGCAGACCTTTGATATATGGATAGTAGGCAACATCTTTCAGATAACTATAATTCTGGCGCATAACATAACGCCAGACTGCCTGGTCAACAGGCGTGTATTTAGCATAGTTCTGATCTACGATAAATTGCCTGAGATGCCTGGGAAGCTGGGCTACCCTGGGGTTGTTAAAGTCGTTAAAATCGCTCATTGCTGTTTATATTTGTGTTTGTCTAAAGATAAGGCTGACGCCAGGATTTATCAAGGAAACCGTAATGCTTTTACTTCTAAATGATTTATTTTTTTACCTTGAAAGAAAAGTGCTTCTGGCTAAAATAACTGAATACAGCAAGGATGACTGTACAGATGATTTTTGCAATAGTGGGATAGAGATGACAGGTTTCTACCAATACTTTCAGCATTGCGAAATTAAGCAGAATATTCGTGGCTACTACTGTGCCATAGCGAAAAAGCTGTATTCTCCCTTTTAATTGTGATTGGGTAAATACCAGGTATTTATTAAGGGCAAAGCCGATGATAAAAGTGATTACAGATTCTATAATCAGTGCTGCAACCGGGGCAGTAATCATTCCCGGAGGAAATGGCAGATCAACATGCTGCTGGTGCAGGATGAAATTATAGACGATATAATAAACTATAATTCCTGTTGCGGCTGTCGTACCACCAGAAATAATATATCTGAAAGTATGCAGTGACACCCAGCGTGAAAAAGGCGGATGGAAAAAGTCTATAAATCTGAGTACAGCTTTGCGCATGGGGGATTACAATTCAATAAAAGGGCGCAAGTTAGGAATTGATATCCGATATCGAAAATAACAGCTCATATTAACGTGTTGGTGGTGCAGAAATAAAGTCTATCACCGCACAGTATTTGTATCCCGGATGTGTACTGATATTGACGCCAACAAGACTTAAATTATAGCTTGTTCCAAGAATTGTTTTCCGGTGTCCAAGATCCGGGACATTTTTATCGAGTAATAGCATACATACATTAGCCAATCCTTTAGAAAAACCAAAGGCCAGGTTTTCTGAAACTGCTCTTTTGGGATAATATTTCCATATTCTGTCAGATACTGATCTCCCGTCACTTGAATTATGACCGGCAAGATTATTTTTTTTCATGTCTTTGGCATGTTGCTGTGAAATCCAGGTCAGCGTTTCGTCCGGACTGAATAATGTCAGACCTTTAATATCCTTAAGATCTTTTTCCAGACCTCTGTAGTATCTGTCTTTTCGGTTGATTTTTAGCTCGTTGTAATTGCTGTATTGCTGCATATCTACATTGTATGCTTCTACGAAGTCCTGGAAATAGGTGTTGAAAAACTTTTCCCCGTCGGTACGTGCCAGATTCATATAAAGAATAATTTTCTTTTCTTCTTCGTTCAGGTAACTCGTGTTTTTGGCGGTATTCGCATTTTCGAGTTCTTCAGTTGTCCAGGTTTTGGCCGATGACTGTGCATTAGTCACATTTATGCCTGAAAAGAAGAGAAGGAATGCTATAAGGATGAATTTCATGTTAAGGTTAACGGCATAAGGTCTGTTTAATTATCTGCTGTTAACAATAATAAGACCATGCTTTGCAGATATTGGAAATTAGGGCACTTTTGAATTGTTTCGGAGGTGAAATTTTGTGCAAAAGGTCAGCGATTAATTTTTTTGTATAAAAAAAGCCTTCTCTTTATAGAGAAGGCTTTTGAATGAATATATGCTGATCTGTTAAATCTGTCTTAACAGATTTTTCCAGCTTACTTTATTAGCAATCAGTTCTTCCAGATCTTTGATGTCAATTCTCTGCTGCTCCATGCTGTCACGGTGACGGATAGTTACGGTATCGTCTTCCAGTGTCTGATGATCAACAGTGATACAGAAAGGTGTACCGATTGCATCTTGTCTGCGGTAACGTTTTCCGATTGAATCTTTCTCTTCATAAACGACATTGTAATCCAGTTTCAGATTATCCATGATCGTTTGTGCTTTTTCCGGTAAACCGTCTTTTTTGGTTAATGGTAAAATAGCTGCTTTTACCGGAGCAAGGCATGGGTGTAAATGAAGTACAATGCGACTGTCAGTTTTTTCGCCATCGCTCAGATCCTGATCTTCGAAAGCACCGATCATGGTCAGCAGGAACATACGGTCAAGACCAATAGAAGTTTCAATTACATATGGAATATAGTTGCCATAAGGTTTTCCGTCTTCATTCAGGTCATTATCGAAGTATTGCATTTTCTTACCTGAAAACTCCTGGTGTTGTTTTAAATCGAAGTCTGTACGGCTATGGATACCTTCAACTTCTTTGAAGCCGAATGGGAATTCAAATTCGATATCAACTGCTGCATTTGCATAATGTGCAAGTTTAGCGTGATCATGATATTTATATTTTGCAGGATCTGTACCTAATGCAGTGTGCCATTTAAGACGTGCTTCTTTCCAGTAGGCATACCATTTCATTTCCTCGCCCGGACGTACAAAGAATTGCATTTCCATTTGTTCAAACTCACGCATACGCATGATGAACTGACGTGCAATTACCTCGTTTCTGAAAGCTTTACCGATTTGTGCAATACCGAAAGGAATTTTCATTCTTCCTGATTTCTGAACATTCAGGAAGTTTACAAAAATACCCTGTGCAGTTTCAGGACGTAAATATACTTCTTCAGCGCCTTCTGCCATTGCTCCGAACTGTGTACTGAACATCAGGTTAAACTGACGTACATCAGTCCAGTTTTTTGTTCCGCTTACAGGACAGGCAATTTCATGCTCTTCAATCAATACTTTAAGCTGTGGCAGGTTTTCAGCTTTAAGGGCCTCATCCATATCAGCCTGTAATTTTGCTGCTTTATCTGTTTTTCCGTCCTTTTCATAACGGGTAATTTTATCTTCTAATAACTGGTCAGCACGGTAACGTTTTTTCGAATCTTTATTATCGATCATCGGATCGCTGAATCCGTCTACGTGGCCGCTGGCTTTCCATACTTTCGGATGCATAAAGATTGCAGAGTCAATTCCTACAATGTTTTCATGCATCTGAACCATAGATTTCCACCAGTAAGTTTTGATGTTATTCTTTAGTTCAGCACCTAACTGACCATAATCATAAACGGCACTTAAGCCATCATAAATTTCGCTGCTTTGAAATACGAAACCATATTCCTTGGCGTGGGAGATCACATTTTTAAATTGTTCGTCGTTATTTGTTTTGGCCATAATACTGCAAATATAGAATTTGGAGGGTAATTTTAACATATATTAAATACGAATTATTACTTTTGAACTGATAGTTATCTGCTATCAGTCACAATTAAAATTAGCCCATTGAGTATAAAGGTAGAAGGACTGTCAAAAACATATGGTCAGCAAAAAGCAGTAGATAATATCAGTTTCGAGGCTACGGCAGGCAAAATTCTTGGTTTCCTGGGGCCAAACGGAGCGGGTAAATCTACAACCATGCGTATGCTGACCGGTTATTTACAGCCAACTTCAGGAAAATCCAGTTTAGGTGGTTATGATACGCAGCTTCAAAGTCTTGAAATGCGTCGTATTCTGGGTTATCTGCCAGAAAATACGCCTTTATATACAGATATGTATGTTCGGGAATTTCTGACTTTCGTAGCAAATACCTATCAGCTGAGTCATACAGAAATTAAGGTAAGGGAAGTCATTGAAAAGGTAGGACTGGGAGAGGAGCAGCATAAAAAGATTGCTATGCTGAGCAAGGGATATAAGCAGCGGGTTGGATTGGCACAGGCAATTATTCATGATCCTGAGATCTTAATTCTGGATGAACCTACAACGGGCCTGGACCCTAATCAGCTGTCGGATATCCGTGAACTGATCAGAAATCTGGGCAGGGATAAAACTGTAGTTCTTTCCACACATATTATGCAGGAGGTTGAAGCTCTTTGTGAACAGGTCGTGATTATCAGTAAAGGAAAAATTGTAGCAGATTCGTCATTAATTGATCTTAAAAAACAACATAAAACTGACTCTTTGGAGGATTTGTTCAGGGTGCTAACTAGTTGATATGTAGTTTTTTGAGTATCTTATTTTAGTTTGGCCGGCTTTTTGTTTAATCTATAGTGGATTATATCCGCTAACTTAAATAAGAAAATATGAAAAGGTTATTTTTACTAACAGCTATAGCAGGAATTTTTGCATTCTCAAACGTTTCAGCTCAGAAAAAAGATCCTGCAATGTCAGGTCAGAAATTAGGTATTGGTGTTGATTTTGGATTGCCAACTGGTAACTTTAACAACGCTTATAAATTAGGAGTAGGTGGTTCATTATTATTCCAGACACCGGTTGCACATAATTTAAATTTTACTGCCAGTGCAGGATATCTTAGTTTTTCAGGTAAATCTATTAGTTTAGGTTCATTGGGAACTTATAAGGCACCTAATTTTGCTGCTATTCCAGTAAAAGCTGGTTTAAGATATTTCTTAGCAGAAAATGTGTTTGTTGGTGGTGAGCTGGGTGCTGCTTTCGGTACTAGTACTGGTGCAGGAACTTCATTTATTTATACACCAAATTTAGGAGTAGAATTCCCGGTTGCAGACAAATCAACAATTGAATTAGGCGCAAGATATGAGTCATGGTCTAAAGATGGTGCTGCAAGATTCGTAGGCTTCAGGTTAGCTTATAACTTCGGTATATAATTTGGATATTATATAGTCGGGTTTTAAACCTTAATACTCGAAAAGGGCTGTCATAAATTGTGACAGCCCTTTTTTATTTCATTTGTTTTCTTTTGATGATGATAACAGAGGTTACTTCAGGCCGTTATAAATTTTAACTCGCTTATTTCTAATTATTTGTTTATTAAGTTTTCTTGTTAATTGTTTTTTGTTTAGTCTTGCTGTTAATTTAATATCTAAACAATTAACACAAAATGAAAAAGTTATTCTTATTAACGGCTATTGCCGGAGTTTTTGCATTTGGTAATGTATCAGCTCAAAAAATTAAAGGCCCGAAGTTAGGTATCGGAGCTGATTTTGCTATTCCTGTCGGGAACCTGAGTAATGGTTATAAATTTGGTTATGGAGGATCTTTATTATTTCAAACTCCAATTGCACCAAAATTGAATTTTACAGCCTCAGCTGGCTATCTGAGTATGGTTGGTAAGACTTTAGACTTTTATTACGGGAATTACTCATTATCCGGAAAAGTCCCTAATTCAAACGTAATTCCAGTAAAAGTCGGAGCAAGATATTTTGTTACAGACAGTTTTTATGCAGGTGGTGAGGTTGGCGCTGCTTTTGTTTCAGAAGATGGTGATAACGGAACTGCTTTCGCCTATGCGCCGGGTATTGGTTTAGAGCTTCCTCTGGCTAATAAAAAGGCAGTTGATTTAGGTGTAAGATACGAAGGATGGTCAAAAAATTCTTCAGTAGGATTTTTTGGTTTGAGAGTTGCCTATAATTTTGGAATATAAACCGGAATTGATCAGACAGATTTTAAATCTTAAATAAAAAAGGCGTCTTAAATTATAATTTAAGACGCCTTTTCTTTAAAATAATACCAGTCCGTACGGACGGTAAAATATCGGCATGTGTAGTTAAAACGAGTTTATCTCTGGTATTTCCAGTTTCTGGATTTTCCTTCAGTTATCCATTCCAGGGCTGTGTCCATCCGTTTATTTCTTGTGGCTTCAGTTTTTGCCTCGCTGAACCATTCCAGGTAATCCTTTTTCTGCGAATAGCTGAATTTCTCAAAATTGATTCCAGCCTGAGGGACACTAACCAGTCTCTCCACAAAATCATCAGGAACCTGTAAAGCTACTTTTGGGGCTGCTGGCTTTTTGGGTACCTTGACACCTTCTTTATTCAGAATCACAGCGTTTTGTATATAAGTGATCAAAACATCATCGCCTGGCAAATCTTCTACAGATTCAAGTTTACCCAGGTGACCCATAGAATGCGGTTTATCTTCACCTGTCAGGTGACGCAGATCGGGGATCAGAGAAGCTTTCCAGAAACCAAAAGAACAATGGTTTTTAAAAGCAGCCATGCCACAGACAGGTCCTTTATAATCGAAGTGCGGACAACCCCACTTAATGGTTTCAATAATTTCGGGACAGGCCTCATGCACAAGCATTCTGAGGTGGTTTAATATCGGCTGTGCAAATGCTGCAGCGTTATCAATATAAAGATCGATGCGGTTGTCATATTTTCCCATGGCCTGTATCAATTAATAGATTATAATAATAATGGTTACTAAATTAGTCAAAAATGTGTTTTTATCTATGGTATGATGTAATCTAATATAAGACTGCTATACTTTCCCATTCTCCCGATATTTACTAACTTCGGCAACATTATAATTTTTCATGTACGCAGTATTTAAACGCGAATTATTCAGTTTATTAAATTCATTAATGGCTTACATCACTATTGGTGTATTCCTGCTGGTTTCAGGCTTGCTACTCTGGTTTTTTCCGGATACTTCAATTCTTGAATATGGTTATGCTGAACTAAACGGCTTTTTTAGTCTCACTCCATTTTTATTTATGTTTCTGATCCCTGCAATTACGATGCGCTCTTTTGCAGAGGAACGCAGAGAGGGTACCTATATTTTGCTGGCCAGCAGACCGCTTACAGACTGGCAGATTATTCTGGCTAAATACCTGGCTTGTTTTACCCTGATCCTCTTTGCCCTGATTCCTACCTTATTATATTATTATACCATCGTGCAGCTTGGTATGCCGAAAGGTAATATAGACGGAGGGGCCGTTGCCGGATCTTATATAGGTTTGTTATTATTGGGAGCCGCTTTTGCTTCCATTGGTGTTTTTGCATCATCGGTTACTAAAAATCAGGTTATTGCTTTTGCCGTGGCCGTTTTATTGTCTTTTATCGCTTATAGTGGTTTTGATTCACTGGGTAAGATTTTCTCTGCCACTGTGTTTGAAGATATATTTGTTTGGCTGAGTATCAATGAACATTTTCAATCCATGAGCAGGGGAGTACTTGATACACGTGATCTGGTTTATTTTATCTCTTTTATTTTATTGTTTCTGGGGATAACCCGGATAGTGATTGGAGGTAGAAAATGGTAAATAAGCAAATAAAGATCCGTATGCTGTTTTTTGCAGCACTGCTCATCTTTTTAAATTTAATAGCCAGTCATTTTTATACCCGTTTTGATTTTACGAAGGAAAAAAGGTTTACGTTAAATCCTAAATCCAAAGCTGTTTTAGCTAAAGCAAAACAAGAAATTACAGTTACCGTATTTCTGGATGGAGAACTACCTGCTGCTTTTAAACGTTTACAGCGGGCCACAGCAGATTTACTGAATGATTATAAGGCTACTTCGGGAGTAAAAATTAATGTAGTATTTACTGATCCGGTCAGTGGACTGGCACAGCAGGAACAGGATACGGTTTTGAGTAATTTATACCGCATCGGCATTGAGCCTACCAATCTGAATATTAAAAATGAAGCGGGTTTTACGCAGAAAACAATCTTCCCTATGGCTATTGTACAAGCCGGGGACAGACAGATTGCGGTTAAACTGCTTCAGAATCTTGATGCAGGCGGAGGATATGAAGATAATATCAATAATTCTATTCAAAACCTGGAATATGTTTTTACTTCCGCCATTAAAAAAGTAAGCACAGGAGAGAACCCGCGTATTGGTTTTACAGAAGGAAACGGAGAACCTTCAGATCTGTATCTGAGTGATGCGATGAAATCCCTGTCTGATAGTTATGAAGTAGGGCGGGTAGATTTGAATCAGATCAGTAAACAGGGACTGGATAAACTCAAAATCCTTTTTATTACCAAACCTCAGCGTGAGTTTTCTGAAGCTGTAAAATATAAAATCAATTATTTTGTGATGAATGGCGGCAGGGTAGTCTGGAGTCTTGACCAGGTGAGTGCAAGTCTGGATAGCCTGAAGGGTAAAGGTGAGCAACTGGCTTTTAATAATAAGCTGAATCTCGATGATCAGTTATTTATGTATGGTGCCAGAATAAATTATAATCTGGTAGCTGATCTGAATTGTGCAGAGATTCCGGTAGCGATGAGGGGCGGAGCAGGGCGTGATATACAAATGGCTCCATGGATTTATTATCCTGTACTGGTTCCGGACACGTCGAATAATATAGTCAGAAATATTGATGGAGTAAAAACTGAATTCCTGAGTACAGTAGACACAATCGGGGTAAAAGGTATACGTAAAACAGTTATTCTGCGTACCTCTCCTTATCATATCGTTTATCAAACACCTAAATTACTCACTTTAGCTACTGTTGCTGAAACACCTGATCAGAAGTTATATTCAAATCCGGCGCAAAATGCTGCAGTTTTGCTTGAAGGTGTTTTTCCTTCAGTGTTTGCAAACCGCGCAGTCCCTGCAGGAATAACGGAAAACTACGGCGTTCCGGGGCAAAGTAAAAATACCAGAATGATCGTAATTGGTGATGGAGATATTTTTCTGAACCAGGTGAGCGGACGTGATGGTTCTGTTTTTCCTCTTGGTTTTGACAGGTATACCCAAAGAAATTTTGGGAACAAGGCTTTTCTGCTAAATATTGCAGATTATTTATCCAGTGACGATAATTTAATTGAATTAAGGAATAAAGAGGTTAAGGTCAGGCTGCTGGATAAACAGCTTTTGAGACAATCAAAAACCAAATGGCAGTTTATTAATCTTATTTTACCATTATTACTGTTAATATTGTTCGCAATTTTTCAACATTATTACCGCAAGTATAAGTATGCAAGGTAATTTTTATATTTTTGAGAACTGACAAGATCATATTATGAGATTTATTGTATCCACATCAACGCTATTAAAACATTTACAAACGGTTAATGGTGCTTCAAGCAGCAGTACTGTTTTGCCGATACTGGAAAATTTCCTTTTCGAGATTAAAGACGGAAGTTTAACGATTTCCGCTACAGATTTGCAGACAAGTATGACTACTTCTTTACCTGTTGAATCAAAAGAGGGCGGAAAAGTTGCTGTACCTTCAAGAATCTTATTAGATACTTTGAAAACGCTTCCTGATCAACCTATTTCTTTCAATATTGATGATGCTACATTTTCTATTGAAATTAGTGCAGGTGACGGAAAATACAAACTGAGTGGCGAAAACGGAGATGATTTTCCTAAAATTCCGGTAGTAGAAAACGCTTCATCAGTAAACCTGCCTGCTTCAGTGCTGACAGAAGCCATTACCAAGACTATTTTTGCTGTAAGTAATGACGAGCTTCGTCCGGCAATGACTGGTGTTTTTTGCCAGTTATCTGATCAGTTTATCACTTTTGTAGCTACTGATGCTCACAAACTGGTAAGATACAGACGTATGGACAGCAAAGCAGATAAAACAGCTTCATTCATTCTGCCTAAAAAAGCACTTACTTTATTAAAAGCAGCTTTACCTTCAACAGATATTAATGTATCGGTTGATTATAATGCAACCAGCGCATTCTTCAAATTTGAGAATATCAACCTGGTATGTCGTTTAATCGATGAGCGTTACCCTGATTATGAAGCAGTAATCCCTGCTAACAACCCGAATAAACTAATTATTGACAGAGCTTTATTCCTGAATACACTGCGTCGTGTAGTTATTTTTGCTAATAAAACAACTCACCAGGTAAGATTAAAAATCAATGGAAGTGAACTGAATATCTCTTCTGAAGATCTTGACTTTGCTAATGAGGCTCATGAGCGTTTAAGCTGTCAGTATCAGGGTGAAGACCTGGAAATTGGTTTTAACGCACGTTTCCTGATCGAAATGCTGAGTAACCTTTCTGGTGAGGAAGTAACTTTAGAACTTTCTACGCCAAACCGTGCTGGTTTACTGATTCCTCAAACCAATGACGAAAACGAAGATGTCCTGATGCTGGTTATGCCGGTTATGCTAAACAACTATAATTAATTTTATATAAAATTTATCTGAACGTCATTATATGCGGAAATAAACACGCTATAATGACGTTTGCTATGTTACACTATGGACATCATCAATCAGCTGATACAGTTTATTCTGCACACAGATGTAGAATTGGTTAAGCTGGTAAGCAATTACCAGACCTGGACCTATCTTATTTTATTCATTATTATTTTTGCCGAAACCGGATTTGTTGTCACTCCATTTTTGCCCGGAGACTCGATGCTATTTGCTGTAGGCGCATTAATTGCCAAAGGAAATACCGGTCTGGAAATCTGGATTATGTTTTTTATTCTGTCTGTGGCAGCTATTGTGGGCAACAGTTTAAATTACCGTTTAGGCAGTTTCTTTGGGGTAAAAGTCTTCAAGGAAGGAAATAAAATCTTAAAACTTGAGTATTATAACAAATCACATATGTTTTTTGAAAAACATGGTGGTAAGGCTATTATATTCAGCCGTTTTCTACCGATTTTCAGAACTATAGCTCCTTTTGTTGCTGGTGTGGCAAAAATGCCATTCGGCAGATTTACCTATTATAATATCATCGGTGGATTGGGATGGATTGGAAGTTTATTGTTCGCAGGATTTTTACTGGGACAGATTCCTGTAGTAAGGGATAACTTCTCTATCGTGATTTTAATTATAGCGGTAGTCACATTTGCTCCTGTGATCTTTGCAGCAGTAAAATCAAGATTTAAATCTAAAGAAATCATAGAGAATTAATTTTCTCTGCCAATAATTTTTCCGGAGCTGAACTTCCTGTTCAGCTCCATTGTTTCTCTCTCTGCTGCCAGATCAGGCTTTGTTTTAATCATATTTTCCAATTGTGGCTGCCCGGCATCTACCCAGGCTGAATACCAGAAGGAGCCTATAGCCAATACTGAAGCCCTCATTTGCTTTTCTACCATTTTATTCATCGCCTCATGATAACTGCGGGCATATTCAAAAGAGTATTGTTTCATCACCTGTTTATTCCTTTTGGAGTAGCTGTACTTTCTGTAAGAAGGAAAACGTCTGTTCAGTTCAGCTTCTGTAACTAAGGCACTATCAACCAGCTGATGAGTATGTCTGATAATTTTCCAGGTTTCCTTTAACGGATCATCAATGTAAAGGGCTCTTCCTACTAAAAAGTTATAGGTTCCGGCAAATAATTCAGGTAAGCGGCTTTCCCAGAAAGCATGGATGCCATACTGATTACTGAGTTGTCCGTTATGGTTTTCTGTAGTGTGCAGCGGGACATGAGCATCTGCAATATAATGTCCCAGAAATGCAGAATGGATCAGGATCTTTACAGAATCTTTTAATTTAAAAGCACTGACCAGCTGAAAATAGGTGCGTTGAATCTGCCAGGGCAATATTCCATTTTTATTTAATTGACTTATGCCGTATTTTTTTACAGCATCATTCCATTTAGCCGGGATACTGTCAATTTGTGTTTCATATAGCTCCACATCAAGATAATGCCTTGGTGCTTCAGCTGTATCTGCATAACGTCTTTTATCTGCGTCTGTCGCATGATCTGCCAGGTAATGTATATTGGACTTGTAAAATCTGCTCATCCCGGTAGGCAGCGTAAATACAGCGAGCCGGTTAATACGGATATGTGCAAAAAAGCCCCATGAGCCTGTAAGCAATGTAATAGCCGAAAGAATTACGAAAATGAAAGGTCTTTTCATTTTCGTAAAACTAATTCTAATCCTGAATATTCTGGTAATTAATCTGTCTGAGGGACTAATCGATAGCTTTCCCTTTCATGGCTTTAGAAACAGCCATGTCCATTAACCGCTCTGCAAAAGGGCGGGTAAATTCATTCAGTTCATCTGCTTTTTTAAGGATATTGTCTTTGCTTCCTTCATTCAGCGCATCTCTTAAAGCAGTAATATATACTTTTGTATTTTCTAATTCTTCAGGAGTCAGGACGAAACTGTTTTTCTCTATGAAACGTTCTGCGGTATAAGCCAGCTGTTCTCCTTCGCCACGTGCTTCAATCAGCATCCGTTGCGCTACATCGCTTTCTGCATGTGTAATACTGTCAATCAGCATTTTCTCTACGGTATCATCCGTAAGGCCGTAACTTGGGGTAATATCTATTTCCTGTTTCACACCCGAGCGCAGTTCAACTGCCTGAACGGTTAATATTCCGTCCGCATTCAGAATAAAGTTAATATCTACTTTTGGCATACCTGCAGGCATAGAAGGGATGCCTTTTAAGTCAAACTCAGCCAGTTTCCTGTTTTCTTTAACCAGGTCACGCTCTCCCTGATAAACAGAAATCTTCATATTCACCTGGCCATCAATAGAAGTGGTATACTGGCGACCGGCCTTTGTAGGTACTTTAGCATTTCTGGCAATAATTACGTCCATCAGCCCACCCATCGTTTCAATTCCGAGAGAAAGCGGGGTGACATCCAGCAACAGAATATCTGAACGGTTACCAGCAAGGATGTCTGCCTGTATGGCTGCTCCCAGGGCTACTACTTCGTCAGGATTAATCTGATCGTGCGGCTTACGGCCAAAGAATGCCTCTACCTGTGCTTTTACATAAGGGGTACGGGTAGAACCGCCTACCATCACTACTTCGTCAATAGCTTCGATAGTTAATTTAGCATCTTTCAGGGCCTGTTTGCAGGAGTTTAAAGTCTCGGTAACTTTGGCTTCGATTAACTGCTCAAATGTATGCCTGTCAAGAGTGAACCAGATATCATCTGATTTTTCATTGAACAGATTCTGTGTGCTTAGGGCCTTTTTCGCTTCCTCCGCTTTTAAACGCAGTTTTTGCATTAAACCTGAATCTGCTGACAGTGTTGTGGTATCTATATTGTTTTTTTCTATCCAGTAATGAACAATTGCACGGTCAAAGTCATCGCCACCAAGAAAAGTATTTCCATTGGTTGAAAGCACTTCAAATATGCCATTCTGAATAGCAAGGATAGAAACATCAAATGTTCCTCCGCCCAGGTCATATACTGCAATCGTTTTTTGTTCTGCAGGATCAAGACCTATTCCATAAGCCAGACTTGCTGCTGTAGGTTCGTTAACAATTCTTAAAACATCAAGTCCTGCCAACCGGCCAGCATCTCTCGTAGCCTGGCGCTGGCTATCGTTAAAATAAGCAGGAACGGTAATCACAGCACGGTTGACCGGCGTTTTTAAGGCATGTTCAGCCCTTGCTTTCAGCTCTTTTAAAATCTCTGCTGATAATTCAATCGGGGTATAGAATTTATCACCGGCCTGTATTTTAACCAGTGAATCATTGCCTTCGTCTATCAGTTTATAGGAGAAAGTATCCTGGTGGCCCGCAATATCTTTATAAGACCTGCCCAGTAAACGTTTAACTGAAAATATAGTATTGGCCGGATCGGTAATCAGAAATTCTCTGGCTTCATTACCTACCAAGGTATCTCCTGCAGCATTAAAATGGACTATGGAAGGGACTAATAATCCTTTTCCGGTGTCATTAATAACTTTAGGATTTTTATCGGGATCTATAAAGGCTACCAGACTGTTGGTCGTTCCTAAATCAATACCTACGATAATCTCTTCTTTTTGTAAAGAACCTGTTGCCAGGTTGATGGATATCTTTGCCATAATTATGGCAAATTTAGGAATGTTTTATCCTTTTTTTGTATCAGGGGCGTAATGTTTTGGCCAATTCCTTTTTATGGAGATTAAATACCCATAAAACAATGTCCTGATAACTATCTGTTCCTTTAGTCTGGTTATTGATTTTAAGAAATTTGTCAAAAGCGGCTCCAAGGTATCCGGACATTTCAGAATTATACTTTTTCCAGAATTCCTGTTCCCGGAGGAAATCTGCAAGGGTAGCTGCATTTATTTTTTTATACAGTGCACCATAATCTTCAGGAGATTTAATTCTGATTTCCAAAAGGACATTCCGCAGGATATTATAATAACCTGAGTACTGAAAATTAAGGTCTGTACTGCCGGTGCTGACCAGATAGCCTACCAGGTTAGCTTCGTCTTCACGTGCAACGCCCAGTTCATGAGAAATTTCATGACAGGTAATAAAGGGCAAATCTATTGCGGGAATACGCATATTGACATTAGCTTCTCCCGAAGGGGGAGCATAATAGCCTTCTATACCCATTTTTGTAATCATGAGATCCATAATCACTGCCTTTACTGCGGGAACTCTGTAGGTGAAAAAGGAATTGGTTCTGGCTAAACGGTCATAGGCAGATTTAGATCCGCTTTCCAGTTCTTTAATATTGAACTCTTTTTGTAAACCTTTCTTCTCTATTTCCTGCTTAATGGTATTTACCCGGCTAATGAGAAAATCGCCCAGTAAAACGAGATCTTTTGTGGTGTACTTTTGATTACTTATTCCTAATTGTCTGGAAACAGATGGTCTGGAATAGTTTAACCCCCAGAGAAGCTTGAATGCGATATACAGGATCAGTGTAAAACTGGTAATCTGAAGCGGGAAGAGAAATTGCAATTGTTGCTCAGGTGTTCTGTTCTTTATTTTTCTGATCGCTTTAAATACTGACCAGAGACAGTAAATGATTAACAGCAGATAGAGAAAATCGCCCACCGCAAAAGGAAACGGTGAGCTGATCAGACGTTGTGCGACCGAAGTCAGCTGGTAAATCCCGCTGGAATAAACTGCTTCTGTGAGCCCACTGTTCAATCCTAAAAGAAAGATGAGTAAAGCGATACAGCTCAGGATTATTAAACGACGGATTTTTGACTTGATCGCAGGGTTCATTTGCTATGTTATCGGTTGAAAGCTAATCGCTGTCCGGTTTTATTAGTCATAAACTTTCCTTTGTGGTAAGCCAGATTTCCTGAAATAAAGGTATGGGTAATATCTGCCTTGAAAGTCTGACCTTCAAAAGGAGACCATCCGCATTTATAAAGAATATTAGCTTTGGTAACTTTAACCGGGTCATTCAGGGCTACCAGTACCAGATCCGCCCAGTATCCTTCTCTGATATATCCTCTTCTGTCAATCTGGAAACAGGTAGCTACGTTATGTGCTGTTTTTTCAACTATTTGTTCCAGTGAGATTTTTCCCTGGTGATACATTTCAAGCAAAGCAGAAAGTGCATGCTGTACTAATGGTCCTCCTGCCGGAGCTTTCAGATAAGACTGTGCTTTTTCTTCTGAAGTATGAGGGGCATGATCTGTTGCAATCACATCGATATGGCCATCTAAAACACCTTTCAGAATGGCATCTCTGTCTGCAGCGGTTTTAACAGCCGGGTTCCATTTAATCAGGTTTCCTTTTTCTGCATAATCCTGATCGCTGAACCATAAATGGTGAACACAGGCCTCGGCAGTAATTCTTTTAGCTGCCAGTGGTGTAACAGCGTCGAATAAAGCAATTTCTTTTGCGGTAGAGATATGCAGAATATGAAGACGGGTATTGTGTTTTTTTGCAAGGGAAACAGCAAGAGATGAAGATAGATAACATGCTTCGGCATTACGGATCAGCGGATGCATATCTATAGTGATGTTTTCTCCGTATTTCTCTTTGAAAGCAGCCATATTAGTCCTGATAGTCAGCTCATCTTCACAGTGAGTAGCTACCAGTATCGGTGCTTCCCTGAAAATATTGTCTAATACCTGTTCGTTATCGACCAGCATATTTCCGGTAGATGAACCCATAAATACTTTGATACCGCACACTTTTGCCGGATCAGTTTTCAGGACTTCTTCAATATTATCGTTTGAAGCTCCCATGAAAAAGGAATAGTTGGCCAGTGAAAGTTCTGAGGCAATCTTATATTTATCTGCTAATAACTCCTGTGTTAAAGTATTAGGGACAGTGTTAGGCATTTCCATAAAGGAAGTAATTCCTCCGGCTACGGCAGCCATGCTTTCTGTAAATATGTCTGCTTTATGGGTTAAACCAGGTTCTCTGAAGTGTACCTGATCATCAATCATTCCGGGTAACAGGTGTAACCCTTCTGCATTGATTTCCTGATCTGCGGACCTGTTTATCTCCGGACTGATTTCTTCAATTAATCCGTCTTTGATAAATACGTCCGCAACATATATTTTTCCTTCGTTAACTAAGGTTGCGGCTTTTATAAGGATGGTGTTCATATTGTCAAATCTAAGGAATTTGATGCAATATTTTTTAACGTGATTGAGATCGGTAATCTGGCAAAACATGGAATATACGATTATTTTTGTACTGGTTCCTGTCATAACCAATTTAAACCCAATTAATATGACTAATTTTGGAGATGATTATTAAACACGTACTAACCAAAACACAGGAAAGCTTTATTAAGAAACACAAGATCCCGGCAGAATTGCTGGTTGACGCACAGGGAGAGGGGATGACAGAAGAGCTTAAGCAGCGTATGCAGGAGACAAATACAGTTTTTGCCTACAATACTGTTGGTTGTATTAAAGATGATAATCATAATTTCAAAACTATCGGAGGTCATTGTCCGCAATGTGAGCCGGGTAAAATCGCACTTTTGCTAAGAGAGTGTGAGGCTGGTTTCATTTATATTGCCGGATCAAGAAAAGGAACTTTAATCAAAGTTGGTTCTACCACCAATGTCCTTGACAGAATTAAAAGTTTAAATATGCCTAAGACAAAGTTCGCCGGTTTTGATGACTGGGTACTTTTATTTGATGCGAAAACTTCCATGCAGGGTAGAAGTGAACGTAAAATTCAACAGAGACTGAGCGAGAATAAAGTTCAGTATCAGGTTGAAAAAAGTGGAAAATCAACTGATGGTGGTGAGTTATACAGATGTTCTTATAATAAGGCCAAGGATGCAATTACGGCTCTGGAAACTGAAGAATCTTTTGAATTTACTCAGGTGCATGAAAAAAGAGATTTAATTCCTGATTATCAATTCAAAAATTTAAAAGCAAGGGTACAGGCTGTGGAAGCTTAATCCTGTTTATAGATCTTTAGAGACATCTATTTGTTTGTGCTTAAAATAGACAGTTTTTTGGGGATCGGTTCCTTTAATTATTTTCATTTTTATAAATGAGGGGGTGGCAGAAATGAATTTCAATTTTATTTCTGCCATTTGTTCGAATTGATGATAGGCACCTAAAGGGAAATGAAACGGATTTCCATCGACTTCATCTTGAAATGAGGAGATCAGCATGAGCTTTCTGGAATTTGTATCGGGTTGCTCATAGCCAAAATGACGGTAGGTGAGCAGTGCTTTAGAGAACAAATCTTTTAGCGTGCTATCTTTCAAAGAGATAAACGCAGTCTCTTCTTTTATACCTTAACATTAATTTTTTCATAGCAGACAATTAACAAAGGTTTAGATTCCAGACTATCCCTTATCATAAAAATAACATTTAAACAGAGCTTAATTAGCTTCCTGTTAAAATATAGTATATTTGCAAAATGCCAAAAACATTCGAAGAGTTCAACCTTAACAGACAGATTTTAAATGCTGTCGCTGATGCAGGGTTTACGGTTGCAACTCCAATACAAGAAAAAGCAATCGCACCGGTTCTATCGGGACAGGATATTTTTGGTATCGCTGAAACGGGAACCGGAAAAACGGCAGCTTATGTGTTGCCTATATTAATGAAGCTTAAATATGCTCAGGGTGATGCTGCACGTGCTTTAATACTTGCGCCAACACGTGAACTGGCTATGCAGATTGCTGAACATGTTAAGATATTCTCTAAATATACAGATTTACGCTCGGTAGTTATTTTCGGAGGAATTGGCCCGAAAACACAGATTGAACAGATCAAAGCTGGTGTAGATATTATTATTGCTACTCCTGGCCGTTTCCTTGATATTTATCTGGCCGGACATATTAATACGCAGTATCTGAAATTCCTGGTATTGGATGAAGCGGATAAAATGATGGATATGGGCTTTATCGGTTCTATTCACAGAATTCTTGAAGTTGTTCCGCGTAAAAGACAAAACCTGCTTTTCTCAGCAACAATGAGTGATCTGGTTCATAAGATTGCAGGTGATTTTCTTAAAAATCCAACCATCATTGAAGTTGGCCAGCAGGCAACTCCGGCACAAACTGTTACACAGGGATTATATGAGGTTCCCAACTTTAAGACTAAAATCAATCTTTTACAGCATTTGCTGAAGAATGAGATAGAATTTAAACGTTTGATTATCTTTTGCAAGACCAAAACTGTAGCAGATAATATATTCAGTTTTATTGAACGCAGATATGGTGCTGAAGAAGTAAGAGTAATTCATGCGAATAAAGGACAGAATACAAGAATCAATTCAATTAATAGTTTTAAAGAAGGTCATATTCGTGTATTGGTAGCTACAGATGTAGCTTCACGCGGGATTGACGTGGCTGAAGTAAGTCACGTGATTAATTTTGACGTTCCTATTATTATTGAGGATTATGTTCACCGTATAGGCCGGACCGGAAGAGCTTATGCTAAAGGCGACGCACTTACTTTCTGTACTGAAGCTGAAAAATACTATATCAAAAAGATTGAGAAACTGATGCGTCAGGATATTCCTGTCATAGAGTTACCCAAGGAAGTTTTTGTAGAGGAAACTCCTTATGAAGAACGTCAGTATATAGCCAGGGAGATAGATAACCAGAAACGGAAAGATGATCCTGATTTTAAAGGGGCTTTCCATGAGAAAAAACATGCTGCTGCGATTGCTGCGGCTGCCGTTATCGCTGCGAAGAAAAAGATGAATAAAACTCCGGCCTGGAAGAAAAGAAAATTCAAAAAAACTTAATCTTGAAATTAACTCCGTTAAATATAGTTACTTCAGGCTGCCTGGTGTTAGCACTGCTAATGTTCTTTGGCCCGGATAAAGAACTTCCTGTCCAGAAAGGAGTCAATGGGATGCTGATAGGTCTTTGTGTTTTAACTGCAATTATTGCTTTCATTTCAGATCTGATTTTCCGGAAGTTTATACCTTTGCTCAGCAAATTATGGATAGTGGAGTGTGCTTTGATTGTATTCACAGTAGTATTAATGATAATTCTGAAAGTTACTTTGGGGTAATCTTTATTACGGGGAAACAGGAAAGATCCAGTTGAAAAATTGGCGGCAATAAAAAATATAAAAAAACAAATTTATACTGATGAAAACAGCAGAAATTAAAATAACAGTTGAACTTGATGATAATAATGTTCCTGAGAACTTAATGTGGGAATCTACGGATGCGGAAACTCAGGAAAAAGTTCCTGTGAAATCTATGATGCTGGCTTTATGGGATCATAACTACAAGAATTCAATGCGTATTGATCTGTGGACTAAGGATATGCCTGTGGATGAAATGAAAAGATTCTTTTATGAAACTTTACAGACTATGGGAGATAGCTTTCTGAAAGCAACCGGTGAGAAACTGATTATTGAAGATCTGAGAGATTACTGTGCACATTTTGCTGATAAAATGGGGATAGATCCAGGGAAGTAATTCCTGGATAAAAAGCAGAAAGGTGGTATTTCAGGCCGCGTTCACCCGAAGGGGCGAACAATGCCTGAAATACCACCTTTCTGCTTTTTAACATATTCCTACGTAAACTGGATGGGGGAGGTTGTTAGTAGGGATAGTTTTTTTTTACCTTTTTTAAGGAAAACCTGTTCCCTTTTTCCAGCAGGAGCTTCGGGTGTGGATAATAGTTTTGTTCCTGAATTGCTTAATTAGCATACGATAACACTCATTTGTGTGTTATTAAAGTTAAATTGTTTGTTTTTAAATTAATCCAGGTAGCTTTATTGTCAGAGATTTAATTATATGAAACAATTTAAAGAGCAATTAGCTGTTTTAGTAAGAATTATCCAGACAGTAACCGGTCTTTTGGGGCGTATAAATATCGAAATTGCCAGTATTAATGAAAGACTTAATGAAATTGAGCTAAGACTGGATAAAGTAGAATACAGGAAGGTCCCGATCGCAGATAAGTCTGAAATAATACCCAAAGGAGAAGATGAAAGACTAAATCAGGTTGAAGACAGGTTAAATCACTTAGATGGAAGAGCGGATAAGCCGGACAAGATAACTGATGAGGCTCCGGTTAGACCTGATGTGGTTAAATATAATTCTGATGAGGTTAATAAAAAACTAGACTTTTTAATACAGGAAATTGTCAGGATGGAGGGGGTAACCCGGTATGTCGATCCGGAAGGGAATCTCAGGACAATGAATTCTTAGACCGGATGAATAGCTAATAGTTCCGGGTGTTAAACCGGAGATCCCATAGCAGAATTGCCATTGCTCAACTATTTGTCCGTGATGCAGGATTATTTGTTTATAATCTTATCTCAAATTCAGTAAATAGATGATACTTTTGTCTCTGTTTATTTAAAACATTTAATTTTTTATGAAGATTCAAGGTGTGATTGGTGTCTTATTGATGGCTGTAGGCGGAATGTGTCCGCTCGTACATGTACCTATTATTGGAAACTGGAACTATTTCGGAATAGACCAGTCCCTGGGGATTATCTTTTACGTGATAGTTGTACTGGCTTTTTTAGGCGCATTTCTGAATAAAACAGGTTTACTGCGGTTTTGCGGATGGGCTGCTATTGCGTTGGTGATTCTGACACTGGCTGCAGTCTGGTTTAAATCACATGATTACTTTAGTTTTATACATTTTAAGAAACTGATCAATCTGGCTTCAGGTATGGTGAAATATAAATGGGGATGGTTTGTCATTCTTGCGGGAGTATTGCCTTTGATTACAGTACGGAAAACAGTTCCGGTACAGCAGATCCCGGTAGTACCACTCTCAGAGGCATAGCAGAATTGCTTTCTGTCAGTAATTTTTATGTTTTAGTTTAATCCTTCAGGTCTTCACACATTCTTAATGTAAATTCTGTATATCCAACAGATTCTTGTGTTACAGGTCTGTTCTTTTATCATAGAAGTACAATATAATCAATATTTGAGCAGGAAATGGGTGTTGTCCGGTGAAAAAACAATCCATAAAATTATCTTTGTGCCGAAATGCAATTAATAAAGGAAGTTAAATATTTGATTGGGAAAGAGTTGCTGCTGGAGTGGCGCTCAAAATATGCTTTGAATGGGGTAGTACTGTATGTGGTATCTACAGTATTTGTCTGCTTTCTTTCCTTTGTATCACTCAAAGGAATAACCTGGAATGCTTTATTCTGGATTATTATGTTGTTTGCCTCTATTAATGCGGTCTCGAAAAGTTTTCTTCAGGAGAGCAAGGGGAGGCAATTGTATATATATACTATAGCGAGCCCGCTTGCGCTGATTATTTCAAAAACTATATACAATATTTTTCTCATGCTGCTGCTCACCCTGATTGCTTTAGGGTTTTATACACTGGTATTTGATTATGTCCCTGAAGATATGGGCCTGTATCTTGTGGCCACTATATTGGGAAGCCTGAGTTTTTCGACGATATTCACAATGATATCAGCAATAGCATCAAAGGCCGGTAATGGGGGGATGCTAATGGCTATCTTAAGCTTTCCGGTAATCATTCCGGTGATTACGCTGCTGATTAAGCTAAGTAAAAATGCAATCGACGGACTTGATAGAAGTGTAAGTCTTGATGAAATTGGTATTCTTTTAATTATCAATGTTCTGGTTGCTGTATTTGCATTGATGTTATTTCCGTATTTGTGGCGGGATTAGCGGAATTATAAAAATTAAAAAAATATATAAAGCTTTATTACCTTTGAACTCGCAAAATTAAAATATCGTGCTGAGTTGTGAGCTGATTAATAAGCGAGCGATCTTAAATTTAAATAAATGTATAAATCCTGGTGGAAAATTTTGGGAGCAGTACTGGTAGTTTATTCTACAGTATTCGGCTTCTTGTCTTCAGTTCCTGCTTTACCTATATTGCATCAAAGCATTAGAAATCTATATTTCCATGTACCCATGTGGTTTAGTATGATTGTGCTTTTCAGTGTATCAGTATTTCACAGTATAAAATACCTGAGCAATAATAATGAAGAGCATGACAGGAAAGCTGTACAAAGTGTTAATGCAGGTGTGATATTCGGTATTCTGGGGATCATTACAGGGGCTATCTGGGCTAAATTTACGTGGGGGCAGGCCTGGAGTTTTGATGTGAAACAAAATTTTGCAGCTATCGCACTTCTGCTGTATTTTGCATATCTGATACTTAGAAATGCAATTGATGAAGATCAGAAAAGAGCCAAAATTGCAGCTATCTATAATATTTTTGCGTTTCCCATGATGGTGGTATTACTTTTTGTATTGCCACGATTATCAGATTCTCTGCATCCGGGTAATGGTGGTAATCCAGGATTTAATGCCTATGATCTGGATAGCCATATGAGAATGGTCTTTTATCCTGCCTGTCTGGGATGGATCCTGATTGGCTACTGGATATATACTTTACTTTTCAGAGTATCTTCTTTAGAGAAAAATAAAACAGCATAATTCTATAAATAATAAATACAACGGTGTCGCCTGCCGATTTGGCCAACTCAATCAGCTAATCAGATCCACGAAGTTTTAATACGAACTGAAGATCAAAACTGGTCCCGGTTTAGCTAAAATAACAGGTGCTCCGAAAAAAATATAATCAGATGAAGAAACTAATTACTACAGTCCTGATGTTAATGGTTACCATGCAGCTTTTTGCACAGGAACAGAGTTCTGTCATTACTGATACCCTTGCCGGATCAGAGAAAATTTATGTAGTTGCTGTATGTGCAGTAGTTATTTTACTGGGACTGATCTTTTTCATGTTCTCAATTGACCGGAGATTAAAAAAACTAGAAAAAAAATCTTAAGGTAAAAATTTTATTCTAAAGCCTTTAACACAGGTTTTTGGGTGATTTTAAATGGGGTGTTTCACTTACACTAAGCAATTATTAATTTGTATTAATCGTTTTTTTTAGTGCAATTTTGCAGGTATAAGAATAAGAACATAATTCAAATTCATAAAAATCAAATAATGGCTACTACAGCAAACGAGACAAATTTTTTTACAGATGTCTGTAAAAACTTTGATAACGCAGCACAATTCACCGGTCACCCAGAGGGTTTACTATCACAAATTAAAGCTTGTAACAGTGTTTATCGTTTCCAATTCCCAATTCGCAGAGGAAATGGCTTCGAGGTAATTGATGCATGGCGTGTTGAGCACTCTCACCACATGAGTCCTACCAAAGGAGGGATTCGCTACAGTGAAATGGTTAATGAAGATGAGGTAATGGCATTGGCAGCATTAATGACTTACAAATGTGCTATCGTGAATGTTCCTTTTGGTGGTGCAAAAGGTGGTATTAAAATTACGCCAAAAAACTATACTACAGGTGAATTGGAAAATATCACCCGTCGTTATACTACTGAATTAATTAAAAAGAATTTTATCGGTCCTGGTATTGACGTTCCTGCTCCTGATTACGGATCTGGTGAACGTGAAATGAGCTGGATCGCTGATACATATATGACAATGAATCCAGGTCAGCTGGATGCTTTGGGTTGCGTAACCGGAAAGCCGATCGCTTTACACGGTATCCGCGGACGTAAAGAGGCTACTGGTCGTGGTGTTGCTTTTGCCATAAGAGAATGCGTAAGAGTAACTGAAGACATGAATAAACTAGGTTTTAAAGCTGGTTTAGAAGATAAAAGAGTTATCGTTCAGGGATTAGGAAATGTAGGGTATCACTCTGCAAAATTCCTTACTGAATTTGGTGCTACAATTGTTGGACTTTGTGAATATGAAGGTGCTATCTACAATGAGAACGGACTTAATGTTGACGAGGTGTTTGCACATCGTAAATTAACAGGTTCAATCTTAGGTTTCCCGGGAGCTAAAGAATTTAAAAATTCTATGGAAGGTCTGGAGCAGCCATGTGATATCCTTGTTCCTGCAGCTCTGGAGAATCAGATTACTGTAGAAAACATCAAAAACATCAAGGCGAAAATTATTGCTGAAGGTGCAAACGGACCATGTACTCCTGAAGCTGAAGAAATCTTCACTGAAATGGGTGGTATTATCATTCCTGATATGTACTGTAATGCTGGTGGTGTAACCGTTTCTTACTTTGAGTGGTTGAAAAACCTTTCTCACGTAGCTTTTGGCCGTATGGAAAAACGTTATGCAGAAAACTCAAACGCTAACTTAATCAATACACTGGAAAGTTTAACTGGTCAGAGCATTCCGGCTGAGCACCGTTTAATGATTGTTAAAGGTGCTTCTGAGATGGAACTGGTAAATTCAGGATTAGAAGATACTATGATTCACTCTTACCATGAAATCAGAGAGACTTTAGTAACTAAACCAGGTATCCAGACTTTAAGAACTGCTGCTTTTGTTGGTTCAATTGACAAAATTGCTGTTTCTTACATGAACTTAGGTATCTGGCCATAAGGTTCAGCTAAATAAATTATTGAATCCGCAACGTGAAAACGTTGCGGATTTTTTTATGCTCCAATATGACATTCATCTTGAAATCCCTGCACCGGTAATTTCGTATATTGGTATGGAGGAATGATTGCTGAAATCATCTGGTTATGAAAAGAGTTATATATTTCTTAATTGTCTGTTTACTGCTCGCTTCCTGTTCGGGCAGAGAGCAAAAGATATCCAGTAAAAATGGATTTGCAGTATTACCCAAACCTAATTCCGATGAAGCTGTAGCTACCTTTGCAGGTGGTTGTTTCTGGGCTATGCAGGAAAGCCTGATCCAGCTGAAAGGAGTGAATACAGTAATCAGCGGATATGCTGGCGGAACTACCGTAAATCCTACCTATGAAGATATGATGGGGCAGAATACCGGTCATGCAGAATCGGTACAGGTTTATTATAATCCGGCGCAGATTTCCTATGAACAACTGGTACATGCTTTTTTCTTTGCACATGACCCCACTCAGTTAAACAGACAGGGGCCGGATGTAGGAGATAATTACCGGTCTGTTGCTTTTTACCGGAGTACGCAGGAAAGAAAGACAATAGCTAAAGTAATGACAGAAATGCAGGCTGCCAATTACTATGCCGGTGGTTTTGTTACAGAACTGGAGCCTTTTCGGGCATTTTATCCAGCAGAAACCTCTCAGCAAGACTATTATGAACGCAATTTATGGGATCCATACATTAGAAACGTTTCTAAACCTAAAGTCATGCACGTAAGAAAAGAGCTGCCTCAACTTATTAAAAATGAATATCTTAAGTAGGTTGTTTCTCCCTGTTCAAAATATAGAGGCTGGCATTATGTCGTTTATTTGTCAGCCAACTATCAATATTTTGTCATCTAAAGTAATAGCCGGTGCCTAAAGGATATTAGGTACTTATATTTTTTATCTTTGTGTACTCTTTTAACTGGTTAGGGAAGGAGGTTCGTGTGAGCAAGCTATATCCTATTTTAAACTGGCGGAGCCGGTTTGATTTTTAACCATGAAAAAGCTTATGACACATTTTTTAATAATGTACGTCTGCGAACATCAAATTTGACAAAAAACGATATATTCTCATGAAGAAAAGTGCAATTATTGGCTTAATTACAATAGCTATCTGTGTTTGTTTCCTGGTAAGCTTAAATGCTGATACCAGTAACTATTCGACTTTTACAGAGGCGGCTAAGGACTCGAGAGAGTTTCACGTAATGGGACACTGGGCAAAAGAAAAGGGAACTTATTATGATGCTTTAAAAGATGCCAATCATTTTTCATTCTATATGAAAGATGAAAAGGGTGATGTTAAAAAAGTGATTTACAGTGGTACCAAACCACAGGATTTTGAACGTTCTGAAAAGCTTGTACTGATCGGTAAAATGAACAGTGATACTTTTTATGCTTCTAAAATATTAATGAAGTGCCCTTCTAAATATAATAACGACCTAGTAGAGATAAAGCAGGACGGACAGGTTAAACGATACAAATAATTTTAATGGACATACAATTCACAGGAGAAACCCTCCTCCCCGGCAAAGTTGGGCAGTTTTTTATTGTTTTAGCGTTTGCCGCTGCATTACTTTCAACGATTTCTTATTTCTTTGCAACCCGCAATAAAGACCTTGCTGATAAATCCTGGCAAAGGTTGGGAAGAATAGCATTCTTAATTAATCTGTTTAGTGTAATTGGAATTGGTGTAACCTTGTTTTACCTGATCCTTAATCATTATAACGAATACTATTACGTTTATTCGCACTCTTCAAAAACACTTCCTGTTTACTATATTGTTTCTGCCTTCTGGGAAGGACAGGAAGGTAGTTTCTGGCTTTGGGCATTCTGGCAGGCAATATTGGGAACTATCCTGATGTGGAAAGCGAGGACATGGGAAAACGGTGTAATGACAGTTGTCTCTTTCTCGCAGGTGTTCTTGACCTCGATGCTTTTAGGCGTTCAGATCTGGACAGAGCGTGTCGGAAGTTCTCCTTTTATCCTTTTAAGGGATGCTGTAAATCTTAAAGAAATGGCACCGGTAGTATTTGCTGATGCTGAAAACTATAAAAACTACCTGAAGTTTATTACTGATGGAAGAGGATTAAACCCACTTTTACAGAATTACTGGATGGTTATTCACCCGCCAACCCTGTTCCTTGGTTTTGCAAGTATGGTTGTTCCTTTTGCTTATGTGATTACCGGTTTATGGCAAAAAAGATATAAAGAATGGGTAAAACCTGCTATGCCATGGGCACTGTTCGCAGTAATGGTTTTAGGAACGGGAATCATCATGGGCTCTTTCTGGGCTTATGAGGCACTTAACTTTGGTGGATTCTGGGCATGGGACCCGGTTGAAAATGCATCCCTGATTCCATGGCTTACTTTAATTGGTGCTGTCCATGTGATGATTGCTTTCAAAAACACAGGGCATGCTTTTTTTACTTCAATCGCACTGGTTTTAGTAAGTTTTATCCTGGTACTATATGCTTCTTTCTTAACCAGAAGTGGTATTCTTGGAGAGACATCAGTACATTCATTCACAGATCTTGGAATGTTCGGACATCTGATTCTTTACAATGTAGTTTTCCTGGTTATTCCGGTTGTACTGATTGTTTTACGCTGGAAAGAATTACCTATTACCAATAAAGACGAAGAAACTTATTCAAGAGAATTCTGGATGTTCATCGGAGCATTGGTTGTAACAGTAGCGTGTATACAGGTAATCTTTTCTACCTCAGTTCCGGTATTTAATAAAGCATTCGGAACTAATTTTGCTCCGCCTATTGACGCGATTAAGTATTATAATCAATGGCAGGCCCCTTTTGCTATTCTGATTACGATGATTTCTGGTTTCTCCCAGTTCTTAAAATACAAACGAACCGATACCCGTAAGTTCTACAGCAGCCTGATTGCTACATTAATTATTGCTGTAGTAGTTACAGCAGGTTTTGTTTATATAACCAATGTATACAACAACCTGATCTATATTTTACTGTCGTTCAGCTGTATGTTCGCTATCCTTTCCAATGCCCGTATTCTGACACAAGGATTTAGTGGTAAAGGTAAATTAGTCGGAGCAGCTGTAGCACACATCGGATTTGCATTATTACTGGTAGGTGCACTGGTTGCTGCTGCTACAAGCAGACCTGTTTCTATCAATGCAACGAACTTTATTCCCGTAAAAGATTTCGAGAAGGTTGAAAAACCAGGTGAAAACATGGTGTTGTACAAAAATGAGCCTAAGAAAATGGGACGTTTCACTGTGACTTACACTAATGATACCACGATAGCACCTAATACTTATTACACCCTGAATTTTAAGGTGATTGATGAAAAAACAGGTAAGCTTAAAGAAGATTTTAATCTGAATCCACGTGTTCAGATCAATGAGAAAATGGGGCTGATTGCATCTCCTGATACCAAACATTATCTTACTTACGATGTGTATACACATATTACCAGTGCTCCGGATAAAAAAGAGGCACATGCAGAGAGTGATGCCCAGAGTGAAGAACAGAATTATAAAAAACCAAGAGTAGTTACCGTTAGCACAGGTGATACCTTACATACCAGCAGTGGTATTATCACGGTGAAAGATCTTAACTTCAAACCAACTGCAAAAAGTCTTGCGCTGGCTGAAGGTGATATCGCAGTAGGTCTTCCATTGGAGATCGACCTGAATGGAAAGATTTATAAAGCAGAGCCTATATTCCTGGTTAAAGGACATAATACATTTGACTTTGCCCGCAATATTCCTGAATTAGGTTTAAGACTGAGATTTACCAAGATACTTCCTGATCAGAAAAAAGTAGAACTGCAGGTATTTGAAAAACCTCAGCAGTCTAAAGACTGGGTAGTGTTTAAGTCTATTGAATTCCCTTATATCAATTTATATTGGGTAGGTTTGATTGTAATGGTGATTGGATTTGTAATTTCCATTATCAGACGACAAAAAGAAATTAAGACAGTCTGATTAGAACCTGTAAATTTAAAAGACTCTCGATGAACATTGTTTGTATAGGTTCGGGAAATGTGGCAACACATTTTGCCATTGCTTTAAAAGCGATAGGGGCAGACATTGTTCAGGTCTGGAGTCATGATGGTAAAAATGCAGAGATTCTTGCGGCTTTGACAAAGGCAGAACCAATCAGTAACTGGGACGATCTGGATCGTTCTGCTGATTGTTATCTGATTGCGGTAAAAGATGATGCAATTGCTGGAGTGGCTGCCCATTTAACAGATGTAAAAGGTGTAGTTATTCATACTTCGGGAGCAACACCTATGAGTGTACTCTCTGAAGTGAAAAGCGGGTATGGCGTTATTTATCCCCTGCAAACCTTTTCCAAATCAAAAGCTGTAGATATGACTCAGGTACCTTTGTGTATTGAGGCAGATCAGCCGCTTACTTTAGAAAAAATACAGGTAATTGCACAGTTATTGAGTCCTAAAGTTTCTGTGATTACTTCACAGCAGCGAAGTATTTTACATCTGGCAGCCGTTTTTGCCTGTAACTTCAGCAATCATCTTTATCAGTTAAGCAGCGGATTGCTGGAACAGTATAACCTTAATTTCGATTTACTAAAGCCACTGATTCTGGAGACGGCAGAGAAAGTACAGTCAAATGCACCGGCCGAAGCGCAGACAGGCCCGGCCAGCAGAGGTGATCAGAAGACCATAAAAAAACATCTGGATTTGCTGAACGGTAATCCCGATCTGCAAAAAATCTACGAAACGTTAAGTAATAGCATTAAAAAAACGCATCTATAACAGTATTGCGGTTTTTGCTGCTTATTTTTGAGACCAATTATGAATATTTATCAATTAACAGTCAATTTTGAGGAAAAGGGTAAAGCGCAGGTTCAACTACCAATTGCAGGTGGAGAATCAGTTCTGGAAGTCTGCCTGGATAATGGAATAGATCTACAACATAACTGCGGCGGTGTTTGCGGTTGCAGTACCTGTCATGTATATGTGACTAAGGGAATGGATAACATTCAGGAAATATCTGATAAAGAAGAAGACTTCATTGACCGGGCTATAAGTCCAAAAATCTCTTCCAGATTAGGTTGCCAGTGTGTAGTCATCAACGGAAATATAGAAGTTACTATCCCTAACCAATCTGAATTTTTAGGCCATTAATTAATATAAAAAAAATAGAACATGCAGGATAAGTTTGCTTTACCAATTCACTGGCAGGATCATGAAGATATCGCTCAGGAGTTATATGAAAAGTTTGGTGATGATTTTAACGAATCTAAAATCTACCGTATCAGGTTCACTGAATTGATAGACTGGGTTCTTTCATTACCTAATTTCAAAGGTACAAGAGAAGAAAGCAATGAAGGTCACCTGGAGCAAATCCAGTCTGCCTGGGTTTACGAGTGGAGAGATAATCAGGATTAAATGTTACTGCAGAAACTTAAAGGGATTACGACATTTGTCTTTGATGTCGACGGTGTTTTAACCAACGGCGATGTTATAGCTTCGGATTCCGGAGAGCTTATGCGTACTTTCAATATTAAAGACGGCTATGCTTTACAGCTGGCCGTTAAAAAAGGATATCATGTCTGTATTATTTCGGGTGGTCGTGGTCAGGCAATGGAAAAACGTTTTGAGGGTTTAGGTATTCCGGATGTGTTCCTTGGTGTTTCTGACAAAGTTGAAGTATTCAACGACTATCTGGAGATTTATAATATCAAAGCCAGGCAGGTATTATACATGGGGGATGATATTCCTGACCTGAATGTAATGAAGCTGGTGGGAATACCGACCTGTCCGGCTGATGCCTGTCCTGATATCAAAGCGATCAGCGAATACATTTCTCCTTTCAGTGGCGGGAAAACTGCAGTGAGAGATGTTATTGAAAAGGTTCTCCGGGTGCAGGAGAAATGGTTTGATGCAAACCCTTCGGCAGCTGATTCCAGTAAATAAGTTACACAACGTTTTTAAACCTTCTTTTAATTTCTGACTCTATCACTAAAAATAAAGAATAGATATGAAGAAATTATTGATGATTTGCGGAATGTTATTCAGTGTAATAACATTTGCACATGCACAAGGTGGTAATCGTGGCGGAACGCCAGAAGAAAGAGCAACCAAAGCTACTGCTCAGCTTACAGAAAAACTGACACTCACAGCTGACCAGCAAACAAAAATTCATGACATCCTTTTAGATCAGAATACCCAGATGAACAAAGCACGTGAAGAAGCGGGCGATGACAGAAAAGCAATGCGTACAAAAATGATGACGCTGATGCAGGGTAACAACGAAAAGATTAAGGCGGTATTGACTGACGATCAGAAAAAGGCCTATGAGACTTTTCTGGAAGAAAGAAGAAATGCAATGAAAAACAGAAGTGGAGGGCAGGGCGATAACAAACCTGCTGAAAACTAAGATCTGTTTGGAAATTTAACAGTTAATCTGGCTTTTCAGATTTCAGTACCATTAAATATCAAAAATAATAGAAGCGGCTTTGGGCCGCTTTTATTATTTTAGCGCAAAAAAATAAATATGTATAAGCAAACCACTCCTCTTATTCTGGCTTCTAAATCACCCCGCAGACAAGAATTGATGCAATTGATGGGACTTGACTTTAAAGTTTTATTAAAAGATGTAGATGAGAGTTATCCGGAGGATCTTACACCCGAAGCAATTGCCTGTTATATCTCAGAAAAGAAAGCAATGGCATTTGTCGAAGAGCGGTTATCAAACCTGGTCATCACAGCCGATACCATCGTAGCGTATAACGGAGAAATATTAGGTAAACCAGCAGATGCGGCACATGCCAGAGTAATGCTGGAAAAACTATCCGGAACCAGCCATCACGTCTACACAGGGGTAAGCCTGGCTTATAAAGACAAACTGAAAACCTTTGTTGACCGGACAGAAGTACGTTTCAGAGTGCTCAGTACAGAAGAAATAGAACATTATATCAATAAATACAGTCCTCTGGATAAAGCAGGATCTTATGGAATTCAGGACTGGCTTGGATTTATTGCGGTAGAGCAAATAGAAGGATCCTATACCAATGTGATGGGCTTACCTACCGAAAAACTTTATTTCGAGCTATCAAATTTCTGATCCGCGAGTATATCGTATAATACACCCATTTTTAAATCATAAGTAGATAAACTGATTGCTTTTAATCCTGTTTTACTGATAACATAATTAGTCAGGATAGCAGCGATAACGATCATATCCACTCTGAGTGGAATCAGCTTAGGCATTAATGCCCTTTCAGCATGTGTAGAAGCAATCAGTTTTTCAGAAAGACTATGATATTTATCTATGTCCAGTACTGCTGAACAGAGAGTTTTCAGATCAGCATCTTCCAGTAACATAGCTGCAAAAGTTTCAAATGCACCTGCAGAACCGATCAGTATCTGTGGCTGGTATTTCTGACAGGCTGTAATCAGGCCGGCCAGTTCTTCGTCCAGGTGATTGCTGATAGCAGTCTGCTCTTCAGTACTAATGGGGTCAGTATGAAAATAGGCCTGCAATAATCTCGCAGCACCTATATTATAACTTTTCTTCCATAGCGGCCCATCCGGATTACAGATAATAAATTCTGTACTACCGCCACCTATATCCATGATCAGTGATTGCTGACTGATCACACCTGTAGCTTTTACACCTTTAAATATATAAGCAGCTTCCTGTTCACCAGTGATTACTTTAATAGCTATACCGGCTATTTTAAGTGCAGCAGTAACAAAATCTTTTCCATTCGAGGCACTGCGTACCGCAGAAGTGGCAGTAGCCCGGACTACTTCTGCCTGATGGGAATCTATCAGCGTTTTAAAGTCCTTTAGCGCCTTTATCCCGCGCTCAAAGGCTGCAGGTATAATCATGTTCTCATTGATACGGCCCTGTCCTAATTGTACAGGCAGATTCGTTTTGTAAATGACCTGAACTCCCGCAGGAGTAAGGTCTGCTATAATCAGGTGGAAAGTATTTGTCCCTAAGTCAATAACTGCTGCTCTCATTTCTCTTCTGTGTATACCGGGTTTTGTATTAGCTGTTCTCTGCGGGTTATTAATTCTTATACGTAAACCATTTGATCATTTCTTTCAGACTGGTTTTCTTACCATACATTAATATACCTACTCTGTATATTCTGGAAGCTATCCATACCGTACCGATAAATCCAACCACTAACAGCGCCATTGATAAAGCCAGTTGCCAGTCCGGTACACCATAAGGCAACCTTACCATCATAGCTATAGGAGAAGTAAAAGGAATCATGGATAACCAGAAAGCAATAGTGCCATATGGATCATTTGTGACCACACTTAATGATAATACATAACCAAGTGTAAGCGGCATCATGACGGGCATGATAAACTGCTGTGTTTCTGTTTCACTGTCCACAGCCGAGCCGATGGCAGCATAAAGCGCACTATAGAATAAATAGCCGCCAATAAAGAAAAACAGAAAGACCAGTAAGATTTTGGTCAGGTCAAGATTAGCTATACTCTTTTGTACATAAGCAATCGGGCCATCTTCACTTACCTGTTTATCTACCGTAACAGCGGTGCCTGTTTTTGCCTTAATGACAGCGGCTGTACTTTGCTGCAGATCCTTTTTGTCTACAAATGCTTTAACCGCTACTGTAGAAATCGATGCAGACAGGATAATCCATAATACAAACTGAGTAAGTCCTACCAAAGCAATGCCGATGATCTTACCCATCATCAGTTGAAATGGTTTTACAGAAGAAATCATCACTTCAATAATTCTGCTTGTTTTCTCTTCAATAACGCCACGCATTACCTGAATACCATAGATCAGGATAAACATAAACATCAGAATACCTGCTGCTGAGCCGATAATAGTTGTTGCCCCGGCACTGGAATCCTCTTCTTTCCCGGTTTCATCTATTTTTTTGTTATCTATGTTTACCGAAGACTTTAATTTGTCCAGGTCTTCCTGTGCTATTCCGCTGGCTTTAAGTTTCTGAATTCTGATGGTATTCTCCACGTCGTCAACAACCTTACTGTTCATGGATAAGCCAGCCTGCTTATTGCCCAGAAGCTGTATTCCTGTTGGTGCATCCAGGTCAAACTCCGGCAGATAGAGAATATAGTCGAAACCATCTTTACCAAGACTTGACTTCATTTCTGCCAGTGATTTATTGACATAAACGTAAGAAGTATTTTTCGTGGAAGCCAGTTTCTCTGTCAGTGTTTTATTCTCACTGACAACTGCGATTTTGTTATTTGTGGATGAAGCTCCCTGTATAGAAAAATAGATTAGCAGACCATAAAAGGTAGCGACTACAATTGGGGTTAACAAGGTCATTACAATGAATGATTTTTTTCTGACCCTGCTTAGATATTCTCTTTGTATGATGAGTAAAATTTTGTTCATAGCACTAGTTTTTTTGTTTAACCTGGTCAATAAAAATGTCATTCATAGTAGGGATTACTTCATCCAGACGATGAATGTTCACCACCGGCAGTAATACAGACAGAAGCTGGTTAGCTGTCTTCCCTTCTATGATCTGTACCTTAAGCGTAGTTTTCCCTTTCAGTACATCTTTTTGCAGGATATCAAAGATACCGGTTGCAAGTTCAGGATTAAACTCACCGTCATATTCTACCCAGTAAGTATTGTTTCTGTATTTCTCTTTGATGTCAGAGACAGAACCGTCCAGTATTTTTTTAGAATGATGAATCAGCGCAATGCTGTCACATAACTCCTCTACAGATTCCATACGGTGCGTAGAGAAAATGAAAGTGGCACCCTGTTTATTCAGTTCCAGGATTTCGTTTTTTATAATATCAGCATTTACAGGGTCAAAGCCAGAAAATGGCTCATCCAGAATGATCAGTTCAGGTTCATGTAAAACTGTAGCCACAAACTGAACTTTTTGCTGCATACCTTTACTCAGATCCTCTACTTTTTTGTTCCACCAGCTGCCCATCTCCAGTTTTTCGAACCAGAACTTAACTCTTTTTGTAGCCTCGGCAGTACTCATCCCTTTCAGTTTGGCCAGGTACATTACCTGTTCACCAATCTCCATCTTTTTGTACAGACCACGTTCTTCAGGAAGATATCCGATCCGGGCAATGTGAGAAGCATTTAAACGCTGGCCGTTAAAGATAACCTCGCCACTATCCGGCGCAGTAATCTGGGTGATAATTCTGATCAGGGATGTTTTACCGGCACCGTTGGGTCCCAGTAAGCCGAATATCTTGCCTTGTTCTACACTCAGACTTACATTGTCCAGAGCAAGATGCGTAGCATATTGTTTAACAATATTATTTACGTTAAGCATTTGTTCTTTAAATTTAGTTTTTTAGTTAACCGTTAGACTATGATCTGACAAAATGTTACAGCCTATTGGTCTGCGGAATTCGTCAGCTTAATTAATTGTTTCGCATTAATTAATGCTGCAGTCCCCCAGGTATTGTTGAAATATACGAATACTTGTTTGTTTACTGGTAATATAGATTTAGCGAATGCCGCAATTTCCTGTTCCGGATAAAGAGATTTATACAGTACCGGTTTACCGTGAAAGCGATAGTAGACAGGATCATTAAATTGAATCACCTCATCGGGCAGGGGCGATGGATAACTTAGTCCGCTAAATGTCAGGCGGTTTTGTTTGAATTGCCTGATTACCTCATTATTCCACCAGCTGATATGTCTGAATTCGACGACATTGTTAAATGCCGGATCTAAATTTCTGATCAGCATGGAGAGTCTTTCCTCACTATAGGTAAAAGAGGGGGGAAGCTGAAATAATACACACCCCAGTTTTTCTCTGAGGCCGGCAATGATGACCTGGTAAAAATCAGCAATCAGCTCTTCAGACGCTGTAAATTTATGGTCATGGGTAATTGTCCGGGGAGCTTTGATACTGAAAAGGAAATCAGGCGGACTGCTTTCATACCAGGCAGTCAAACTTTTCTGTGAAGGTTGTTTGTAAAAAGAAGAGTTGATTTCTATCGTGTTGAAATAGCTGCAGTAATAACTGAACCATTGTTTCTGTGCCAGCCCGGCAGGATAGAAGATTTCTTTCCATTCTTTGTAATAATAACCCGAGCAGCCGATCCGCCAGTCTGTTGATTGATTTTCTTCCATATGTTTTACAAGAACAACGGTACGGGAGCAAAGTTTTGATATAAAAAAACAGGCTGCATCTATCAGATGCAGCCTGTTTTAAATCTTCAGGTAATTCCCTGAAAGTACTTATGCTATAAACTCTGATTACTCAAAGTATTCTTTCATTTTTTCGAAGAAGCTCTTGTCATTTTTACCCGGCTGAGGTTTGAAATTCGGAGATTCACGTAGTTTCTCCAGCATATTCCGTTCATCGCTGCTCAGGGCCTTAGGTGTCCAGATATTCACATGGATAATCTGATCACCACGGTGATAAGAATTCACTTCAGGAATACCCTTGCCTTTAAGACGTAACAACTTTCCGCTTTGCGTACCCGGTTCAATTTTGATTTTGGCTTTACCATCAATTGTTGGTACTTCGGCACTGTAACCCAAAGCAGCATCAATGATACTTAAATGTAAATCATAAACGATATTGTTACCTTCACGTTTCAGGGTTTCGTGAGGGATTTCCTCAATCAGAATGATCAGATCACCGGGTATACCACCATTAGGGGCGGCATTACCTTTTCCGCTCATGCTTAACTGCATACCGTCACTCACACCCGCAGGGATGTTGATTGTAATGGTTTCTTCACCACGGACAGTTCCTTCACCATGACATGATGTACATTTAGAAGTGATCTGTGATCCCGCACCGTTACAGGTAGGACAGGTAGATGTAGTCTGCATCTGTCCTAAAATAGTGTTGGTTACTCTGCGAACAGAACCGCTTCCGCCACAGGTCTTACAGGTACTGATAGATGATTTATCCTTAGCTCCTGAACCATCACAGGTTTTACAAACTATCTGTTTGTTAACCTTTATTTTTTTCTCTGCGCCATGCGCAATTTCTTCAAGGGTAAGTTTGACTTTAATACGAAGGTTAGAACCTTTAGCTACACGTCTGCCGCTGCTGCGTTGCTGTCCTCCAAAAAAGCTGTCGAAAGGACTGCCGCCACCGCCGCCGCCACCAAAGATATCACCAAACTGGCTGAATATATCTTCCATGTTCATACCGCCGCCGCCATAGCCGCCACCGCCAGCTGAAGCTCCTCCAACTCCTGCATGACCATAATGATCATACCGTTGTTTTTTCTCCGGGTTGCTTAAAATCTCGTAAGCTTCAGCAGCTTCCTTAAATTTATCCTCAGCAGTATGGTCATCCGGATTTTTGTCCGGGTGAAATTTTATCGCCAGCTTTCTGTAGGCTTTTTTAATCTCTTCCGGGGAAGAACTTTTGCTTACACCAAGGATATCGTAATAATCTCTCTTACTCATAATTAACTACCTACAACTACTTTTGCAAAGCGTATAACTTTGTCATTTAAAGTGTATCCTTTTTCTAATTCATCTATAACTTTTCCTTTCAACTCTTCAGTTGGTGCAGGAACTTTAGTGATTGCTTCGTGGTGGTCTGTATCAAAAGGAGTATTGATACTTTCCATTTCTTTTAAGCCTTTCTGAGCCAGAATGCTTTTAAGTTTGGTGTGCACCAATTGAATACCTTCGCGGATAGCATTGATATCTGTAGCATTTTCAGTTGCCTTATTTGCACGGTCAAAATCGTCCAGAACAGCAAGCATGGAAACAATTACATCCTTACCAGCAGTCTGTAAAAGCTCAACACGCTCTTTCTGAGTACGTCTTTTGAAGTTGTCAAATTCAGCAAAAAGACGAAGATATTTATCGTTCAGTGCTGCATTATCAAGCTTTAACTGCTCTTCAGCAGAGATTTCTACCACAGGTTCTGTGGTCGTATCCGCATTTGCGTCGTCAGTAAGCTCGTTGTTCAACTGCTCTTCAGCAGTATTTTCCGTAATAGGATTTTCCGTATCGTTTGTTTTCTTCTTGCTAAACATGCTATAGTAGAATTTTATGATGCAAACTCAAAAGGTTTGCCAATGAAATATATCAGCCATGCTGTCAGTTTTGTTTGAACAAGACTGTACAGAATGGCTGAAAAGGAATTATTTTGTCAGGAATAGTCTTGTTTTTAAACAGAACCTAGTTTATCGTTGCATCTTCGTGCACGATACCTGCTTCACATTTAATAATACGTGAAGGAAGCGTACGGATGATATGATAATCATGCGTAGCCATTAATACGGCTGTACCGCTCTGGCTGATTTGTTTCAGCAGTAATACAATTTCTTCGGAGGTTTCAGGATCAAGGTTTCCTGTCGGCTCATCCGCAAGAATGATATCCGGGTTGTTTAATAAGGAACGTGCAATCACGACACGCTGCTGCTCACCACCAGAAAGTTCATGCGGCATTTTTCTTATTTTTGAACGCAGACCAACCTTTTCCAGTACGTCTTTAATCCGTTCCTCGATCAGTTTTTTGTCTTTCCAGCCCGTAGCCTTTAAAACGAAATTAAGATTTTGTTCGATAGTACGGTCTGTCAGTAGCTGGAAATCCTGGAATACGATTCCTAATTTTCTGCGCAGATAGGGGACATCTCTTTCTGCCAGTTTTTTAAGATCGAAACCTGCAATTTCCCCCTCACCGTTACCGATATGAAGTTCACCATAAATGATTTTCAATAAACTACTTTTTCCTGATCCGGTTTGTCCGATCAGAAATACGAATTCACCTTTATCTATGTTAAGATTAACATTAGAGAGTACAAGGTGTTTTTGTTGAAATACATCTACGTTCTTTAAATTTATAACTGCGTTTCCTGCCATGTCTTAAATATCTAATTTTGCAATCTGACCAAATGGTAAATCTTTTACCATCTCCATAATATAAGGTAGTTTGTCACCCAGACCTAATTTTTCAAGTGATTTATCAGGCCGGTCTACCCTGAAATAAGCCAGAAGGGTAAATTTATCGTCCCTTAGCTGGACATAATCCGGGATTTTGGCAATGCCTTTTACTTTGATTACATACATTTTTTTCAAAAATAGTGTTTCAGAATGAGAAAAAAGCTATAAAGAATTTAAGAAATCAATCGTATTGACATTATCTGCATAATCCCATAAGCGGGGATGCTGGCTCTGGCCGAAAGTTACACTAGCTGTATCCAGTTTAATAGCTGCATCAGTAACCACACACTGGATATCAGACTGCATGGCTATCAGTTTTTCTGTCAGCTGATCCAGTGTTTTGTATTTTTCGAAGTATAAAACAGCCAGGGGAGAAGAGAGTCCTTCATCCTCTTTTAACAATAAAAAGCCATTATCAAAATGCTGAACACTATTGACCAGGTAAATGGACTTGTTGTAATCGTAGTTGTTATTGTATTTGAAATGGTTGATGATGTCCTGATATTGCTCCAGCGGTTCAAAAAGGTTTTTGATCTCATAATCTTCAGGCAGATAGACTTTAGAAACGTTTCTGCAGCCCAGTCCAAAATAATCAAAGATATCATGACCCAGCAGGCTGATATCCTGGGTACTTTCATTACCCGTTAATATCGCAATACTGTTTCTGTTTTTTCTGATGATATTCGGCACCTTGCCAAAATAATAATCAAAGTATCTGGATGTATTATTACTTCCAGTTGCAATGATGGCGTCAAAATCCTTTAATCTTTCTGCATAAACAATACGCTCTGCTAAAAGAGGTTCAACTGTTATGAGTTGTTTAAGCAGTGCAGGTAATAACTGATTATCAGAAGATGAGAGTTTGATCACAGCAATGTTTCCTGTAGCCAGAACAGATAAAATGTCGTGGAAACCCACCAGCGGAATGTTTCCTGCCAGAATCAGACCTACCTTTTTAGGGTGCTGGCTGATCGTAATTTGTTCAAACCATTTTTCCAGGTCACTTAAATTAAGCATTTCCTGTAATGAAGATAAAGATCTTCTGACCTCGGCATGAGTAAACCATGCATTATGATTAGGTGCAGAATTGATTGTATGATTAAATTCATCGCTGGGGTGATTTAAGAAATCACTTAGTTTATGGAATGCAATAATTAACTTTTCAGCGGTAAGGATTGACATGTTTGAAGTAATTTTAAAGTATAAATGTTATATTTGCAAGGCAAAGGTAACTTTAGCAAATAGATTTATACGAAGACATGGCTATTAAAATAACAGACGAATGTATTAATTGCGGAGCATGTGAGCCTGAATGCCCAAATAATGCAATTTATGACGCAGGTACAGCCTGGAGATTTTCTGATGGAACCAACTTAAATGGTATCATTGATTTTGGTAATCAGGAAGTAGATGCTGAAGCAGCACAGGAAGCAGTTTCTGATGAGGTATATTATATCGTTTCAGATAAGTGTACAGAATGTAAAGGTTTTCATGACGAACCTCAGTGTGCGGCAGTGTGCCCGGTAGATTGTTGTGTGGATGATGAAGATATCCGTGAAACCGAAGAAGAATTATTAAAGAAAAAGGCCTGGTTACATCAGGAAAACTAGTTCTTTAATTGATATATAACAGAAAAGGACGCATATGCGTCCTTTTCTGTTATATAATACCTTTATCAGTTCTTTATACATCTGCCTTATTGGGGATGATCAATACAGGGCATGCCGATTTCCTGGCCACATGTTCAGCTACACTTCCCATTAAAAAGTGATACAGGCCGGTTTTACCATGCGTTCCGATCACAATGAGATCAGATCCCCACTCATCAGACTGCTGAATGATACCATGTGCAGCAGTATCTACCACAGTTAAATAAGTTGTTTTTATACCATTGGCATAGGTATCCTCTATTTCCTTAAGCAGCTGATGGCTGTTCTCTTCACTATTATCAAAACTTTCCAGAAAAACAGGTGCTAAAGTAAGATCCTGATTGATGGTTGCCGGCATAGGCTCAATAATATTAACCAATGCGACCTCTGCATCAAAGGTCTTAGCCAGCTCGTAGCCCGTTTTTGCTGCTTTTTCTGAGCAGGTACTGTTGTCTACCGCGATTAATATCTTTCTGACGTTCATAATTTCTCAGCGTTAATGAATGTAATACCTATATAACAATTTTATGAATCATATGTTTTCTAAATCAAATCTGTAATTTAGAGCGTTTAAAATTTATATCAGAACAATTGCTCAAAGGCTATATTTCAATATGGAACAACTATTCGCAGTTTGCAGAGTCTCGGTAGCTCCCTTAAGAGCTGAACCTTCCGATAGAGCAGAAATTACCACGCAGTTATTATTTGGAGATCAGGTAGAAGTGCTTGAAAAAGCAGAACCCTGGTGGCGCATACGTAATACATATGACGGATATGAAGGCTGGATAGATTTTAAGCAATTGGCTGAAATTACTGCAGCAGCCTGGCAGCAGTATCAGGAACATAACGCACTGGTACCTTTAGGGATTAGTAATAAAGTGATTTCGGCTGATGGAAGTGCTTATTATTTAGCTGCTTCAGGTAATCTTCCCGGCTATAAAGATGGCTTTTGTGAACTGGGTAAAGAAAAATTTGAGGTATGCTTTGAACCGGTGAAGGTACCTGCACAGGTTTCAGCAGCCGATCTGGCAGCATCAGCCTTGTTTTTTCAGAATGCACCTTATTTATGGGGAGGCCGTACTTTATTTGGTATTGACTGTTCAGGCTATGTACAGGCTGTTTTTAAACTGAGTGGAATACCATTGAAAAGAGATGCCTCACAACAGGCAGAACAGGGGCATACAGTTAATTTCCTGCCCGAAGCGCAGACAGGAGATCTGGCCTTTTTTGATAATGCAGAAGGGAAAATCATTCATGTCGGTATGATGCTGGATGCAGGCCGTATCATTCATGCTTCAGGAAAAGTAAGGATTGATCCGATTGATGATCAGGGGATATATAATCCTGAACTCGGACGATACAGCCACAAGCTCAGGATTATTAAAAGGTTTACAGGTCCCATTCCCACACCATAACCAGTTTGTCGTCACCTGTGGTAATTAAGTATTTACCATCTTCGCTCCAGATCAGTTTATTAATGGAATGGGTATGCCCGTGCGTGTTTTTTTCTATGCTCAGAATTTTATAGAGTTTCAGATCATCACTGCCCCATAGTTTGATACTCTTATCCTGGCTTACCGTGGCAAAATAAGGCAGGGTAGGATGAAAAGCAATACCATAAACACTGAACAGGTGAGCCGGAATAGTGTGCTGAAGCTGATAATCCGGTGTTGACCAGAAATTCAGCTGTGCATCTCTTCCCCCTGAAATCAGATATTTGCCATCCGGCGAATATTGAACAGAAGTAACCGGTAAAGTATGCTGTTCCAGGATATGCAGCAGACTATAGTCCGTCAGCTGATAAATACGTATGTTGCCGTCCTTGCAGCCAAAGGCAGCCTGCCGATGATCAGGACTAAGTGCAATGGCTCTTACTGTATCAGCAGAAACCCGGATCCGGTACAGCAGAGACAGATCTGTTAAAGACCATACCCCAACAGTCCCGTCTTCACCAGCAGTTAAAAACTCCTGTTTTTCAGGGATCACAGCGATGTCAAATACAGGTTTTTCATGTGCCTGAAAGTTAGCAGTTACAGCCTGTTTACTGAGGTCAAATATGCTCAGTTCACCACTTCTCTGACCTACAAAAAGCAGGTCATTATACTGATGAAGACTGTAAACAGAAGTTTTTACAGGCATCAGCACCTTGATAAATGACATTTTTGACAATGACCACTCCACTACACCTTTATCATTTCCACCGGTAAAAAAAATCCCTGCCTGAGCAGAGCCCGTTAAGGCATAAACAGGATTCTGATGACCACTAAGCGATCTTAAATGTTTCAGCATATCCAAATATTAACGATGTCTGCTTTCCAGGTTTACCCCTATGTCCGCCAGTGTTTTACCTTTTTCTCTCAATAAAACCAATAAGTGGAAAATCAAGTCAGAACTCTCATTGACAAAATCAACATCAGTTTCATTCAGCGCAGCAATCACAGTTTCAACACCTTCTTCGCCAACTTTCTGTGCGATCTTGTTTAATCCTTTTTTACGCAGTTTATTGACATATGATTCTTCAGTAGGATGATCATATCTGTCATGAATTATTTTTTCCAGTTCGAAGATAAAGTTCTGACTGAAATTAGTTTTAAAACAGCTTCTGCTGCCAGTATGACAAGTTGGTCCGACAGGAGTAACCTTAATCAGTATCGTGTCCCTGTCACAGTCGATATGCGTCTCTTTGACATATAAAAAGTTGCCACTTTCTTCCCCTTTAGTCCATAAACGGCTTTTAGAACGGGAATAGAAAGTTACTTTTCCTTCCTGCTGTGTTTTTGTCCAGGCTTCCTGGTTCATATAACCCAGCATTAACACTTCCAATGTCTGTATATCCTGAATGATTACAGGAACCAGTCCATCGGTTTTCTCAAAATCTATATTCATAACCTTACTGGTATGTTGTGTTTTTTTAATTCGTTTTTCAGGTAGGGAATAGGAATCTCACCAAAATGAAAGACCGATGCGGCCAGGGCTGCATCGACACCTGTAGTTGTAAAAACTTCTGTGAAATGTTCAGTTTTTCCAGCTCCGCCCGAAGCAATTACAGGAATATTGATCATTTTGCTGATGCTATCCAGTAATTTACAGTCGAAGCCTTGTTTAGTGCCATCATGATCCATGGAGGTCAGCAATATTTCTCCGGCACCTGCTTCTTCTGCCTGTTTGATCCAGTGTTCTGTTTCAAGCGTTGTCATCAGCCTGCCTCCGTTCAGATGAACCCAGTTTTTGCCTGCTATAAATTTGGTATCTACAGCGACAACCACAAACTGCACACCGAATACTTTGGCCAGATCGGCAATCAGCTGCGGATTTTTAACCGCCGCAGAATTAATGCTGATCTTGTCGGCACCGGCATTCAGTAAAGCTTCAGCATCAGCAATCTCTGTAATTCCGCCACCAATGGTGAAAGGAATATTCAGCTGCCTGGCTACAGACTTAACCATTTCTATCATCGTTTTACGACGCTCATGGGTAGCTGTAATATCCAGGAACACCAGTTCATCAGCACCTTGCTGCGCATATTGCCAGGCAAGTTCAACCGGATCACCAGCATCTTTCAGATCTACAAAGTTAACGCCTTTTACTGTCCTTCCGTCTTTGACATCCAGACATGGAATGATACGTTTGCTTAGCATCGCTTATAAAGATGTCATCGCTTTGAGATTCCATTCTTTAATCTCTTCAATAGAGATGCGGTTTTCATAAATGGCTTTGCCAACTACACAAGATCTGATTTCCAGTTTTGCCAGTTCTTCAATATCTTCCATTGAACTGATTCCGCCAGATGCGATCAGTTTGATAAAAGGGGAATGTTCGAGTAGTTTTTTATACAGATCTACAGCTGCACCACCTAATTTTCCATCCTTGTTGATATCTGTACAAAGGAATCTGAAAAAGCCCAGCTGAAGACATTTGTCCACGTAATCCATTAATTTGATAGGTGAGCTTTCCATCCAGCCTGAGTATTTAATTACTTCATCCAGCACGTCGATGGCGATGACAATACGATTCGCATAATCATACTTTTTGCCTACTTCCTTGCTCAGATCGGCCAGGAAATCAGGATTGGTGATTGCCTGTGTCCCTACAATAACCCGGTGTATCCCGGCGTCAAGCAGATTAGTTACTTGCTCAATGGTACGGATACCACCGCCGTACTGCACACGCATATCTGTTTTTTTGATAATATCAAAAAGTTCAGCCTGATTGCTGAAATCTCCTTTAGCACCGTTTAAATCAATAATATGTATGAATTCTGTACCGTTAGACCTGTAAGTCTCAATCATTTCGGCAATTGACACGTCATATACTGTCTTTTGGTTATAGTCACCTTCTCTGAGGCGGACAACTTTACCATCTAAAATATCTATAGCGGGAATAATGTACATCTTAATTGTTTAGTTTTGAAAAGTTCAATAATAATTGTTCACCTGCGGCACCGGATTTTTCAGGGTGAAACTGAACCCCGTAAAAATTATCCTTTTGTATAGCTGCAGAATATTGCAGACCATAATTTGCAGTAGCTATCTCAAAAATAGCGTTATATTCAATAAAGTACGAATGCACAAAGTAAAATTGTGTCTGATTTTCAACACCTTCGAATAGCAAATTGTTTTTAATCTGAATATTATTCCAGCCCATATGCGGGATTTTAATACCCAGATCCTTGTCAAATAGTTTCGTTTCCAGCGGGATAATATTCATCAGCTGTGCATCGCCTTCTTCTGAATGTGCAGTGAGCAGTTGCATCCCCACACAAATTCCCAGTACAGGCTTTGTCAGTTTTTTAACAGACTCTACCAGGCCGGTCTGATTCAGTTTTTCCATGGCCGCTCCGGCATGGCCCACACCTGGGATAATGATATGGGAGTACTCCTCAAAATCATGTGCGGTGTTGATCATTCCATAACTCAGTCCCAGTCTGGATAAAGCTGAAGTCAGCGAGAAGATATTACCTGCCCCGTAATTAACGATTCCTATCATTTTATAATAAGCCTTTTGTACTTGGTAAAACTAATTTTTCAGGATCTCTTTTGATAGCCATTTTGATAGCTTTGGCAAAAGCCTTAAAAATAGATTCAATTTTATGATGCTCGTTTTCGCCCTCAGCTTTAATGTTGAGGTTGCATTTTGCAGCATCACTAAAAGATTTAAAAAAGTGATAAAACATCTCTGTAGGTACATCACCTACTTTTTCGCGTTTAAATTCTGCATCCCAGACTATCCAGTTTCTGCCGCCAAAATCTATAGCTGCCTGTGCCAGACAATCATCCATAGGTAAGCAGAAACCATAACGCTCCAGCCCCAGTTTGTTGCCTATAGCTTTAGCAAAAGCTTCGCCCAGTGCAATTCCGGTATCCTCAACAGTATGATGTTCATCAATATGCAAATCACCTTTTGCTGTGATATTCAGATCAACGCCACCATGACGGGCTATCTGATCCAGCATGTGGTTAAAGAAATTCAAACCCGTTTCTATTTTAGCCTTTCCGGTTCCGTCAAGATTCAGTTCAATTTCTATATCAGTTTCATTGGTTTTTCTGATATGGTGAAATTGTCTGCTACCGGCACTCAAAAAAGTATAGATGTCTACCCAGTTTTGTGTTTGCAGTGCGATAACAGCAGTCAGTGTTTCTGCTTTATCCAGCATTTCTGCTGATCCTAAAGTATCATTGTTTCTTAACCAGATCGCTTTTGCACCCAGATTTTTAGCCAGTACCACATCATTAATGCGGTCGCCAATCACAAATGATCCTGCCAGGTCATATTCACCGGTCATATAATGCTGTAACAAGCCCGTGTTTGGTTTACGGGTAGGTGCATTTTCATGAGCAAAAGTTTTATCAATGATCACTTCAGAAAAAACTACGCCCTCACCTGCAAAAGTATCAATCACTAAATTATGGATTGGCCAGAAGTTCACTTCCGGGTGCGAGTCTGTACCCAGTCCGTCCTGATTGGTGACCATAACCAGTTCAAAATCCAGTTCTGCGGCTATTTTAGCCATATAATACAAAGATCTGGGATAAAATTTAAGCTTGGAAAATGAATCTACCTGTTCATCTTCCGGTTCTGTGATCAGTGTACCATCACGATCTATGAAAAGTATCTTCTTCATGGCTAATTAGTTAACGATTTTAAAGCGGATATTAGTATTTCATTTTCTGCCGGTGTTCCAACAGTAATTCTCAGGCAGCCTTCGCAAAGAGTTACTTTTGCACGGTTACGGACAATGATTCCGCGGTCTACCAGAGCATCATAAGTCCGATTGGCATCATCAACCTCTGTAAGGATAAAATTCGCATCAGAAGGATAGACCTTTCTGACCATGGCAAGTTCCTGCAGTGACTGACTCAGTTTTTCTCTTTCGGCAACTGTGGTTTTGATCCACTCATTTACCTGTCCTATATTTTCAAGTGCAGCCAGTGCCAGATCCTGTGTAGACTGACTGATATTATAAGGCGCCTTTACTTTGTTTAAGATGTCAATGACGATGGTTGAAGCAAAGGCCATTCCCAGTCTTAAACCGGCAAGACCCCAGGCTTTGGAAAAAGTCTGTAATACAACTAAATGCGGATATTCAGTTAATTCCTGTATGAACGTACGTTGTTTGGCAAAATTGATATAAGCTTCATCAATTACAACCAGACCGTTAAAATTAGCCAGTATTGTTTCTATATCTGTGCGGATGATTGAATTTCCGGTTGGATTATTAGGGGAGCAGATAAAAATCAGTTTGGTGTTGGCATCAATAGCTTCTGCGATACCTTCCAGGTCTAACTGGAAATTTGGCAGCAGATTCACTTTGCGGATCTCCACATCATTGATGTTTGCAGAAACCTCATACATACCATAGGTAGGTGGCAGGATAATCACATTGTCCTTTCCCGGGTTACAGAAGGCACGAAACAAAAGATCTATTGCTTCATCACTGCCATTCCCCAAAAAGGTGTTTTCTATCGGTACGCCTTTGATTTTACTAAGTGCATCCTTCAGATCCAGTTGTAAAGGATCAGGATAACGGTTAAAGTTTTCCGGTAAAGGAGAGCCATAACTATTTTCATTTGCATCTAAAAATACGCTTGCCTGACCTTTGTACTCATCTCTTGCAGTAGAGTAGGGACGAAGCGTTTTTATATTTTCTCTTTGTAGGTTCTTAATATCCATCTGATGATTTTAAACGAATGGTGATTGCATTTTTGTGTGCCTGAAGTCCTTCTGCAGCAGCAAGGATTTCAACAGTAGGGCCAATAGCCGTCAGTCCCTGCGGACTGATATGCTGGAATGTAATCTTTTTGATAAAAGAGTCAATAGAAACACCAGAATAGGCTTTGGCAAAACCACTTGTAGGTAAAGTGTGATTAGTGCCTGAGGCATAGTCTCCGGCACTTTCCGGAGTCAGATTACCCAGAAAAACAGATCCGGCATTGATAATCTGCGGAATGAGCTCTTCATAGTGGTCTGTTGCCAGGATTAAGTGTTCAGGAGCATAAGCATTACTGAAAGCCATAGCCTGCGTCATATTTTCTACCAGTACTGCATAAGAATTGACGATAGCCTGAGCAGCAATATCCTTTCTGGGCAGTTCGCTGAGCTGAAGCTCAATTTGCTGCAGGGTCTCAGTAATCAGCGCTGCGGAGTTGGCAATCAGGATAGCCTGACTGTCTGTACCATGTTCTGCCTGTGCTAAAAGATCAGCCGCAACAAATGCCGGACTTGCAGTTTCATCAGCAATAACCAGTACTTCTGACGGACCTGCAGGCATGTCAATTGCAGTAATACCAGATGCCAGCACCTGTTGTTTAGCCTGGGTTACATAACGGTTCCCCGGACCAAAAATCTTGTAAACCTCTGGTACACTTTCTGTGCCGAATGCCATAGCGGCAATAGCTTGTGCACCACCGGCCAGATAAATCTTTTCAATCCCTAAAAGCTGAGCACAGTAAGCCAGAAAACAATTGGTTTTTCCATTTTGCTGAGGTGGTGAACAGACTACGATTTCCTGACAGCCTGCCAGTATTGCCGGTATGCCAAGCATCAGAAAAGTACTCGGTAAAACAGCCGTTCCACCAGGAATATATAAGCCGACACGCGCTATTGCTCTGGCTTCCCGCCAGCACGAAACACCGGGCATAGTCTCCACTTTAGCTTCCTGAGAAATTTGCGCGGCGTGGAATTTTTTGATATTTGCATAGGCCGTATCGATAGCAGCACGGGCATCATCAGGAATCTCTGAGGCAATCTGTGCGATCTCATCTTTGGTGAGGAAGAGCTGGTCCAGATTTACCTTGTCAAACTGCAGGGCGTAATCTCTGAGCGCCTGGTCTCCTGCTGATTTTACCTTTCCAATGATCGCTTTGACGCTTTTAGCAATGCTTGCATCATCAGCCAGTTGTCTTAAACAGAGTTCTTCAATATTCTGTTTAGATAAATCAGTATACTTGTAGATTTTCAATGTTTTATATTTTTATGTTAACTAATAGTTAACGGTAAAAAGAAGCTATTTGATTAAAATAATGCCTAAGAAATGATCTTTTCAATCGGCATAACCACAATTCCTTCTGCACCTGCAGCTTTTAAACTGTTGATCTTTTCCCAGAAGTCCTGCTCTGCAATTACCGAATGCACGGCTACCCAGTCTTCTTCAAAAAGAGGTACAATTGTCGGGCTTTTAACTCCCGGAAGTAAACTCACGACTTTATCAAGATTGGATTTGGCAACATTCAGGACTACATATTTTGTCTCTTTGGCGCGCAGTACGGAACGGATTCTTTGCAGCAATTCTATGACGTCTTCATTGAGTTCCATACCTTTACTGGCAATCAGTACAGCTTCAGATTTCATGACTTCACCAAAGGGTTTCAGTCCATTGCTTTTTAAAGTTCCGCCGGTAGAAACAATATCACATATCGCGTCACTCAGACCCAGCCCGGGACCAATTTCTACTGATCCGGAAATGGTACGGACTACTGCATTTACTTTGTTATCATCCAGATATTTTTGAAGGATTACCGGATAAGAAGTGGCGATTACTTTTCCTTCCAGTCCGCTGACACTGGTAACTTCACTGTCATTGGGAACAGCAATTTTCAGCGTGCATTTTCCAAAGCCCAGTTTTTGAAGATAGGCTACATCCGCATCAACTTCTGTGATTACGTTTTCGCCGACTATACCCAGATCGGCAATACCATCCTGAACATATTCAGGAATATCATCATCTCTCAGAAATAAGATTTCCAGTGGGAAATTTGTAACAGTCGATATTAAGGAGCTTTTGTAGTTTTCGAATGATAAACCACAATTTTTAAGAATCTCTACGGATTTTTCGTTAAGCCTGCCAGATTTCTGGATAGCAATTTTAAGTGTTTTCAATTGATTGAAATTATTGAATGAAACAGGAAAATAATTCGGAAACAAGTTTTGAAGTACAAAACATTAAATATCTATCGCCATAACTGGCGATGGTACAAATGTGAGTGATGGTTCAAAATATTGTTCATAATCTATGTCTCTATTCAATAATGCGTTGCACACTGAGTGCCACAAATATATAGATAGAATTGACAAATCAAAAATATATGGCATTTTATTTGTTTAGCATGCTCGTGAAGCCTGTTAACAAAGCTCAATTTATTTAAATACCGCTCATTTTGAAAAAAGCACTAACACTAATTTTACCTGTTTGCCTCTTCCTGTCGTCCTGTAACTGGTTTAAAACCACACCAGAGGTCGGTGTGATCCTCTCTGAACATTTTAAGAATAAAATTTATAAAGATTTTGATACTGCAGCCTATAATGTAGTTTTTAACCGTCACCTTGATTCTTTACAGTCTAAATTAAGTAATCCTAAAGTAATCGGTAATTTTTATGCAGATAAAGACCGCAGAAATCTGCTGGTTACCCGTTTTTATATTAATGGGGAATTAGATACCCTGAAAAATTATCTGGAAAATAGTAATATTCACGGATATAATCCGGAGGTATTCCGTTATAAAGAGCTGGAGAAAACGTTATCGGCCTTATCAGCCAATCAATTCAAATCTGTGAGTGAAGCTTATCCGGTTCTTGCCGATCTGGAGCTTTATGCAGCTTCGGCACTGTTAAAGTATGACACTTTTGTAGGTTATGGAAGCGTTAATCCTAAAAAAGTACTCAACAGGTATTATGTAACTACTACCAGACCAGATAGTGCGGCGATGAATAAAGTGCTGGAGACAAAAAGTCTGACAAAACTGTTAAAGGATATTCAGCCTGCCTCAGAAAACTACAAAGTCTTGCAGCATACGCTTGCTGTACTCAAAAAAGATCCTTCCCGTAATGCAGTAGCCATTAAAGCTGTTGAAGTGAACATGGAAAGAGCAAGATGGAAAATCCCCGGGCTGAGCTCAGAATATGTGGAAGTAAATATCCCCGATTTTTCTCTGACCTGGTTTAAAGAACAGGATACGGTTACCCATATGAAAGTTTGTGTAGGCGCCAGACGTGAAAAAGCTTACGAAGAAAAATTGAAAACTTATGCCAAAACTCATTCGCTGGATGATAAACCTAAAAATCACCAGACCCCGGTTCTGTTAAGTAAATTCAGTGCTATCGAGGTAAACCCTGTCTGGAATATTCCGGTTAGTATAGCTAAAAATGAGATTTATAATCAGGCCAGAAGAGATCCTTATTATTTATCAAATAATAACATGAAGGTTTATTACAAAGGTAAGCTGGTTAATGATACAGATACTATACAATGGGAAAAGTATTCAAGAGACCATTTGCCTTTTCAGTTTAAACAGGGCTCCGGTTCAGGTAATGCACTGGGTAAGTTTAAATTTATGTTTGATAACGGAGCGAGTATTTATCTGCATGATACCAATAATAAATCGGCGTTTGGTCTGGCCAGCCGGGCAATAAGCCATGGTTGTGTAAGAGTTGAAAAACCTTTGGAATTTGCGCAGAAGATGGTGAATGGAAATGCTGAATACGATCAGCTGAGGATGGAAGTCAATCTGCCGCCTGTTGACACGACAAAAATGGGCATCTACAGAAAGAAACTGGCTAAAAAAGCTGATACACTGAATGTATTCCAGTTAAAACCAAAATGGTTTGGCACCAGGAAAAACATTTCTGTGTTTATCAATTACAAAACAGCATGGGCTGAAAACGGCAGAGTTGAATATCGCAATGATGTTTACGGACTGGATGATGCTTTGTATGCAGCCATGAAAAAATACCTGTAAAATTTTATTGAATACGTACTGGAGTTACGGTTTTGAACAAGATCGCACGAAGTTCTGTGTGATTCCACTTCAGGTCCGTAACAATTCCATAGCGAGTCCACCTTTTTTTTGGAAAAACGTGGACTCGACGTGGACTCACTGTGGACTTGCGGCGGACTCACAGAGAAGTTGAACCTAACCTGAACGGTCACTGGTATAACCTCAATCAACAGGGGATTTAGCCGCATTGAAATTTCTGATTTTTGAGAAATGATGTTAATAAAATTTATACCTTTGGTTTTTAATGAATTTCCTCTACCCAGGTTTTCTTTTTTCTCTGCTGGCGGTAGCCATTCCTATCCTTATTCATTTATTTAATTTCCGGAAATTCAAGAAGATATATTTCAGTAATGTAGCCTTCTTAAAGGCTGTTACCATACAACATTCTTCCAGAGAAAAACTACGTAATTTATTAATTCTGATCTGCAGGATACTGGCCATCGTATTTCTGGCATTTGCTTTCGCACGTCCTTACTGGTCATGGGGACCGGCCGGATCGCCGGAAAACGGGAATCTGGTCAATATCTATCTCGATAATTCCTATAGTATGGAAGCAGTCAATCAAGAGGGATCTTTGCTGGATGAGGCTAAGCGTAAAGCCAAAGAGATTGTAAAACAGTTTAAAATCAATGATAAGTTTCAGCTAACCACCAATGATTTTGAAGGACGCCATCAGCGTCCGGTCAATTCAGAAGAATTATTCCGTTTGATTGATGAAGTCAGAGTTTCTCCTGCTGAACGTACTTTACAACAGGTTATAAACCGTCAGAACACGGCAGAGGCAGGAAAGCGAAATCAGTACAATTATATTTTATCAGATTTCCAGGAGCAGTTTGCAGGGAAGTCGCCACTGCATACCAATCCGAAAAGTACACTCAGTCTGGTCAGATTGAAGGCAAATACGATACCCAATGTAGCAGTGGACTCTGTCTGGTCCTTATCTCCGGCGCATAAACCGGGTGATCAGGAGAAGTTTGTCGTCCAGCTGCGTAACTATTCGGCCCAGGCCAGTCCGGGAATTCCGGTAAAACTGATCATTAATAATCAGCAGAGAGCTTTAGCTACATTGAATATACCGGCAGGAAAAGCAGTAAGAGATACTTTAAAGTTCAGTGGGTTATCAGCCGGCTGGCAAAAAGCAAAGATCAGTATCAAAGATTTTCCGGTAACTTTTGATGATCAGCTGCAATTTGCCTTTAAGGTGAGTACCGGGCTGAAAGTTTTACAGCTTACGGGTGAAACCTCTGAAAAATATATCAGTGCTCTTTTTGGGGCAGATCCTTATTTCAAACTCAGTACCCTGTCTGAGTCAGCTATCGTCTATGCAGGTTTTCATCACTATAATCTGATTATACTTTCGGGTTTAAAGACACCTTCGAGCGGACTGGCCCAGGAATTGAAAACTTATATGAAAAATGGGGGTACTGTGGTGATTTTTCCTGATTTAGAGGTTAATCCTGCTGTTTATGCTTCATTTTTACAGGCGCTGGATATTCCGCAGTCAGTTTCATTAAGCAGGGATACTGTCGGGGTGAGTTCCATCGCACTGAAAAATAAAGTCTTTAATGATGTATTTGAAGAAATACCATCAAAGCTGGATCTGCCAAAAATTAACAGGCATTTTGTGTATGCCGGCAATCATCAGAACGGGAGGGAAGAGCTGATGGGACTGCCTCTTAATCAACCTTTTTTTAGTAAATACAGTGCCGGAAAAGGACGCTTGTATTTATGTGCCACTTCTTTAAATATCAGGGATAGCAATCTGCCTCAGCATCCTGTATTTGTGCCACTGATTTATAAAATTGCTTTAACCAGTGTGCAGGAGCAGCCTTTGTATTATACCATAGGAAAAAGTAATTATCTGCAGACAGCACCAGTTACGCTGAATCCGAATCAGTCGCTGCGGCTAATTACTGATAAACAGGAAGTTATTCCTGAAATCAGGCAGGTTCCGGGACAGACTTTACTGTATGTTGCCGATCAGATTAAGACGCCGGGTATTTATGAATTATATAAAGCTGATTCCCTGTTAAGTACTTATGCATTTAACCAGGGACGTGCAGAATCAGATATGCATTATGCTGATGATAAAGCTCTTCAGACAATTTTCGGGTCTGAAAAAGTGAACCTGACAAAACCCGGGGGCGATTTGTCGTGGAAAGCTGTGGAAAATAACCGCACAGAGTTATGGAAACTTTGCCTAGTTTTGTGTGCTGTTTTTTTAGCCGTTGAAGCCCTATTGATTCGATTTTTTAACAAATTAAAAACATAAAAAGACATGAACCTTCTCCTCACAGGCGTAACCATTACCGATCCGAATAGCCAGCATAATCAGAAAATCTGTGATGTTCGTGTGGTACAGGGAAAAATCGCTGAGATTGAGCCTACCTTGAAGCCATTGGAAAATGAACAGTTGATCAATGGTCAGGGAGCCTTTCTTGCGCCGGGATTTTTTGACCTGAACTGTTCCATTGGAGATCCGGGGTTAGAGACCAAAGAAGATATCAAAACGGCAACTGCTGCTGCACAGGCCGGAGGATTTACCGGACTTGCAGTTTTACCGCATACCAAACCTGTAGTTCATTCCAAAGCGGAAATAGAATATATTATCAATAAAGCAAAAAATAACCTGGTTGATGTTTATCCTCTGGGAGCAATCAGTCATGATCTGGAAGGGAAAGAGCTGGCAGAGCTTTATGATATGCAGCAGGCAGGTGCAATAGCTTTTACTGACGGAACCAAACCAGTCAGCGATGATGGTTTTATGAGCCGTGCATTGCAATATTGCAAAGGGATTGATGGTTTACTGATGGTCTATCCTGAAAATAAAGCAATCGCTGGTAAATGCCAGGTTAATGAGAGCAAAACAAGTGTATTGCTGGGGATGAAGGGAATGCCGGCACTGGCTGAAGAAATGCAGATTTCAAGGGATATTTTCCTGGCTACCTATCACCAGGCTCCGGTACATATTACCAATATTTCTACTGCGGGTTCTGTCGCGCTGATTAAAAGGGCAAAAAAAGACGGTCTGCAGATTTCCTGCGATGTGGCTGCCCATCACCTGGTATTCACTGAAGAGCTTTTGAATGATTTTGACAGCAATTACAAAATTAAGCCACCACTGAGAGGTAAATCAGATATCAAAGCTTTACTGGCGGGTCTTAAAGACGGTACTATTGATGCGGTTTCTTCGCAGCACCGTCCGCATGAACCTGAATTTAAGGATGTGGAATTTGAGATTGCAGCTTATGGTATTATTGCTTTACAGACTGTATTACCATTACTGGTTAAAGCAGGGCTGGACGCTGCACAGATTGTAGAGAAACTTTCAGTAAATCCACGTAAATTACTCAGACTGCCTGTACCTGTTATCGCCGCTGGTGAAAATGCAAATTTTGTACTTTTCGGTCTGACAGAAAAATGGGAATATAACCGTGACAATAATTTTTCGAAGTCGAGAAATACCCCATTATTAAACCAAACCCTGACAGGGAAAGTTCAACTCGTTTATAATAACAATCAATTTCAAGTATATGGATAGTAAAGTACAGAGCGCTCTTGTAGCCTCATTAGATAAATTTGCAGCACTTTCGGGTAATGATTCTTTAAAATTACAACAGGATTTACTGGATGTTTTTAACAAAGACCTGGGTTTCCTGGAAAAAGTAGAAGAGTTTGATGGTGTATTTGATGAATACCCGGCTTTTGATGAATTGAGAGAGGTTTATTTTGATTTACTGATGATCAACTTCTTTGCAAGTGATATCAAGAAACTGGAAGAAGATTACCTGGACACAGATGAGTGGGCAAATATCGAGGAAGAAACTATTGACCGTGGAACAGAGTTGTTAAACCTGTTATTGTATATCAATGAGTGTCATGATGAGCAGATCAAACCTGAACTGGGAGATTTCTTAAGAGAATTCTTACTGGTAGAGGAAGATGAGTTCCAGGATGAGTTCCATATCTATGAAGACCTGATCAGTAACCAGCAGCTTGCAGAAAGCAGTATTGAAGATATTGTGAGTCATAAAGCGATGATTGAGCTTGGTGATGAAATGGAAGAATTATTTGTTCCTTTTATGAGTTTCTTCAATCAGCCAAAGGCAAATGAGCAGGCCTTTAAGGATCTGGAAGAATTCAGTGCGAATAAAGAATTTGACAGTGCTGTATATGCATTAATTGCTGTTTTCAACGAAAAAAACTAATCCGGGTTTTATGGAACAACAATTAAAAGAAATATCAGTTAAACCTAATAAAGTTGCTTTTCAGGCGGCGATCGTATTTTCATTATATACGCTTGCACTGGTTTTTATATTTAAGCTGCTTCATATTGATACGCAGGATGACCATATCAGTGTTCCAACCAGGATCGTCAGCATGATCTGTACTTATGTGCCTTTTATTTTGGCTATTTTGTATGCGCAGAGCAGACACAGAACTGAACTTGGTGGCTATATGTCTTTTGGCAGAGGTTTTTCTGCGGGATTTAAAGTTGCAGCTTATTCAGGTTTGTTTATCGCCCTGCTGTATATTTTATATTATAAAGTACTGGATCGTTCTGCTTTGGACAGTGCCGTTGAAATGGCTCTGGAAAAAGCCGGAGATGATCAGAAAGCAATTCAGGGCGTCAACATGATGAAGCCTTATCTCGCAGTATTTATAGGTTTCGGTGCTGCTATAACCTATACTATTTTTGGATTGATACTGAGTCTTATCGGCGCTGCAATCCTGAAAAAAGATAACCCTGCTGTTTAGCCGGATTACATTTATACAGACTTCCGGTACTGTGTAAATAACAAGATAAATTTCAAACGTGCAGGTTTTATCATTTTAATTGATAAAATTTGCACGTTATTTTTAATACACATTATACCTGCATGGATATTTCTGTTGTCATTCCCCTATTTAACGAAGACGAATCATTGCCCGAACTGACCACCTGGATTGCCAGGGTTATGGCCGACAATAATTTTTCTTATGAGATCCTTTTTGTCGATGATGGAAGTACAGACACCTCATGGCAGGTTATTGAGGAACTGAAAAAAACTTATCCTGCTGTAAAGGCAATTAAGTTCAGACGTAATTACGGAAAATCGGCTGCACTGAATGTTGCTTTTGAAGCTTCGCAGGGCGACGTGATCATTACTATGGATGCAGATCTGCAGGATAGTCCGGATGAAATTCCGGAATTATACCGCAGAATCAGGGAAGAGAAGTTTGATCTGATTTCAGGCTGGAAAAAGAAACGCTACGACCCGATTACCAAAACTATTCCAACAAAACTATTCAATGCGGCAACGCGCAAAATGTCGGGCATACAGCTGAATGATTTCAACTGTGGTTTAAAGGCATACCGCTCTGATGTTGTTAAAACAATAGAAGTTTATGGGGAGATGCACCGTTATATCCCGGTTATTGCAAAATGGGCAGGATTTAAAAAGATCGGGGAACAGGTAGTAGAGCATCGTGCCCGTAAATATGGCGTAACCAAATTTGGTTTCAGCCGTTTTATCAACGGTTTTCTGGATCTGTTATCTATATTTTTTGTCGGGAAATTTGGCAAAAGACCGATGCACTTTTTCGGTTCGCTTGGTGTGCTGAGTTTTATGATCGGAATGATTATGGCCTTATGGATTATCGGAGAAAAGCTATATCATATTTCAATGAATCTGCCTATCAGAAGAGAGGTGACCGAACAGCCGGGATTCTATATTGCCCTGGTAGCTATCATTGTAGGTTCACAGCTCTTTTTAACAGGATTTGTGGCCGAACTGGTTACCCGCAATGCCACTGAACGTAATCAATACCTGATAGAAAAAGAAATACTTTAAGCATGTTTTTCTCGATCATCATTCCTTTATACAACAGGCCGCAGGAAATAGACGAATTACTGGCTACCCTGTGTCTGCAGACTTATACGCAATTTGAGGTTGTAGTGATTGAAGACGGATCTTCATTAACTGCAGAAGACATTGTGAAAAGTTATGCGGATAAACTGGATATCAAATATTTCTTTAAGCCGAATGCAGGGCAGGGTTTTGCCAGAAATTATGGCTTTGAAAGAGCAAAAGGCGATTATTTTGTCATTTTTGATTCTGACTGTCTGATTCCGGCCGATTACCTGGAAACTGTTAAAGATTATCTCTTTGATCATCATCTGGATGCTTATGGTGGTCCGGATGCGGCTCATGATTCTTTTACTCCGGTGCAGAAAGCGATCAGTTATGGGATGACTTCTGTTTTTACTACCGGAGGTATCAGGGGAAATAAGAAACATGTCGGGCAGTTTCATCCCCGCAGTTTCAATATGGGGGTTTCCAGAGAAGTCTGGGAGAAAGCTGGCGGATTTATATTAACCAGGCTGGGAGAGGATATCGAATACAGTATCCGTATTCACGAGAGTGGTTTTAAAATCGGGCTGATCCCGGGGGCAAAGGTTTTTCATAAAAGAAGGACAAGTATGTTCCAGTTTTATAAACAGATCCACTTTTTTGGCCGTGCCCGTATTAATATCTACAAACATTTTCCTTCTGAGCTGAAACTGGTACATTTTTTTCCGGCAGCATTCACTTTAGGTGTCATATCTGTCCTGTTATTGAATATATTTTATCCGCCACTGGCATATTTCGGGAATTTATTTCTTCTGGTATACTTTATGCTGATATTTTTTCATTCATTAGTGCTTAATAAGTTACTGAAAGTTGCATTTTTGAGTATTATTTCCTCATTTATACAACTAACGGCTTACGGATTAGGATTTATGCAAGATTTTTTCAAAAGAATAGTACTTAAAAAACCATGATAAACTTTTTAAAGGAGAGCACGTTTATAGTGAATGTAGTTATCCGCAAAGCCTGGGAGGTAACTAAACGGAATTATTTTTCCATTGCTACTTTATGTTTTCTGATGTTCATTACGTCAAACGCATCGAGTTTAATGGCATTTTTCCTGAAAGACGTAAACAAGGGTTTAAGTATATTAATGGCGTTCTTTTTCGCCCTGTTATATTTTACCATCAACCTTTCCCTGCTGAAGTATATATTTCATCTGCTCGATAATGAAGAACATGATGTAAGTATTGTCAGCACATTACCTACCCGTCAGCAAATCATCCGTTTTATCATGGGGATGCTTTATTTTATGCTGGTGATCATTGGTGTTTATGCCGTGGTTATTCTGGTTGCATTTCCATTTATCTATACTGGTATAAAAATGGCCGTAATTACCAATATTGCGGTGTCGGTAGGTATAGTAGCGATATTTATCACCTGGGTACGTATTTCTTTTTTCCCTTTCTTTATCATTGATAAAAATCAGCCTCCTTTCGGCTCTTTGAAATTCAGCCTTGCGATAACTAAAGGAAACTTCACGAAGATATTAATGTTATTATTGGTATTGGGTGGATTTCATGTGCTGTATTTGTTCCTGAATTACCTTCAATGGCCGGTAATTGCATTTTTTGTCAATATTCTTAGTTCATTTATCATTGTTCCTTTATCCAGCGTAGCTTTAACCATTGCCTATAGAATGATGATGGGAGCTTATAAAGGGGATGAAAATGATATTATTCATAACATAGTTTAAAACCAGTTTATGGGATTAAAAGCGGCATTAAGTAAACCGTTTGCAGCCTTTATTGTAAAAGGGGTAAATAAATGGAAAAAAGATGCAGTAGCTGCTCAAAAGGAAACGCTTTTGCAGCTGATCGATTCAGCTAAACACACGGCTTTCGGTAAAGACCATCAGTTTTCATCAGTAAAGAACTACGAAGATTTTAAAAAGCTGGTTCCGGTAAGGGATTATGAGCAGCTGCGGCCATATATTGACCGTGTGGTAGCAGGAGAAAAAGACGTGATGTGGAAAGGCAAACCTGCTTATTTTGCAAAAACGTCTGGTACAACTTCCGGGGCAAAGTATATTCCGATTTCCAGAGAATCCATGCCTGAGCATTTGAAAGCTGCCCGTAATGCATTATTAACTTATATTCATGAAACGGGTAATGCCGGTTTTGTAAATGGGAAAATGATCTTTTTACAGGGTAGTCCTGTGATGACCGAGAAAAACGGGATCAAGGTAGGGCGTTTATCGGGCATAGTTGCGAATCTTGTCCCTGCGTATCTGCAGAAAAACAGGCTGCCATCTTATCAGACCAACTGTATTGAAGACTGGGAAGAAAAGGTTGATGCGATTGTAGAGGAAACTTACCACCAGAATATGACGCTGATTTCCGGGATTCCACCCTGGGTACAGATGTATTTTGACCGGCTGATCGAAAAATCGGGTGGTAAACAGATCAGGGATATTTTCAAAAACTTTCAGCTGTTTGTTTACGGAGGGGTGAATTATGAGCCTTATCGGGCAAAAATTGAAAATAGCATAGGCAGGAAGATTGATGCGATAGAAACTTATCCGGCTTCGGAAGGGTTTATTGCTTATCAGGATAGTCAGCAGGACAAGAGTTTACTGCTGCTGGCTAAGGCTGGAATGTTCTACGAGTTTATCCCGGCTGATGAATACTATAATGATAACCCGGCACGTTTGAGTCTGGAAGAAGTGGAACTGGATACAAACTATGCTTTGATATTAAATACGAATGCGGGTTTATGGGGTTACAGCATTGGGGATACGGTAAAATTCGTCTCTAAAAATCCTTACAAGATTTTGGTGACCGGCAGGATTAAACATTTTATTTCTGCTTTTGGTGAACATGTAATCGGAGAAGAGGTTGAACATGCACTTTTATCTGTAGCGAATGAACAGGGGGTGGGTATCACCGAATTTACGGTTGCTCCCCAGGTGAATCCCGGAGCTGGTGAATTACCTTACCATGAATGGTTTATCGAGTTTTCCAAAGCTCCTGAAGATCTTCCCGCATTCAGTAAAAAAGTAGATGAGGCTCTTCAGGCGAAAAATATTTACTACTTTGACCTCATTGAAGGCAAAATTTTGCAGCCACTGATCATACGGACCTTACAAAAAGATGCATTTGTTACTTATATGCGATCGGAAGGTAAGCTTGGAGGACAGAATAAAGTTCCCCGTTTGTCCAATGACAGAAAGATTGCAGACAGTCTGACTAATTTGATAAATACGATTTGAAAAATATAGCTATACTGGGGTCCACGGGATCTGTTGGTACCCAGGCTCTGGATGTTATCCGGGCGAATCCTGAGTTGTATAAGGTATCTGCCTTAACAGCGAATGCCAATGCCGGTCTGTTAATTCAGCAGGCAATGGAATTTAAACCTGAACTGGTTGTTATCGGTGACGAAACTCAATACACTGAAGTAAAAAATGCACTCTCGGGTAAAGGTATGCATATCCTTTGCGGAGAAGATGCTTTATGTGAGGCTGCTTCTTTACCAGGTGCAGATTTTGTACTGACTGCGATTATGGGTTCTGTTGGTTTAAGACCAACAATTGCTGCAATAAAAGCGAAGAAAAACATTGGACTGGCTAATAAAGAAACGCTGGTTGTAGCAGGAGAACTGATTACACAGCTGGCCGCCGAAAATGGAGTAACTATAATTCCTGTCGATTCTGAGCATTCCGCAATCTTCCAGTGTCTGGTAGGTGAGGAGCTGGATACGATAGAAAAAATATATATCACGGCTTCGGGCGGGCCGTTCAGAGGCAAAGACCGGAGCTTTGTAGAAAAGGTAAAGAAGGAGCAGGCGTTAAAGCATCCTAACTGGGTGATGGGCGCAAAGATCACTATAGATTCTGCTTCGCTGATGAACAAAGGACTTGAAGTGATTGAAGCCAAATGGCTGTTCAATCTGGATATCAGTCAGATCGATGTGATTGTGCATCCTCAGTCCGTTATTCATTCTATGGTACAGTTTAATGATGGATCGATGAAGGCGCAGATGGGGGTGCCGGATATGAAATTGCCAATTCATTACTCTATGGCCTACCCACAGAGAATAGAAAGCAAATTTCCACGTTTTAACTTCATGGATTATCCTGAATTAACTTTTCATAAACCTGATCTGGATACTTTCAGGAATTTACAGTTAGCTTATAATGCGTTGGAAAGAGGCGGAAATATGCCTTGTATCATCAATGCAGCAAATGAAATAGTAGTTGAGGCCTTTTTAAATGACCGCATTGGATTCCTCGAAATGAGTGATGTAATTGAGCAGTGTATGTCTGATCTGGCCTTTATTCAGACACCCAGCCTGAATAATTATTTAGAAACTGACCATCATACACGTATATTTGCCCGTCAGTTAGTAACAAAAAAACATTTAGCGATCTAATATTCAAAAGTAAAAACACTATATAAAATATGAACGGATTAATTATGGTTGCCCAGTTATTGCTGGGATTATCAATATTAGTAATCTTGCACGAATTGGGACATTTTCTTGCGGCGCGTGCCTTTGGTATTAAAGTGGAGAAATTCTATCTGTTTTTTGATGCATGGGGTGTGAAATTATTCAGTCTCAAACGTGGCGGTGTAGAGTATGGAATAGGATGGCTGCCTTTGGGTGGTTATGTTAAAATTGCCGGAATGATTGATGAGTCTATGGATAAAGAGCAGATGGCCTTGCCTCCTCAGCCATGGGAATTCAGATCTAAACCAGCATGGCAGCGTCTGATTGTGATGCTTGCAGGGATATTTGTAAATATCATTGTGGGTATCTTTATTTTCTGGATGCTGACTTTCAAATTTGGCGAAACTTTTATTCCAAACAGCGCGGTTAAAAACGGGATTAATCCTGGAAGTATCGGAAAAGAGATCGGGTTGAAACAAGGTGACCATATTATTGCGGTAAATGGTAAAAAAGTTATCCGTTTTGATGAGCTGACCAGTTCAAAAGTATTATTGGATAATACGAATCTGACTGTTGTGCGTGATGGTAAAACACTCGATATTAAAGTTCCTGATAACCTTTTGAATAAGGTTGCAGATCTGGGTCTGGAAGAATTTATCAGTCGTGTACCCTTGTTGAGTACAACTGTAGACACTGTGATCGCAGGTCGTTCGGCCTTTAAGGTTGGAATGAAAAAAGGGGACAGGATTGTTGCAGTAAACGGCGTGCCTGTAAAGTTTGATGCTGATGTCCGCAGAGAGCTGAAAAAAGAGAAAAGTAAAAAGCTGATCGTTGAGGCATACCGTGGCAATGAAAAGCTGAATTTTGAAGTGAATACAGATAGTCTTGGTACGATAGGTATGGGCTTCAATCCAAACGAGATCAAATTTGAGACTGTTAATTACGGATTTTTTGAAGCTTTGCCAATTGGTGCAAATCAGGCCTGGATTACTTTTACTGATAATGGAAAAGGTATCTGGAAGGTCTTAACTGGTAAAATCAAAGCGAATAAAGCTTTTGCCGGCCCGGTTGCCCTGGCGCAGAAGGTTTATGGCGGAGTATGGATCTGGTCACATTTCTGGGCTTCTACTGCATTGATTTCAATTGCACTTGCTTTTATGAACCTGTTACCGATACCTGCACTTGATGGTGGGCATGTGGTCTTTCTGATTGTAGAAATGATTAAAGGTAAACCTGTAAGTGATAAATTCCTTGAAGGAGCGCAGATGGTAGGTTTTGTACTGCTGCTGAGTTTAATGGTATTTGTACTGGGGAATGATATCTTCAAAGCCTTTATTCAGTAGCGCTGTATGAACTATTTTGAGTTTTATAATCTTCCGGTATCATTTAATCTGGATGCGGGACTTGTGAAACGGCAGTTTTATGCACTGAGTAAGCAGTATCATCCGGATTTCTATATTAATCATCCTGTTGAAAAGCAGGATGAGATTCTGGAATTATCTACGCTGAATAATAAGGCTTATCAGGTTTTGAGTGATCCGCAGAAGCGTCTTCACTATATTCTTGAACTGAAAGGGGTATTGACTGAGGGGGAGAATTATTCTCTGCCGCAGGATTTCCTGATGGAGATGATGGATGTAAACGAGGCTTTAATGGAACTGCAGTTTTCTCCTGACGGGGAAAAGCTGGAGGGAATTAAGAACGAGGTGGAAGTGATCGCTGATCAGATGCAGCAGGAACTGGATAAACTGGTTATTGCCTTTGATGAGCAGAATAAAGACCGTGAGCGCAATATATTAGCTTCTGTTAAGGATTTGTACTATAGAAAGAAATATTTGAACAGGATCAATGACAGCTTGCTTAAGCTGGAACAGGGATAAGGTGTCCTGTCAATGTAAAAAATAAAGATAACCGGGCATTGCTGTCCCGGTTTTTCTATTTTTGGACAAATCTGAAATTATGAGCACTTTATCCCTTTTTAGAAAAGTAGCAGTTGCTGAAGGTATCTCTTACATCGCACTGATCTTTATTGCTATGCCACTAAAGTATTTTGCGAACATGCCTCTGGCTGTAAAATATACAGGATGGGCACATGGTGTACTGTTTATGTTCTATGTTGTAATGGTGATTATGTGTTTCCTGGAGTATAAATGGAAAATCGGAAAGACAATTCTGGTGTTCTTAGCTTCATTACTGCCTTTTGCTCCTTTTTATGTAGATAAGAAGTTAAAGGAAGAGACTGATGGTCAGGTTAAAGCATAATAATAAGGGTTATTTCAAAATAAGTCTTGGATTTGTTAGCGTGAATATATAGATTTGCATCCCGCTAATAAGGGAACGCCCAGCTGGCGGAATTGGTAGACGCGCTGGTCTCAAACACCTGTGGGAAACCGTGCCGGTTCGACTCCGGCGCTGGGTACATTGACTAAAGCCTCTGATTAAAATCGGGGGCTTTTTTTAATTTCAACTTAATTAAAGAATGCCTGTGGACTTGACAATCATTCCCGATGCACTTTTAGAAAGGTATCTTCACGAGTTATCTCCTGACCTGGAGTCATTGTTTAATCAATTACAGGACGCAGAATTATCTACAGCCAATTTCAGTTTTTATACCTCTGTTTCCTCTGTGTTTTCCAGTAAAATTGAAGGTGAAACCATAGAACTGGATTCTTTTGTAAAACACAGACGGGATGGTATTCCGTTTCAAGCCGATTATACCCGAAAGATTGATGATTTATATGATGCTTATACTTTTGCTCAGAACAATAGATTAAACAGCGAAAATATAGCAGCAGCACACAGATTGCTGAGTAAACATATCCTGAATAAATCAGCGCAGGGCAATTTTCGAAAACATAATATGTATGTTTCCACACCCGATGGTAGAATTGAATATGTTGCTGCCCTACCCGGACAGGTTCCTGATGCGATGGATAAATTTTACCGGGATCTTGATCTGTTGACTGGTGCAGAACTGTCATTTGGAGAAGTGCTTTATTACGCTGCAATGATTCATCTGGTCTTTGTGAAAATTCACCCATGGAATGATGGGAACGGCCGGAGTGCCAGATTGATTGAAAAATGGTTTATAGCAGAGAAAATTGGAGAAAAGGCCTGGTATTTGCCAAGTGAAAAGCATTATTATAATCAGCATAATTTATACTATATCAATATTCGTAAGCTTGGATTGGAATATATTGAACTGGACTATAGTCAGGCTTTGCCCTTTTTGCTGATGTTGCCGGACAGCCTGTTATAAGTTGTACATAAAGCATATCAGAAATTCCAGTCCGGGAAAATGATTATGTAAATAGCTGAAATAAGTGATTTATGATGAGTTGGAGATTAGAAAATGCCTGTGAAATTCGAAAGGAAGCGCCTTATACTTTCTATAAACCATCTGATAATATAATTGATCTTTTCATACCCGGAGAAGCTGCGGTAAAACTCATGTTTTTATTCGAGTCAGATGATCCGGAAGCTCCTTGTGCAGAACGAATGTGGGTGATTCTGGAATCAGTGGATAGGGATGGTAATTATTCTGGTATTTTAGATAACGACCCATTTTATATTAAAGATTTAAAAGCGGGTGATTTGATCACTTTTAGGAAAGAACATATTATTCAGTATTATATATTTGATGAATTAAATGTTGAAGATCCATTGAGTGAAATGATTGAAAGATTTACCAAAAAATGCTTTGTATCTAATCATATAATGAAGGAAGGATATAAGGTTGGCCGAATCTATCGTGAGTATGGAGAGGATGAGGATTATTCAGGCTGGACAATTATGAGTAATTATGAAACTCAGGAATATGTTGATGATTCAAACAATCTCCAATATATTTTACTGGGCAAGGTGTTAAATATTGATGACAGTTTTATTCATTTACTCGAAGAATCAGTTGGTTCAGAATTTGTGAAAAACGATATGACCGGAGATTATTCTCAAAACTCTTGATTATATAATAATATCAAAGTTATAATACTGCAAGTAACTTGCTATTTCTCTTTTCCCCTCTTTTTGAATTGATCGGAAATTCTGAACAGTTCCCCCCAGAGTTAATTCGTGAGATTGAGATATGTTTTTACATACTCGCTAATATTAGATTTACTAGTTTGAAAGAGTTCAATGTCATTCGTCACATTTTTCTCCCATTTCGTCACATTTTAAAGAAAGCAAACTCTTATTGACCTAAATTAAATTACGAATTATATATGAGGCTTAATATTAATCAGATCTCATCACAAATTTTCCTGTTAGATTGTTTGAAAGCATTTTTATCATTGCGGTGGCCATAGACACAGATAATAGACAGTGAGCAGTAATTTTAAGACTTATACACCTATAAAAGAAATAGAAATGAAATCAATAATAACTTTTGTATCCATAATCTTCTTTTCAAATACATTAGTCTTTTCGCAGATTTCTGAAAGAAAATTTGTCCTGATCAATAATAAACAAATGGCATATATAACTTTTGGAATCGAAAACAGAAAAGATAATGAGCCGTTTATCATTTTTGAATCAGGACTTGGTTCGGGTGGCGGAAGCTATGGAAGTTTATTTCCGTTCATTCAAAAAAGCTTTGCAGGAATAGCCTATGATAGAAACGGAATTGGAGAATCTGAAATTGATACTTCTATAAAAACAGATGCAGACGTAATAAAAAGACTTCATGATCTATTGACAACATTAAAAATAAAACCTCCATATCTATTGGTTGGACATTCCATTGGCGGACCATTTATTCGTCTGTATTCTTCTGTTTACCAGGATGATGTATGTGGCTTGTTTTTTATAGACCCAACAGATTTTATGTTGACAGAAGACGAGGATGAAAAAGTGAAAATAAAGACATTCAGCGCAACAGGATATAGAGAATTGCTTATGAAAAACTTTGATAATATCTTAAATAATGCTTCAACATCGAATGGTTTCAGAGATGAAGTTAAAAGAGAAAAGAATGAAATTTCGCCAGTATTCTTTAAAAGATACAACTCTTTGCAACCGCTCAAAGACATCCCCGTAACAGTAATGATTTCATATAATAAGCATATAGAACATTATGAAACAGAAATGAACGAAAATTTAAAATTGGGTATCAATCTAATCTCCTGGTGGAAAGAATTAGATCAATTGAGAATTTACCACTATTCAGAAATGATAAAAAATAATAGGCATAGCCGACTTATCCTATTGCCACGTTATAGTCATGGAATTCATCAGCAAGATCCTAAAACTGTAGCAAAAGCTTTGATTGACACTTATGAAAATTGTATATCGGCCATAAATAATAGGTAAAGCTAATGCTAACACGTGTGCCTGGTAATGATAGGGTTGAATTAAATTTTATCGCCCATCAATCTAAGTCAGATAATACTACACACAAGTGTAGTCGTTATCAGAACAAACTGTAATATTTTTGAACAGAATAAGGTAGATGAAAAAAACACTGACATTAATTTTAATTCCAATAATTACAATTGCCTCAATTTGCGCATTGATTATTTATATTAAAATGGATGGTTTTGCTTTCGCATGGGTTCTGAACTTCTTGTTGATGCTATTTGTTGTTTTCTTCACTGAAATACTAAACAGCCCGTTTTCTTCTTCTTACTATAAGGAAAAGAGATGGGAACAGAGAGGAAAGATATACGAATATTTTGGAATAAATATTTTCAGAAAATTATTGGTTTGGATTGGCTGGGAGAAAGTGATCAGAAAATCTAATCCGATAGAAAAAAATACTAGTGCCCTGATGAATTTGCTTTATAAAACAAAGAAATCTGAACTGGATCATATAGTTATCTTACTTATCGTTCTGGGATTTAATGTTTTTGTGGTATTCGAATTTGACGTTCTCAGATCTTTGTGGTTACTCCTGTTAAATGTCTTACTAAATCTTTACCCAATTTTTCTTCAGCGATATAATCGTCCACGAATAGAAAGAGCTGTAAATTTAAGCAGAGGGAGTTAAAGAGCAGAACCGGCTTGTCAAATTTTGAATCAGACAGATACTGCATCGCCATAATCTGATGTCTTTCCCTTATCTTTGTCAGTAAACAATACCCCATACTGTGATTAATGTAAATAACATCTCCGTTTCATTCGGCGGAACCACGCTGTTTAGTGACGTAACCTTTTCGATAAACGAGAACGATAAGATAGCCCTGATGGGTAAGAATGGTGCAGGAAAGTCAACGATCCTGAAGATTATTGCCGATGCGGCTAAACCTACTTCTGGTAATGTAAGTGGTCCAAAGGACGCGGTAATTGCGTATTTGCCACAGCATTTGCTTACCCAGGATAAGGTTACCGTTTTCGAAGAGACCATGAAAGCTTTTGCAGAGGTAAACCAGATGCAAAAAGAGCTTGATGAGCTGAATGAACAGCTTACTGTTCGTACTGATTACGAAAGTGATGACTACATGAAGCTGATCGAACGTGTGTCGGATCTGAGTGAGAAATTTTATTCGATCGAAGAGATCAATTATGATGCAGAGGTAGAGAAGGTGCTAAAAGGCCTGGGTTTTGAACGCAGGGACTTTACCCGCCAGACTTCTGAGTTTTCGGGTGGATGGCGCATGCGTATCGAGCTGGCCAAAATTCTGTTGAAGAAACCCGATCTCATCTTATTGGATGAGCCTACCAACCACATGGATATCGAAAGTATACAATGGCTGGAAGATTTCCTGATCAATTCGGCAAAAGCAGTCATGGTGATTTCTCACGACCGTGCCTTTGTAGATAATATTACCAATCGTACCATCGAGGTTACCATGGGTAGAATATATGATTACAAAGCCAAATACAGTCATTATCTCCAGTTACGTGCCGACCGCCGTGTTCACCAGTTGAAAGCTTACGAGGAACAACAGCGTTTTATTGCAGATAACCAGGAGTTTATTGACCGGTTTAGAGGAACTTATTCTAAAACCCTGCAGGTGCAATCACGCGTGAAGATGCTTGAAAAACTTGAAGTTATTGAGATCGATGAAGTAGATACTTCGGCATTACGCCTGAAGTTCCCACCATCACCACGCTCTGGTCAATACCCTGTAATTGTAGAAGAGCTGACTAAAACTTATGGCGATCATGTCGTGTTCGAAAAAGCCTCTTTGGTGATTGAACGCGGAGAAAAAGTGGCTTTTGTTGGTAAAAATGGTGAAGGTAAGTCAACCATGATCAAAGCCATCATGGGCGAGATTGATTTTGAAGGAGGTTTAAAAGTAGGTCACAATGCTAAGATCGGATACTTTGCCCAAAATCAGGCCGCATTGCTTGATGAAAACTTGACGGTATTCGAAACCATTGACCAGATTCCATTGAGCGATGGTACGATAAAAATTAAAGATCTTTTAGGTGCCTTTATGTTCAGCGGTGATGATACCACGAAAAAAGTTAAGGTGCTTTCCGGAGGTGAGAAAACCCGTTTAGCCATGATCAAGTTGCTGCTGGAACCTGTAAATGTGTTAATACTGGATGAGCCAACCAACCATTTGGATATGAAGACCAAAGACATTATCAAAGACGCTTTAAAGGATTTTGATGGTACTTTGATCCTGGTATCCCATGACAGGGATTTCCTGGATGGACTGGCAGAAAAAGTATTCGAATTTGGTAATAAGCGGGTCCGAGAGCACTTTGAGGATATCAAAGGATTCCTGGCTTATAAAAAAATGGATAACTTAAAAGAAATCGAACAAAGCTAAAAAAGGTTTCTGTCTGAATATGCAATAGCCCATCACCGGATTTATCCGGTGATGGGCTATTTTGTTTATCGATTCTTTGGTCCGGGATAGATAAGATGGTGTGATATTAAAGAGATACAGTAACAAAATGCTAGATTTAATCTCCAAGAATAGATTAACCATCTCAACGCATGAAACTTAAAATTCTTACTTCGATTTTTCTTATCCAATTCGGCTTGCTTACATTATCTGTTAAAGCACAAGAAGCTCCTGCTACTGATAGCATAGATACTTTTTTAAAAAGTAAAATGCAGCAACGCCATATTCCGGCATTGCAGATTGCTGTTGTACATGATGGTAAAATTATCAAAGACACAACTTTTGGAACCGCTAACCTGGAATACAATATTAAGGCTAATGACCAGACCATATTCTCTGTAAATTCCATTACAAAGGCTTTTACCGGCATTGCGGTAATGCAACTGGCAGAAGAGAACAAGCTGAAGATAACAGATCCCTTATCACTTTATCTGGACAGCCTGCCGGATAGCTGGAAAAATATCACGCTGCAACAGGTATTAACCCATACTTCAGGGCTGCCAGACCTGATGGATGCTGAAGAACAGATTATGGGACATAACGACGAAAGGGAAGCTATGCAAACGGTAAAGTTACTTCCGGTTGAGTTTAAACCAGGGCAAAAGTTTAGTTATAACCAAACCGGCTACGTACTGATAGGACAAATCATTACCAAACTAAGCGGTATGCATTTTACACGTTTTATTGAAGAACGACAGTTTAAAGTGGCAGGAATGAATTTAACCCGTTTTGGCGATTCGTATGATGTGATCCCTAATTATGCCGGAGCGTATACTTTGACCCGGCAAATGGGGGCTGGTTTTGTGAAAAACAGTACGCCAGGTCATGCTTATATGCAAATACCTGTATTTTTCAGAACAGCTGCAGGTATTCAATCGACAGCAACTGATTTAGCAAACTGGATCATCGCTTTAAAAAGCGGCAAACTACTTAAAAAGCAATCCAGCATAGATCTGTTGTGGACTCCTGCTATACTCGCTAATGGTAAAATTGGTGGTTTTAATAGATTAACTAATGGTTATGCAATAGGCTGGCCAACCGTGACAAGGGATGAGCATCCTGCAGTCGGCCCGGTAGGTGGCGGTAGATCGGCCCTGTTTGTTTACTTAAAAGACGACCTGTCGATAGTTGTACTGACTAATTTAATGCAGGGTAATCCAGATCAGTTTATAGATGAAATTGCAGGCTACTATATTCCTGAAATGCATAAAGCCAATGGATTTGGCCTGCCGAAGGATTTGAAAAAGTTAAGAGCAGAACTGCTGAAGCAAGGCTTTGACAAGGCCATACCAGTTGCCGCACGTTTGAAAAAGAATGATCCTTCTTTCAATCCAGGTGAAAATGAACTTAACGGCTGGGGATATGAACTTTTAGCCCAGAAAAATATTAAAGCCGCACTGTCCGTTTTCCAGCTCAACGTGTCTCTGTTTCCAAAGAGTGCAAATGTATATGATAGCCTGGCCGAAGTACAGGAAGCTACTGATAACCGTACAGAGGCACTGATTAATTACAGGCAAGCGCTAAAAATTGATCCGCAAAATAAGCACGCGGCTGGAAGAATTCAGGCGCTTATAAAACAGTAGTTTAAGAAGTTGTTTATTCCCGCTTATGCGCAGAAACCCCTCTTTAATTCATAAAGAGGGGTTTCTGCCTGTAGCTCTGACTAAGGAACCTGACCGAACCAGTTTTGTCTGAATCTTTTTAACTAAGAGAAAGATCCAGTGTTTGCTTTCTGTCCGGGCCAACGGACAAATATTTAATCGGTACTCCTAATTCTGTTTCCAGGAGATGAATATAGGTTTGTAGTTTAGCTGGAATCTGCAGCTTACCAGTCACAGCTGTAATATCTTCATTCCAGCCGTCAACTTCTTTTAAGACAGGTTCCGGCTTCTCTGTGCATATATCATAAGGCATAAAATCAATCAATTGACCCTGATAATTGTAATGTGTGCACACGTATATCTTTGCTAAACCACTCAGTACATCAGCTTTTGTCATCACAAGCTGAGTTACGCCATTCAGCATAATAGCGTATTTTAATGCAGGCAGATCTATCCAGCCAGTACGGCGGGGACGACCGCTTACCGCACCAAATTCTTTTCCTGTCTGCCTTATATGCTCACCCGTTTCATCAGCAAGCTCGGTAGGGAAGGGGCCGCCGCCTACACGTGTGCAATATGCTTTGAAAATACCTATAACCTCACGAATTTTGTTCGGTGCAACGCCTAAACCTGTACAGGCACCAGCGGTCGTTGTATTAGATGAAGTCACAAAAGGATAAGAACCAAAGTCAATATCCAGCAGCGTGCCCTGTGCACCTTCAGCTAAAACTTTCTTTCCCTGTTTAAGATAATCATTCACTAAATGCTCTGCATCAACCAGTGGAAATTGTTTCAAAACTTCCAGCGCTGTGAAGAATGCTTTTTCCCGTTCGCTAAAATCGGCTACTTCACCATAAGTGCTAAGTATAGCTGTATGTTTAGCAACCAGGTTTTGATAACGTTCTTTAAAATCCTGTGAGGTGATATCGCCTATGCGCAATCCATTACGGGCCGTTTTGTCCATATAAACAGGGCCGATACCTTTTAATGTAGAGCCTATTTTATTTTCGCCTAGTTTCTGCTCTGATGCAGCATCCAGTAACAGGTGTGTAGGCAGAATCAAATGTGCTTTTCGGGAGATCATCAGATTGCCTTTGGCTAATAAATTATGACCCGCAGCTTTAAGCATTTCAAGTTCTTTTACCAAAGTAACAGGGTCAATCACCACACCGTTACCAATCAGGTTCATCGTGTTATTGAAAAATATACCCGACGGCACAGTATTCAATACAAACCTTTGATGATCAAATTCCAGCGTATGACCGGCATTTGGGCCACCCTGAAAACGGGCAATCAGATCATAATCCGAACTAAGCACATCCACAACTTTTCCTTTGCCCTCGTCGCCCCACTGGAGGCCTAATAAAACATCAACATTCTTCATAATCCTTATTTTTTTTAACAGGACAAAGTTCAGCAGGAAATTATGTGCTGCAATTGCCAATTGACAAGAAAAAACCTAGAGAACAGTTTTTCTGATACGGCTAAGTGAGGATGCCGTAATTCCCAGGTAAGAAGCCAGCATAAGCTGCGGAATCCGGTTGGCTAATCCCGGATAGTGTGCTAAAAAGTGTAAATAGCGGGTCTGAGCATCTTGTACCAGCATATTACTGCTTGCCCTCATTTTATTTTCCATCACATAAGAAGTGATTTTGGAAAAAATATCAGTCCAGCCGGGTATGGTTAATGATAATTCCGTAAAATCCTTTTTGGAGAAGACGAGAATTTCGCAGTCAGTGACAGCTTCAATATATTCTGCTGAAGGTAACTCATCAATAAAACTATTGATATCGGCAACAAAGCGATTCTCGTAAACAAAATACCGGGTAAAACTTTCACCGGCTTTACTATAATAACAAATTCTGAAAACACCTTTGGTAACATAGCCTACATTTCTGGCTACTTTACCTGCCTCGGAAAAATAATCTCCTTTCTTTACTTTTTTAAATTGTGCTTTCAATTGAATTAAAGCACATTGGGATTCATTCAACTGTCCAAATTTGAGCAAGTATTGGATTAAGTCCTTCATCCTCCAAAAATAAGATTATAACCATCATATAAAATTGTCAATTGGCAAGATTTGTGAGCTCATCAGTTTATTTGCTAAATTGTTTGCTGTATCAGGAATGTCAATGAAATTTAATCTGATAATTACTGAAAAAATGACAATATTGCTTCATCTTATCAAATCGCTATGGTCGTAAACGATTCAGAATCAATTTCTACCAAAAATGTAGTTATCAATAGGATAAACAGTCACTCCAGTTCTGCATTGTGGGATGTACTTTCTGTTGAAGAACCTTTGGAGATCAGAATATGCTACGGCTCTGCTTCCAGGCAGGTGAAGAAAAATATATCTGTGACCATGCGGACTCCCGGCAATGATGCTGATCTTGCCATTGGTTTCCTCTTTACTGAAGGAATCATTTCTTCTTATGTTAACATAAAGAAAGTTTATCATTTAGAAGTGGATTGCTCCATGCAGAAACAGAATATTGTTCAGGTTGAGCTGGCTGATAATTTTGTTCCCCATTTAATGCAATCAGACAGGAACTTTTATACGACTTCAAGTTGTGGCGTTTGTGGCAAAGGCTCTATTCAATCTATAAAAACAGTTAGTCCTTTTAGCCACATCAACAGGCCTGAAATATGTTTGCCTATCGATGTGTTCTATCAATTGCCTGTAAAGTTAAAGGAAGCACAAAATGAGTTTGCCGCTACAGGAGGAATTCATGCCTCGGGACTTTTTACACTGGAGGGGGATCTGATACTTTTAAGAGAAGATGTTGGAAGGCATAATGCGCTCGATAAATTGATCGGCAGAGCCCTAAGCGATAATTCTTTACCCTTAGCAGAACATATTTTATTACTGAGCGGAAGAGCGAGCTTTGAACTGATACAGAAAGCTGCCATGGCGGGTATTTCGATAGTCGCTGCAATTGGTGCACCTTCCAGCCTGGCAGTAGAACTGGCTAAAGAATTTGATATGACCCTTTTGGGCTTTCTGAAAGAAAACAGGTTTAATATTTATAACGAGAGCAAATACCACAGGATTATGAGCCAGTTATAGCTGCTGATGAACATAATTCCTGCATTAACGACTAAAATTAAAATAGATGAAAATCAGAATTAAAGGCAATTCTATAAGATACAGACTCATTCAGTCAGAGGTTACTAAATTGTTCGCGACCGGGCATCTGGAAGAGTACACTGAGTTTGCAGGCAAAACTTTTGGGTATCTGGTTATTGTGGGAGATGAAGAGGGGCTTACAGCAAACTTTAACGGGAATGATATTGTACTTAAGATATCCAGAAAGATGATTGAAGAGCTTCATCATACGGATAGAGTCGGATTTGAAGACAAAACGGGTCCTGTAAGTCTGCTTATTGAAAAAGATTTCGTTTGTCTGGACAATGTAGATGAGGATCAGAGTGATAATTATCCGAATCCTGCTTTAAAATGTTGATTGGTAATAAATTGATGAGTTATGAAAGAAGATAATTTAGAAAAGAAAGCGGCAATCAAAAAACCTGACGCAGAGAATCCATATACTCTTTTGGACTTGAAATTAACTCCTGTAAAGACCTGGTCGGCAGGTATCCCTGCGGTATTGGCGGCTTTCGCTGACTTGATTGAAGAAAAGGCTGTCATTCGTGGGACAAAAGCATTGTTTAAAATGAACCAGGCAGGTGGTTTTGACTGTCCAAGCTGTGCATGGCCAGATCCGGATGATGAGCGGTCTCCTATAGGTGAATATTGTGAAAATGGTGCTAAAGCACTGGCAGAAGAGGCGACGAGCAAAAGGGTAACGCCTGAGTTTTTTAAAGTAAATTCTGTCTTCGAACTCGCTAAATTAACGGACTACGAAATTGGAAAAATGGGGCGGTTAACCGACCCCGTGTATCTTCCTGAAAATGCGACACATTATGTGCCAATTAGCTGGGACGATGCTTTTAAAAAGATTGCTCAGCATCTTAATGAGCTGAAAGATCCGAATGAAGCTGCATTTTATACTTCAGGAAGAACAAGTAATGAGGCCTCTTTTTTATATCAGCTTTTTGCGAAAGAATTTGGGACCAATAACATGCCCGACTGCTCAAATATGTGCCATGAAACATCTGGTTCAGCTTTGCGCCCAACTATTGGTATAGGGAAAGGTACTGTTACCCTGGAAGATTTTTATGATACAGATGTTATCGTTATAATTGGTCAGAATCCGGGAACAAATGCTCCCCGGATGATGAGTGCATTGGCGAAAGGGAAGAAAAACGGAGCGAAAATTATCGCGATTAATCCATTACCGGAAGCTGGATTATTCGGTTTCCGTAATCCGCAGGAAATCAGCGGGATTTTAGGGGATGGAGATAAACTGGCAGATCTTTACCTGCCTGTAAAGATCAATGGAGATATGGCCTTGCTCAAAGCTCTTGAATGTTTTTTAGTGGATTTCGAGAGAAAATCACCAGGAGAAGTATTTGACCGTGAGTTTATCAAAGAAAAAACCACTGGGTATGATGCATTTGTAGAGCGGGTTGAGGGGTATAATGCAGAAGAATTAGCTCAATTGTCGGGCGTTCCACTATCGGCAATATACGATGCGGCTCAGATGATTGCTTTTAAAAAAAGAATCATTGTCTGTTGGGGAATGGGACTTACTCAGCAGCCTAATGGTGTACATATGATACGGGAGATCCTAAACATTTTATTGCTGAAGGGAAGTATCGGTAAGCAGGGGGCTGGTGTTTGCCCGGTGCGGGGACATAGTAACGTACAGGGGAACCGGACGATGATGATCGATGAGAAACCCACAGATGAACAACTGGATCGGTTACAGGCTTATTTTGGATTTAACCCTCCAAGAGCACATGGGTACGATGTGGTCAGAGCAATAAAGGCCATGGACGAAGGAAAGGTAAAGTTACTGTTCTGTATGGGCGGGAATTTCCTGTCAGCAACGCCTGATACTACTTATACGGCCAATGCGATACGCAAGCTGAATTTAATCGTTAGTGTTTCCACAAAATTAAACCGTGGACATTTGGTACATGGCAAAGAATCTATCATACTCCCAACTTACGGACGCAGTGATGAAGATATTGTAAAGGGCCAGGTACAAATTGTCAGCACGGAAAATTCTATGGGTGTGGTACAGTCTTCTAAAGGGATGTTAAAACCGGTATCAGATAACCTGGTCAATGAGACACAGATTGTCTGTAGAATGGCTATGGCGACTCTTGGAGATAGGTCTGTTGTGAACTGGCAGCTCTATCACGATAGTTATAATGCGGTTCGGGACGCCATTGAAAAGTGCATCCCGGGTTTTGAAAATTATAATGAAAGGGTAAGAGAAAAAGCTGGATTTTACTTGCCCAATGCAGCAAGGGATGGCAAATTTATTACCAAGAATTTTGGAGATCGCGCGCCATTTACACTTACAGAATTACCGGATAATAAGCTCGATGATGATGAATATATGATGGCAACCACTCGTACACATGATCAGTTTAATACCACTATTTACGGATTAGATGATCGTTACAGGGGAATAAAAAATGAAAGACGGGTTGTATTTATGAATCAGGTTGATATTGAAAAAGGCGGATTTAAGGCAGGTGACAAAGTAGATTTGTTTAATTATGATGATGGTATAGAAAGAATTGCTCCGCTATTTATTATTGTATCGTATCAGATTCCAGAGAGAAATACGGTTACCTATTTCCCAGAAACAAATGTTTTGGTTTCCATTAATAATGTAGTGGAGGAGAGTAATATGCCAGCATCTAAATATGTAAGAATAAAAATCAGAAAACATACTCCAGAGATATTTGAACGGGTTAAAAAAATTGAAGCATCATCTTAATTTTTTGTCATCAGATATAGTCCTGTCTCTTTCTGGTCAAAATACTTGTCAGCTACATAAAGCAATGCTGTTTCTTTTTCAGTAAAATGCCTGGGCAGCCTGTATAGTCTCATTTCAAAACTGGCTGTATTAGCAGTATTTATTTTGAATTCAATTGGCTGTGCATCCATTAATAGTCTGAAAAAAGCTGTTCCCTGCCAGGTATGGGAGGAAGCTCCGTTAGAAAAGCCAATACCGCGGACCGGATTCATAGCACTCCAGTTAAATTTCTCTCTGAAGAAATAATCCATATAAAACTTCTGATTTTTATCATTCCATTTATAGAAATTCACTATTTCGTCTTCCAGAATGATGCCCGGAGAAGTTTTAATGCTGTCTCTGTGTTTTACTGCAATGATATTTCCTTTCAGGTCTGTATTTAACCATTCCTCATAGGGAAGAGGAAGGTGACCGTCTTTACGGTGAGGCTTTTCAGTGGTTTCTATCCAAAACTGATGTTTAAGTGTATCATAATATACGAAGCCGTCTGTATTTTTCTTTGGCTTGTTTATCCGGTAGTATTCCTTTCTTTCATCGCTGGTTGCAAACCTATCACTAAACTGCAGGTAAAGCTTTTTGTCTGTTATTTTTTTGATGGTATACCCACCGGAACTCTTCAATTGAGATAATAAGCTATAGTTGTTATAGATTGACTTGTAGCCGATATAGCGGGAAAAGTAAGTCCAGGCTATTATCAGCACTATCGTAGTCAAAACAATATAAAAAATCCTCATTGACTTGAAATCTTTCATCAAATATAAGAAAACCTGTTAAGGACCGGCTTTTGCGATGCGTTATAAAGATATGATTGCATAGGCTATAATACAGTCCTGAGTTTAGTATTTTATTTTCTTAAAAGGACTTGCGAAACCAACTAGTTGCATATATATTTACAACTAATTGGTTTCTTATTTAAATTAAAATAATCATGAAAAGTAAAATTCTCTTCGTTTTATGCCTGCTCACCGGGCTGATGTTTATTAATGCAGGTCTGGATAAATTCCTGCACTACATGCCCATGCCAAAAGAAATGCCTGAGAAAATGGTAAAAGCATTTAAAGCATTTATGGAAATAGGCTGGTTAATGCCACTTGTGGGTACTATAGAAATCCTTGGTGGTTTGTTGCTGATCTTTGGAAAAACACGGGCGCTGGGTGCTATTGTTATCGTTCCTATCTTAACAGGTATTCTACTGGCCAACATTAGTATGGCTCCATCGGGATTGCCTATAGTTTTTATTCTGATCGCAGTTATTCTTTGGGTAATTATTGAGAATTGGGAAAAATATCTGCACTTAATCAGGAAATAATTTTAATGTTACGGAGCCTTAAGCTCATCTTATCACAACAATCAATGAGAAGAGATATATTTCAAGCTATATCAGATCCTACAAGAAGAGCTATTATCGCTCTGATTGCTATTCAAGCTATGACACCTAATACGATTGCTGAGCATTTTGATACCACACGCCAGGCAGTTTCGAAACATCTGAAAGTTTTAACTGAATGTGAACTGGTAAAACAGGAGCATCAGGGCCGCGAAATATATTATCAACTTGAAATTGACAAAATGAAAGAAATAGACAAGTGGTTAGAACAATTCCGCGAGATCTGGGAAACCCGCTATCAGCAGCTGGATGATCTTTTGCTAACTATTCAGGGATAAAAAAAATGAAACACAACTTACTAACCTTGAAAAAATAAAAAGCAGACAACAAAATTACTGTTACTACTACTGTAAATGCAGTTAAAGCTGTTTTTTAAAATGAAAAGCAGCTTTAACTCCTTTTTTATCCAGCCAGTTCCGTCGCGTTATATCCGAAATGTCTTTTGAAAGCAAAGGAAAAATGTGACAGATCCTCGAAACCCAGATCCAGGTAAATTTCATTGGATATTTTCTTCTCTTTTTCAATCAGAAAATGTGCTTCCTGCAGACGCCTTTGTACGAGCCACCGATTGGGTGTTTGTCTGAATATAGCTTTAAAATCTCTTTTAAATGCAGATAGGCTTCGTCCGGTAAGGTAAGCCAAACGTTCTAAGCTGACATTGAACTTGTAGTGCTTTTGCATATAGGCTTCCAGGTCAATTCTGCCAGGCTTTCCAAAATCAAAGAAAAGGTTTACCAGTTCCGGATATACATCCAGCAGGACTTGCAGGAACTTTTCTCTTATTTCATCAGTGCGTTGCAAGGTTGTTTCCTGACTTTCGTAAGCGGGCAGCTGTTCCTGTATGAAATTTATAACCGATGGTGAACTTTCCAACGGAATAAAAATATCAGAAACAAAATATTCTGATGAAGAAAGCGCATATTTCTTTTGATACTTTTTCAAGAACTCTTCATCCAATATGACTACTACTTTTTCAAAATCATTCTGATCTTTTTGCTTGTTGTATCTTGCCAACCGGTTCTTACGTACTATACAACATTCTCCAGGTCCTATTTTTGTATGTTTTGTACCATCATAACCATTCATTCTGCCCTTGAGCAAAAAGATGAAAATATGCTCCGGGACAAATTGCTCAGGTGAGATCTGCGGGCCAAGATAGCAGGACGTTATTTCTGTAATTTTCATCGGCACTAATTTACTCTTTCCCACCACTTTGTAAATACCTGTTGATCATCATTCAGATGTACGGTTTCGCCAATCATAGGTGTAGCCAAACGATAGGGTTTATGATTAGAAAACTCCGTTATTTTATTCAGTGGTTCATTCCAGGGATGATTAGCCAGTGTAAATTTAGAATGATGGACAGGAAGCATGTTCTTTGCCTTTAATTGCACGGTTGCACGGGCTACTTCTTCGGGTAACTCATGTACCGCCTGCCAGGCTTTATTATATTGCCCGCATTCCATAATTGCCCAGTCTATTACACCATATTTTCTGCCGATTTCTGCAAAACGATTATCGTAACCACCATCACCACTATAATATACTTTCATAGTTGGAGATTGGATTAAAAAGGATAACCACAATGCTTTACTCCTTGTAAATCCTCTGCCAGATTCATGATGTGTTGATTCTGTAAAGATGGTATAACCTTCAGCTACTTCTACTTTTTCATACCAGTCTTTTTCTATGATTTGTTCCGGGCTATAACCCCAATACTCAAAATGTGCACCTACACCTAAACCACATATGACCTGTTTTACTTTGTTTTTCAGTGCGATAGCCGTTTCATAATCCAGGTGATCATAATGGTCATGGGAGATCAGCATATAGTCTATTGCAGGCATATCGTCTGCTGTATAAATATCACTTCCTTTATATGCCTTAACTGAACCTGGAACAGGGGATGCTGATCCGCTGAATACCGGGTCTGCTAAAAATCTTTTTCCGTCAAGCTGCATATAAAAAGAAGAATGTCCAAACCAGACAATCAGATTACTGTCAATTGGTAAAGACTTTAAATCTGTTTTCAGCGAAGGCAAAGAATCAACAGGATTGCGGTTGGGAAATTTTGTAAAGATTGTTTTATATAATTCACCTGGTATGGAATATCCTTCGGTTAGTGTAGGTTTTTCAATCAGGTTCCGAAAGCCGCCGTCTTTATAGTGTGGTGATTTTTCAATTCTTGCTAATCGTTCTCCGGCAGGCAATTTCCCGAATTTGGCCTGACGCATATAAAAAAATGAAGTAACCGCGATCAATACGATCAGCATTAAAAGAATCTGCATTGTTCGTTTTAAAATTTTAAAGTTTTTCTTCATAGCCCTATCCTTTGGCCAGTAATTTAATATCGCTGATTTCCAGAACCTGTTTAGGGTAGCCTTTTTGTACGGCATTAATCATCGCCTGTCCCAGTTCATTAAGACTGATAATGCTTTTTGGTGCAAAAATTTTAATGATGTTTACAATGACAACATAAATCATTTTGACACTTTTTTGCCCTTTTACAGGTGCCATACCTCCCGGACGAAAATTATACTGCCCTTTAAAAGGTAATTTCATCAAATCGTTTTCGGTTTTACCTTTTACCCTGGCCCACATCGTTTTACTTTGTTCTGTGCTGTCTGTATTTGCTCCTGTGATATAATTGAAAACCATGTCAGGATTAATGGTCACCAGTGTTTTAGCAAATTGCATGGTTGTATCATAGGTGATAATAGTGTATTTCTCTTCATTCATACCTACTGAACTAATACCAGCGCAGAAGAAACAGGCATCATATCCGTGTAACGAATTACTATAGTCTTCTATTTTCAGAAAATCGGGAACCAGTAATTCATTTAGTTTGGGGTGTACAATGTCCAGATGTTTTCTATTGATCATTAATATCTCTGTAACGGCATTATTTTGCAGACATTCTAATAAAACGCCCTGGCCAGCCATTCCTGTAGCCCCTGTTAATATGATTTTCATAGGTGTAAATTTGTTTTTAATGGTGATGAAGCTATCATGGTTATACCGGCTGCTTTCAGCATGGAGAGTACCTCGTTTTTTCTGTTTAAAGAACGAAGCGTAGTTTTTATTTGGTAACCTTTTTGCAACAGCTGATGAATAGCATGAATACCTACAAAGCCCATACCACCAGTAACTAAAACCCATGTTTGATTATTTTCCTTTGTCATAATGATGAAATCAGGATACAAAGATGAGAGTTAATCTGATTGCTGGCTTTGTTGAAAAGTCCAAATTTCAGCGGGTGCTGATAGAGAGAAATTCAGTGGCCTTAATTCCGGGAAAAAGCCACTGAAGCGTTGTAGTTTTATTTGACGGTTTTGGTAAGTTCTTCTTCGATAAATGATCGTCGTGTAATTTTTGCAGTTTTATGATCTCCTGTATGATTCCATCCCGGTGGCATAATGATGTATAATAGCTTGTTTTTGAGACCTGGAGCTGCGACAATATCTTTTCCTAAACAAATAAATTCACCGAAATAAACATCCCACAGACTGTTGGGATCCATCTCTCGGGTGATGCCATATTCTATTATGATATCTCTTCTTTCATCCTGATAAGTTTTGAAAACCCGGTCCCAGATATTCAGCAGGTTGCAGAAATTGGTGTCCATGTATAATGGATTTCTGGCGTGATGTACCCGGTGATGTGAAGGAGAAAGCAGAATATGATTTAAGAATCCCAATCTTCCATCTTTAATGACATTTTCTCCTATATGTATAAAGGAACCCCAGAATCCATCAATGAACATAATGAAAAAAAGCAGGGCCGGATTTACGCCTAAAAGTATACATATTGAAGTCCGGATTACATCCGCATAAGGCGCCTCTAAAAAGAAATGGGCAAAATTAACAGAGAGGTTCATTTGCTGGGGGGCATGATGTGTGGAATGCAGACACCATAAGATTCTGACTTTATGAGCAAGGGCATGGTAAACAAAATGAGAAAATTCCCAGATAATATAGCCATAAATCAGCCAGTACCACGTAAAGGTTGTTGTGAAAATAGCATGTTTTTCGAGTAATCCTATACAGAATGCTACTGCAGCTATTGATATAAATCTGGAGATTAAACGGTTGATTACAAATACTAAAAAGGGAATGCGGTATTCGTCTATTTTAAAACGTTTATAAAAAAAAGCCCTTAATATTTCTATCAGTAACAGAAAGGGGATAATGGGTGCGATAAGATGTTGTATGCCTTCAAATGTAGACAGTGAGCCATAATCTCCGCTTTGCACCATCTTTATAATACCACCGATACCAAAGAAGCCTGTTAGTTCGTCATAGAATGTTTGAAAGATATTCATTAGCTGATATAATTGTTTTTACAATGATTTATAATTAATTCTATTAGTGATCGCAGACGATTTACAGATACCTTTTTCTCCAGACCTGCATCATATATACATTTATTTCCCATTGATCGGCTACAGGGCGATTAGTAAAAGGAATAGTAGGCATATAAGAGGGGGGACCAAATTCGGTTAACATCGTAAGCACTTTGCCCTGTCTTTTTTTTAAGTTAACTACTTTATCCCACCAGGCAAAATGAGCAGCTAATTCTGCTTTCCATTCCGGAGCACGGGGATCGCTGACCTGTGGCCCTTCAGCATGTCCAACTCTGGAGTGTACATGATCTGTGCGGGAAATAGCCAGTTCAACAGTAGCTGGCTGATCTTCCAGTAAGCTTTCACTAACATTACACCAGTGGGAAATATCCAGCGTAAGTCTCAGACCTGGATTTTTTTGTAAATAAGGCAAGGCCGCCGGTGCTGAATAAAGCATACGCGATCTGTGGGTTTCATGATAAATGGGAACACCAGTTTTCTTTGAATAATTAATAGTAAAATCTATAAACTGCTTATTCTCTTGGTAACTAAAGAAATCCCTGCCTGAATGGACGTTTATGTATAGTGGCTGCTGGTATTTGTTTTCGGTTGCTTCGCTGATTACCTTTTTAAAAGTTGCAAAATTGTTATCCGGAAGCGGCTCATCTCCGCGGCAAAGAAATCCTGCGTCCAGCTGATACTCTTTTAATGCCGCAAATAACTCTTTTTGCAGGGTAATATCAGATGGCCATAAAATTTCTATCCCATCATATCCATCATGTTTTGCCTTTTTGCAAAAATCAGTTACAGTTCCGTTGAAACCCCAGAAGGGGGCCATGATCTTTAAGGCAAAACCTTTTTCTATGTGTTCTGTGACGAGCCTTGAAGATCCGAATATGTCCAGTGAAGGTAAAAGCATTGCGGTTGTTACGGCAAGACTATTCCCTATAAAATTTCTTCGGTTATATTTCATGGTTAGCAAGGTTTTGAAAAATCAAAATACATATTTTAAATCTCTGTGGTATGCATTTTATGTAACATCGTGATTGTAATATTGGAAACGTTTTCATCTTACGGAAATTTAATTATCTGATAACCCCTGTTTAATAAATAACCCGGAATGTTTTTTGATCTTTATTATATAAAACTATTTATTATGAAAAAGATAATTTCTATTTGCCTGATCCTGTTATCAGTCGTTTCTTTAACTGCTTTTGCAACTTCTGCAGTAAGTACACCACCAAAAAATACTGAACCACCGGTAAGCTATAATGTCCGTTTTGGTTTTAAACATCTGGATGGCAGTCTGTCAACTACTGGTTATACTGATAGTCCGGGTTTTACTGCAACTAACACAAATACAGGTAGTGACTTTGAATGTCAGTTGGGTTCTTCGCCTCTGGGAGTTTATCTGCCTTATCAGTTACCTGGAACTATTAATAATCTGCCAGCCGGAACTTATGAGTTTAATGTGCTGAGAGGTCAGGGAAACTGGACTGGTTATGGTAATGTTATCGCAACACTGTCTCCGGAAATGATCGGTCCTGATGGTTATGTGACTATTTACATTCCTATTGCCTGGGAAGAATAAATAATTAAAACCAAAAATCAATGCAGATCTTTTAGCTTTTACTAAAGCTTAATGAAATCTGATTCTATTTATGCTTATTAACAAGAAGAGCTGTCAGCATTAATGCTGACAGCTCTTCTTGTTTTGGTTATGTCGTTAATGATTAAACCAAAATATTTTTCCGGCTCTGATCTGCCAGTTCTTAATCTTAATAAGGTTAATGTCTTGTATAACAATAAATTGAGCTATTTTTATTATGTCGACCTAAAATAACTCATTAATTAACCTTTTTAAATCTAAATTATTATGAAAAACCTATTAAGAACATTATTTGTATTTAGCCTGATTGTATTTGCTGGGTTTACTGCCATTGCGCAAATGCCCAGAGTTATAAGAGAAGGGACTGGTGTAGCCTGCCAGGCAGACGTTACCGTAATGAGTATGACTGCTGCAAGTACAACCTACAGGTATGAATGGCTAGTGGCACCTGAATCTCACGTCTTTCAGATTAACCCGGTTTATCAGTTTAAAGTTCTGGCAACACTTTCAGGTGGTGCAGTCTATGTATATTATGTAACTAAGTCTGCTATTGATGCAAATCCAAATGTGTACTATGTGGCTTATCCGCAGGGAGGAGGGACTGCACTGAAATTATATATTAAGAATGATATTCCAGCTTATCCTAATAAAAATCAGTATACCTTCCGTTTTCAGCTTTAAATTGAGAACAATTCCAGAAGGGTCTGCTTATTAAAACAAAGAGACTGTATCATAATTCATGATCAGTCTCTTTGTTTTAATACTATGCAGATATATTTATTGAGCAGGAGCAACCCCGGCTGTTTTAAGCTCTTTCTGCTTGCTCAGATTAAATTTGAAAAGTTCAGCTGTTGATACTAATTTTCTTCTGCACTTTTCTATATCAGTTCCCTCTTTTGTCCATAAATAAGGGGAGAAACTATATGACTTATTACCGTCCAGATTCGCAATAAATTTATTCCAGGTTGACCATCTCAGGCCTTTGTAGAATTCATTCAGGTCACCATCAAGACAGAAACGAATAAACTCGCTGTAACCAAGACCTAGCGGTTCCCAGTTCAGGCTGTTGGGAGCTAAATAATAAACGTTTTTCAAATCTTTACCAAAAGCCCCATAATTTATGGCGAAAAAACCACCAGCTGCATCATCAGCAACTAAAAAATAGTCTGGCTTATCACCATATTCTTCTATCGTTTTTCCTTTATTCCATTCCGGAACAGAGCGATTCAGTCTGGTACTTCCGGATCCTAAGATTCTTAACCAGCCATTATCAATCATAATGCCTCCACTATTGTAAATCACTGCGCCTAAAGTGGAATAGGTGGAGACCTGAGTGTTAAACAGGGCATTTTTAGCATTGGCAGAATCAGCTTCAAGAACCTCAACTTTGTTTTTTGCAGAGTCAATCCATTTTTGAACCAGTGGCCATGCAGGATCGGTCTTGTTGATGAGTTCATCCAGACTCTGCATCTTATTTTGCGCGAAAACAGTAGTAGAAAGAAGGGTTATGCCAAGAATTAAAAGGCTTTTAAATACACTTTTCATTGAAATAGAACTTATCTTCTCAAAGATAGGATGATAAACTGAAATTAATCCAAAAAATTGATAAGTGCTTATTATAGTGTGATTCTTGTGAAGAACTGGTATATTTGCCGCAATTATGGGTTACGCAAAAGAAAGAGGAAAGCTTGAAAAGCTATTAAGAATAGTTGGTTTAAATACTTATGACGAGAAAAGTTTTGCTGCTCTCGTTGATACGCATGAAAAATATTCTCATACTGTCAGAATATTGAAAAATAAAGAACCAGAGACATTTGGTGATTTATATAAAAATGAGTTGGAAGAAGTGAAAATCAGTAGAAAAGCTGTTAAGGATGCTGATTCAGATGAGACTCGTCAGAGTACCTTTATCGCTTATAAAGAGACACTGTTACGTGCTTTAAATAATACTATTCAGGCTACAAACGAAACGTTGTAGTAATTAATCGTATTTCGGTTGATTGATAAAATATATAGCTGATTAGAAAGATAATCAAGGCTGATCAGGTTTAACAAATCATAGAATGGGGCCATATCATTAAATAAATGATATGGCCCTTTTTTTTATGGAATGCTTATAGAATTAGCATCCATACTATAAATAAGCCGGAGGCTATTTTACGGTATGGTATTCACTTCTAAATTCTAAAGCAATGTTAGGTTCAAAAATCGATTTATTTGGCAATGAGTGGCTTGATGTAGTATTTGATAAAAAAAACAAAAGCTACGGCGCATATATGCTTCGCAGACAGAGTGATTCAGATACGGTTAAAGCACTTTTTATTGCAGGAACACTTTTTATCCTGCTTTTTTTATCTCCCAGAATTATTAGTTTGATTAAAGGGAGCAGTTCTGTAGAGGATGTTCAGGAACAAAAAGTTGCTGTGACTATTCAGCCTCCTCCCGCAGTTGATCCCAAAACTCCGCCACCGGCTGCGGTTGAGCCACCTAAAGCGAAAGAGAATACGCTGAAGTTTCCGCCGCCAATAGTGGTTGATAAGGTAGTTAATGAAGACCCGCCACAAATTAAGGAGCTGGAGGTTGCAACACCAGGGCAGAAAACCATAGTAGGTGAACCTGATGGAGAAATTGTTGTCACTGGTCCTACCGGCGAGGGGGTAAAAAGAGCTGCTATGGTTGAGGATAATACTATTCATACTGAATTCGCAGCTCTTGAAGTTCAGCCCATGTTTCCTGGCGGAATAAATAAATTCTATGCCTATCTTTCAAAAGCTATCAGATACCCTGCAATGGCCCAGGAGAATGGTGTACAGGGCAAAGTGTTTATGTCTTTTATTATTGAAAAGGACGGTAGCCTTACTGATATTAAAGTAGAGAGAAAATTAGGTGCCGGTACGGATGAAGAAGCCATACGTGTATTGAAAGCCAGTCCGCACTGGTTACCCGGAATTCAGAATGGTAATAAGGTTCGTGTAAAGTATAATATTCCCATTAGTTTCGCTTTATCTCAATAAAAAATCAAAGGCGGTATCATCTGAAATGATACCGCCTTTGATATAGTGACCTGGCCTGAATAGCGACCGACTGTTGTTGTTAAATTTTAATTCCCAGTATTTTAAGGCTTTTTTCTTCGCCATCAAGTACAGCTACCTCGGGTAATGTACCCCAATCTTCAAAACCAAAATGCCTGAATAGTTTAAGACTGGGCTCATTATGAGCGAATATGAATCCCAAAATAGTTTTGATCCCGAGTCCGGGGCATTGACTTAATGAATAGGCAAGTGTCTTTTTACCCATTCCTTTGCCACGCTGGTTTTCATCGAGATAAATGCTTATTTCTGCTGTTTCGCTATAAGCGGGTCTGCCGTAAAATGCGCGGAAACTTATCCAGCCTGTAATCTGATTCTTTTCATCTTCAATTACCCAAAGCGGATGTTTTTCCGGTGTATGGGTTTCAAACCATTGTATTTTGCTTTCTACACTTACTGGTTCAGTATCAGCAGTGACCATTCTGGATGGTATTGTTGAATTATATATGTTGACTATAGATTCCAGATCTGAGAATGTAGCGTTTCTGTAGTTTACTTCTGACATTTTTTTGATGTACGGCGTTAATATTTGCCTAATTTATATTTTTTACAGAATTGTGGACGGATTTTATTTGAAAAACTGTGGTTTTTAGGTGATGGACTACTTATTTATTCTGTTTTGTGGCTTTTTATGTGTGTTGCTTTAACAAAATCATTGAATGTTTAGCTAAATGGGATTAAAGACTACAGGAGCATTTATTATTATATTGGTCTGGAATAAAGGTGGGATTCCATTCTTCAGAACCCACCCGATAATAATAGCCGGGATATGATCAAGTATACATTAAGTCTGCGGGTGATGCTGTTCACCTTTCTTTGTTTATTGCTGAATAATATAAGTTTGGCGAAAGATATATACGTTTCCCGTAATGGAAACGATACTTATCAGGGGACTAAAGAAAAGCCATTCGCAACTTTAAAAAGGGCTCAGATAGCAGTAAGATCAATAAAAGGGGCTGTTGTAGTTTATATCCGTGGTGGTACGTATTATTTAACTGCTCCAATTATTTTTACTGACAAAGACTCAAGAGAGGAAGGAGCAGCTGTAAGCTATACAGCTTATCCGGGTGAAAAAGTGGTGATAAGCGGAGGTGTGCCATTAAAGCTGAAATGGGAAAACTATCTTAATGGTATTAAAAGAGCAAGGGTTAATCAGAACATAGAATTTGACCAGTTATTTGCCGGCGGCTCTCAGCAACGTATGGCCAGGTATCCAAATTATAACCCAAAGATCAGATTTTTTGGGGGTTATGCAGAGGATGTAATGAGTCCTGAAAAGATTAAACAATGGAAAAATCCCGAAGGAGGATTTATTCATGCCCTGCATAAGCATGAGTGGGGTGGTTATCAGTATAAGATTTTAGGAAAGGATGATAAAGGCGGATTAAAGCTGGAAGGAGGATTCCAGAATAACAGGCAAATGGGGATGCACGACAAATACCGTTTTGCTGAAAATATCTTTGAAGAACTGGATACTGTGGGCGAGTGGTACTATAATAAAAGTGACCGGCTGCTTTATTATTATCCACTGAATAATACTGATTTAAATAATACTTTGATAGAAGTTCCGCAGCTGAAAAGTATCTTTGAATTCCGCGGAAGTGCCAGTAATCCTGTAAAGAATATCAGTATAGAAGGATTGGAATTAAAACATACTTTACGGACATTCATGGAGACGAAAGAACCTCTGCTACGCAGTGACTGGACAATATACAGAGGTGGAGCGGTGATAATGGAAGGAGCAGAGCATTGTGAAATCAAGAATTGTTTGCTCAATACTGTTGGTGGAAATGCCGTGTTTATGAGCAATTATAACCGGTATAATAAGGTTTCAGGTTGTCAGATTGCTTACGCAGGTGCCAGCGGTGTATGTTTTGTTGGTGATCCGAAAGCGGTAAGATCTCCGGTTTTTGAATATAATCAATTTATTTCTTTTAATCAGCTGGATACAGCGAGAGGACCAAAAACAAATAATTATCCTGCTGATTGCCGTGTTGAAAATACGCTGATGTATGGTTTGGGACAAGTGGAAAAACAAATTGCTGGTGTGGAAATTTCAATGGCAATGGACATTACAGTAAGTCATAATACAATTTATGATGTTCCCAGAGCAGGAATAAATGTCAGTGAAGGAACCTGGGGTGGACATAATATTGAATATAATGATGTATTTAATACAGTTTTGGAATCGGGAGATCATGGCGCTTTTAATTCTTGGGGAAGAGATCGTTACTGGCACCCTGATTATGCCGTAATGTCGGATATCGTGAAGCGCAATCCGGAATTAATAACTGCTGATGTGGTTAAAACAATCACACTCCATGATAATCGGTTCCGTTGTGACCATGGCTGGGATATTGACCTGGACGATGGTTCTGGTAATTATCATATTTATAATAATGTATGTCTTAACGGGGGGCTTAAATTGCGGGAAGGATTTTACAGAACCGTAGAGAATAATATTATAATCAATAACTCTTTTCATCCGCATGTCTGGTTTAATAATAGCGGAGATATTTTTAGAAATAATATTGTGACCAGGGGTTATTTCCCTATCAGAATTACCGATTGGGGAAAACAAGTGGATTTCAATTTGTTTCCTGATCATGAAGCTCTTGCCGAAGCACAAAAAGCAGGTACAGATTTACATTCAGTAGCCGGAGATCCGGAATTTGTTAACCCTGTGAATGGTGATTATCGTGTTGAAAAAAGCTCTCCGGCGCTTCAGTTGGGTTTTAAGAATTTCCGAATGGATGAATTCGGGGTTACTTCTCCAGCCTTGAAAGCTATAGCGCATCGGGTTAATATACCAGCACTAACCGAAGTAAAAGAGCGTGGACAGCAGATTTATGAATTTTTGGGTGCAAAAATAAAGGACCTGAATACTCTGGGAGAGCGGTCAGCTACCGGAATGGCCGAAGAAACTGGAGTACTGATTCTGGAAGTGCCGCAAAGCAGTATACTCTACGGTAAAATCCTGCCAAATGATGTAATTCTGAAATTAAATGAATTGCCTGTCCGTAACAGAAAGGACTTACTCAAAATACAAATGGGGCTGCAATATAAGTCTGAAGCGAATATTGATCTGTTTAGAAACCAATCTATGAAAAAAATCATCATTCCATTGATTAACTGATGCTGAAGAACTCATGAAACTGCGTAAGGGTGAGTAGATAGTTGGTTCGAAAAAAAAGGGAGTGTAGTCTACTTACACTCCCTTTTTTTTAGTAGGTGATGGTCATTCCACCTCCATAACCCATATCACTGTCATAGTGTGTGGATAAAGAGAAATATTTGGTTATAGTATAGCGGAAGCCGGCCATATACTCTCTGTCTGTATTACCTGAAAGATTTAATCTCAGTCTGTTGGTGATAGGGATGTCCTCACGTTTCAGCTGGAAACGTAATTTTCCTTTGCTGTCCAGTCTTGCTTCAGCAGTGACCAGCATTGGCAGGGTATATTGCATACCCACAACAAAAGCTTTTCTGTTTGACTGATTGGTTTGCTGCCCGAACATATTTTTCTCATGTTCATTTTTTCTGCTGTTATAATGATAATCAAAACCAATAAATGGCATGAACCACTGCATTTTACCTATGTATTTTCCAAAATACGTTTCGCTTTCAAAACCATGTTTTGCATTCAGCCCCAGTCTCCATTCAGTTGAAATGCTGTAACGGGTATTTGCCAATCGGGCAGTACCATCACTACCATTGCTTTCCAGACCTATGTTTGCCATCAGGTACATTTTCCTGTCATCGCTATATAGTTTCTGTAGTGCAGCCTTCGGATCCGGGATCTGAAGATTGGCAGGCGAGTTTTCATAACTGAAGATTCTACCCATTCCACTCATCATGTGATACAGGATATGACAATGGAAAAACCAGTCGCCACTTTCGGTTGCGGCAAATTCTATGGTGTCAGTTTCCATTGGCATAATATCAAGCACGTTTTTTAAAGGTGCATATTCGCCCTGCCCATTCAGTACGCGGAAATCATGTCCGTGTAAATGCATAGGATGGCGCATCATCGAGTTATTATAGATTACAATCTTTACATTTTCCCCTTTTTTGATCAGAATTTTATCAGTCTCTGATACTGTTTTATTATCGATTGTCCAGACATAACGATTCATATTTCCGGTAAGCTCGAAACGTAACAACCTTTCAGGACCTTTTCTTAAAGTGGTTTTTTCAGTTGCCTTTAACATTCCATAATTAAGGGTAACCAGGTCAGGCTTGTCGTCCATATCCATTTTATCGTCCATCTCATTTTTACCTGTCTTAACCGGAACAGCAGTTTTTTTCTTTCCATAATTATCTCCGGTAATTTCCGGGTACATTACAGCATTCATATCCATTTGCTGATTACTCATTTCCATGCCCATAGGCTTCATGTCGCCATTCATTTTCATCATGCCGTTCATCATTTTCATCCCTTCAAAGTATTTTAGTTTCCCTAAAGGTTTAGCAGGGACTTTGGTGCCACTGCCAAGCCATAAAGAAGTGGAACCTGTACGATCTTCAGCAGTGGATAAGAATTCGTAACTCTTGTTCTCAGGAAGAGTTACAATGACATCATAAGTCTCTGAAGGAGATATAAGCAGGCGGTCTACTTCTACAGGTTCGACATCATTACCATCATTGCCTACAACGGTGATTTTGCCGCCTGAATAAGTTAACCAGAAATAGGTGGAAGAAGCCCCGCCAACAAGACGCAGTTTTACTTTGTCTCCGCCTTTAAACTGAGGTTGCTCAGAAGTCTGCTGACCATTGGTTAAGAACTTTTCATAATAGACATCGCTCACGTCCATAGCATTCATCCTTTTCCATTCATTGGCGATTTTGGTTTTAAAATATCCTTTTTTTACTGCTTCGGCATATCCCTGTGTAGTTCCTTTACGGATAGCAAACCAGTCATTTGCATTGTGAAGTGAACGTTGTACTTCTTCAGGATTCATATCTGTCCAGTCACTCAGTACTACCGGAATAGCAGGGATAGCCGGTTCATCTTTCTTATTGAAAATTAATGCACCGTACATCCCGCTTTGTTCCTGCAGCATAGTGTGACTATGATACCAGTAGGTCCCATTCTGAATAACAGGGAATTTGTATAAAAAGGTGGAGTGCGGTTTAATAGGCATCTGCGTCAGAAAAGGAACACCATCCATGTTATTAGGCAGGAATACCCCATGCCAGTGGATAGATGTTTCCATGTTCATCAGGTTGTGAACATAAATTTCTGCTGTATCACCTTCGGTGAAGATTAATGCCGGGCCTGGAATACTTCCATTAACAGCCATGGCCATTTTTGGCTTTCCCGAGTAATTTACTGTAGTGTCATTCACATAAAGATCATAGCGGACAACTTTTGGCTGATGCTTGTTTTCACGGTTTTGCGCGGAGGCAAAGCTGTATATGCTCATGAATAATATATAGATGATTAATTTCTTCATTTTTAATTTATTAATGAAAGGCTGTCTTTCGTTTTTTCAATCCAGCTGATCACTGATTTTTTATCGGTTTCAGTTAGTTTAGCATTTTTGTGGATCAAAGTATAAGCTGTAAGAGGCATCTTTTTATCCTGGATACTGTTAATGATGGCTTTTAATTTACTTTGTTGTCTGCGTCCTGAATAGCTGCCGAACTCACTGAAATTCAGTTCTTTTTTACCCTGGTTAATATGTGATGTCATCCAGCTGTTTACGGGCTGTATACGGGCATACCAGGGGTACCGGGTATAGTCACTGTGACAATCATAACAGGAGTTTTTTAAGACCGCCTGTACCTTTGGAGGTACAGGGTAGATCCTGGTTATATCAGTGGCTTTAATCCGGCTATCCTGGTCGTAAGTTCGGGGGATAAACTGCATAGCTATTACAGCTATTAATATTACAGTTATTATCCATTTCATCCGGTTCATAAGCTTAATTCAGTTCTTCCTGAACACTGCCGCAGGTAGTCATTTTTTTGCCCAGATAAGGGTTACTGATAGTTTTTGTTTCACTAATCCAGTTGCCACCTTTTTTGTTATTGTACATCGGGCAGTGATCATAATAGAGTTTCTGACCAGATTTTTCATTCGCTTTTGCCAGATCGTAGATTTCCTGGCTCAGCATCTCAAAATGCTCCCGCTGATGTTCAATATTTCCGGCATTTGCGGCAATATGTTCTCCATGCTCTTTAACATCGTCAGTTATATCTTTAAATACTTTGGCCAGCGCTGGACTCAGCGTGGATGGCATTACTTTCTCTGCTGCGGTTTTCAGTGTATTACCAGCTGTGGCTGCTGCCTTGTCATCGTCATTGACCAAAGCATTTTTAAGTTGCAGATAGGCAGATATGACCTCATTAACAGGTGATTTTGCTATTTGTTTTTCAGACCTGCTGCCAGAGGCAGTATCATTTGCTGTAGTCTGGTTTTTTATCTTTTGATTTGAATTGCTATTACATGCAGCTAAAAAAATAGTTGCCATAGCTATACTGAACAGAAATGTTTTCATGTTTTTTGATTAAATCCCTGATCTTTTGAAGGATCAGGGTAATTAAATATAAGTTGTTTTAAAGAAAAGAGGGCTATTTTATCGTTTCTGATACTTTGCCACAGGTTAACATAGAACTTCCGAAATAAGGATTCCTGATCGCTTGTTTATTACTTAACCAACTACTTTTTTTCATTGGGCAGTAAAGCTCATAAACAGGTTCGGCAGATAATCTTGAAGTTTTTGCTAAGGCAATGATATGCGTGGAGAGAACCGCAAAATAATCCCGCTGGCTTTTCAGTTCGTTGCTGGCAGCAATTTTGCCAGCATTTTCTGTGAGGGTCTTCTGTTGAGCTGCATCTATGGTTTTGTAATCTCCGCCATTGAGCGTTTTAACAAATTCAGCAGCTTTAACTGCCGCTAGTTTAGCGTTGTCGGCAATGAGCGCATCTTTAATGCTATAATAAGATAATAATAATGCAGCAGGCTGATCATTTTTTTGCTGTGCGAATCCAGATTGAGTGAAGATTGCTGTTATCAAAGCAATCATAAAAAATATCTTTTTCATTTTATTGATATTAATGGTGAACATAATTAATCAGGAAAAATCCTGTAAAAATTAAATAACCTTAAATCAAATCTGGAAGCTTCGTATAGCAATTCTGATATCCGGTGCAGGAGCACGGCTGAGTCTTGCAAAATATATATTGGGAATATTTACAACAGTAGAAATCAGGCCGTTCTGAAGATAAACAGGTGCTGGTAAAATACCACTGAAAGATAACTGAAAGCTGAATACAGAAGCAGACTGAGTCTCTTTATCAGCAGCTGTTAGTTTAGAAACTTCTTCCTTGCAACAATTATCTTTATCGCTTTTTGTCTTTTGCTCAGTGTGATGGTGATGAGGTGTAGCTTTATCATGCTGATGAGATACCGGATGACCTTCAGGATGATGCCCCTGATTAAATCCCATATTTGTTCCGATCGCACAGGCAAAACCAACTACTGTATTCAAAAAGAATACAATAATCAGCAAGACTGCCTTAAGTTTTATGGAACCTGGAGTTTTCATGTGACACAAATCTACTGTCAAATGTTTTGTTGAATTTACAGAATTTGAATAAAAATATTCAAAATTTCGTAGGTTTTGGTTATACTGCGCTATGTCAGCTGATTTTAATATAAATAATGGACTTACCTGTTTGTCTGAATTACCAGCATTATCATTATGGCTGATTTTTCTGGCAGAAAATATACTGATAACTATTCTCGTTCTGTTTTTCGGTAAGCTGGTGCAACAAAGATATTATTCAGCGTCTGCTTTTATTTCCTATTCTTATGAAGCCCGTGAATGGCAGATCTGTGCAGTGACTAATGTGCTGAATACAGCAGTTACCTATGCGGGATTTAAATTGTGGGAGTATAATTATATAAATATAACTGCGCACATTTCAGTAACTATACTCACAGACTTTTTACTGCTGTTTTTTGCAATGGATTTACTGATGTTTATATTTCATTACCTGATACACCAGACTTTTTTATACAAGATAGTACATCAGTTACATCATTTGGCTGTCCATCCCAAACCGATCGACCTGTTTATTCTGCACCCACTGGAAACTATATCTTTTGGAGCATTATGGCTGGTTTTACTGATGCTGTTTCCTTTCAATATTTATGCGATTGTAATTTACCTTATTATCAATGTTGTATTTGGGTTGACTGGTCATTTAGGAATAGAACCATTACCACTCAGATTCCGGAATCTACCTGTGATCAGATACCTCGGGACATCGACTTTTCACCATCAGCATCATCAGTATGAAGACTTTAATTTTGGTTTTTATACCAGTATATGGGACAGGCTATTCGGAACGTACAAATCCTGAAATATTCCTGACTTAAATTTCATTTATAACGCTTATGTTTCTGAAATCTGTAAATGTGCTGACATAAAGGAAGAAGGGGAAACCGATATTTGCAGCACGTTTTAAAAAAAATATCATATGAAGTTATTAATGACTTGTGTTGCTGTTCTCTTTTTTTCTTTTTCTGTTTCAGCGCAGGATATAGGTTCTGTAATGCCTAATGCTATCTTTTACAATAGAGACAATACGCCGTTTTCTACTTATAGTATCCCTAAGGGTAAAAAATCACTGATCCTGTTTTTTGATGCAACCTGTGAGCATTGCCAAAAAGTAGTTGCCCAGATGAGTAAAAGAACTAAAGAGTTAAAAGATGTGAATGTTTACCTGATTTCTCAGGATGAATACAGATCTATAGATTATTTCATGACTAATTTCGGGAAACCGTTTTTACAGCAGAAAAATGTAAAAGTAGTTCAGGACCGGGATCATGTTTTTATCATGGCTTTCCATCCTAAACAATACCCTGCTATTTATTTATATAATCCGGATAAGAGCCTGGTTTTTACATCAAGTAATCAGAATGATGTGCCTAAGTTTTTTAAACTGATTAATCCATAGGAACTATTCGCTGTAGTAGTTGTTGATCAGCGATAAGTAATAAACCCCTTCTGATTTATAAGTGAAATCAGAAGGGGTTATTTTTTAATCTTCAGTAACAGTTGTGTGTACCAATACAACTGCTTCCCGTCTGCGAGCGGCAATACCAGCCCCGATACTTGCACTTATTGCGCCGAGTATTAAACCAAAGAAAGAGAAAACAGCAAATTTAGAAAGCCCGGAAGCAACGTCTTCACCTACCTGTTTCGCTTTTTCTGTAGCCTGATCTTTAGCCTGTTTCACCTTTTCTTTTGTTGTTTTAATGGTACTGACCCAGTTGTCAACAATTTTTTCAGATTCCACTTTAGATTTACCAGTCTTGTTAGCTACTATATTAACCAGGGCATCGCGGTCTGCTGCCTCAAATACAGCATCTCCGCTACTGAATAATTTTGAAACCAGAGAATCCAGTTTGGCCTGTGCCTGCTGAGGGTTTTCCAAAACTGATTTACCAGTAGCTTCTGCTTTTCCAGCTGCCTGTTTTGCTTTGTTGCCAATGTTTTCTGGCTGCAATTCCTTTTTACCGGTTTGCTTTAGCAGTAATTCTGCTTCGCTTTTCATTTTCTCAATTGAACTTCCATCAATATTCAATTGATCCTTAATCATATCTCCGGCTTCAGGAGCCGCGTTTTTGATCCCTGTACCAACAATTGAAAATCCTTTACTGATGACAGCACCAACACCGCCGGCAATTTTACTAACTGAAAGTGCAGTTACATAAATGTTTAAGAAGGTAAATAAACACCAGGTAATTAAGCCATGTAGAATCAGATCTGTTTTCTGAACCTGGTTAGAAAGCCAGCCTGCCACCCAGCCACCGGCAAACAGGGAAATCAATACCGTAATGACCCACCAGATCAGGGCACCGGTGCCTAAACCACTGAATGGTTTTGCATCTTCTACAGGATTAATACTTCCAAAACCTATACTCAGGCCTAATAAACTCAGTAATAATTGAACTGCAACAGCAATAAATACGCCTGCAAATACGGCACTCCATGATAAACGGCTGATAAATCCCACGGGAGATTTATCACTTAACGCATGAATAGATTTAGTCATAATTTTTGATTTTTAATAAGTAGATAAATAAATAGTAGCCTGGAATATGGATAAATACCATTTTTCTTACGATACTGACAGATAACAGTATAATTTTGATAATGTTTGAATCGGTTCAAACAAATAGGGAATGTCAGCCTAAGTTAATATGTTTACAGAATGGAAGTTAAACTCGATAAAACTACTTTACCGCAGCATGGACAGCAAGTCCTTTTTCAGACTGTAATTGATGAGGGATATGAGACCTGGCAGGAGGGAATCTATAACGCAAAAGAGGAATATATTCGTATATCAAAAGGTGATATTTATGACATGTGGGGAGACGTTGTCAGATGGGAACCTTCTACTTAAAGACTTTTGCATCGAAACCTTGTTCATTATTACATGAGGGCCGAAATTAACTAAAAAATAAAAGATAAAATTGTCTTAAAATACCGGTATCCTCAATACGGACGGATGTTTAAGATATATTGTTCGGTTTGTGTCCTGTGCGAAAATATAGCTACCATAGCCCTGTGGTGGCTATTTTGTTTTTAAACAATCTGATTTTCAGTTGTTTGTATTTTGGTTTTGTCGTCTGTTAAAACCTGTGGAATTTCATTTTCTGATGCTGAGATAACATTGGTAGAGACTAGTTTGCTTAATTTCATTTCATTCTGTTTTGCCTGTTTTTCGGTTTTTATTTCTTTCATGTTATTATATTGTGAATAAATAATACCTCTTTTATTCTTTTTGTTCATTCCTCTTTCTGAGGCAGAAAGCAATCCTCAGAGTCGTAAATTTGTTTTATTGAAAGAATTAAGACTCACCTCGATTATTGTTTTTTCGATTTAGCTAATTTATTAGCTTAATTCTAAATTTAAGGCAATTGCCGGGGTGTATTCTTTGACATATTGGTTCAAATTGTAATCGATGTTTTTGACAGAATAATATCTATAAAGTTTAATATTTATCTACCTAATAATATGGAAAATCTTAAGATAATCGGAATAACCCCATTTGAGAAGCCAGATACCGAACTTGCGATTGCTTTAATACAGGCTGGAATTTTCCCTGTGATTAACCTTGGATATAGGCAATCTGATGCTGTTGAGGCAATTAATGAATTAGTAAAGCGTGGTGTAACAGATTTTGGAGTATGCTTTCCATCGGCTGATTTTACATCAATTGCACTTCCTGTCCAGGTGACTTTGATTATTATACCTTATGGTGTAGAAATCGTCCTTAAAGCCGGAGTTAAACTGATTTATCAGGTTTATGATATTGAATCAGCAAGACAAGCAAAAGCATTATCTGCTGATGGAATTATTGTAAAAGGTAATGAAGGCGCCGGAAGAGTTGGACACGAGTCATCTTTTGTACTTTTTCAACGTATTATAAAAGAGATTAAAGATATACCTGTTTGGGTACAGGGTGGAGCAGGAGTACATACTGCTGCAGCTTTAATAGCCCAGGGAGCTGCGGGTATAATACTGGATAGCCAGCTGGTTTTATTTCCTGAGTGCAGTGCACCTAAAGCAATCAAAGATATATGTGCTAAATTGAGTGGTACAGAAACAAAGCTGGTAGATAACTGCCGTGTCCTGTACCGTCCTAATTCGCCTGCTATTGCACATCATATATCCTATAAAGATCTTTCAGCATATTTTACAGATTTCGATCTTGAAAAAAGCTACCTTCCTTTAGGACAGGATATCGCTTTATCAGTTGATCTCTTCAGCAGATATAAAAAGTTAAATAAACTTGCATTCGGTATAAGGGAAGCTGTTTACGGACATTTAAATCAGGCAAAGTCATTAAATGTTATCAGTCCTGAAAATCCACTGGCCAAAGAACTGAACCTGACTTATCCTATTGCACAGGGACCAATGACAAGAGTCAGTGATGTTGCCGGCTTTGCAGATGCTGTTTCTGAAGCGGGAGCCTTATCATTTATTGCTTTATCCTTATTAAAAGGAGAAACTGCTAAAAACCTCATTAAAGATACAAAAAAGCTTGCAGGCACCAGAACCTGGGGCGTTGGTATTCTTGGTTTTGCTCCTCAGGAATTAAGGGACGAACAAATGAAATATATCCTGGAAGAGAAGCCACCGGTAGTTTTGATTGCCGGCGGACGTCCTTCACAGGCAAAACCACTTGAAAAAGCGGGTATAAAAACATTCCTTCATGTTCCATCAGCATCTCTGCTGGATATGTTTTTAAAAGAAGGAGCAAGAAGCTTTGTTTTTGAAGGCCGGGAATGCGGTGGTCACGTTGGCCCTTTATCAAGTATGGTCCTTTGGGAAAAGCAGATTGAACGCTTACTTAAAGAAGATAATCCTGAGCAGATCAGTGTATTTTTTGCCGGTGGTATCCATGATTCTTTTTCTGCCGCATTTATTGCCGTTATGGCTGCTCCACTTGCCGCTAAAGGTGTAAAAGTAGGTGTACTGATGGGAACTGCCTATTTATATACTAAAGAAGCCGTAACTACAGGTGCTATTCAAAATAAGTTTCAGCAGCAGGCTGTGAATGCCAGTGATACCATATTACTGGAAACTGCGCCGGGCCACGAAACAAGATGTCTTAAATCTCCGTTTTCTGACTTTTTCAGTGAAGAAAAAGAGAAACTTCAGCAGCAGGGAGTTGATAAAAAAGTGATCTGGGAAAAACTGGAAACACTTAACGTTGGCCGTTTAAGAATTGCTGCCAAAGGTATAGAGCGCAGAGGCGATCAGCTGGTTAATATTGACGAAGCAGAACAGCTTACCTTAGGGATGTATATGATTGGCCAGGTGGCTGCAATGCAAAACAAAGTCGTTTCTCTTCTTGAATTGCATCAGGATGTTGCTGAAGGCAATTATCAGCATATTCTGGATGCCGAACTTTCTTCTCCACCTGAAAGAACAGGGAAATCTCTTGATGTGGCTATTGTTGGTATGGCCTGTATCTTTCCGGGAGCAAAAAATATTGAAGAATACTGGCGCAATATTATCCTGGGAAAAGATAGTGTGACAGAAGTTCCTGATGAACGCTGGAACAAAGAACTCTATTATAATCCCGACTCTACAGCTGGCGATATGTCACACTCTAAATGGGGTGGCTTTATTCCAAAAATAGATTTCGACCCGCTTGAATTTGGTATTCCGCCACAGTCACTTGCTGCCATTGAACCTACACAACTGTTAACACTGATGGTTGCTAAACAGGCGATGGAAAACGCAGGTTATCAGGATGGCAGTTTCGATCATGAAAATGTATCTGTAATTATAGGTGCAGAAGGTGGGAATGACCTCGCGAACAGCTATGGATTCAGATGTTTCTATAAACAAGTATTTGGAGAAATGCCACCTGAAATAGATCAGGCATTGCCAAAAATGACAGAAGACTCATTCCCCGGAATTCTGGCCAATGTCATATCCGGAAGAGTAGCTAACCGCTTGAATTTAGGCGGCCGTAACTTTACTGTAGATGCAGCTTGTGCATCTTCTCTCGCAGCTGTTGATCTGGCTTGCCAGGAGCTGTTTCTGGGAAAGTCTGATATGGTACTTGCAGGCGGAGCCGATTTACATAATGGAATCAATGATTACCTGATGTTTTCCAGTACACATGCACTTTCACGTAAAGGCAGATGTGCAACTTTTGATGCCGGAGCAGATGGAATTGCACTGGGTGAGGGAATTGCAATGGTTGTCTTAAAAAGACATGAAGATGCACTGAGAGACGGAGACAGGATTTATTCTGTTATCAAAGGATTAGGTGGTTCAAGCGATGGTAAAAGTTTAGGTTTAACTGCACCACGTAAAAATGGGCAGGTTCAGGCATTGGAACGTGCTTATGATCAGGCTGGTATTACACCATCTGTTGTAGGTCTGGTAGAAGCTCACGGAACAGGAACTGTGGTTGGGGACAGAACAGAGCTTAGTGCTTTGACAGATAAGTTTATACAATCAGGTGCTGTAGCAGGTCAGGCACATCTGGGATCTGTAAAAACCCAGATCGGACATACCAAATGTGCAGCCGGGCTGGCAGGTCTGATTAAAGCATCGTTATCAGTTTATCACGGTATTAAACCTCCAACTATACATTTAAATAATCCAAACAGTTATTATAATGCAAAAACCAGTCCTTTTGCTTTCCATACTGAAGCAGGACTATGGATGCAGAACAGACGTTATGCAGGAATAAGTGCCTTTGGCTTTGGAGGAACTAATTTCCATGCTGTTATTGAGAATAATAATCCGGTAAATACTGCTGTTCCAACTTTAAAATCATGGCCTTCAGAGTTATTTGTTTTCAGAGGAGATACCTACGAAGAAGCAAAACTAAAACTTACAGCAGTTAAGACATTGCTGGATAGTAACGCACAGATAGATTTAAAAGATATTGCTTATAGTCTGGCAATGGCCGATAATAAACCCGTACAGTTATGTATTGTGGCCGATCGTGCTGAAGACCTGAATATGAAGCTCGAACTGACACTTTCTGGTATAGAAAGTAAAGATACTTATGCCACTAAAAAAAGAGAGGGTAAAGTAGCCTTTATGTTCCCCGGGCAGGGAAGTCAGCGGATTAATATGGCAAGAGATCTTTTTGTCATTTTCCCCGCTATGCGTGAACTGTTAAAAGATCTGCCTCAATATGAAAAAGTGTTATTCCCTAATGCTGTGTTTAGTGCGGCATTGCTGAAAGAGCAAAAGGAGAATATTAAAGATACCCGTATGGCGCAGCCCTTACTTGGGATTGTGAATCTGGCTATAGCCAACTTCTTGAGAACTCTTGGAATTGTACCTGATATGGTTGCAGGACATAGTTATGGAGAGTTACCTGCTTTATGTTTCGCAGGTGCTTTTGCCGAAGATCAGCTGGTACAATTGAGTGCAGCAAGAGCACAGTCTATTCTGGATGCTGTTGAAGGCGGAGACACAGGTGCTATGGTTGCTGTGAATGCGAAACAGGAAGAATTACAAAAGGTTATTTCTGGTTTGACAGGTATCTATGCTGTGAACTATAACTCACCGATGCAATGTGTACTGGCAGGTTCTACACCAGCAATAACCCATTTAATGGAAGTACTCAAAACGGCAAAAATATCTTTCAGACAACTGGAAGTTGCCTGTGCATTCCATAGTCCGCTTGTAGTTAAATCCAAAGAACTTTATCAGCAGACACTGGAGAAAGTACAGTTCACTGATCTGAACTTACCAGTATGGTCAAATACTACTGCGCAGGAATATCCTTTGCAGGCAGAACAGATCAAAGAAAGATTGACTGATCATCTGATTAAGCCGGTGAAATTTGTAGATCAGGTTCAGGAAATGTATGCCGCAGGAGCCAGAATCTTTATCGAAGTTGGCCCGGGCAAAGTGCTGTCAGGTTTAACTAAAGCTTGTCTGGGTAAAGAAGAACTTTTACTGCATGCAGAAGATAACGGACAGAATAAGCTGACCCATCTTTTATGTATGCTGGCAACCTACATCTCTACCGGACGTGATATCCATATCGAAAAATTATTTGAAGGCCGTGGCGCAAGATTATTAAATCTTAATGAACCGGCATTGTATAAAAAAAGCCCTGCAGTCTGGTTCGTTAATGGCCAGCATGCAATTCCTTCAAATGGGAAATTACCGGCAAACGGGGCATTACCTATCATAGAACCTATCCAAATGAAAAATAGAGAATTAAGATCGGAACCTTTACAGACGGCAACTTCTGCCAGTGACCTGATGATGCAGGAATACCTGAACAGTATGAAATTATTGATTCAGGCACAACGGGATGTGATGCTGACTTTTCTGGGACAGCATGTCCCTCTCCATACTGGTTTGTCCAATCCGGTAGCTATGCCGCAACCTGCTCAGCAGGTACAACAGGTATCGCAGGAACGTTATACGGTGGCAGCACCTCAGACACAGCCTGTCTTACAGCAAGCTGCAGCTGTTCCTGTTCAGGCGGTAGCAGAACAGAAAGATGTGAAACTGGCTTTGTTACAAATTGTCAGTGATAAAACCGGATATCCGCAGGAAATGTTAGGCATGGAGATGGATCTGGAAGCAGACCTGAGTATTGACTCTATTAAACGTCTGGAAATTATAGGAGCACTGCGTACTGAATTAGGAGGTTTTAGCAGTACCCAGAGTGAAGACACCGTAATGGAACAGCTGGCTGGTATAAAAACATTAAACGGGCTGGTTAACTGGATAACTGAAAATGCAGCACCGGCTCATACCAATGTATCTGCCACCATCAATATAGAAGTTACTGTAAAAAGTAATCAGCCTAAATTTTCAGCAGAAGAACTGAGAACAGCTATTCTGTCCGTAGTCAGTGAAAAAACGGGTTATCCTGAAGAAATGCTGGGTATGGATCTTGATCTGGAAGCTGATTTAAGTATCGATTCCATTAAAAGAATGGAGATTATCGGAGAATTAAAACTTAAAATAGGCTTTAATCAGGAACAGGAGCAGGGGGATGATTTAATGGAAAAACTTGCAGCTATTAAAACCCTGAATGGTTTGGTGAACTGGATCTCTGATCTGGAATCTGGCACTGATGAGGTTTTGACTGAAGCAAAGAAGATCATAGAAGAAGGTGTCGCTGATGCTGCCGGTTTAGAGAAATTGTCCAGACTGAGATTTGAACTTACTCCTGCAGCACTCGCTGATATAGAAGCTGCAATCCTTAAAGGGCAGCGTTTTGCAATTACTGATGATGGCTATGGTCAGGCTATTAAGATCAAAAATCTGTTTAAGAAACACGGTGCTGTGGTCAATGTGGTATGTGCAGGAGACAATCTGAGCAGTTACCAGGGATTGATTATTCTGAACATGTTTACTACAGAGAAAAAATCAGGTATAATAGAGCATTTTGAGATGATCAAACAGCTGAATTTTGAAGCGGTGAAATGGGTTTATATGATCTCTGATGTCAGAACCTATCTGAATGACAGTACTGATGTAGAAATGCTCAGACTTTATCAGGGATATTCAGGTTTCTTCAAAAGTCTGGACAGAGAGTATGAAAATACTAAATGCAGACTGGTGAGTCTGGAAACAAAAATGACAGCAGAAGAGACCGCTAATATCACACTGAATGAGATTCTAAATCCGGATACACCTTCAGAAATCATCTATCATGGTGATAAAAGACAGATTATGGATCTGATCCCTGCTGAACTGATTACCGGACTGGAAGATTCTCATATTCAGCTGGATAAAGATGCAGTTGTACTGGTCTTTGGTGGAGCACAGGGAATTACCGCCGAGCTGATGATTCACTTTGCTAAGGATTATCCTTGTAACTATATTCTTGTTGGCCGTTCAGCTGATCCAAAATCAGCAGTTCAGGGGAAAGCAGCATCCTTAAAGACAAAAGATGAGATCAGAAGTTATCTGGTTCAGCAGGGAGAACTTAAAAAACCAGCGGAGATAGAACAGGAAACAGCCAGAATCTACAAGAATAATCAAATTCTGCATAGCATCGCCATGCTTGAAAATGGAGGTTCTAAAGTTGTTTATGAATCCATGGATCTACGTGATGAAGAAGGACTGAGTCGTTTTGTTGACAATGTTTATCAAAAATATGGCCGTATAGACGGTGTTGTCCATGGAGCAGGTTTGCTGGAAGATAAATTATTCCACAGTAAAACTTCAGAGTCTTTTGAACGTGTATTTGATACCAAAGTTACTCCGCTGAGAGTGCTTGCAGAAAAGCTGAGAGCCGAAACTCAGTTTGTAATTCTCTTTTCAAGTATTGCTTCTGTTTATGGTAATCGCGGACAAACAGATTATGCTGCTGCAAACAGTGTAATGGATAAATATGCCTGGGCGCTGAAACAAAAAATCAGTGGTAAAGTACTGGCTATTAACTGGGGACCGTGGAAAGGTGCTGGTATGGTTTCTCCGACACTGGAAAAAGAATATGAAAGAAGAGGTATTGCACTTATTCCTTTGCAGGATGGTATGGAAACTTTTCTGAATGAACTGAAATATGGTAAGGAGAGTCAGGTTCTCATTATGGCTGGAAATAACTGGTAGCTGATTTGTATTAAATAATACGCCTAATGAAGAAAACGGATGTAGCTGTAATCGGAATGTCCTGCATTTTCCCGGGTGCGGGAGATCTGGATACATTCTGGAAAAATATAATAAATAAGGTTGATTCTACTCAGGTTGTGCCACCGGATCGTATTGATCCGGTGCACTTCAATAAAGATTCTTCTGGTGTAGACCGTTTTTATTGCAATCGGGGAGGTTTTATTCCCGAATATAACTTCGATCCTCAGCGCTTTGGTATACTTCCTGTAGCAGTCAATGGTACAGAACCTGATCATTTGCTAACGCTGGATCTGGTTTACCGGGCACTGGAAGATGCTGGCGTATTTGAAAAGAATGCCTCACTGGAAAAAACAGGTATTATCATTGGAAAAGGTAATTATGCGGGTCCGGGAGCAACCAGAGCAATTGAAATTGTAAGAACCGGTGAACAGATTGCAGCAATATTGAAAGATTTACTGCCTCATCTGGGAACTGAAGATATAGAAAAAGTAAAACACGAATTCCAATTGCGTAAGGGTCGTTTCGGACCCGATACAGCGATGGGGTTAATACCAAATCTGGTAGCCTCACTGGTAGCCAACCGTTTAAATCTGGGTGGAGTAGCCTTCACACTTGATGCCGCGTGTGCAAGTTCACTGATCGCAATAGATCATGCGGTTCAGGAATTGAATAGCGGCCGGTGTGATATGGTCATTGCCGGTGGTGTACATGTTGGACAAAATGCAGCTTTTTGGAGTATATTCTCCAATCTGGGTGCCTTATCAAAGCAGGAAAAAATAAAGCCTTTTGATACCCATGCCGATGGGTTGATTATTGGCGAAGGCTGCGGATTTGTAGTTTTAAAACGCCTGGAAGATGCAATTCAGGATAAGGACAGGATTTATGCAGTAATAAAGGGCGTTGGTGTAAGCAGTGACGGCAGTGGTACAAGCGTAATGAGTCCTTCGGTAAAAGGTCAGCTCAGAGCGATAGCGCAAGCCTGGAGCAATTCTGAGATCTCACCTGCCACTATAGGTTATATTGAAGCACATGGTACAGGAACCCCTCTGGGAGACAAAACTGAGCTGGAGACGCTGACGCAGTTTTTTGGTTTTGATGCTGAATTGCCGAAAGCAGGTATCGGAACAGTAAAATCAAATATTGGTCATGCGATGCCGGCAGCTGGAATTGCTGGTTTGATCAAAACCTGTTTAGCCTTATATCACGATACGCTGCCACCTACATTACATTGTGAAAATCCTTTGGCACAAATGGAAAAAACACGGTTTTTAGCTGTGCAGGAACCATTGAGCTGGGAGAAAGCTGGTCTGCCTAAAATTGCCGGAGTTAATGCTTTTGGTTTTGGGGGAATCAATGCTCATGTTGTACTTGAAGGGTTTAATGCACCAAAAAAAGATGAGGTATTGTTAATTGCCCGCCCAACTCATGAAGAACTGATCTCTGCACTGGAAAATCAGGATTATAGTGATGGCACAGGGAATTACCGTATTGCCGTATTTGATCCGACACCAGAAAGAATTAATAAAGCAATTAAAATAGCTTCAAAAAATAATCCGTGGCGTAATAAACAGGATATCTGGTATACCAACGAACCATTGATCAGCAATGGCGGAAAAGTTGCTTTTGTATTTCCCGGTCTGGACGGCCTGGCAGGTGGAGAAGTAGCCAGTGTTGCCGATTATTTTAATATCACAGACGATCAGCATATTAAAGCTGATGGTTTACTGAGTGAAGCCTTAAAAACCTTAAATAAAAGCAGCGTACTTGATACAGCTCTTAAGCAACTGGGTGTAAAACCTGACATGAATGCAGGTCATAGCTTAGGCGAATGGCTGGCTGCGAGATCATCAGAACTTGCAGAAGAGAGTTCTGTTTTACAATTGCTTAAAGTGCTTAATCCTGAGACTTTTGAGCTGAAAGATTCCAGATTTATTGCAGTAGGTTGCGGAATAGAACAGCTTTTACCAATCATTGCTGATATTAATGACGTATATCTGTCCAATGACAACTGTCCGCAACAGGTTATTCTTTGTGGAAGTAAAAATGCGCTGGAAGAACTGACGCCTGTTTTAAAAGCAAAACAGATCTTTCATCAGATATTACCTTTTCAGTCCGGGTTCCATTCTCCGTTTATAGCGGACAAGCTGGAAGTGATTCTGGAAGGGATGAAGGATATGCAATTCCGTAAAACAACCACCCCATTGTGGTCTGCAACAACTTTAGAGCTATACCCTGAAGGTTTTGAAGCAATCAGACAATTAAGTGCTGAACATTTGATTCAACCTGTCCGTTTCCGTGAACTGACAGAAAAACTATATGAACAGGGAGCAAGAGTATTTATACAGATCGGGTCAGGAGGACTAACAGGGTTTATAGATGATACACTAAAAGGAAAGAATTTCAGTACAATTTCTTCCAATGTACCAATCAGATCAGGACTAACTCAATTGCAGCGTGTAATCGCAGCTTTATTTGTAGAAGGCAGAGAAGTAGGAGTAAACTTTACAGGTAAAATCAAATCAGGGCCATCTTTCAGAGACAGAGGAATCAGATTAGAATTAGGCTTGCCGATTATTACCGGGTTAAGCACACTGAAAGGGCTTGCAGAGCAGCCGTCAGTTTATACAAAGCCAGACCCGATGGTCTATGCCAAAGGATTACTGGAAGATGTAGCTGATCCTGTAATGCAGGCTTTTAATGAAAATATACTGGAAATGGTAAATATCCAGGCAGAGATACAACAGCTGTTTAAAAACAGAGTTCTACAACCTGCAAACTATGCTATTAAACCTTCACCTGCTCAGGCATCACCAGTGATTTCAGCACCAGCTATCAGGGTACCATTTTCAAAACAGTTGGATATTACTCTTGAAAATTGTCCTTACCTGATAGATCACGCACTGTTAAGGCAGCCTAAAGGCTGGCATTGCGTCGATGACATGGATCCGGTTATTCCAATGACAATGATCTTTGAGTTATTTGGAGAGATTGCCGAAGAACAGTCACCAGGAGAGCAGGTGCAAAAAATATTGAATATCAAGGTATTCCAATGGATGAATGTGATTAAGCCTTTCCGCGAAACCATTACCGGTGAATGGAAGGATCAGCAGAGCGTATATCTCAATCTGGAGCGGTTTGCAAATGCTGAAGTCATTTTATCAGAAAAGCTGGGTTCACCAGCTCAGGAATCATTTGATATTGGTAAAGTGCTGGATATCCAGAGAACTCCGGAACAGATTTATGAAAATCACATGTTTCACGGACCAGGTTATCAGGGTATAAAATCACTGAAGGCTGTGGGTGAAAAAGGAATCACCGGTATTATTGAAAGTGGTGCAGGGAAAGGCTCTCTGCTGGATAATGCAGGACAGCTTTTTGGTTTATGGCTTCAGCTGATCCTGACCAAAGACAGAATAGCCTTTCCGGTAAAAATACAGGAAATCGAGTTTTTTGAGAATATGCACGATCAGCAGGGAGAGTTTGAATGTACCTGTGTACTGACGGAAATGAATGGAGAATTTGCTACAGGAAATTTTATCATCAAACGTAGTAATCGTGTATGGGCAATTATCTCAGGCTGGCAGAACAGGAGACTGGAAATAGATGACGCCTTATGGAGTGTTTCTATGTCACCGCTGCATAACCGTTTATCAAAGGAAATTGCACCGGGTATTTTTATGTTCCATAATGCCTATTCCAGAGTAGTTTCATGGGATTTTATCCTGAAACGTTATTTCAATCAGGACGAGAAAAAACATCATAATTCATTGCTGCCCAATAAAAGGAAAGCCTGGATGATCAGCCGTGTGGCGGTAAAAGATGCAGTGAGAAATTTACTCAATAAAGAGAAACAACATGCATGTTACCCGATCACGTTTGAAATCAGGTCAGACGAGCGGCAAAAGCCTTACCCTCACGGTGGTCAAACTGCTGGTATTCATGTTTCTTTAGCACATAAAGGAACTGATGCCGTGGGGGTTGCCCGCCTGGACAGACCTGTGGGTATTGATATTGAAAGTATTGAAGAACGCAGTAGCGGTTTCTTTGACCTGGCATTTGCCGACACAGAGATGGTTTTGCTGGAAGGTAAAGATAAGGCCGAATGGGCTACCCGTTTCTGGACAGCCAAAGAAGCCTATGGCAAATATCTTGGCAAGGGCTTACAGGGTAACCCTAAAGCTTATGTTATAGAAGAAATCAGAGGAGAAGAATTAAGAATCAAAGACGTATTTATAAAGACCATTAAACATCATAACTACATAATCGGATGGACACAATAGCGAAAAACAAACAATTAAATAACGACGAGATCTTTGAGCTGATGAAGCAATTTATCACAGAGGTTATAGGAGAAGAATTTGTAGAAGAAATGGATATCACTCCTAAAAGCTCTTTTACCAAAGATCTGGAAATGGACAGTATAGAAATTGTATCCTTCTCTGAAAAGATAAAAACACACTTTGGCGACCAGATTGATTTTACAGGATGGTTATCTGCTATGGATCTTGATCAGCTGATTAATCTGAACCTGGAAATGATCATTAATTATATACACGAATGCCAGTCATAAAAGTAAATCACAGAGATGTACACATTCAGGAACTGAATAAAGGAGCGGCCGAAACCGTTCTCTTAATTCATGGAATGTTCAGTAACCTCTCTGTTTATTACTTTAATATTGCCCCGGTACTGGCCGAACATTTTCATGTGGTGATGTACGATCTGAAAAGTCATGGAATGAGTGAACGTACACTGGAAGGTTATGACCTGAACAGTATGACTGATGATCTTTATGCTTTAATGGAAGTACTTAAGCTGGAGAAGGTGCATCTGGCAGGTTATAGTTTTGGTGGTCTGATTGCTTTAAAAATGGCCGTTCGTTTCCCGGAAAAACTGAGGAAACTTGTCCTGATAGAAGCGCCGGACCCCAATGATGATAAAACCCGTGGTATTATTGAAGAATACAGCAGGGAGTTTCTGGAACATTATGTAGCTAATTTTACGGATACAACTAAAGTGAAAATGGGTAAAAGACAGATGGACCGTAACCACCGGATGTATGAATATCTGTTTTATCAGACCAGTATCAAAAAAGACATGATTCAGGAGAGCGGTTTTTTTAGCGCACCTGAAATCAATACGATGCAGAAAGATACCCTTTTGTTGTATGGATCTGCTTCCAATTGTCTGGAAGCGGGTAAACAGCTTCATCAGAAAATCAGAAAATCAGATCTGATTCCATTAGATGGAGATCATAATATTCCTATTCAGGAACCCGTGATGATCGCGGAGATTGTTTCTGGATTTTTTAAGAATTAGTTGTCAACTTAATACCTTATCAATGGCGAAATTTGTATTTATAGTTCCTCCTTTAACAGGTCATATTAATCCTACCCTGAGTATGGGCGCTGTTTTGATTGGGCGTGGACATCAGGTTGGCTGGATTACACTTGACCCTGATTTAGGTTCCAGATTGCCCGAAGGTGGTGAATTGTTATTAATCAAATATAACGAGAGTGATCAGCAGAAACAGGATAGTGAGCAATATCTTGATATCATTACCAAAAAAATTGTCTACGGAATAGACAGTATCAAGTTTTTATATGAAGAAGTTTTAATTCCATTAAACCGTCATAGTTATGAAGGGATAATAGAATGGCTGGAAAAGTATAAGCCCGATCTGGTCATTACAGATCACCAGATGTTTGCCGGAGCTATCGCCGCGGTCAATCAGAAAATACCTTATGCTACATCAGTAACGGCACCCGCTGCTATAAAAATCATGGATGAGCTACCCAAAGTCCACGAATGGGAGGTTAAGCAGATTGTTGATCTGCAAAAGGAACTGGGTATTGATAAACCAGTGTCAATTGCATGTTCGGGTCTGTTAACTATGGTTTTAACTTCAAAAGCATTTTTTGGGGAACTAGAATTGCCTGCACATTATCATTTTGTAGGACCGGTAATCAATCGCAAATCAGTAAAATCATCTTTTGACTGGGAGTTACTGCAAAAAAATAACAGGCCAAAAATATTAGTCAGTATCGGAACTACTTTTGATCACGAGCATAAAAAGAACTTTTTTGCCAAAGTGATAGAAGCCTTCGGAGAAGAAGACATAACTGTAGTGGTTGTTTCAGAACCCTCACTATTTGAAGTCTGGCCAGATAATTTCATCGTTCAGCGGATGGTTCCGCAATTAGAATTATTACCGCATTTAGATGCAGTAGTTTGTCATGGCGGACATAATACTGTCTGTGAAACCTTAATTAATGGTTTACCTATGGTCGTTATACCCATTGCCTATGATCAGTCACATGTGGCAGGCAGGGTAGTGCGTGTAGGTGCAGGATTACGTTTAAACTTCAATCGTTTTAAAGCCAGACATCTGCAGGAGGCTGTCACAGAAATTCTTCAGAACCAGTCTTTTAAAACCTCAGCTGTTGAAATCAAACAATCTTTTATAGATGCTGGCGGTACGGAAGCTGCGGCGACTTTACTTGAGCAGTTCAGTGTCAATGAACCTTTGTTCTTATTAAATAATTAAAAAGAAATTATGTCAAGATTTTTATTCGTCGTACCACCTTTTTTTGGTCATATCAGCCCAACACTTAGCATAGGATCCAGTTTAATTGCCCGCGGGCATGAAGTGAAATGGATAGGAATCACACCATTGGCAGACAAACATATACCAGAAGGAGGGGAATTTATTTACCCTGAAGCAGATCTGGAAGAATATCAGGAAGAGATTACCCGCATCCTGAAACGTCAGGATGATGGCCCTTCCTGTTCAGGACCTGAAGTCATGAAACTGGCATTGGAAGAAACTTATGTTCCTTTTGCCCGGATGATGATGAAAGGACTTGGCAAGTTTGCTGATGAGTGGAAACCAGATGTGATTGTGAATGACTGTATTACTTTTGCGGGGGCATTATGTGCACATGTCAAAGGAATCCCTTCTGTGACCACTACACCTGTTCCGCCAGATGTAATGGGAGATACAGCTACCAGTGCACCTAAAATATTTGAGTGGCAGCAGCAGTTGATTAAAGGCTTACAAAAGGAATTAGGTATAATCGAAGATGGTATTTTTATCCACTCCAATAAACTTAATCTGGTTTTTACTTCCCAGGCTTTTGCCGGATTTGAAGAAGTTCCATCACATATGAGATTTGTAGGTCCGGTGAAAGGCAGGCCAAATCACGCAGCCTTTGACTGGGAAAGACTTGCAAAGGCCACAACACCAAAGATTTTTGTCTCCCTGGGTACTCTGCTGGTTGATATCAGAGCTGCTTTTTTTCAGAAACTGATTGATGCTTTTGCCAATGAACCCGTAACAATTATAGCAGCAACTAATCCGGATATTTTTGAGCAATGGCCGGCTAATTTTATTGTAAACAGTTTTGTGCCACAGGCAGAACTTATGCCGCATATGGATGCGGTAATCTGTCATGGAGGTTTTAATACTGTGAATGATACTTTTACCAATGGCTTGCCTATGCTGATCACACCAATTGCCTATGATCATTTTCACACCGCTAAACTGATTGAAAATGCAGGTTGCGGAATCAGTATCCGTTATAAACGCTTAAAGATAGCAGAACTTAGAAATGCTGTTTTTGAGTTACTGGGAAATCCGAAATACAGAAATGCAGCATTAAGAATAAGAGAAACATTTATCTCAGCCGGGGGAAATGATAAAGCAGTAGAGTTGCTTGAAGATTTTGCCGGGGTAGAACAATTACTCGAAAAAAATAACTAATACCTATGAGAATCCCAGAGGATTGAAATAGTTATCAGGCACGCAGGGCTGTACTTATTTATTCATGGATTTTACAGGTGCTTTTGTGTTCATAAACCCTTAGGAGTTTGATCATTCAAAGGCTCCATCACAAAACAAAACAAAAATTTAAAGCCTATGAAAAGAAGGTTACTATTTGGGGAGAGGCTGATGCTGGGAGACGGACATACTCCGTTTAACGGGGTAGTGCCGGTAAAAATCCGCGGAGAATTTTCTGCAGCGAGTTTACAGCACGCACTGTTGAGATTACAGCAAAAACATCCCTTGCTTAATGCGGTTATCACTTATGATAAACATAACCGCCCTTATTTTACCGTTGATAAAGACCGGCCTGCTAAAATCCCGGTGCATATCATTCCCCGCAATAGCGATGATGACTGGAAAAAAGAATCAATCAATCAGTGGCTGAGCCCATTTGACACGGCTAAGGACCCAATGATGCGAATGGTCTGGATTAAAGGAGATGGTGTCTCAGAACTTTTAATGATTGTACATCACTGTCTGATTGATGGTGGATCTGTGCTGACTATTCTGGCTACCCTGTTCGAATTAATTGATAACGGTGATGCTGAAATTGGACAGGAAGATCCGATTAAAGGGTTACAGGATATAGTTCCTGCAGAAATCCTGGAGAATAAAAAGCAAAGGTTTAAAGCTGGTCTGATCGGTAGCATAGCAGTTTTGGCTCTATGGCTCATGCCTGCCAGAAAAAAAGCAATAGAGAGACAGAAGGATTATATGCTTCACTGGAAACTGGATGAAGAGATGACTGCAGAGATCTCTAAATTCTGTAAAGGTTCGGGGATAACAGTCAATACGTTGTTATGTGCAGTGTTATTACAAGCCTTTAAAGACATCAGAAAAGAAAATGCACACAATAAAGTTTCCTGCCCTGTTGACCTGCGTACAATAAATAAGAAGATCAAAAAGGATAACATCTTTGCATTCGGTTCCATGTTCGTTGTCAGTGCTTATCCTGAGCTCGATTTTATGAGTAATGCAAAGGCCATACAGAAAGATATCAAACAGAAAGTTAAAAAGCTGGATCCATATCTGATGCTGATGGTACTTGAAAAAGCGCATCCTATACTAAATAAGTTCCGTCGTTTTTTAAAACATGGTAAATCAAGTAATGACTGTATGTTTTCCAATATAGGCAGAATGCCTATTCCTTATCAGTACAGTACTTTCGAAATAGAAACAATATATACACCAACTGTGATCGGCCCTTTAGGTAATACAACTTCATTCATGACTACTATCTACCGTGGAAAAATGGATTTTGCATTTGTAGCAAGTGAAGGATATATACCCTATGCAGATGGTCTGGCCATACAAGGCAAGATTATGTCAATACTCAAAGAGCAATTAGAAACACAGCTACAACCAGCATAAAAATGAAAAGAAAGTTGATCATTGGAGAAAGGATTATGTATGTAGATGCTTTGACACCTGTTAACTGCATTTTTACAGTAAATATCCGCGGAGTTATAGCTCCGGAAACTTTACATGCTGCACTACGGAAAATACAGCAAAAACATCCGTTGTTACAGATGCAGATTGATGATAAACAAACCGGTGGCCCTTATTTCATTTTAAATGAAAATATCGGGGAGATTCCTGTACGGGTCATTGAACGTAAAGGAGAGGATGACTGGCTCAATGAATCTAAAGCAGAATGGAACAAACTTTTTGATGGTGAAAATGAACCTTTAGCCAGAGTAGTCTGGCTAAAGGATGCAGAAGTATCAGATATTTTGCTGGTTCTGCCACATTGTATCTGTGACGGATCTACTTTGGTAACCCTGTTGCAGGAGCTGTTATTTCTGCTGGATCAGCCGGATCTGCAGCTTACCCCATACAAGTCCTTCAGTTCAGTAAAAGAATTGCTGACACCAGCTTTTTCTATATCGCAGGCAAAGATTCTTAAAGCCCGTATGTTCTCGCTGTTAGGGAAAGCATTTTTCTTATTTAAACCCACCAGCCGTAAAGTAGCAGCAGGGAATAATTATGTCCTCCACTGGACACTCAGTCCAGAGCAGACTATTGAACTGCTTGAGCAGAGCAAAGCCGAAGGAACTACTGTTCACGCCATGTTGTGCATTGCGGTGATGAAGGCCTTTCAGCAAGTGAGAGGAGTAAAGGCGCATGGAAAAGTAATTTGTCCGGTAGATATCAGACAGTTTGTCCCTGAAATCAAAAGTGATACTATGTTTGCATTTGCTCCGATCGTGGAACTGGAGACAGATAAAAAAACGGAGCTGGATTTCTGGACAAGGGCAAGAAATCTGAAAGCAGATCTGACTGCAAAAGTACAGGAGCTGAAAGTAGAAGAAATGTTATGGATGAGTGAATACTTTCATTCAGTAGTGACCAGGATGGTTAAATTTTTGAAAGCCACTGATGGTACCCATGACGTGACACTTTCCAATATGGGAAAACTCAGGATCAAAGAAAATTACCACAATTTTGAAGTGATGGCTATTCATAGTCCGACAGTAGCTTTTCCGTGGAGAAATCCCAATACGATGGTGGCCTGTACTTTCAAAAACCGCATGGATTTTACCTTTATGTCTAATGAGACTTTTCTGACTGAAAAGGAAGCCGGGCAGATTAAAGCTGAAGCAATGAATTTATTATTTGAAAACCTGAAACAATTATCTGTTGCCTGATATGTTAACCACAGCTGCTAAAAAAAAGGAGATTACGCTAAAGCGATTTTTACGCAAGAATTTACTGTACTATATTATCCCGAATGTTGTCTTTAATACAATTATTCCGTATTTCAGTTTTACAGATCTGCATGCAGTTCATTTATTTGATGGAGAACAGAATCTGGCGAGATTCATTCTGCCCATGGCTTTTTTTCTGCCTTTTATTATCACCTTTGATATCCTGAAAAAAACGATTACACTTTCAGAGAAAGGTCATTCAGAAATTATATTGCCTGAAGGTTTTAAGAAGAACAAATTTATTTTGCAGATGGCGGGTATCAATGGTTTTTGTACAGTATCATTTGTTTTTGCTATGATGCTGGGCCTGCATTTTGGCCTGCCTGAACTTTATAATTATAACGGTGCTGTACTGGCAGTACTTTTAGGACTTACTGCCGGATTATTCTCTGTGCTTTTTACCTATATGCCCATCCGTAAATTAAAAAAATACCATCTTCCTGATACCGGGAATACTCCGGAAGATCAACCTCAGAATCTCAGAACTGTTGCTCCTGCAGCAGCTGATAAGCCTCAGCTGATTGAGGAATGAATTTAATCCGCTATGTTCAGGTCAAACACTTTCTGCTCTTTGGTCTGGATAAAACCCGTCTTCTGATAAAAATGATGACTTGCTGTTCTTTTGGTCTGGCATCTTACCCGTAATTTCTTTACGTCTTTATTGAGCGCCCATTCTTTTACCTGTTCCACTAGTTTTTCACCTATTTGCTGGTTACGGTAATTCTCATCTACAACCAGTCCTCCGATCTCCACAAATGGATCGGCCTCTAACCTGATGGTATAGAAAGCATGAATCCAGCCAGTGATTGTTTCCCCGATAACAGCCACAATGATACAATGATCAGGATGTAATAATAAGCTGTTGACCCTCAGTTCTGTTTCTGCTTTTGTAGCCGGATATCCCAGCTGATCGGATAATCTGGTAACCGCTTCTGCATCTTCGATTTTTAAGTCTCTAAAATAGAGGGGCATAATTGTATGTGTTTATGAGGTTTATGAATACAAATGAAGTGATTTCATTATAACGGATATGCTGTATCGCTTTTAGTTTCAGATAAGACAAAGAAACTCTGAACGGTACTGATATTCGGCAATATGGCCAGTTTATTTCGCAGAAATAAATGATAGCTTTCCATATCACTGGTTGCAATGCGAAGAATAAAATCAAAAGCTCCGGTCATTTGAAAACATTCCATCACTTCGTTAAATTTAGCTACTTCCCGTTCGAACTCATTTAGCGCATCTGCTGTATGTTCTTTTAACAAGACCTGAGAAAAGGCAATCAGACTTTTATTGATTTTTTGCCGGTCCAGAATAGCAACGACTTTTTTAATATAACCTCTTTCTTTTAATTTTCTTATCCTGTCATGTATAGTAGCGATAGATTTACGCAATTTAAAGGCGATCTCCTTATTTGTAAGAGTCGCATCTATCTGTAAAATTCTTAAAATTTCGAGATCTGTCGTGTCTAAGTCTGCGTCCATTGGCTGTTACAAATTATGAATGGAAAAATACCAGTAATTTACCATATAATACACATTAACTGTAATTAGTTATATTTTATTTGTTCTTTTCCATAAAATTTCCGGATTTAAAACAATTGATTGTTACTAAAGTTTGAATTGTAGAGTTTTACCGAAATATCAGGGAAAACAAAACTAAAGAATAATGTCTGTAAGCACAATAAAAACAGCTGGTTTAACAGCTGATCTGGAGAAGAAATTTGAACATTTATGGCATCTGGTAGGGAATACGCCAATGCTGGAATTACACTATACATTCAAAGGAAAAGCAGGGAAAATATATGTGAAATGTGAACAGTATAACCTGACCGGTAGCATCAAAGACAGGATTGCCCTGTTTACCTTATATCATGCCTATAAAAACGGTCAGATTAAACCCGGTGATGAAATTATCGAAGCAACCAGCGGTAATACAGGAATAGCTTTCTCTGCGATAGGTAAGGCAATGGGACACCCGGTTAAAATTATTATGCCGGACTGGTTAAGTAAAGAGCGTATAGATATTATCAAAAGCCTGGGTGCTGAAGTTGTACTGGTGAGTAAAGAACAGGGCGGATTTTTAGGTAGTATTGAATTAGCCGAATCTATGGCCCTAAAGAATGAAAATACTTTTCTGCCCCGCCAGTTTGAAAATAATGATAATCCGAAAGCGCATCAGGAAACCACTGGAGTTGAAATCTGGGAGCAGCTCAGACTGAATAATTTAATGCCGGATGCTTTTGTGGCAGGAGTTGGAACAGGAGGAACGATTATGGGAGTTGGCAGGTATTTAAAGACGATGAACCCAGCTGTAAGAGTCCATCCTCTGGAGCCGGCAGAATCTCCGACACTGACAACAGGTTATAAAGTAGGCAGCCATAGAATACAGGGGATTTCTGATGAGTTTATTCCGGAAATAGTAAAACTGGATGAAATGAATCAGGTAATTCAGGCTAATGATGGCGATGCAATATTGATGGCTCAGAAACTGGCTGGTCAGCTGGGACTGGCTGTTGGGATTTCTTCCGGAGCCAATGTTATAGGCGCAATCAGCTTACAGCAGGAATTAGGTCTGGACAGTTGTGTGGTTACTATATTTTCGGATAGTAACAAGAAATATCTGAGTACCGATTTAATGAGAGCAGAACCCGTTAAAGAAGGCTATTTAACTCCGGAAACAGAGTTTATCAATTATCATCCGATATGCAGACTTAAATAAAATACGGGGAATTTAAAAGGCCGGCAAATCTATGTTGTAAATGCATAGATTTACCGGCCTTTTAATGATCTTTCCGCCTCAATAATACACTCTTTTAATTTTTACGTGGGTTCATGATCTGAATTGCCTGACGGGTACTGTTAAATGTAGGGGTATGATTATAATCCCTGCTCATTCTGTAAGTTCCTACACCAGCTGTTCCATTTGTTTTGGCCCATTGAGCAATGTCCCATAACCATTTGGTCGCTTTTGCATCTCCACCAGGAGTATCCTCAGAACCATTAGGATATTTAAATTCATCGCCGTTGGTCAGCACAACTAATTTAGTTTTATCAAAAGCAGTCAGCAGTGGGGTAAGGTCAGAAGTTTTGCTGCCGCTCCAGCGGCGGCTTCCACCAACATAAGATTGGAAGTTTACGTAGGTATAATTGCTTTTGAAAGGAGTATAAATAGTATTGTAACCCAGGCTACCGCTTGCCACATCTACATCCGTATCATAAATAAATATAGGTTTTACACCTGCTTTGGTTAAGTTTCCGGCAAGTGCATTAGGACCAAAATATTTAGCTACAGACTGTAAAACTGCTTTAGCATTGCTGGCTGGTGCATCGCCACCAAAAGTACCGGTTTCAATATCCACATCAATCCCATCCCAGCCCATGCGGGTGATAAATTTATCATACATAGCTTTAGCCCAGTGGTCATAAGTACTGTTTGCAGACAGGGTGGTTTTTTGAGTTGTTGTGGTATCTTTTGCTGACCCGTCATAAAAGGCATCATTTCCAGGAAAAGTGCAGGTCAGGATTTTTGTTCCTTTTGCCTGTAAGGTTGCCCAGTGTGAAGGATCTTTGTCCCATCCGGCAAAGGCGATTACAATATCTACGCTATCCGGTACATTGAGCATAGAAGAGGCTTCTGCAGGATCATTGCCATCTGCTACCAGGTAACCCAGATAGAGCTGATGTGCACTTTTTTTATAAGCCAGTAAATTTTTCAGATAATTCGGATCTGAAGTAGTACCGCCTGTAGTGCCGCCTGCATCAGTGATTTTTTTGCAGGAGCTAAAGGCGATAACTGAAATGACAAGGACAAAAATTCCCTTGTAGAGTTGGATGAAAGGTTTTGTTCTCATAGTTGATATTGGTTTACATTGGTTGTTTTGAGTCGGCGACCTAAATGCTAAAACAATTTAGTTTATTTATTGTTTTACTATACAACTGATTTTTAGTGTTTTGTGTTGAAGGGTTGACTCCGGAGTTATAAAAAGACAGGGCGGATCTAAGAAATCAGTCTGGCGATGCCAAAAGCAGCAGCAGCGGCAATAAGACCTATTGCAGTGACCTTGATTGCACCTTTCAGGGCAGGCTGTCCGGTCACCTGGCTTTTGAAATAACCGAAAATAAACAGACAGCAAGTCGTAATAATTGCAGAAAGCAGTAAACCGCTATGCGGATCTGAAGTCAGGAAATAGGCTGACAGGGGTAATAGTCCGCCGACACAATAAGCAATACCTATAGTCAGGGCACTATTTCTGGCTCTGTTGATATCAGGTTCTTCCAGTCCCAGTTCAAACTTCATCATAAAGTCTACCCATTTGGTTTTGTCTTTAGCTAATTGATTGGCTAAAATAGTTTGTCCCTGTTCATCAATACCATATCCGGCAAAAATATCTTTAACTTCCTGTAGCTCTTCTGCCCTGAAATGCTCCACTTCGTTGTATTCTCTGAGTTTTTCACTCTGATAATGTTCCTGTTCTGTTTTGCCGGCTAAGTATCCGCCCAGCCCCATGGCAATACAACCGGCAACGATCTCAGCCAGACCAGCAGTAATAATAATAGTATTGTGCTGTACAGCTCCGCTTAGCCCGGCTGCGAGTGCAAAAGGGACAGTCAGTCCATCACTCATTCCAATGACAATATCAGAGATAAATGCAGAACTTTTAAGATGTTTTTCCTGATGCGTCTGGTTCATAATCTATTTCAATTCAAAGTTTTTGGGTTCTTTTTCCAGACCATTGAGGATAATGGATAACTGATGCCGGCCCGGATAAAATTTTCTGGTCGTAATAATTTTGAAACTTTGTTTTCTGCTGATGATGGTATTCTCATCCGGCAGGAAATCACGCTCACTGATTTTAAATACTTTTTTAGCCATTGAGCCATTTAATCTTTTGTAGTAAATGGCATATTCCAAACGAATTTTCTGGGTATGCTGAGCCGTATTTTTTAGGGTTATGGTAAATTCAAGACTATCACCAACAGCAACTTCAGGAGTTAATATTTCAAATTGGTTGAGTTCGATTTGTGTGCTTTCCAGGCCATAATGAGCTAATATCTGATGATGCCCCTGCTTAAGCAGGCTGCGGCAGCCATGTTTAATAATCGCATCGGTTTCTTTACTGAGCCCCTTCCATCTGCCAGCTATGGCAATTACAATTTCAGGATGATCTTTGGAGATATCATTTAAGCTGTTGGCTACACTTTTTCGCACCCATTCTGAAGGATCGTTTTTTAAATTTTCCAGAATTGGAAGTATTGGCGAAGGATCTTTTTTTAATCCGGGTACTGCCATTGCCCAGGGTAATCTTGACCTGCTGCCTTCGCTGGCAAGCCTTCTTACTTTGTAGTTTTCATGCAAAGACCATTGTTCCATCTGTTTCATCATTTGCTGACGATACTTAACCAGAAATGGTCTGACAGAAAATTCGCAGGAGATAAACTGTGTAATAAATTCTATTGCGCCAACTGAAGTTTCATAATCTTCCAGTCCGAAGGTTTCAATATAATCAGGTAGAAATATGTAGGCTAATTTATCTTCTCCGGTGTCTTCAGTTCTCAGCTGATCAATTAAAGAACACAAATGTGAGACGGCCTGTGAGTAACCGGCTGGCAGGAACTGATGGATAACCAGAGTCGTATGATGCATCCGCTGTTTCAGTTCCATCAGTGCAAAATTTTCTGTATTGATCAGGCTGATAAATTTCTTCCTGTCAAATTCAGGATTTAACTTTATCAGGCTGTCTGCCAGTTTGTGATAAAAGGAGGCTGAATATATATCTTTTAATAAACTCATTTAATACGAAAGGCACCAGATTTTATCGCCTGATGCTGGATAAATATAGTGCCTTTCCCTTTTAGAAATGTCATTCAAACGGAATAAATTAAGCGCCGTTAATCCTCTTTTTGTCTAATACCAGTAAGGTCAAACTGACTGTTGATCTGACCTGTTAAGTTATCACTATCCTTTTTCAGCAGGTTCATTTCCACTTCACCACTGCTATGATCAAATTTAACCACCACTGTAGAATCGTTGAGGGTAATAGCAGTGAAAGGCATGTCTTTTTTTTCTTCTTTATCTGTAATGCTTCCGGCTAGCTTGCCATCTTTCAGTTCAAATTTTACCAGCGCTTCTGTATCACCTTTAGGCAAGCCTTTAATGACGATATTCCATTTGCCAACAAAATAGGCATCATTTTTTTGAGCATGTGCAGTATGCGTAAATAATAACAATAGTACGAATGAAAAAATAAAGCCTGCCTGTTTCATAATGTTCTGATTATATGTTTGTTTATACGTAAATATAATTAATAATCTGCTAAACGGAAACAGCCGGTATCCCTGTTTTGTCAACATAATACCGGCTGTTTTTAAGTATTTTAGCTTAAGCTTATCTGGCCTGATCAATCGCCTGCTGAATGATAGTTAATTCATCTGTATGCAGCGTGATGTCCATAGTTTTTGCATTATCAATTGCCTGGGCTGCATTTCTTGAGCCTGCAAGTACGATACTTATTCCTGGCTGCAGGGTAGTCCATCTTAACACCAGCTGTGCGACTGTAGCATTTTTACTGGTTGCGATAGGTTCAATAGTTTGCAGTAAAGCTTTTACTTTTTCAGGATCAAACTGGCCAAAATAACCGTTACGGTGATCATTGGATTTAAGTTTGGCATCTTTAAAATATTTACCGGTAAGTAAGCCTCTTTCCAGCGGGCTGTAAACAATAATACCAATATTGTTTGCCAGCGTATAAGGAACGATTTCTTTTTCGATCTCTCTGTTCAGCATACTGTAAGAAACCTGGTTTGATGCAAGGCTGATAGTTTTTTGTGCTTCTTTCAGCTGATCAAGACTATAGTTACTGACACCTGCCGCTCTGATTTTTCCTTGTTCTATCAATAAATTAAGCGCCTCCATAGTTTCATCTACCGGTGTTGTCGCATCTGGCCAGTGTAATTGTAAAAGGTCAATATAATCTGTCCGCAGACGTTTCAAACTTTCTTCTACCTCTTTAATGACATTAGCTTTAGAAGCATATTTATAAACAGGTATGCTTTTACCATCTGCACCTGCATCAAAAAAGAATTCTCCTTTTCCATTGTTGCTGCCATCCCATACCAGGCCGAATTTATTCAGTAACTGAATTTTTGAACGGTCTCTTCCTTTAATAGCTTCACCGATTAATTCTTCGCTTAATCCAAAACCATAAAACGGTGCTGTATCGATACTGGTCACTCCATGATCCAGTGAAGCATGTATCGCATCAATAGAGTCTTGTTTTTCATTTCCTCCCCACATATTTCCGCCGATAGCGAAAGCACCATGAGTAATTACTGATAAGTTTAAATCTGTATTTCCTAATTTTCTGTATTCCATAATAATGATTATTGTAATCTCTGCAGGAGAGAGGGATTAATCTACTCTCTCAGTGATATAGATGATGGGTTTGCCATCCAGTATTATTGCAGCATCTGCGGCAAATTTTTTAATATGAGGTGTTGCGTTATGTAAATCCCATTCTTGCCGACTTGCCCATTCTTCATGGAAAATAAGCACGTTCGGATCTTCCTGAGCCTGATGCAGATCGTATTGTATACATGCTGCTTCACTTTTTGAACCGATTACCAGCGTTTTTAAAAGCGCTTTTAATTGTTCAGCGTTTCCTGGTGTACTTTTAATTATAGCTGTTAGATAAAGACTCATTTTCTTGTTTTTGATTAATAAAAGTTTTGGTTAAATGTTCCTGATATGAATTCATATCATTGACAATGTCAGCATTCTTTTCTACATCATGAAAATGTATACCTTCCAGTGGTGTCATGCCGGTAAAAGCATTCATCCGGTGGAATCCGAATAATACACCATCGTCTGCACTGCGCTCATTAAAAAATTCGCCTGGTAAAGTGAAGGCTGTGGCCGGTGCATTCCATGAAGAAGTAACCATATATTTTTTTCCGTGTAAGGAGCCGCCTGTACCATAATTAATATTCGGATTAGCTGAAGAACGACCATCACTTCTGTATATCCCTTTCTGATGACCTTCAGTAAATACCTCGTCAATATATTTTTTCAGCCCGTTTGGTACCTGAAACCACCAGATTGGTGTATGATAAATAATGACATCGGCCCATACATAGTTTTCTACTTCTGTTGCAGGATCATAAACGTCATTGATATCAGTAGATCTGATCTCAAATCCGGGTTGATTTTTAAAGAAGTTTATTGTAGCATTGAAAATTGTATTGTTAAAACGACCTCCAGAGTGTCCAAAGATCTGGCCTCCGTTAATCACAAATATTTTTTTAGTTTCCATATTGCAGATCTTTTAATTGCTGATACAAAATTAATGGTTCCAGGTGTCTCATTAAAATAGCATGAATCATAGTTATGTATCATAATTATGATATATAAAAGCGCTCCTGTAAAATGCTTACCATAAAGCATAATGAGAAACCTCTGGCATTTCAATCGTTTGAAATGAAATATCAAACGATTGTGTTTCTCCTATTTTAAAATACCGGTAGGGCAGCATAACTGATCAGGTTATCTTAGGTTGTAAATCTAAAACATTAACTATGAGACTATTGAAGAACCTGAAAATGGGCGTAGCCCCCTTAATGATCGCGCTTTTGCTATGCTGTATTTCCTGTAAAAAAAGCGAACCGGATCATACTCCTGATGCCGGCAGTTTAAAAAAGAATCTGCAGACTGATACCTTATCAGATTATACTTCTGATTCTCCTTACAATCTGAATGTTATTTATTTTATCGGGAAAGACCGGACACCGGATAGTGCTTATCAGCAGCGTATCAGTTCATATATGCTGCAGTGTCAGGATTTCTACCGTACCTGGATGGATAAAAACGGATATGGTAAAATTACCTTTGGTTTGCTGAAGAACAGTGCTGATTTAATCAAGATTACTACGATTACCGGAGTGAATGACCAGGCTTACTATGTTTCTGCCAAAAGCGGAGTGATCAGATCAGAAGTTGATGCTTATTTTGCCGCTCATCCACTGGAGAAAACCAGCCAGACATTATTAATGATCATGGGCTGTAAAGATCATGATGATGCGAATGGAAGAGCTTTTTTTGGCAGTGTAGGTGGCAATTACTGTTATGCAGTTGATTATCCAACGATGTTTGAAGATGCAAAAGCTGGCAAAACTGCTTATGTCGGTGGTCTTTTTCATGAATTGGGACATGGTTTGGGTTTAGCACACAATGGAGGTTTAAAGACTGATTGCGCAGTTAACGGAACTTCTCTGATGGGGTCTGGAAATACGAGTTATTTAAAGTCGCCAACTTTTCTGACCCTTGCAGATTGTGCTACTCTGTATAATAATCAATGTTTCAGCACGACGGTTAAAACGGGCTGGTATGTAACGCCATCGACTGCTATCAGCAGAATACATGCAAAAGTAGAGAACAATACCATTATAGTCTCCGGAAAATACACTTCCAACGCAACGGTCAATTCGCTTAATTTTTATAATGATCCCGGTACTTATGATGCCAACGGGAATATTCAGAATATTGGAGTCAATCTGGATTATGATACTTCGGTATGGACTAAACCTCCGGTTAGTGTAGACAGTTTTTACGTAGCGATGCCTTTTAGTGAATTCCGGGCAAATCATGATGGCCCATATCAGTTGCGCATTCGCCTGCAGCAGGTCAACGGAAGTTTTCAAACCAAGTCTTATAATTATAAAGTGGTTGGCGGAACTCCGGTTTTTGATCTTCCATAAGGTAATTAAACATGTCCGGAATGCCCCCTGAAAATGACTTTTTAAGCAAGCAGGACTATCAGACTTATCATTTAATTTAGATCTGAACAAAAAATTATAATCATGGGAACAATTCTGACAGACACAGACCAGACTTTCAATAATCTTGTAAAAACTGTTTCATCTTTTGATGAAGGACAATTAAATGAAATCCCTTTTGAAGGAAGCTGGACTGCCGGACAGGTAGTGCAGCATCTGATTCTGGCGAATTCCGGATTTATAGAAGTGATGCAGGGGCCGGTTAAGGAAACCGAAAGAGAACCTGATCAGCTTGTAACGAGAATCAGGGAAGACTTCTTAAACTTTGCTACTAAACTGCAGGCTCCTGAGTTTATTTTGCCGCTGCCTATCGATTATAGTAAAACCAGACAGCTGGGAACACTTGAAAATATAAAAAGTGGACTACTGCATCTGATAGAGACTACCGAACTGGATAAGACGTGTCTGACATTTGAACTGCCTGTTTATGGGTTTTTAACAAGAATGGAAGCTGTTTATTTTGTGAATTATCATACACAGCGGCATAACAATCAATTGGAAAATATCTATCAGCACTTGCTGAGGTCAGCAAGCTGAGCTATCCGGCAGGCTCTGATTTCGTGATCTTTTTATAAAACAGAAGTTAAGTTGAACAGATGTTTAACAAGTGTAAGTGATCGGAGTTGAGAAGGGGTTGATAAGGCCCCGGGCCTTATCAACCCCTTCTCAACTCCGATCACTTACTTACCTTAAACCTGCTTCTGGCTTTCCAGCCATAACCCGGTCTTTAACCAGGAACAGCTACAAGGATAATCCTGCTTCCGGGAAACTAATTACAGTGTCATTTATGCTCAGATCATGCAGGATTTTTTTTGTCTGAGGGCTTTTTTCTTTTACCTTTAATTTGTATTTAAACTTCTGGTCAATGAAAAATACAACACAATTGTTAAAGCAATTGAACATTGATTATCCCGTAATCCAGGGAGCTATGTTAGGCGTTTCCACGCCGAAAATGGCTGCCGAAGTATCGCAGGCAGGTGGTTTGGGTACTTTGGCTGCTGGCGGTTTATCGCCTGAAAAAACGATACAGCTGATCAGGGAAACCAAACAGTATACGGCTAAAAAATTTGCGGTCAATCTTTTTGCTCATGATGTACCCCGGGAGATAGATATTCAGGACTTTAATCATATGCAGGATTTCTTACAGGCCTACTGTAAAACCAATCAGCTTCCTTTTGAACTTAAAAAACCAGAAGATCTGCATTTCTATAGTTATCAGGATCAGATTGATATACTGATTGATGAAAAAATTCCTGTGGTCAGTTTTACATTTGGCATGCTTAACCCGGCAGCTATTGCTGCTTTAAAGAAAAACAACAGCCAGTTGATTGGTACGGCAACCGCTGTACAGGAAGCTATAGCGCTGGAACAAAGTGGAGTAGATATGATCACTGCACAGGGGGTGGAAGCCGGAGGACACAGAGGGTCTTTTTTAAATCCGGATCAGTTACCGCAGATTGGTGCAATGTCCCTGACTCCGTTGATTACAGATGCTGTTAAGATTCCTGTACTTGCAGCAGGCGGGATTTCCAGCAATAAAGCATTGAAGGCTGCCATATTACTTGGTGCTGCCGGGGTGCAGGTAGGGAGTTTATTTATACCTGCTGATGAAAGCATGGCAGCAGAATGTTATAAAAATGCTGTTTTAAACGCTGCTGATGAAGATACTCAACTGACCCGCGCCTTTTCGGGAAGATGGGCGAGAGGACTCAGCAATGCTTTCATGAAAGCTGTAGAAAAATCAGGGCTTAAAATTCCGGAATATGTAGTACAGAATAGCCTGACATCGGCCTTGCGTAGTTATGCACAGCAAAACAATCTGAAAGATTTTATCTCCATGTGGGCAGGGCAATCCTCTTCAAAAGCGGTAAGAGGAAAAACCAGAGATATTTTTGCCGCATTGGTGAAAGATGGCTGGGAATGAATTTAACGAATTTAAAAACGCAGGATTATGGCAATGTTCAAAGATGTAAATGCCTTTAGTGGCTTCTCTGTATTCGATATACCCACTGCAATAGATTTTTATGAACATAAGCTGGGGCTGAAAACTTCCCGGACTATGGAGCAGCTGGTGCTTCATCCCGGAGGTGGAGGAACTATATTTGTTTATGCTAAACCCAACCATGTACCCGCAACTTACACTGTACTTAATTTTCCGGTTGATGATTTGAAAAATGCTATGGATGAATTAAGCAAAAGGGGTATAGAATTTATCATTTATGATGAAGAAGATTTTAAAACTGATGAGTATGGCGTTTTTCATGGGGGTGGCCCGAAAATAGCCTGGTTTAAAGATCCCTCCGGTAATATTTTATCTGTTCTTGAAAAACAGTAGTGTTTAGGTCTGCAGCAGAAATGATCTGGCGCAGAAAGCTTGTATCAGCATCAGCTGTTGATCAGCTGATGCTGATGATTTGCTAAATAGCGTCGTAGATTACTACTTTTTCAAATAATACTCTGAATTCATCCAGAAAGGCTTTATGTACAGGGTGCACCTGATATACATCATGCGCAGCAAGATCTTCAAAGAATAACACTAAAGAAAAAGTGTAGGTTGTATCAACTACAGCACGCTCAATAGGTGCGGGAACTCCAGCATGAAGAGATTTTATAACTTCAATGCTCTCTAAAGATTGTAGTCCGTTTCTGAATGCTTTTTTTTGATCTTCAGTGGTATCAGCTTTTAACCAGAATAAAACGTGATGTGCTATCATAGTATCTATTTTTAATTTTTTTATGCAAATGTAATAACCTCCATGAGCTTATCAGGGAATAGTTAACATTGTTTTTTAAATCTTATATTTATGTATTAAAAAAAGAATCAAATGATAAAACTTGGTCTTCTTCTAACCAATCAGTATAGATTATTGAGTGTAGCCGCTATACTAGACGTTTTTGAAACTGTAAATAAACTTTATCTCCAGGACGGCCACCCTGCAGCTTTTCAGATTGATTTGTTTTGCAGTGATAATCATCTGCTCAGCAAGCCCGGAACTTATTTTTATGGGTATCAGCCGCTGTCTATACAGAGCCCTTCAAAACAGGATCTGATTTTGATTCCTTCTTTTATCAATGAAGATATCAAACATGCAATCGCTGAAAATTATGCTGCAGTTGGCTGGTTAAATCAGCAATACCAGGAAGGGGCAGAGCTGGCCAGTTTCTGTACCGGAGCTTTTTTACTGGGCGCAACAGGATTACTGAACGGTAAAATTGCCACTACCCATGTAGACGCCTGCACTGAATTTGCCATTGCATTTCCGGAAGTCAGTCTTCAGGCTGATAAAACGGTCACCCAGGACGGCAGGTTATACACCAGCGGTGGGGCAACTTCAAGTTTTCACCTGATGCTGCATCTGTTGCAGATACATTGCGGTAATTTAATTGCCATTAAGATTGCTAAACTGTTTGCTATCGATATGGACAGACATACCCAGTCTTATTTCAATACTTTTCAGATTTCAAGAAAGCATAATGATGATCTGGTAGCCATGGCACAGCAAAAGATAGAAACTGCTTATCATAATACCGGTACCATTGAAGAAATGATCAAAGATATCCCGGCAAGCAGAAGAAATATTGTGCGTCGTTTTAAACAGGTGACCGGGATTACGCTGATTGAGTACTTACAGCAGACCCGTATTGAGGCTGCAAAAAAATTACTGGAACAAACTGTGGAACAAATGACGGAAGTAATTTATAAATCAGGATATAACGATCCTAAAGCTTTCCGGAAAGTTTTCAGAAAGACTGTGGGAATGACTCCCAGTGAATACCGGGATAAATTTTATCTGGGTACCAGGGCCTGATCGGAAATGAAGAACAAAATAACCAGAGTTATTGCACATCGTGGTGCATTTAAGAAAAATAACTTCCCGGAGAATTCAATCGCTTCATTGAAAGAAGCGATCAGGTTGAAATGTTACGGGTCCGAGTTTGACGTCCATCTTACAAAAGATCATATAATTGTAGTTAATCATGATGATGATTTTCTGGGGATGCCGATTGCACTTTCTACCTATGCCGAATTGAGGCAAAAAACGCTACATAATGGGGAACACCTTCCAACACTCGAAGACTATCTGAAAGAAGGGATGAAGCAGAATGAAACCAAACTGATTCTTGAAATCAAAGTTGCACCAAACCTTCCGGCTACTTTACAGCTTACTGATGCAGTGTTTGAAATGGTACAGCGATCAGGTGCAGGCCCATGGATAGAATATATCAGTTTTAGTTATGAAGCGCTTTTAAGAATATTGCATCATGATCCGGCGGCCAAAACAGCATTTCTGGCCGAAATTGATGATGAGCTGCCAGTAGAAACATTAAAAAGAGATCATATTCTGCAGCTTGATTATGACTACAAAATATATCAGGAGGGGGACTGGTTTAACAGCGCGCATCAATCGGGAATGACTGTCAATGCATGGACTGTCAATGAAAAAGCCGATATGTTAGCATTGATGGCTAACGATATCGACTTTATCACGACTAATGAACCGGAATTACTTTTTAGCCTGTTATCATAGTCTTAACGTGCAGGAGCAATGTTTTTATAGATAAAATTATGAATCGATGCGGTAGTTGCTTTCAGATCTGCAGATAAATACCAGATGTTATTTACCCTGATCCCTTTACTGGAAGAATCCAGTGGGAACCTGGCTTGCTCAATACCTTTGCTTTTTGAATTTAGGATATCTCCGCCTATTTTAAATAAGTTCATTCCGGATAAACTGGTTTCCATATTTGGTAAAATCTGATTCATGAAAACCGGGTATAACTCCGGACCCGAACCCTTCATTTTATTGAATAGGGCAACTAATACGGTTCTTTGTCTTTCAGTTCTTTCATAATCACCACGACCAACAGCCCTGATTCTGGTATAGGCTACGGTTTGTCTGCCGGTTAATTTCTGAAGACCAGGACTGGTGACATCAACCGGTGGGATATTCTCAATAATAGAGACCTCTTTCAGATAATTATTCAGGAAGGGAATCTCTTCAGGTTTAACATTGATTTCTACTCCGCCAAGAGCGTCAATCATTTTGGCTGTACCAAAAAAATCAACATTGATATAATCCTGAATATCCATATCGAAATTCTGATTGATGGTCTTAATAGCCAGCTGAGGGCCTCCTAAAGCAAATGCTGCATTGATCTTGTCCATCCCTTTGCCTTCAATGTTAACATAGGTATCTCTCAAAATAGAAGACATTTTGATTTTTTTAGTGACCTGGTCTATAGTGATAATCATAATCACATCAGAATTTCCTTCGTCCTCTTTATTTCTTCTGTCTACTGCAAAAAGAGCAATATTTATTGGCGGACTGGCAATAGCAGAAATTCTTTTCTGAGTTTTTGGGGAAATCCCCAGTGCGGCCGGAGTTTTAATTAATTTAACCACAGTACGGGGCTTTGCTGCCTCAGTATTATTGCTGTTAACTGCTAAAGTATCCTGGGCAGAAACCGCTAAAGATAGGGTGCTTAACAGCAGTAAGCTGAATAGAAAATGTTTCATAATTATGGGGTAATAATTCAATTAATTATTTGTAATCTATTTACTATCTGCAAATTATGTGCTGTAATTGTAATCAGGACATATTGTTTTGATGTTCAGGAGGCTTTGGCCTGCAGGCTGATTTTGCGTTTTTTGCTATCGGGGGTATAAATTTTACAGTTAGTTGAGATAATTCCCCTGATTCTTTGTGATTGCGGGAATTTAGACCCGGGTTTGTTCCAGTTTAATACAATGATAACATTGGATGTCCGGATCGGGTAAAATCAGTCTCATCTTGCAATTCTAAAGCTCCTGAATGAAATGTTTGCTTATAAATCCGGGGTTCAGGCAAAATAATTACGGGGATTAATAACCCGGGATATATTTTTTGTCAGCTAATCCCTCAGGAATTATGAGCAGTTTGAGATCTTGGCAGGATATTGGGAATATAGCATGCAGATTCAAAAGATATGAACTAACGGTAAAATATTTTATCAGAATTATTAGTTATAAAACTGGTGTTTATTTTAATTCGTAATTGTTGAAAGGTTATATAACTTGCATGGTAATTGTAATGCTTTTGACAGGATCGGAACCATGACTACAATTCAAATCAAAAAATCTCAAAATATTTTAATCTACAAATAATAGCTGGCTAAAAATGGAAAATGTCTCATTTGAAAAAAAACAAATCTTAATAGTTGACGATGAGCCAAGTATTTTAAAGTTATTAAACTTCATTTTATCAAAGCAATACACTGTTCATGCAATGGAAAGTGGTTATAAAGCTCATTTGTGGCTTGAGGAAGGAAATTTCCCTGATATTATTATTCTGGATCTGCATATGCCACATTTTGATGGCACCTCTTTCCTTAAAAGTATCAAGATAAGCGGATATTACAGAGAAATTCCTGTTATCATCTTATCAGCTGCTGAAGATCTTGATCAGATCGTAGCGAATTTACCATTTGAAGTAGAGGCTTATTTCCCAAAACCATTTAATCCGGAAAGCCTGAAAACGGAGATTGCTAAAGTACTGACCTCAATAACAACATCATTTTAAACAGATAATGGACTATAATTATAAAGGAATCAGATTGGTTTACTGTGGCACTGAACTTTCTCCTGAATCAGGGGAGATTCTGGGCCAGGAGTATAATATTTTTCGGCTGGATGATCCATCTAAACTGGAAGCATATTTAAGCTCTTTATCCTTGTTCTCTACTCCTGATGTGATTATGATCGAGGTAGTTGATGAGGAGGTAGTCTTTTCTATTATTGCCAAAATTAAAAATAATCCGCTGACAAGCGGGCTGATCATTGTTTTAATGGCAAAGAAACCTGACGCTAAATTAAGAGCAAGGGCTATAAAAGCCAAGATACATGATTTGTATTTTCTTCCTTTTCAGATGGAAGATCTGAGAGACAGACTGAATTTTCTAATCAAATTCAAACTGATCAAACCAAACATTGAGCAGTTATCAGTGATTAAAAAACATAAGGAATATGATATTCCGGCAACCAAGCGGATTTTTGATATCGTGGCTGCAGGTGGAGTATTACTGGTATTATCACCTTTTCTTTTGATCGTAGCTCTGCTGATTAAGCTGGATTCTAAAGGACCGGTTATCTATAAAAGTAAAAGGGTTGGTACCGGTTATAAAATATTTGACTTCTATAAATTCAGATCGATGAAAGCAGGGGCAGATCTTGAACTGAAAAATTTATCGGCACTGAATCAGTACGCTGATGATGGAAGTGGTACCAATGCTTTTGTGAAAATTAAGAATGATCCGCGTGTTACTAAACTGGGGAATTTTTTAAGGAGTTCCAGTATTGATGAAATTCCGCAGTTGCTGAATGTGCTGAAAGGAGATATGTCTCTGGTAGGAAACAGACCGCTGCCCTTATATGAAGCTGAGATGTTAACCTCCAATGAATGGTCAATGCGTTTCTTAGGCCCTTCAGGTCTAACTGGTTTATGGCAGATCAGTAAAAGAGGAAAAGCTGATATGTCTGATACTGAAAGAAAAAAACTGGATAATTTTTATGCAAGAAATTACTCGGTCTGGTTTGATATGAGCATCATGTTAAGAACCTTCCCTGCCTTGTTCCAAAAAGAAAAAGTTTAAACCCGGCAGCTTGTGCTCCCCAACAGAGGGGCTGGCCGGAAAGAACAATAAACAGATAAAATCAATTTATAAATAATAACCTAAATTTACAATCAAATGAAAAGAATATCTGCTCTCACAGTTTTTTTACTTTCGTTTCTTTGCCTGCAGGTATCTGCACAGGAGTCGATTATCGGAGACATCAATTATGGTCAGCTGGAAAAATATATCCAGGCTGCAAAAGAAAATTACCCTAAACGTAAGATCCTTAAAGCACAGGAGGAAGCCATTAAAACTGGTATACCCATTGCACAGATTTCTTATCTTGATATGTTCAGTGCATCTTACTTTTATCGCCCTGGTGATAAACAGGCTATCAGTGGTCCGGGACAGACAAATAATCCTTATATTGTAAATGGTATTCAATACGGAATCAGCTTTAACCTGGGTGCCTTTTTACAGAAACCATTTTTGGTTAAACGTGCAAAAGCGGATTATAAGGTAGCTAAGTTACAGACTGAAGATTATGATTATGCTTTGGTCAATGAGGTTAAAAAAAGATACTATACCTATATTCAGACTTTAAGCGAACTGAAAATTAAAACCCAGACTGCACAGGACAATAATGGTGTAGCTGAAAATGCCCGCCGCAGATTTGAAAAAGGGGAGATTCCTTTGGATACCTATAACGGCAGCAGAGTTCAGTTATCGGATTCTAATTCTGCTAAAATACAGACTGAGGTGAATTATCTGAATGCAAAAGATGCATTGGAAGAAATAATTGGCAGGAAACTTACTGATATAAAGTAATACAATTCAAGTTTATTACGAAATGGACATTCAAAGATTTTTAAAGCTTCTCAAAAAATATATATGGATACTGGTATTGGTACCTGTAGTAGCAGCTGTTATCACTTATTTTTTATCTAAAAATATTCCTAAAGAGTATAAATCTCAAGTTCAGATTTCTACTGGCCTGGTTGATCAGTCGAAACAATTGTCCTCTCAGACTCAGAATGATTACTTTAAAACAAGTCAGCAGTTTAGCAATATCATTGAAAAAATGAAGATGAGAAAGATTATGAGTATTCTTTCTTATAATCTGATTATTCATGATCTGGAAAACCCTAAGGCCACTTTCAGAAAATACAGTAAAAAACTGGATTCTCTTTCTGCTCCGCAAAAAGCTGAAGTTTTAGGAATCTATCAGCAGAAACTTGCGCAGAAAGTTCCGATTACGGTTTATGATAATAAAGGAAAGTATAAACTATATGACATCCTTCAGGGGATGGGTTATGGTGAGGCTGCCCTGAACAAAAAACTGATGATCTACAGACCTGATAACAGTGATTTTGTGAATATAGATTTTACATCAGAAAATCCGCAGTTGTCTGCCTATCTGGTGAATACACTGGCTACTGAGTTTATCAGTAACTACAGTATAGATGTTTACAATAACCAGAACAATTCTATAGCCGTGCTTGATTCCCTGCTTAAAAAGAAGGAAAAAGACATGAATGCCAAGAATGGTGCACTGAAAAGCTTCAAAATGAAAAACGGAGTCTTAAATCTGAATGAGCAGGCAGCTACTGTCTATTCGCAGATCTCTCAGTACGAAGAGAGAAAGGCTCAGGCTATTCGTGATATCCAGGCTAATCAGGGTGCCCTGGCAGCTATAAACAGTAAACTTAAAGGGGTTGGAGATCCTTATATGGGTGGTACGGTTATAGAAGATAATAATGCTATTCTCAATTTGAAAAGTGAACTGAAAATAGCCAATGACCGTTATATAGATGGAAGTTTCAAACAGTCGGATAAACGTAAAGTAGATTCCCTGCAGAACTTATTATCCAGACAGTCTGCCAGAAATTCTGATAAAAACGTAGTTGACCCGCAGGTAGCAAAACAGGGATTGGTACAGCAGAGAATTAATCTGGATATTTCAACCGGACAGATCAAGAATACCATCAATTCGATTGATAAGCAGCTGGCCAAACTTAAAGGACAGTATAATACAATGGTTCCTTTTGATGCCGGCATTCAAAACTATGAAAGGGATGCTGATATCGCAACAAAAGACTATATGGCAGCGCTGGAGCGTACTAATCAGAGTCGTACGGAGCAAAATACAGGTTTAAAACTGCAGGTTGCCCAGATTGGCTTACCAGGTTCTGCCGAGGCTTCTAAAACACTGGTTTACGTTGCTTTATCTGGTATTGCGACTTTTGCTGTATGTTTTTCCGGTTTGGTACTGTTATTTCTGACAGATCATTCTATCAATACGATACATCAGCTGGAAGCAGCAACAAAAATGCGTGTACTGGGTAGTCTGAACTATGTTCCTGAAAAAAACATAGATATAAAATCTATCTGGAACGATACTAAAAACAATAACTATACAATTCATAAGGATTTACTGCGGTCGCTGCGATTTGAAATCGGTGATCTGCTGGCGGCTGATGACAGCCGTGTACTGGGAATTACCAGTCTGGGCGCAGGTGAGGGAAAAACATTCCTGGCCTCTAACCTGGCTTATGCCTATGCCATGACCGGTAAAAAAGTGCTGTTGATTGGAGGTGATCAGGTTGCTCCTGTATTATCAGATTCCAAACAACTGCAGATCAGTCAGAACTTTGAAACGTTCCTGGTTAAAAGAGAAATACAGATCGATGATATGATCACCCGTTTGAATAAGATTGATGAAACCAGATCTTTGCTTGAAATTCAGAGTGAGAGGAACCTGAGAGCGGGATTTGATGTGCTTAAAAAACAGTTTGATATCATCATTATCGATGTGAACAGCTTATTAAATATTAACCTGGCTAAAGAATGGCTTTCTTTTACTGAAAAGAACCTTGCTGTTTTTGAAGCTGGTAAAACATTAACTGATTCTGATAAAGATTTAGTAACTTTTCTTAAGAAACAGCCTGGGTTTATGGGCTGGGTGATCAATAAAATAAAATTGACCGGTATTGAAGGTTAATTTTTTGGTAGATATTTAATTATGCAGCGAGATTCTAATCACCTGTTCTTAAAGAAATCGAGAATAAAATTTTTAATTTTTGGTCTTCTGATAGCGGGAATATCCAGTTTTGCAACTGCGAAACTGGAATTTTTAGTTCCGGTAGTATTAGCACTGCTGGCGGTATTTACTGTCTACCTGATTTTTTTATTCAGAAATCCTAAGGTCGGACTGGTAACTCTGGTTATTTACTGTTTTACGCTGGGCTTTTTAGGAAGAGAAATAGGTGGGGTACCTTATGGTATCGGGATTGAAATCTTGCTGGTGCTCACCTGGTTATCCTCGCTGATTTATTATAAAAAAGAAGACTGGCCGGTGATACGGAATGATCTGAGCTTATTGTTCCTGATCTGGTTTATCGTTAGTGTAATTGAGGTTATTAATCCGGCCGGGGCAAGTGTAATGGGCTGGCTGATGGAAATCAGGTCAGTTGCCTTATATCCTGTGCTGCTTATTCCTTTGAGTTTTGTCGTTTTTAACAAAAAGAGTGATCTGGATCTCTTTATTAAACTGATTCTGGGTTTGGCACTTGTAGCTGCATTGAACGGAATTAAACAGATTCATATTGGTTTATTTCCCGGAGAACAGGCCTTTATTTTAGGTCCTGGTGGGGCAACACATTTGATTTTTGGGAAACTAAGAGCCTTTTCGTTTTACGATGCCGGACAGTTCGGTGCTTTTGAAGCTGTTTTTGTGGTGATGGCTGTGGTGTTGGCTCTGGGCTCGTCCAAACTATGGAAAAAGGTTACCTTGTTTTCTTTTGCAGCTATCTATGGTTATGCGATGTTACTTTCGGGCACAAGGGGCGCTTTTTTCGCCCTGGTCGTCGCCGCTATATTTGCTATATTTCTTACTAAAAATTTCAAGGTGTTATTTCTGGGTGGGTTTTTTATGGTCATGTTTTTAGGGGTACTTAAATTTACTACCATAGGGAGCAATTACTATGAAATTAACCGCTTCAGAAGTTCACTGGATCCGGAAGATCCGTCTTTGAATGTACGTTTTAATACACAACGGGTTTTAAGGGAATATCTCAGTACCCGGCCTTTTGGAGGCGGATTGGGTGTGCTGGGAGCCTTTTCCACGTATAACCAGGATAAATTTCTGTCGACTATCCAGCCGGATAGTTACTGGGTTAAGATCTGGGCTATGTATGGTATTGTCGGGCTGACCCTGTGGTTTAGTATACTGATGTATGTGCTGGGTAAATGCTGCGGAATCATCTGGAAAATACAGGATAAAAAACTTAAAGTAAAACTCATCGCTATTTTATCGGCCAGTGCCGGTATATTTTTCTGTAGTTATGGAAATGAGGTTATCAATAATATGCCCTCTTCCATGATTGTCTGTATCTCATTTGTTCTGGTTTATCTGGGCCCTAAATTTGATAGGGATATAGCAGATGAAAATTTAATTGCCAATAGTAGTTCATTAGAAATTAAACCCGTTTAATCCGATCCGTTATGCCATTTGAAATATTTCTTATTCCCGGTTTACTCTTTTTTGCCTATGGCTTCTTTAAGTCTGGTAAACACTTTGAAAAGGTGTATTCAAAAGAGGAAGAACCTAAATAAAAAGGATATTTATTATGAATCAAACTCTTTGGGTAGTTTTTCAGGTCATCATTGGATATAACCTTGTTCTTCCAATGCTGCTTTTTGTTTTCTATAAACTCTTTAAAAGAAAAAGAAAAACAAGCGGGAAGACCAGTAATTATGATTATGCCATCATTGTTACGGCTTACGAACAGACAGGGCTTTTGCCTTCGGTCGTTGATTCTCTGCTGCAGTTGAATTATGAAAACTATCTGATTTATATCGTAGCTGATAATTGTGATATTTCAGACCTGCATTTTAACAATGACAGGGTAATACTGTTAAAACCGGAAACAGTTCTGGCTAGTAACACCAGATCTCATCTTTATGCAATTGCTCATTTTAAAAGAGCGCATGAGCTGCTGACTATCATAGATAGTGATAACCTGACAGACCCGGAATATCTCAATGAACTGAATCAGTTTTTTGACCAGGGGTTTGAAGCGGTTCAGGGAGTCAGGGCAGCTAAAAACCTGAATACCACTTTTGCCTGTCTGGATGCGGCAAGGGATATTTATTATCACTTTTATGATGGAGAGGTTTTGTTTGAATTGGGCTCATCAGCTACTCTGGCGGGGTCAGGAATGGCTTTTAAAACCAGTCTTTACAGCTCCTGTTTTGATAATCTGGATATTACCGGGGCAGGGTTTGATAAGGTACTGCAGGCTCAGCTGTTAAAACGGGGTAAACGTATTGCTTTTGCTCAAAAGGCAGTTGTATATGATGAAAAAACGACGAATTCTGCACAGTTGGTTAACCAGCGGTCCAGATGGATCAATACCTGGTTCAAATATTTTGGATATGGATTTGATATTTTATTCAGGGGGATAAAAAGATTAAATTTTAATCAGTTTTTATTTGGTGTGATTTTACTAAGACCACCCTTGTTTATGTTTATACTGTTGTCTCTTTTATGTGCTTTTGTTAATTTATTTATCTTCCCGTTTTATACTTTAATCTGGTTTTTTGCCTTCGGGATTTTTGCTGCGAGCTTCTGGATTTCACTGATCAGTCATCCAACTGATCCCAGGATATACCGGTCTTTAATTAACATTCCAAAGTTTATATTTTTTCAATTATTATCATTAGTACATGCCAAACAGGCCAACAAGCGGTCGGTAGCTACTAAACATGATATTACTTCATAATTCTTATGATCAAGCAAACAGAAGGAGCAGTCATTTCAGGAAGGGATATTGTTATTGTTGGCCAGCAGCCATGGGATGTGAATATTGGTAGTAATTGCAAAAATATAGCTATAGAACTGGCTAAACATAACCGGGTTTTATATGTTAATTCTGCGCTGGACAGGATAACGTTGCTCAGAAACAGAAAAGATGCTGCAATTATCAAACGCAGAGCTGTAATTAAAGGGAAAACAAATGGTCTGATTCCGGTTAGTGATAATTTATGGACGCTTTATCCTGATGTGCTGATTGAATCTGTCAACTGGATTAATAATTTTAAAATATTTGATCTGCTGAACAAGCGGAATAACAGGCTCTTTGCCGGATCAATTTTGAAAACCATATCCTTACTGGGTTTTAAAAATGTAATACTCTTTAATGATAATGATATGTTCAAGAGTTTTTATCTTAAAGAATTTCTTCATCCTGCTCTGAGTATTTATTATTCCAGAGATTTTATGCTGGCTGTGGATTACTGGAAAAAACACGGGACGAAAATTGAACCTGCCCTGATTGCCAAGAGTGATTTATGTGTAGCGAACTCTACTTATCTGAGTAATTATTGCAAGCAATATAATCCTTCCTCTTTTTATATAGGTCAGGGCTGTGAACTTGATATTTTTACCAGTTCAAAAGATCTTCCGGTTGTAGCAGCTATTGAAAAACTATCCGGGCCTAAAATAGGTTATGTAGGAGCTTTGCAGAGTATACGTCTGGACATTGACCTTATTGGTTATATCGCGTGGACTAAACCGGAATGGAATATTATTCTGGTAGGTCCTGAAGATGATGTATTCAGGGATAGTGAATTACACAGCATTCCGAATATCCATTTTTCTGGTGCTCAGAAACCTGAAGATCTGCCGCAGTATATCAATGCGTTTGATCTGTGTATCAACCCTCAGCTGATTAACCAGGTAACTATAGGGAATTATCCCCGCAAAATTGATGAATACCTGGCTATGGGTAAACCCGTGGTGGCTACACATACCGAGGCTGTGACTATTTTTGAAAAGGCAGTTTATCTGGCAGAAGGTAAAGAAAACTTTGTAGCCATGATTGATAAGGGGCTTCATGAAAATACTGCTGAACTGGCAGCATACCGGGTAGAGGTTGCACAGTCGCATTCCTGGGAAAACAGTGTAGGTGAATTGTATAAGGCTATTAATCACGTCATATAAACAGCTATGTCATTATCCGCAAAAATAAAAGCCAATCCGGTACTGAAAAAAATAGCACACAGGATGTTAATTCCTGCTAATGATTTCAGACCAAGGTTATGGGTCAGATTACTGGTGAATCCTTTCAAACATCAAAAAGGAAAAGGGACGATTGTAAGAAGAATGACCAGAATGGATGTATTTCCATTTAATCCTTTTGCATTGGGGGATTATAGTATTATAGAGGATTTTTCAACGATTAATAACGGGGTAGGAGCAGTGCTGATTGGTAACCGGACAATTATTGGAATTGGTTGTACAGTTATTGGCCCGGTAAAAATCGGGAACCATGTTATGCTTGCACAAAACATCGTGATTTCAGGACTTAATCATGGTTATGAACTGATTGATATTCCTCCAAGTGAACAGAAGACAGTAACAAAAGATATCACCATCAAAGATAATGTCTGGATCGGAGCTAATTGTGTGATTACTGCTGGTGTTACCATTGGCAGGCATGCTGTGATCGGAGCGGGAAGTGTAGTTACTAAAGATGTACCTGATTACTCGGTAGCTGTAGGTAATCCTGCAAGAGTTATTAAATTATATAATTTTGAGAACAAACAGTGGGAGTCTGTAAAATCCTGACCAATTTATTCTTTCAAAGCTGAATATTATGAAGAGCCCGTATAACCCTGACTGGATAAATCAATTCCTCTATACTTACACAAAGTATGAAGAAATTGACCCTGCTGTATTTGCAGCAATCAACAGGGATCTGGATAAAGTACAAAGTAAAGAGCCGCTGGTAAGTGTAGTGGTTATTGCATGGAATGAAGAGATTAATATTCTTCGTTGCGTGGCCAGTTTGTCTAAAATGAAAACAGCTATCCCTTTTGAAATTATTGTGGTTAATAATAATTCACAGGATAAAACACAGGAAACTATTGACCAGCTTCATGTCAGATCTTTTAATGAACTGACCCAGGGAGCAGGCCCGGCCAGACAAAAAGGCCAGGAAAATGCTTTGGGTAAATATATTTTAACTGCTGATGCAGATTGTTTTTATCCGGAAGTATGGATTGATGAGATGATGCGTGTTTTAACACAGCAAGGGGTAGTTTGTGTATATGGCAGATACTCTTTTATTGGCGAGCCGGGATTTCCAAGATGGAAACTCAGGATACTGGAAACATTAAAAGATACTATGGCTGAAATCAGACATATCAAACAGCCTTATTTCAATACGTTTGGGATTAGCATGGGCTATGTGAAAGAGTTTGGCCTCAAAATTGGGTTTATCAGGATCAACAGGAGAGGTGAGGATGGACAGCTTTGTCTGGATTTAATGAGTTATGGTAAAATCAAACAGGTTAAAGCCAGAAAAGCAAGAGTATGGACAGGTGTGAGAACACTGAGCCAGAACGGTTCTTTTTATAATATCGTAATTTCCAGAATCAAAGAAGATCTGAAAAGATTTAAATATAATTTTATTACCCGTAATTAATAATATGTCCGTGATGCCAGTGAATGATAAGATGAATCTTTTTGATGATGTTACACTGCTGATTACTCATTATAACAGAAGTAGTTCTTTAGAACGGTTACTCAGAACTTTTAAAGAGCAGGGGGTTGGTTTCAGTGAAATTATAGTTTCTGATGATTGCAGTGACAGCTTTCATTTAAAGCATCTTGAAAAGATTAAGGATGAATTTTCCTTCAGACTGATTACTGCAAAAGTTAATGGGGGATTAGGTAATAATCTCAATAAGGGACAAATTGAGGTGAAAACGCCCTATACGTTATATGTACAGGAAGATTTTATTCCTCTGCCTGTTTTTGCTGCACATTTTCATGATGCCATGGATATGATGCACGCTGAGGCAGATCTTGATCTGGTAAGATTTTATGCTTATGGTCCGTATCCTTATCTGAAACCGTATAAAAATGGATTTTCAGCGATGTTGTATAAACCCTGGTATACCGATAAAAATAAGATATACAATTATAGTGATCACCCTCATCTCAGACGCTCTTCATTCTTTGAACGTTTTGGGAAATATACTGAGGGGATAAAGTCTGACAAAACTGAATATGAAATGTGTCTGTCTTTCATTCAGAATAAAGGGAGAGCACTTTTTTATGATCAGTATGACAGCCTTTTTCTGCAGGAAAATTCTTCGGCAGAACCCAGTACGGTAACCAGAAGTAACTGGAGACAAAGTGATAATCCACTGATTTCATTAGTCAGGCTGGTATACAGACAGATTAAGTATAATTATGACCTTCATATCAATACTAAATTCAAAAGATAAGACAAAAAAATATGAAACTGAACAATCGCATATCCGTTGTAGTAGCTTGTGATAATCACTATGTAATACTCATGGCTGCCTTATTGAAATCGATTGAAATGAATCATTTGAGTGAGGATATTGTGGATATTTATATCGTTGATGATCATATCTCGAAAGTGAACAGGCAAAAACTCACTGCTTCACTGGTACTGGAAAAGATTAATCTGATCTGGTTGAAAATGAGTGAAATAATTCCGGAAGGAGTCAAATTGCCATTAGTCAATAATTCTTATCCGCTCAATACTTATATCAGACTTCTGATCCCTTATTTTATACCAAAGGAAATCAAAAAGGTACTCTTTTTAGATGTGGATATGATCATGCTGGATGATATCAGTAATTTATGGAGGATTGAAACCGGGGATAAAGTGATCGGCGCTGTAAATGATAATGCCGGTGATCATGAAAAGACTATCAGGGAAGGGATTGAAAATTATCAGGAATTAGGTCTTGATCCTGATCAGAAGTATTTTAATGCAGGTCTCCAGCTTATTAATATAGAAAAGTGGCAGGAACAGGATATTACACAGAAAACTTTTGATGCCATTAACAGCAATAAGAAATATGCTGGTCTGGGTGATCAGTATGGATTGAATATTTCACTGATTGGTAACTGGCACGAGATTGACAGAATGTGGAACTGTTTCTCTGTTTGTACCGATCCAAAACCTAAGCTGATTCATTATTTTCACAGAAAACCTATTTATAAAACCTATGCCTATAATTATAGGGAAGAGTTCTTTTATTATCTGAATCTGACAGCATGGAAAGGGTTTAAGCCAATTGGAGAAACAACAAGATATATGAAAAAGATAAATAATATCTTTGAGAAGATAAAACTGTTATTCTAACGGGGATTTAAATGACGAAAAATTCTAATCAGCTTATTCCGGGTGTTACGTTGCTTATTACTCATTATAACAGGAGTGAATCTTTATTACGCCTGTTAAAAACAATCGCTCAGCATGAAATTTCTTTTGAACAGATCATTGTATCTGATGACGGCAGTAAAAAGGAACATCTGAACCGTTTAAAAGAGATGCATGAAGATCTGGGTTTTACTTTAGTCACTACTGAAGTAAACAGAGGTCTGGGAAATAACATCAATAAAGGTATGGATGCGGTAAAATCTCCTTATATCCTTTATATCCAGGAAGATTTTGTGCCCAAATCTGCTTTTATTACTGCCTTAAAGGACGGCCTTGAAATCATGAAGTCAGAAAGCCAGTGGGATATTGTTCGTTTTTATTCTTTTCCCTGGTCTCCTTATCCTTATTTAAAACCTTATAAAAAAGGTTTTTCGCGAATGATATTCAGTTTGTGGCCATGGTATACCAATCATCTTAAATTTCATGTGTACAGTGATCATCCGCATTTAAAAAGAGCGGGTTTCACAACGAAGTTTGGCCGGTATTTCGAAGCGCCGAACGGAGATGTAACTGAAATGAAAATGTGTCGTTCCTTTCTTAAAAATAAAGGTAAAGCCCTGTACTTTAAAAATTATATGGAGCTGTTTGAACATGATAATCCCGAGGATGAACCCGGATTGTTCAGACCCGATAAAGTGAAAACTAAAACTTATGCAGATATTAAGCCTTTATACTGGGCCTATCTGAAATATAAAATGATTAAGGACACCGTTTCTTTTGTTCTGAATAAATAGATATGAGTAATAAAAAATTAGCTATCTCCGGCGCGAAATGGACAACAATTTCGACCGTTGTCAATACGGTACTTCAATTTGTCCAGATAGCGATTTTGGCCAGATTGTTAGAACCTTCGTCTTTTGGAATTGTAAGTATCAGTACACTGGTGATTACTTTTCTGGGGATCTTTGCCCATTTTGGTTTTTCCAACTCTATAGTTTACAAACAGGAAAGTGATCATAAAGTTTTATCAACGATCTATTTTCTCAACCTGATGATAGGTGCGGCTATGTTTGTGATCATTTACTTTGGCTCACCGCTGCTGGTCATGTATTATAAGGAACCGCGACTGCTGGAAGTTCTTCATATCTCTGCTTTTTATTTTCCTATAGTTTTTCTCGGGCAGATTTATAATATCCTGCTGGAAAAGGAACTTAAATTCAGATCACTGGCCTTAACTGAGATTGTCTGCTCCATTCTGGCTACATCGGTCACTATTGTGCTGGCTTATCAGGGTTTTCAGGCTAAGTCTCTGGTATTTGGTCTTTTAGCAGGTCAGACACTCAAGATGATTGTTCAGAATATTATTGGCAGGGTTTATTTTTCACCGGTATGGTATTTCAGGCTAAAGGAGATTAAAGATCACCTGATGTTTGGTATTTATAATATCGGGGATAGTTTGCTGGGTTTTGCCAACAGTAACATGGACACCATTCTGATTGGCGGCGTACTGGGCGTAAAAGAACTGGGTTATTATACGATTGCTTCTCAGATAGCCATTTATCCGGTTGCCAGAATCTGTCCTATTATTGTGCAGATCTGTTATCCGATCATGGCAAGAATGAAGGAGAATCTGGAACAGCTGAAAGGGGCTTATCTGAAGATCGTAGATTTTCTGTCTTACGTGAATATTCCTTTGCTGGCCGGCCTGTATTTAATGGCGGCAAATGTTATTCCGCTGATCTATGGTTCGGGATGGGATGAAACAGTACCGCTGATTAAAATATTTGTATTTACCGGAATATTCTCGTGTCTGATGTATCCGCTTTCTACTGTAGCTTATTCAACAGGAAAACCTAAATTGCTGTTTTATCTGAATCTGATAACTTTAATTATCAAATTTCCACTGATCTATTTCATGGCTAAACAATATGGAATTATGGGTATCGCCTATGGATTCCTGATCATGACATTTATTACGCTTATCCTGAATTTTGTATTGATACAATATATGGTAGGTGATTTTATGAAAACATTTTTAGAGAATATTGCCAAGCCTGTGCTGTTTAGTCTGGCGATGGCAGTGGTGATCTTACTTTACAAACAATTTATAGGTAATACAGGAGTTTTCCATACCATTGTACAGATTGCCATCGGAGGATTGGTTTATGGTGGGTTAACATTAAAATATAAATTATCGCTTTCGGAAATAAAGAATTTAAAACAATCATTATAAGAGCATGTTTAAATTTTTGAAATTAAACTTCAGGTGGACAGAAGATCATATCTAAAAAGTGTAGCTGGTCTGGCTGTGGCAGGCACAGCTTCTTTTTCTGTTTTTAAGTGGTTCAGTATACACCGCAAGGTAGTTCCTGCAGAATTTAGCAGTAAACATGAATTACTGGCTGAACTCGCCGAAATGATTATACCCCAAACTGATACTCCCGGGGCTAAAGCGGCAAATGTCCATGAGTATATCATTGCGGTCATGGTGGATTGTACTTCTGTAAAGGAACAGAATAAATTTATTGACGGAATTGCTGAACTCGAAGAATATGCGGCTCGTGAATATGGTAAAGAGTTTCTGAAATGTAACCCTGCTGAACGAAAGGCGGTATTAAAACAGATGGCTAAAAATTCATCAGGCTATTCTTATAAAATTCTGAATAAGATTAACAATAAAATTTTCGGAAAACCCTTCTTTCTTAAACTAAGAGAGTTAACAGTTGAAGGCTATTGCCAATCCAGGTTAGGGGCTACTCAGGGGCTGGCCTATGACTATATTCCTGGTACTTTTGAAGCTTGTATTCCTATACGTCCAAACCAGAGATCCTGGGCAACCAAATAAATTATGTACATCAGCGATAAAAATAAAATACTCCATACTTATGATGCCATTGTAATTGGCTCGGGGATCAGCGGAGGCTGGGCGGCCATGGAGCTTTGCAAAAAGGGGATGAAAACGCTGCTTCTGGAGCGGGGCAGAGACGTTAAGCATCTGGTGGATTATCCGACAGCAAATCTTAATCCCTGGGACTTTAAAGCGGGTATGAATAATACCATACAGGACCGGGAAGCTAACCCGGTTCAGAGCAGTGCCTATAGTCCGGCCGATAAGCACTTTTATGTAAGTGACGCTGAACATCCCTATATACAGGAGAAACCGTTTAACTGGTACCGGGGCTATCAGGTTGGCGGAAGATCGCTGACCTGGGGAAGACAGTGTTACCGGTTAAGTGATCTTGATTTTGAAGCGAATCACCGCGACGGAACCGGGGTGGACTGGCCAATCAGGTATAAGGATCTGGAGCAATGGTATAGCTATGCGGAGTCTTTTATAGGGGTAAGCGGAAACCGTGAAAATCTGGGACACCTGCCGGATGGAGAGTTTTTAACGCCTATGGAGCTGAACTGTATAGAAAAACATCTTGGAGATTCTATCCGGAAAAATGATGAGCACAGATTGTTAACTATAGCCAGGGTCGCTAATTTAACCAGGGGCTGGGATAACCGCGGGCCTTGTCAGAATAGAAACCTTTGTACCAGAGGCTGCCCGTTTGGAGGATATTTTAGTAGTAACAGTTCTACTATTCCTGCTGCAATGGCTACCGGAAATCTGACATTGAGACCTTTTTCTATCGTGACTGAAATCTTGTTTGATGAGCAGAAACAAAAAGCCAGAGGGGTAAGGGTGATAGATACTTTAACCAGCGAGGTGCATGAGTTTTATGCGAAGATTGTTTTTGTCAATGCGTCTACAATCGCCACTGCCGGATTATTACTGAATTCTGTTTCTTCGAGATTTCCTGATGGTTTTGGTAATGGAAGCGGGCAGATAGGTCATAATCTTATGGATCATCATTCTTCGGCAGGCGCCTACGGAGTGCATGATCAGTTTACAGATCAATATTATAAAGGAAGAAGACCTTGTGGATTTCTGATTCCGAGATACAGAAATCTTCATCCTGGTGAAAAACTGAATTTTAAAAGAGGTTATAATATTCAGGGGCACGGAGAGCGTCAGGAATGGATGGATAAAGCCCAGAGTATTGATGGTTTTGGAGAAGACTTTAAAGCCGGGCTAACCACACCCGGACCGTGGACCGTATGGATGGCAGGATGGGGAGAGTGTCTGCCTTATTTTGATAACCAGGTGACGCCTGATCCTTCAAAAAAAGATAAATGGGGCCAGCCGCTACTTAAAATTGACTTTACCTTCCGTGAAAATGAGCATAAAATGATGACCGACATTGAACAGACATCGGCCAGGATGCTTGATCAGGCAGGATTCAAACATATTGAATCTTTTAATTACAATAAACCGGGCGGCTCAACGATTCATGAGATGGGGACAGCCCGGATGGGTAATGACCCTAAAACATCTGTTTTAAACAAGTTTAATCAGATGCATGAGGCAAAGAATGTATTTATAACTGATGGGAGTTGTATGACCTCCTCTGCCTGTCAGAATCCATCGTTAACTTATATGGCACTAACAGCCAGAGCAAGTCAGTTTGCTTACGAGCAGTTAAAAAAAGGTGAACTATAAAGATCTATTTGATACCGATTAAGTTTCTGAGTTTTTCCAGGATATTATAGAACTTCTTTAAATACCTGGAGCTTTCGCCTATTGGCTTAAAGTTCTTCCAGCCTGTCATATTCAGATAGGAGTAGAAGATGTCTTTATACTTCTCACTGAATTCATAGGACTTATAAATAGGCTTCCTGCCGGTGAAGTGAATCAGAAATGGTCTCTCTTCTTCAGAATAAGCAAAACGATTCCATAAAGGATCTAATTCATGCCAGTGCAGAGCGAGTACGGCATTCAGCCCATACTGATCCTGAAAAACTGCGTGTTTTTTATATTCTGTAAGACAATGCAGCACTTTATTGGTAATATCAGCATTTTCCCATTTCTCTATATCGAGTACCATTAATCCGGCATTGAAGTATTTATTGTCGGCAGGTATGCCTAATTCTTCATAATTGCTGATACCGCCCCAGCGGGTTACTACCTGGATAAACTGGTCCTGGACTGCACCAACAATGTTATCACCCAGATCTGTATGCCATAACTTGCTGACATCTTCAAGCATAATCATATCCACATCAAGGAATATGATCTTTTTGATATGTTTTGGTATGAAATGAGGGATAAACAGTCTGATATAAATATTCAGTGGAAGACTACTCTTATCAACTGGTAGTTTTGCATTTTTAGGCAGGCATTCAGACATCACCATCCAATGGATAGTAGTTATTGCGGGATTGCTTGCGTCTGCAATTCTTGATTTATTTTTATTGGTAATGCCATCTTCTACAATAAAGAATTCCAGCTTCTCGGCTGTATGATGATTGACTTCAATAGATTTGATTAAAGCAGCCAGCAAAATAGCATAGTGATTGTCACAGACACAAATTATTGCAATAGGATTTGATTTTTCCATTAATTTTAGCGTAGTTCTTTTCTTGTACGAATATAAATGATTTAGGTAATAAACCTATTTTACTGTTTTTGTAAGCAGCTGAAAATTAAGTTTTAAAAACTTATACTTTGCATATATCCATTTGGCTATAACCAAAGGGATACTATTGCCGCCTCTCCATGATTTTCTGAAAGTAGCCGTACTGGGTTCTTCTGCTGAATTTTCCTGTGTCAGCAGACCGTAGTGATCATCATAAAACAGACATCTGCCTTTGTTTTTAATAAAAGCAAAACTCATCTGCATCTCAGTCTGATCACCATTCAGGCCCTCAGGATATCTGCCAAAGTCTTTAAGGAATGTTGATCTTCTCAGATGTGGATGATCACCATATAAATAAAACTTCAGGTTATTGGTATACCATGGAGCAAGATGAAACACTTTTTCTGAGAACCCCAGTTTGTAAGGGGTCATGTATGGGTAAGGAGAATAAGAATATAAAGTAACCATATCCCACTTTTTATCCTGCTGCATGATCTGTAATGCATTTGTAAAGTGCTCAGGAAAAGTAGCTTTTGGTACAAAATCTTCCTGTATGTAAAGTGTATATTCTGTATTTACGCTATCCTGCCCTTTGTTGATGTTATTGCCCAATCCTTTGTTAACCGGGGTAGTAATTAACCGGAACTGATAGGTTGACTGCAGTTCCTGTATGTACTGCAGGTGTGCTTTCTGGCTTCCATCGTCAGAAACAACTATATCATCAAAATGGCAGTTCAGGTCTTTAAAGGCTTTCAGCAGTCGCTCCAGTGACTTACATCTGTTATAGTGTGTAATAAGCAGGGTAACTTCTGGAAAATTATATGCGGGATTCGTCATCTATTAGGGGGCCTTGCTATAAAGATAAATGTTTTAGATTGTTCGAGAGATAAGCAGATAGAGTGCCAAAAAAAAATCTCATCTCCACAGATTTATGGAGATGAGATTTTATAGCCTTTATATTGCTGTAAACTTATTCAATAGCACCGATAGATGGTGCACTTGCGTTTCTTGGTTTACCATAAAAATCTGTAATTACAAATGGTGTTGGTCTGCCTTTCTGTTTGGCAGGTGAAGCAGCTGTTAAATTAAATGAACTCTGATCGGACATGCCTGTATCTGAAAAGTTTTCGTCATATAAATTATATGAGGTATTCGGAATAAGTTCAGCCCATTGCAGCGCAATTAATTTTTGATTTGGTTTGAAGTTATAACCCAGGTTATTATAAACATCACATTTACCACCCTGCAGGCTGTATACATCAACTACTGCTGCCTGCCAGTCATTTGACAGGTTTAAATTTCCGCAGGTGTTATTAAAGACAATAGCATTGACATAAGTGGTTTTTCCTGAAACGATTCTGTCAGCATAAGCCTGAACTTCGAATCCTGAATACTTGCGTGAGTTTATAACTATGTTATTGTAAATAAGTATATCTTTTGGAGTTGAACCAACAGTGTGTCCCCAGGCTCTGATCGAATTGCCCTGGTGGTTACTGATATAGTTATCGTGGAATCTTCCATTTCCTGCAATCTGGAAAATACCATTGTGATTGTTATTCGCTGTATTGATGTTATTAATCCTGTTATTGTGGATGTTATAATCTTCTGCATTACCCATAAAAACCACAGTTCCTACATCGGGAGCATTCTGGAAATCAACATTAGCTATTTCTATATCCTTAACCAGCCCATAAACTACTCCATTTTCTATATAACCGCCTGTAGTCATAAACTGGTTCGTGTTATCGCAGGATATATTCAGGAATTTAAGATTTTTAGAATAAGATGATTCTGTTCCATCATATACTGCATTATATTTGAAAGATATATCTAAATCCTTAACGTTTTTAAAGGCTGCATTCTGGAAAGTGAACTTATCCAGTGTTCCGGTAATAACTACTGCTCTGTATATATTGTCTCTGAACAGAAATCCTTTTGATAGTCCTGCAGTTCCGTCTCCGGAGATAACCACATTTTTCAAGTTGGAAAGAGACATTGCATTATAATCTCCTGCAACTTCAACCAGTCCGTCATTTTTGAAGGTAATAGGACAGCCATCAGCAGATATTACATTCTTAATGGTGATTGACGAATATGATCCTCCTTTGATTTTAATCAGGTCGTTACATTGTACAGCAAAAGTAGCCCCGTCAAATACCAGACTGCCAGATCCGGTACCAATATTTACAGTTCTTTTATATACAATTGGTGGCGGAACCTTGGACGTATCAGGTCCCGAACCAGGAATAATTAATGTATTCCCCGGATCTTCAAGCGGATTTTTCTTACAGGAAGAGAATAATAATAATGACGGAATGGATAGTATAAGTATGATATATAATATTCTCATTTTCAGTATGATATTTTCAGATTACAATGCATAGATACAAATATTATTTGTATCAGAAAGAATTTTATTTTAAATAGTGGGGAAATTTGGGTAAAAATGTCCCGGTTTTAAACTAATTTATTACGCTCTGATAGCAGAATTCGCAGAAAAAATAAATTATCTTTTTTTTCTGTTCAAAAAGTAAATCTGCGGAACCGGTAACAGAAAATTAAAGATGTTTAACAACCCGTTGTTTAGCTTAATCTGAAATTCAGATGCAGATAATTTTAATATCTGAATTTCTAAAATTCAGATATACATTGATAAATGTAATTTTGGTAAAAGATGGAATAATGGTTGCTATTAATTCCTACTTTTGAAAGAGTATTTATGATTATTGCCTGCTAATGAAAAACGACGCGTTCCAATATTTATTAATTGGATTAATTTAATTCTTGTATGCGTATAGCTCATATTATAATCACTCATAAAAATCCCCATCAGCTCAGTCGTCTTTTGAAAAGAATGCAGCACCCTGATTTTGATTTCTATATTCATGTAGATAAAAAAACTGATATCAGGCAATATGAGTTTCTGACTGCTTTAGAAGGGGTTCAGTTTATAAAAAACAGATTGATTTGCAATTGGGGAGGTTATAGCACCTTACAGGCGATGGTCAGTTCTTTAAAAGAAGTACTTGATAATGGTAATCAGTATGGCTTCTATAATTTATTGAGCGGGCAGGATTATCCATTAAAAAGTAATAATGAGATCTGTGAATTTTTTGAGCAAAATCCGGATAAATCATTTATCTATTATGAAGCTGAGAATTCGCTTTGGTGGGAGAGTGCGGTTAACCGGTTTCAACGTTACCATTTAACTGATTATAATTTCAGAGGTAAGTTTTTTGTTGAAAATATGCTCAATAAAATACTTCCTTTACGCAAATTTCCGATGTCCATGAAGTTATATGGTGGAAGTAAATCCAGCTGGTGGACAATTAACCGGGAGAGTGCTCAGTATGTTGCGAAATTTTTTGACACAGAAGTCAAAATCAACAAATTCCTTAAATATTGCTGGGGTACGGATGAGTTTGTTATTCCGACTATCCTGATCAACTCACCCTTAAAGTATAATATTATTAATGATAATCTGCGTTATATAGATTTTCCGGAAGGTATGGCAAACCCGAAGATTCTTGGATTAGAGGATATTGATAAAATGATATCATCCAGTATGTTCTTTGCCAGAAAATTCGATATTTCAATCAATACTGATATTCTGGATAAAATTGATGAACATATAGCTCAGCACATATAAATACCGGCCGCTTCAACGTTCGATAATTATCCGAAACCCTTATTTACAAATGATTAATAAAAATCTGGTTTTTCTCTCTTACGGCGCTGAATCTGAGTTGCGCAGAGCAATATTTTGTATCTTAAGTTTTTATGCCTGGTCTGATACTCAGGATATTGAAAATTCCAGGATAGTTATTTATACTGACCACCCTGAGTTTTTTCAGATTTATCTGAAAGAGACCAATATTGAATATGTTCTGATGACACCGGCACTGATGGAGGAAATGCTGGGAGGCACAGGTTTTAATCACCGCAGAAAAATCGCATGTATAGATCTTACGCTGAAAAAATATCCTGAGGATGATTTATTGTTTATAGATTCTGATACTTTTTTTATTAATGATTCTGCAAAACTATTAAACGGACTGGCCAGAGATCATGCTTTTATGCACATGCGGGAGTATACCTTTAAAGAAGGACTGGCAATTTTTACAGGCTTTAATCAGGGGAAGTTTCCACAGGCATTTATTGATTACATCTCCGGTAGGGACCTTATGATAGGCGGACGGGCTGAGAGGTTCACAGAGAATGATTATGGCTGGAATTCGGGTGTATTGGGCCTTCACCGGAGTTTTGCTGAGTACATGCCTGATGTGTTCCGGCTGAATGATGAATTTTACAGGAATTCTGAATGGTTTATCAGTGAACAGCTCGCCTTTTCCTTAATACTGCAGCGCAGAACAGATCTGCGTCCGGCCAATGAGTTTATTTTACATTACTGGGGTAAACGTCAGAAACTGATGATGGATCAGTTTTTAATTGATTTGCTGAACAAATATCCTGCTTTGGAACTGAAAGACAAAACGTTGATCAGAACTTATACGAAAAAATGGAAATTCAGCGTAGAGGTTGATGTTATCCAGGAAAAGGCTGCAATAGCACTTACTTTTGGTTCCTGGGTATATGGCACCAGAAAAAGTCTGCAGGTGATGATGAAGGACCCTTTCAATTTAAATAACTATAAAGAGCTAATTGCAGCTGCGGTACAGAAAAGATAAATCGTATACCTGATTACGGACGAAGTTTCCACAGTGTTCCTTCATACCTGAAGGGCTTAAATCCAATATAGAATTTCTCTTCTGTAGAGATAAAATCATGTTCTTTATCATATCGTTCACATAACTTATCCTGTATTTTAGCTCTGTTGAAGAAGTAACATGGATAGGATGCTTCTATTCCATAAAATACCGGGGGTACATATTGTACTGTTATTCTGTCTGAATTGCGGTTATTGTAACCTACATAGTCCAGCATCACATATGGAATTCCAGTATTAATGACCTCATCAAGCAGTTTGTATGGTTTCTCTATGTATTGCAGAACGCTGCAAATCAAAAATAACCCGGGGTTATTCTCTGCCATACATTCCTGAATGCTGTTATAGAATTTAATGTGCTCATTCTCAAAGTGTTTTTTTCCTGCCTCTACAAACTTTGGTTGTTCAATGATACACCATCTTATCTTTTTTAAATGTTTCAGATATGGATAATTCTGGTAATAGGTAGTTCCCAGGGAGCCGCCAAAGTCAATGATCGTCAGTTCGTTATCGTTTTTTGATGCAACGAACAGCAGTGTTTTTAAGAGCGGGAAATTCATCTGAACGGTATCATACATGATTCCATCACGTTCGTAAGCAATTTCTTTGTTTTTTACTTTATAGGTAGTTTCAATAATTCTGTTCAGAATATGATCCTCATCGTAACCTCTGCATTTCTGTTTTGCCTCTTCATAAGTTTTATAATGACCTTTCCAGCCATATTTAAAACTAAACCATCTTAAAGTATGTAAAATAGGAGGGGCAAGTTCTTTCAGTAAATAGAACATCCTTCTTCTGTTTTTATGAGTGAAATTTATTCAAAATCCTGATTACCCCGAGTACGTCTGCTTCAGTATGTGCAAAAGAACAGGGCAGACTAAGCGTCTGCTGATGTATTTTTGCGGATACGGGATAGTCAAAACTCCGGAGATAATCTTTCAGTGCTGGCTGATCCTGCGGCGCTACAGGATAATGTACTTCGGTACCTATATTGTTTTCAAGCAGATATTGTTTAAGCCTGTCTCTTTCCGGATGCAGGATATTATAGATATGAAAAACATTATAAAAATCCGGATCTGACTTTGGCTTAATAAATGAATCGTTCAGATTTTCAGTATATAACTGTGCGAGTTTTCTTTTATGTGTGTTTATTTCATCAAGATAAGGCAGCTTGATTCTTAAAAAAGAAGCCTGCAATTCATCAAGTCTTGAATTATAACCTATTATGCCGTTATGATATTTTTTTTCTGACCCGTAGTTTCTCAATTGCTTTATTTTGAGATAGTCTGCCTCAGTTTTACATAAAACTGCTCCTGCATCTCCCAAAGCACCTAAGTTTTTAGTAGGATAAAAACTAAAGGCACCGAAATCGCCGAATGTTCCGGCTAGTTTACCTTTGTATTTTGCACCATGTGCCTGTGCACAATCTTCAATAACTTTAAGCTGATGCTGTGCAGCCAGCTCCATTATCGGGTCCATTTCACAGCACTGACCGTATAAATGTACGACCATAATTGCCACAGTTCTGTCTGTAATGGCAGCAGGTATAGCGGCAGGATCAATATTATAGGTACGGCTGTCAGGTTCAACAAGAACAGGAATTAAACCAGCCTGTATAATAGCCAGAATGGTTGCTATATAAGTATTGGAGGGTACAATAACCTCGTCCCCTTTTTTAAAGTTGCAGCAGCGCAGCGAAAGTATCAGCGCATCCAGCCCGTTGGCAACTCCGGCAACATATTTTTCATCGTGATAAGCTGCAAATTCCTCTTCGAATAAAGAAACCTCCTCTCCAAGTACATACCATCCTTTTTCAAGGAAACCGGCAAACCTGGCTTTAAATTTTTCTTCAAAGGGACGGTTAAGTATTTTCAGACTTTCATATGGAATCATAAGGCTCATAAATATAATCTTTAGGGTCAAATGCTGTTGAAGCGAGTACAAGAAGAATAGCGTCTGCTGAAAAATTATGCATCACATGCCAGTCTTCGGGCAGCAACATTAAGCATTTTTCCGGACTATCTAAATCAAAGACCTCAGTTGTTTTTCCATTGTTGTTGGTGATTTTGCAGGAACCTTTAATGCAGATTGCTGCCTGATGAGTTTCGTGATGTCTGTGTCCGCCACGTTCAGTATCATCAACAGAGTAGATATAGAACAATCTTTTAATCTCAAAAGGAACGATATTATCTAATACAGTAAGAATTCCTCTGCTGTCTTTAAACGTTTGTATATTAATTATATGGGCCATGTGCTAATAAGTTCTTGTCAATTAAATCCAGTATTTCAGGGTGAACGGCCGCATCAAATTTTCTTGCGAACAACATTGCTGATTCTGCAATCTTTCCAAAGTCACTTTTCTCCAGTGTTTTCGGGCTTGCTCCGCCTGCAGACCAATCAATATACCGGTAATTATTATTTACTACTTTATCTTTAAACTTCGAATTTAACAGAATTGTCTGAAAAACGAATTCATCACTTGCCCAGCATAAAGAGAAAAAGTGTTTTAGCTTCGGATCTTCTTCGACTCTTTTTACTACAAATAAAGCAACTTCAGGACTTAGCATCCAGAACATTGACTTCCCATAAGGGTGCAGTTTATAAGGTAAAGTTCTTTTAGGAAGTATCTTATTGATAAGCATTTCTATTCTGTACTTTCCAATAAAATTATAACTGGTCAGGAAATACTTTTCCATTCTGATTAGTCCTTCTTTCCAGTCATTCTTAATATCGCGATAGCTCAGAAACTCTTTTCCTTTATTCTGAACAAAAAAGTCATTGATATAATCAGCTGTTTTGATGGGATAATCCTGACCGCTTAAAAAATTGATAAAGTCGTACTCAATACCTGTTCCTACAATTTCTTTAATGCATTCAAAAGTTGCCGTTACCGTGCTGAATCCTGCCCATTTTACGTCTATTCTGTTATTGATGAAATAAACATTGGGTATAGACTTCAGGAATAAATGTGGGTTTATATCAAATTTCTTATCTACATGTATATAAAAATCGAAATTCTGATGAGATAAACTTTTAATCATTCTCTCTGTTTGTTTTGGATCAGTATAAGTAAGTATCAAATGAGCAACACGCATTTTTCAAATAGAGTTAATGAATTTTTCAGATAGATAGTAACGTCTGGTGTATAGAAAAAATGGTGCCAGTATTGAAATGCAATTAAATTGCTTGTGGTTTTTTTATAATAATTAATGTTTAATGCTAATAGGCAATAAATTTGCTATTTTATCTCGGGAGCTTCTGCTAATGTAAAAAACAGGGGCATAAATCAGACTTATTTGCCCAAATTGTAGATCTCTTTGTACATAAATCTATTATTGCGTAATATAATCCTTTTGAAATGCCTGAATGATGATGTGCCGGACTTGGATTACTTATTGCATATCATGCGGGTAATCATTGAAAAACAATAATATTACCAGCAAATAATTACTTTTACCCGGAATGAAGCTCACCTCAATTATAACCGTCAATTTTAATCAGCCTGAAGTTACCATTGATTTTCTCAGGTCAGTAAAGCTTCATAGTAATCTGTCTGAGGTTGAGGTTATCATTGTCGATAATGGAAGTAAAGAGGATCATCGTCAGGATTTTCTGAAAGAATATCCTGAACTTATATATATAAGCTCTGCAAAAAATCTTGGGTTTGCCGGAGGGAATAACCTTGGAATTGAGGCAGCTCAGGGGGACTATCTTTTGTTCTTAAATAATGATACAGAAATTACCGGAAACCTGATCAGTGAGCTGATCAGAGAACTGGATGAGAATGAGGAGATCGGGCTGATATCACCGTTGTTGTTATATTTTGATAATCCTGATATCATACAATATGCAGGAGCCACACCAATGGATTATTTAACCTGCCGGAACAGTACGATAGGACTCCTGGAAAACAATAACGGACAGTATGACCATCAGAGCAGAGAAACTGCTTTCTGTCATGGAGCTGCTATGATGTGTCGTAAACGGGATCTTGAAAGTGCTGGCCTGATGGATAAGAATTTCTTTCTTTATTATGAAGAACTGGATTGGTGCGAGCAGTTTAAAAGAGCTGGTAAAAAGATATGGTTTACTGGCAATACAAAAGTTTATCATAAAGAATCAATGAGTGTGGGTAAGGAAAGTATGATCAAGACATACTTTATGACAAGAAACAGAATGTTGTTTATCCGTAGAAATACAGGGAAACTTAATACTTTGTTTTTTAGTTTATATTATATCGGCATTGCCTGTCCCAAGCAGATATTTATCTATCTTAAAAAGAATAGAACAGATCTGATCAGGTGGGTGTTTCGTGGCATAAAATGGAATCTTACCCATTCGAAAAACAGTGAAGATTTAGGTTTTAAAATATAAATATTGATGATTATAATTTTCTGGATCAGCATTTTTCTGATCGTTTATACATTTGTTGGTTATGGTTTTGTTCTTTACATCCTGGTGAAAATCAAGAGATTGTTTGTCAAACCATTTGTTTTTAAAACTGATGTCGCTTTACCTTCGGTCACTTTACTGGTTGCGGCTTATAATGAAGAAGATATCATTGAGGAAAAAATACGGAATACCCTGCAGCTGGCTTATCCGAAAGATAAACTTCAACTGATTTTTATTACAGATGGTTCTTCAGATCAAACTGCTGCAAGGGTTAGCAATTTTAAGGAAATAACCCTGTTACATCAGGATCTCAGAGCAGGGAAAATGGCTGCAATCAAAAGGGCTATACCTTTAATTACGGGTGAAATAACCGTATTTACAGATGCCAATACATTCTTAAATGCAGAAGCCATTAATGAACTTGTTAAACATTATCAGTATGCTAAAGTCGGGGCTGTAGCGGGTGAAAAGAGAATCCTGGTAGAGGAAACTGCGGATGCAAGTTCTGCAGGGGAAGGATTTTACTGGAAATATGAATCGAAACTGAAAAAACTCGATTACGAATTATATTCCAATGTAGGTGCTGCCGGCGAATTGTTCAGTATCAGAACTGCACTTTATCAGCCAGTAGAAACAGATACAATTATTGATGATCATATGATTGCCATGCGTATTGCAGAAAAAGGGTATATCATTGCCTACGAGCCGGAAGCCTATGCTATGGAAACGGCATCGGCTGACGTCAGAGAAGAACTTAAAAGAAAAATCAGGATAGCAGCAGGGGGAATACAATCCATACTGCGACTGAAAAAAGCTGCCAATCCCTTTAACCAGCCTGTTTTTACCTTTCAATATATCAGTCACAGGGTTTTACGCTGGACAATAGTGCCTTTTCTGTTGTTTGCAGTTTTTATTCTTAATGGAATTATTGCGTTCACAGTTCCTGCTCCTTTTTACCGGATATTGTTTGTTCTGCAGATTCTTTTTTACCTCCTGAGTGTGATTGGGTTTTACTTTGAACAGCGGAATATCCGCATCAAAGCATTATTTATCCCTTACTATTTTTGCATGATGAATTATGCAGTTTTAGCAGGTATCATTAAATATTATAATAAGAACCAAAGTGCTGCCTGGGAAAAATCAAAAAGAAAAGTCTGATTTAAGAAACGCTGTCCAATACTGATTGCAGCGTTCTGGCAAACTCTTTGTCATAAGGAGCAAGCAGCATCGTTTTATGATCACCGGGAACGTCATGTACTTCAACTCCTTTCTTTGCGTATTTCTGCCATCCCAGGTATTTGAAGTCTTCTACAAAATAGACATTATCGGTTGCTCTGAATAAATGTATTTTTTCATCAAATGGGGCTAACTTATAGGCCTGATAAGCAATATCATATTTCTTATCAATCCTTCTCATAATTTCATATATCCCACCTGATTCTTCTTCTGTAATGGTTTTAATTCCGAGAACTTCTTTTAGTCTGGTGGTAATGATATGTTTCTGATAGTTAATAGTAGCTTTTGGATTCTTGAAAAGTGAAGAGATGATCCACCATAATTTGGGCAATTGTTTTTTGACTCTTTCTTTAAAAACATTAAAATCATTTCCATGAAAATCAAGGTTTTTTGCATTGGTATCAAAGATTCCCAGCATCTTGATTTCATGTCCCAGTTCCTTTAACTGTCTGGCCATTTCTATCACTACGTAACCTCCAAAAGAGTAGCCGGCTAAGGCATATGGTCCATGAGGATTCTGGGCGAGTATACTTTCTATATAATAACGGGCTATATCTTCCATATTGTCCATTGGCTCTTCCACACCGTCCAGTCCCTGCGCCTGAATACCGAATACAGGTTGTTCCTGATCTACGTGAAGTCCTATTCCGCTAAAATTAAGTACATTGTATCCGCCTCCGTGTACAATGTAAATCGGAGTTTTAGACCCACCTGGTTTAATAGGAACCAGCGAGGTATAGGTAGTAGGCCGGTTTTGTCCGTCAAGTAGTTTGGCCAGTGTTCTTACTGTTGGATATTCAAATAATGTTGCCAGCGGTAATCCATGTCCATTTGCCTTTTCTATCTGGATCATGAACTGAATAGCAATCAGGGAATGTCCGCCAAGTTCAAAGAAATTATCATCAGTACCAATCTCTTTGACATTAAGCAACTCTTCCCATAATTTGACAATTACATTTTCGGTAGCTGTTTGTGGTGCGGTATATTTACTCAGATCTCCTGAATGCAGGTGATCAGGAGCAGGCAAAAGCTTTTTATCTATTTTACCACTGCTGGTTCTTGGAAATTCCATCACCCAGACAAATACCGATGGAATCATAAAGGCAGGGAGTCTGTTTTGTATTTCGCTTCTTACATAACCAGTATCCTGACTGCCATTAGAAGAGGCGAGATAGGCAACTAATCTTTTCTGTCCGTTATGATCTTCTTTTGCAGTAACGACTACCTGTGCAATACCCGGAATACGGTTTAATACGGCTTCAACTTCTCCGATCTCAATTCTATAGCCTCTTATCTTGACCTGATCGTCATTACGTCCCAGAAATTCTATATTTCCATCGGGCAGAATTCTTGCCAGATCACCTGAACGATAAGTTCTAACCTGTTTTCCATCCGGTAAGGTGAGCATAACAAATTTCTCATCCGTCAGTTCAGGTTTGTTTAAATAACCTGTAGCCAGACTGGCACCTGCAATGCATAATTCCCCGGTGTCTCCCGGTGATACAATTTCGAGGTTTTCATCAGTAATATAAATAACCGTATTGTATACAGGAATTCCAATGTTAGGTAAGGCCGGCCAACGGGAAGGATTTCCGGTTAACTTCAGTTGTGTAACCACGTGACATTCAGTCGGGCCATATTGATTGTAAAGTACGCAACCAGGAACAGCTCTGAAAAACTGTTCAATCTGCGGGGTGATTTTTAATTGTTCACCTGCGGTCATGACCTCTTTTAAAGCTCTAGGGAATTTTCCTATGCTTGCAGCGGTTTCGGCCAGGAATTGTAGCGCAACAAAAGGCAGATAGATCCTGTTGATTTGTTTTACTTCAATTTTGTCTAGCAGACTATCAGGGTTTAATCTCAGTACATCATCAATCAGAATTAATTGTCCTCCGCTGCATAGTGTACAGAATATCTCCTGAAAGGATACATCAAAAGTAAGTGGTGCAAATTGCAGGGTTATACTTCCGGAACCGGCAGTTGAATTGGCTGTCTGCCATTGAATCAGATTAACTAATGCAAGCTGAGTCATATATACTCCTTTCGGTTTTCCTGTAGACCCTGAAGTGTATAAAACATATCCGTTAGGATTTTGATTACTCATGGTTTGCACTGGCAAACTATAAGTAATGTCAAAATCTATAGTCTGTAAATCCAGTTGCTGAAAGAATTTGTTTTCTACAGCTCCCGCAATACAGAACTGGAGATTGGAATCATTAATAATCTGACTTAACCTGATTTCGGGATAAGTTGGGTCAAGAGGCAGATAGGCTTTTCCTGCTTTCAGAATAGCAAGGATAGCCACAATCATATTTATTCCTCTGGTTGTACTGATTCCTATGATTTGCTGATCAGGTGCGCGGTTTAAGATTGCTCTGCTCAGGTTATCTGCTCTGATATCAAGATTACTGTAGCTGATGGATTCATCCTGAAAGGTAATTGCAGTCTGATCCTTGAAAATGGTAGCTGCTTTTTCAAACAAACTCTGAATGGTTATTCCTTTTAAGGCAGCAATCTCTTCACTGAAATCAGTTGTCTTTATATGGGAAACTGTAGTACTTCTTTTAAAAACAGGTTCGGCAAGAAAACAGGCATTATCTGATTGTATTAATTCTTTCAGCTTATGATCGGGTTGAGTGGTGATGAATCTGATTATGTTTTCAAAACCAGCCATCATTTGCCGGATCGTTTGCTCTTCAAATAATTGTGTATTATAAGACCATTCCAGTACAAAAGAGTCTTCTGAACCGCTTGCATTAATGAACAATTCAAAGCTTTCAAATGCTCTGGGATTACTGATCAGTTTATAATCCAGTTGCTCAAAATTTACTCCGTCATCTAAACCCATGTCAACGTTGAATACAACAGGAGCCAGGGGGATTCTGGAAGGGTCGCGGGCTATTTTAAGATTCTTTAATAAATTACCCCAGGTAATCTGCTGATGATCAAAAGCATCAAGTACGGCTGGTTTTCTGATCTTCAGATATTCTCTGAAACTGTAATTTTTGTTTGGATAACTTCTCAGCGGGAGGAAATTTACACAATGTCCAACCAGATTATAATGACCGGTGACTGCCTGTCCGGATGCGGGTAATCCTACTACTATATCTTTTTGTCCGCTTAAAAAATGAAGGAAGACCTCAAATGCGGCCAGAAAAGTAATTACCAGACTGCTTCCTTCGGCTTTCCCAGTTTTCTTCAGCGCGTGAATCAGTTCCTGAGAGATCTTAAAATCCAGCCGGTTGCTTTTAAATGTTCTGAGTTGCGGACGTTCATGGTCAGTTGGTATATCCAGTACTGGTATACTTTGTTCATATTCTTTTAACCAGAACTGTTCATTGATTTTGCGTTCTGCGCCTTTTGAAAACTCCAGCTGTTCAAAGGCGAAATCAGTAAGTGCAGTTGCTTCTTCTAAAACAGGACGAGTGCCATTAGCCAGTGCAGTATAGATTTTACTGATATCCTGTAAGATGATACCCAGTGACCAGCCATCGCAGATGATATGATGTCCGGTAAAGGTAAAGTGATATTCCTGATCAGAAAGCTTTTGTAAACCGGTTTTAAACAACGGCCCGTTTAAAAGATCAAACAGAAACATTGCATCACCATTTACATATGCGCTGATTTCTTCTTCCTGATGGTCAGCATTCAGCTCAGACAGATCTGCGAAAGACACTTCTGCCTTTACCTGATCAAAAATGAGTATTGTTGAGCCATCTCTGCTGAATGCGGATCTTAAAGCTTCATGTCTTTCTGCTACTCTTTTTATAGTATCGGCTAATAAATCAATCCGGATATTCCCTTTGAGACGGAGTGAGACAGACTCATTGTATGCCCTGCTTGCATCATCACCACCCAGCATACAGGAAGTCCAGATTTCTATCTGGGGCTCTGTTGATGGTGCGGTGCGAATAATTTCTCCTCCGGCAAAAGGATCAAAATCAACCTGTTTATATATTATGTTTTTTGTAGAATCTATCATTTTAATTATTTGACTCAACCTGAAGATATTTTTCCGGATTTTCCGGGTCTGTAATAAACCAGGCAGGATTTCCTGACTGATCTCTTCCCAGTCTGGCTCCGGGAACAGGCGGTTGAGGTACAGGGGTTATTTTTGAATTGTCAGATCCGGATAAAGCCGCAGGTGTATTTAGAGGGATCAGCCCCACTTTCATTAATTCTGCTATACTTTCTTTAAACCGGTCAGCAATCAGTTTAATCTCATCCAGTGTATGGGCTGCAGTAAGGAAACAGGGAAAACCATCCCAGATATGAATTCCTTTATATCTCATTAAGGTAAACAGCAGCTCGCTGTATGGATATTCCTCTTTAAATTTAATCTTCCATAAAGAACCAAAATGGGCTGCAAATAGTGGAAGTCCCAGCTCTTCAGCAACATCGTTTAACAGACCAGCCAGATAAGCCGTATTCTTATTCAGGTTTGCCTGGAATTCAGGACCTTTAGCCTTCATGTATTCCAGACTTGCCTTGCCAGCTGCAAGGGCTAATGGATGTCTTACAAAAGTTCCGGCAAAATAAGTTACACCAACTTCAGGAAAGGAAGTGTCTCCGTATTGCCAGAAGCCACCATCCAGTGCATCCATATATTGTTTTTTCCCTGCAATGGCTCCGATGGGCAGGCCTCCTCCAATAACTTTTCCATAAGTACCCAGATCGGCTTTTATTCCAAACAGGGCCTGTGCACCACCCTGATGTGCACGGAAACCAGTGATAACTTCATCAAAAATCAGTACGGTTTCAGATTTAAGGGTAATTTCTCTTACCTGTTTGAGGAATTCTACCGGCTGAAATTCGGGTCTCCGGCTTTGTACAGGTTCTACCAGTACAGCTGCTATTTCGTGCGCTCTTTCCCTGATAATATTTAATGTTTCTTCTGTTCCATAATCCAGTACCAGCATGTTTTGTACGGCTTCTGGCATAATTCCCGGCGCAGCAGGGAAGCTTTTTAGTTTTTTGGTCCCTCTGATAATCACTTCATCATTGATCCCGTGATAAGAGCCGGAGAAAGCAATAATCAATGAACGCCCGGTTACTGTTCTCGCTATTCTCATTGCTCCTAATACGGCCTCAGAGCCAGTATTACAGAGTGCAGCCCTGTCAAACCCTGTAAATTCACAGATCAGCTTACTGACATCACCTGCAAGTTCGTGCTGCGGACCTATCTCATATCCTTTTTCTACCTGTTCGAGTATGGCATTTTTTAATACCGGATGCTGATAACCTAATAAGTTTGATCCAAAGCCGTTCAACGCATCTATGTACTCATTTCCGTCAATATCCCATAAATGACTACCTGCTGATTTATTGGTAACAATGGAATAAACGATTTCTTTAGTATAAGGTTTAAACCCTGACACTACACGGGGATCTGCCATATATGATCTGTGCTTCTGTGTATAGGTTTTGCTGGCGGCGGTTTTTTGATTATAACGTGCTGTTAACTGTTCAAGGAACTGCTTTTGTTCTGGTTGTAATTCAGTGACGTTTTTTTCTATACGTGCAGTTGCTCCAAAAGGCTTTTTAATTTCTGCCAGTTCTTCTGCTGATAGCTCGGCATTTGTTTTGACTGCTGATTTTACCGGTGAGCTGCCATTGCTGAAATTTAATGGAGCAGGAGAACCACTCATCAATTCTACCTGCCGGGTTAATAATTGTAATTGCTGTGCAATTAGTCCCAAAGCGGTATCGGCAGGGGTAAAGGCAGAGGTTTGTGCAGCAGGCTGTGCATTTACAGTTGCCTGAAAAACCTGTGGTTCAGCTATATTTTCTTTTGGTAAATTTTTGTCTATATAAGTTGCGAGCGCATCAATGGTTGCATATTCTTCATTGAGTTGTCTGAAACTGATTGGCAGGGAAAACTCTTTTTTAAATGTTAGTGCTACCTGTGTCATTAGTAATGAATCCAGGCCAATCTCAATAAAACTGCTGTCTGGAGTAACACCATCCATCTCAATTCCGGAGGCATTTTCCAGTAAATGTTTTATCTTTTCAATCAGAGTGTCTTTCCTCATGGCAGTAAGAGTATTTGTATCTTGTTGGTTAAAATTTGTATGAGTTTTTTGTTCAGTAATGTTTTTTGGTTCAACCCAATATCTTTTCTTAAGATAACTATAGGTTGGTAAATCAACCTTTCGTCTCTGCTGACCCTGGTAGAATGATTTCCAGTCCGGATTTAAGCCTGATAACCAGGCTTTACCCAGCGCATTTAATATAGCATCATAAGAACCTGTTATTTCTTTTTTATCCAGACTTGCAATCGCAGTAAAAGAAGCTTTAGCTTCATGCTGCCAGGCCAGAGTTGTGCAGGTATTTCCAGGTCCGGTTTCAATCAATACAGGATTATCCAGTTCGAGTATAGTATCGAGCGCCGGAGAAAATTTAACCGTCTTTCTCATGTGTTCTGTCCAGTAATCCGCGCTTTGTGCTTGTGTATCAGTGAGAAACTGACCGGTTACTGTAGAGACAACGGGTTTCTGAGGTCTGTTTAGTTTAACCTCACTGACAACCTTACTAAAGTCTTTCAGCACAGGGTCCATCATAGAAGAATGAAATGCATGGCTGGTCAGTAACTTCTTGTGCAGAATCAGTTGCTCATCCAGTTGTATCTGAAAAGCATCGATATCTTCATTTTTACCAGCTACGACACATAGTTTAGGGCTATTTATTGCGGCCAGGGATAAAGTTTCCGGAAGGATTTTTTCAATTTCCGAAGCTGAAGTACGTACACTTAACATACTTCCTGCCGGGAGTGCACTGACCATCGTACCGCGCGCAGCAATCAATTTAAGGCCATCTTCCAATGTGAAAATTCCGGCTAAATGTGCAGCAACATATTCTCCTATACTGTGTCCGCAAAGGATGGAAGGTTGTATTCCCCAGCTTATCCATAATTGCGCCAGTGCATAGGATGTAACAAATAATGCTGGTTGTGTATATTTGGTATTATTTAGTAAACCGGCATGTTCATCATCAGCTGCTGCATAAATAACTGTTCTGATATCTCTATCCAGGTACGCAGTCAGAATTGAAGCACATTTGTCGACTGCAGTTTTATATACAGGTTCGTTTATATATAATTCTGCACCCATTCCAGGATACTGGGCACCCTGACCAGGAAAAAGAAATACGGTTTCACCCGGTAGTTTTTTTAGTCTGGAAGCTGGAATTGCGGTATCAGTCAAGGCATCAAGCAGCTCCTGTTTTGTCCCGGCAACAATAAAACTACGATGATTGAAATCAGCTCTTGTAGTTTGCAGTGTAAAGGCGGTATCAGCGAGGTTAAGTTCCTGCCGGGTTTGTAATTGTGTTTTTAAGGCCAGTTCATAATCCTGGAGGCTTTCCTGGGATTTAGCAGACCAGCTGAACAGATTTTTTAGTCTGCCATTGTCTTGATTTACACCAGGTAAATGGTCATGCTCCTCTACGATAACGTGAACATTTGTACCACCTACTCCAAAAGAACTTACCCCCGCTCTTCTGATATCTTTTGTATCCCAGTGTTTTAACTGGTTGTTTACATAAAAAGGAGACTCAGTAAAAGAGATATTTGGATTGGGTTTATCAAAATTAATAGAAGGCGGGATTTCTTTATGATATAATGCGAGTGTAGTTTTAATCAGACCGGCTACGCCAGCAGCAGCAGTCATGTGTCCCATATTACTTTTGATCGAACCAATTGCACAAAACTGCTGATTGGTTTGTTCACCAAATGCCTGTTTTAATCCTTCAATTTCAATAGGGTCACCCAGAGGGGTTGCAGTTCCATGGGTCTCTACATAAGAAATAGTTGAGGGATCTACTGCTGCATCGGCTATTGCCATAGCAATTGCCGTGGCCTGTCCATCGGTACTGGGAGCAGTAAAACTACCTTTCGCACCCCCATCATTATTTACCCCGACACCTTTGATCAGTCCATAAATTGTATCACCATCCTGTAAAGCAGCAGACAGTGTTTTTAAAAGTACAACTCCGGCACCATCACTAAAGACAGTTCCTGTGGCCTTTTCATCAAAAGACCGGCAATGACCATCTTTACTTAACATAGCACCTTCCTGATAGATATGTCCGCTGTGAATAGGAGAGGAGATGCTTGCACCACCGGCAATAGCTACATCACATTGATTTTTTCGTAAACTTTCTACCGCCTGGGAAACTGCAAGTAATGAAGTGGAACAAGCTGAGAAAACACTAACTGCAGGCCCTTTTAAATCCAGTTCATAAGCCGTTCTGGAAGAGATATAATCCTTCTCATTAACAGTCATGACCTGGAAACTTCCGATTTGATTAATTAAATCTGTATTTCCTGCAACGTTATGCGGAAAATAACTGTTATTTCCTGAGCCGGCAAAAACGCCGATTACTCCATCATAAACGGCTGGCAAATGTCCGGATTTTTCCAAAACATCTCTGCTGATTTCAAGAAAAACCCTTTGCTGGGGATCCATGAGTTCTGCAAGTTTAGGGTTGATGCCAAAAAATGCAGGATCAAATAAGTCAGCATCCTTTATAATTCCTCTTGCTTTTACATATAGCGGATCATTCTTTAGCTCAGCTGGAATAGAATAATCAAGTTCCTGATCTTTAAAAAATGTAGTAGTTTCTTCGCCATTTCGCAGTACCTGCCATAACTCTTCAATTGTATCAGCACCAGGAAATTTACCTGCCATGCCAATAATTGCAACAGGCTGACCCGGATCTGAAGGATGTTCCTGAGTCCGTCTTTTTTTAGGCATGGCCGATGCTGCATTAATATAATTAATTAGCTGACTGATTTGTGGAAACTGATAAAGTTTGGTAATTGGTAATTCTATATGTTGTTCAGTTCTTAATAAAGCGACTGTCTTTAATGCCAGCAGGGAGTTTCCTCCCAGCTCGAAGAAATTATCATTGATTCCTACTGTATCCAATTCCAGTACCTGTATCCAGATCGCTGCAATTCTTTTTTCCAGAGCAGTCCTGGCCGGGCTGTAAAGTGCAGATAAATCTGGTCTTTTACGCTCTGGTACAGGTAATGCTTTTTTATCAATCTTACCACTGGTTGTTTTTGGGAAATCTTCCATCCAGATAAAAGAAGATGGAATCATATAATCCGGTAAACTGGCTTCAAGTTGTTTTCTGATCAGCAGGGTATTCTTGTTTTCGTGATCAGCAATAAGATAAGCCAGCAATCTGTTCTGACCACTCAGATCTGGCTTTGCAATAACTACTGCCTGCCTGATCCCGTCAATATGATTAAGTTTTACTTCAATTTCACCCAGTTCAATCCTGTAACCTCTGATTTTAACCTGATCATCCTGTCTACCCAGAAATTCTATAGTTCCATCTGCTTCATAGCGGGCGAGGTCTCCAGTGAGATAAACACGGGTCTGTTTACCATTAACGGGAATAATTATAAACTTTTCTGCAGTTAATTCAGGTTTGTTCAGATAACCCTGGGCCAGGCTGATGCCAGAAATGCACAACTCGCCGGTTTCACCTGATTTAAGCAGGTTTCTGTCCTGGTCTAAAATATGAATTGCTGTATTGGATATTGGTGTACCTATGTTGGGTAGTAATGGCCAGTTTGCTGCTGGCCCCTGTAATTTAAGCTCACTCACCACATGACATTCTGTAGGGCCATACTGGTTGAAAAGAACACAACTTCCAAGACCCGCAAAAAAGTCTTTTACCTGTGGGGTTATTTTTAGTTGTTCACCGGCAGTAATTACTTCTTTTAAACTTTTGGGGAACTGCTTGTTTACGCTTGCAGCTTCTGCCAGAAACTGAAGAGCTACGAAAGGCAGAAAAATACGGTCAATCTGATTTTCGTCAATGAAGTTAAGCAAATTGACAGGGTCCAGTCTTAAATCATCACTGATTAATACTAAAGTAGCTCCTGTTGTCAGTGTAGAGAATATCTCCTGGAAAGATACATCAAAGCTGATTGGCGCAAATTGCAATGTTTTACTGCCCGGGCCGGCCACAGAGTTTTTCTGTTGCCATAAAATGAGATTAACCAGTGCAGCTTGTGTCATATACACTCCTTTCGGAGTGCCTGTAGAACCTGAAGTATACAATACATAAGCATTCGGATTTTGTCCGGTAAGCTGACTTTGAGCCAGATGCTGTTTGGTTGAGATTTCGGCAGGTTCGTCAATATTGTTTAATAGTGTATTTAATCCGGTTGTCAGGAAAAAATCCTGATCAGTTTCCGGGCAAATACAGGTCTTGATGCCAGAATCCTTAATAATCTGTGTTAATCTTTGTTTTGGATAAGCCGGGTCTAAAGGAAGGTAAGCCCTTCCTGACTGGAGTATCGCCAGTAGGGCGATAATCATATCGGCCGATCTGGTTGTGCTTAAACCAATAATATCTTCATTTAGTGTTAATTCAGTAATTTGCTGACCTAATCTGATAACTTTCTGAAAAAGAATTTCATAAGTGATCTGCTCATGTGCTGTCGAAAGGGCCGTGAGCTGGGGGAAATTTCTGGCTGCACTTTCAAAAAGTGTAAATACCAAAGAAACTGATTCCGGGTCAGTAAAATCCTGTTTAGTAATATTATGCATTAACTTCTAATTTTTTTAACTGATCATAAATATCCTTCCTAATGAACAAACGTTTCATGGCAACAGTAGAATGCGCCAGTATATAACCGGCTTTTCTTAATTTATCACAGCTTTTTTTTATTCTGAAAAGGAAGGTTTTGTCCCTGGTATTATAAACCTCGTCAAATTCTACCAGAATGGCCTTAACATTTAATTTGTCTTCAATTATAGTATCAATAACCTTATATTCAGCTCCTTCTATTTCTATTTTAAGCAGGTCGATATGCTGGTGATCCAATTGTTGCATTAGATTACTTAAACGGTCAACGGGGGCTTCAATGAATTTCTTTGACTCCTTAAACAAATAAGCAGAATGGGAAGAATAGTTCTCTTTTTCGGGGTCATAAAATTTCATTGTTTTCTTTTTGTCCCAGAGGCCGACAGCAACAAATTTTATTTCTGAGAATTGTTTACTACTTATATTATATACATAAGGAGCAAGAGTTTTGTCCAGTGTTAAGGGGATCCCATAATCTACATAATCTTTAACCTGATTAAAGTGATTAATCCCATAAGGAGAGGGATCAAAAATAAAAACTTTGGAATCAAAAGCCATTTTAAGTTCTGTATCAAAAGAAATGTCTTCACCGGCACCAACACAATAACAAATTGAACCTGACCCTAAGAAATGATCAGGAACCATATATCCATGTCTTACTGAGCCATAATAACTGAGATTTTTCAATGGTTTTACGTTAGATTGATGATGAATGCCTAAAATTTTCTTAATAAATTGAGTTGCCATCCTGAGCGTATTTTGAGTTTGCGTTAATTTTTACCTCTTAATTAGTATTATGTTAATTTAAGAAAGCTAAATGATATTTTCTTAATTATTTATATAATACCAAGATGTTCCCGTGATTGCGTTTTACATGATTTTATAGATTAAAGGATTGCTTTGTGTACTGTTTTTATCTAAGAATTTAAGAATTCGTTTATTTCTGCTATTCTGAGAATAATTAACAAAGATCGTTCCTCTTCTCCCTATAAGAAATACTAGTTAATGATAACTGGTTGTCTGCCTCAGTTTAAAACATGTTGTCATTATTTTGTTACTAATTTGATCTAATGATTTGTCAGGATGAAAAAGGCTTCTTTTTATTTTTAGGGTATTATTTTCCCCAGTTAAATTCAATACTTTTGGAATCTGAAAGAAGCTGAACTTTAATCAGCTAGTATATTCAAATCTTTGCTTGGTGCTTATGGATAAAGATGAAATTGTAATTAGTGAAATTTTAATTGCCGCCAAATCTTTATTTGGAAAATTCGGGTTAAAAAAGACAACGATAGAGGATATCTCCGCAGCAGCCGGTAAAGGAAAAAGTACACTTTATTATTATTTCCCCGGAAAGAATGAAATCTTCGCTGCTGTTGTAAAAGATGAGATGAAAGCAGTGATTAAAAATTTAAGGGAAACAGTAAACAGAGCACTATCTGCAAAAGATAAACTGAAAGCTTTTTTAAATTTTCAAAGTATAGCTATCCTGGAATTCAGAAGTCTTTATAAAGTGATTTTTGAAGATATGATTGAATCAAGGAGGATGCTGCTTCCGCTAAGGCTTAAATACGAACAGATGCAGCTGGGTATGATCAGTGAAATACTTCTTGGAGGTACACAAAGTGGTGAATTTAAAGAACTTTCGGCAGAGAGTATTCATAAAATGTCTTTTGTTCTTATTGTCGCTTTCAGGGGGCTTCACTTTCCGCTGTCTATTAACCCTTCAGAAGTACAGTCCCATGAATATTTTGATGAGCTGGTAGATATGCTTATCGAGGGTATTGGGAATTAATAATTTAAACCACCATATTTATATGATGAATTACCTGGATATACTAGATCAGGTCAGAGCACATGTCTCGAGCTTGTTTCACACTAATAAAGACGAGAGATTAATCTATCATAATCTGCTGCATACCGAACAGGTGGTCAAAGCTGCAGTGAAAATTGCTAACCACTATCAGTTATCAGATCATGATTTTTTTGTAGTGAGCATAGCCGCGTGGTTTCATGATATTGGTTATTTGACCAGTTGTGAAAAACATGAAGAACGGGGAGCTGGTCTTGTAAAAGAATTTCTGGAATCTAAAGGAGCAGATCCTGAGTTAACCAGTCTGGTGATGAATTGTATTCTGGCTACCAGAATGCCGCAACGTCCGGTAGGGCTGCTTGAAGAAATTGTATGTGATGCAGATCTCTTTCATCTGGGTAGTGAAGATTTCAGAGAAAGAAATAAACTGATCCGTAAAGAGGCCAGCGCTTTTGCTGGTAAAGATATTGATAAACACGAATGGCGTCTAAAAACAATTATGCTTTTTGAGTCGCATCATTATCATACGGATTACTGCCGTGATTTACTCAATGAAAAAAAAGAGATGAATCTGAATGAATTGAAAGAAAAAGTGATCAAAGATGATCATGAAAAGTCAAAAGAAGAGAAAGCAATCAATTCGGTTCTGGAAAATACTGACCATCATCCTGAAATAGCAGCTACCGGATCTAAGGCTCAGCTCATGGAAAAAAAAGAAAATAAAAAGGAAGAGAAGAAAAAAAGTGACCGTCCTGATAAAGGGATAGAAACGATGTTCAGAATTTCGTCAGGTAACCATCAGCGTTTAAGTGATATGGCAGATAATAAAGCACATATCATGATTTCCACTAACTCTATTATTCTGTCGGTTACCCTTAGTGTTTTACTGCGAAAGCTGGAAGATAATCCTCATTTGATTATTCCTACTTTAATATTACTGGTTATTTGTGTGGTGACTATGGTGTTTTCTATACTGGCCACCAGACCAACAGTTCCTCCGGGAACTTTTACACACGAAGATATTGAGCAAAAAAAGGTGAATCTGCTGTTCTTTGGTAATTTTTACCGGATGGCCTTGCCTGATTATGTAGAAGGGATGCAGAATATGATGGAGGACAGAGATTTTCTATATGGAAGTCTGATCCGGGACTTATATTCACAGGGAGTTGTCTTAGGACGTAAATATCGTCTGTTAAGAGTTGCTTACAATGTATTTATGTTCGGTATTATTGCTTCTGTTCTCGCATTTGTTATTGCCAGTGCGGTAGTAGCTTTATAGAAATACCATGAAAGAATATTCTTTTTTTAATCGCGATCTGAGCTGGTTGAGTTTTAATGAGCGTGTGCTCATGGAGGCCGAAAATGAACAGGTTCCATTACTGGAACGAATCAGATTTCTATCCATTTATTCTTCCAATCTCGATGAGTTTTACAGAGTGAGGATGCCGGTATTGATGGCTATTGATAATTTTGATGAGAACACCGGTTTAAATAACAATTATTATAAAGCACAGTTTTTAATCAATCAGCAGCAACAGCGATTTGGGCATCTGCTGGCTAACGAGCTTTTACCTGCTTTAAAGGTCAGAAATATACACTGGTTATATAATGAGGCTATTCCTGATCAGATAACAGATGAATTGTCCCGGATTTTCTTTAATGAAGTCCTGGCGTATATCAGGCTGTATTCAGTAGCGAAGGATGAAGATGGTTTTTTTGCAGAAAACAATAAGCTTTATCAGGCAGTTATATTATCTGATACGGTCGGAACAGAGCGCTTAGAGTTGATTACCATCCCATCTGATGATTTGCCAAGGTTATATGCAGTGAATAAAGGGGATCAGAAATATGTGGTTTTCCTGGATGATATTATCAGAAGCAATCTCGCTTATCTTTTCCCTGATGAAAAAATAACTGGAGTGTTCAATATCAAGATTACCAGAAATGCAGAATTGAATATCAAAGATGAGATTGATGATCTGGAAGAAGACATTACCATTGCTCTTGAAAAAGAATTAAAGAAACGGGACCTGGGCACAGCAACACGATTTTTATGCCAACCTGGAATACCACTGAGGTATCTCTATAAGATCATTTATGCCCTTAACCTGACCAATTCATCTGTTGTAGAAGGTGGATATTATCATAATATGAAGGACCTGAGTAATTTTCCACTCCAGGAAGCCGGGTTAAATTATCCTAAATGGCCGTCACTCCCTAATCTGCTGCTGAAAAAAGAAGATACATTGTTCGAACAGATTCGTAAAAAGGACCTGATGATTCACGTTCCCTATCAGAATTATGATCCGATATTAAGATTCTTTAATGAAGCTGCAAATGATAGCTATGTAGAAGAAATTTATGTGACCCTTTACCGGGTGGCTGATAATTCCAGAATTGTTAATGCCTTAATGACGGCAGCAAAAAATGGTAAAAAGGTTTCGGTAATGGTAGAACTGAAAGCAAGATTTGACGAAGCCAATAATATAAAATGGGCTTCGAGAATGAAAGCTTCGGGAGTAAAAATCATTTATAGTAATAAAGAATTAAAGGTACATGCAAAGGTTGCTCTGGTTAAGAGAAAGATCAGAGATCAGAGTGAATATCTGGGACTGCTGGCTACAGGAAATCTGAATGAATCAACGGCAAGGTTTTATACAGATCATATTCTGCTCACTGCTAATCAGGTTATGCTGGCTGAGCTTGAACAGCTTTTTGGTTTCCTCAGAAAGAAAAAGAAGAAACCATTGCAGGAAGATGCAATCAACTTTGAACATTTACTGGTTGCACAATTCAACCTTCAGGCTAAATTCATTGCACTTATTGATCAGGAAATTGCCAATGCCAGACAAGGGTTACCGGCTGGTATGGTGATTAAAATGAATAATCTGGAAGAAAGAGTACTGATCTCTAAATTATATGAAGCTTCAAATGCCGGAGTTAAAATACAACTGATTATACGTAGTGTATGCTGCCTGATTCCCGGAATAGAGGGGCAAAGTGAGAATATTATCGTGAAACGTATTGTGGACCGGTACCTGGAACACGGAAGAGTTTTTCTTTTCCATAACAACGGAGCAGAAGATGTCTTTATGGGATCCGCAGACTGGATGAACAGAAATATTTACGGAAGGATAGAGGTTTGTTTTCCAATCTATGATCAGGAATTAAAAATAAGACTGATAGAAATCTTAAATTTACAGTTAAAGGATACTGTACAGGCAGTTGAATTGAATGAAGAATTACAAAATAATTACTGTAGTGGAGAAGTCCAGGTACGTTCCCAGCAAGCTATTTATGATCTGCTGAAAGAAACCACTGTACACACTATTGAAAATAACGCATCATAAACCCGATAGGATTAGGGGGCATCTGATAAAAAAAAAACGAATGAAATTACTTCTAAAAAAGCTGAATTATATTTTTCCGGTACTGATCCTTATCGGATTCTATGCTTGTAAACCAGCAAAACAGTCTTATACAAGCCCAAAAGGATATGACTTTAACCATCCGGAGAAATTTACTATGCCAGAAAGTCTGCATGAAATTTCCGGTATTGCATTCTATAAAGGAAAAAGTGATACTGTTTATTCTATACAGGATGAAGAAGGTCGTCTTTTCAGACAAGCCTGGGGTAATAAGAAACAGAAACATGCTGTTTTCGCTAAAAAAGGTGATTATGAAGATCTGGCAATTTTAAATGAAACTTTCATTATTCTCAGAAGTGATGGTACACTTTATACCTTTCCTTTTAGTGAAGCTACTAAAGATAAAGTAGCCAATATTAAAGAATGGAATGACATACTGCCTGATGGAGAATATGAAAGTATTTATGCAGATCAGCAAACGAACCAGGTTTATCTGCTTTGTAAGAATTGTAAAGAAGATAAAAAGGAAAAAACAATGTCGGGTTCTATTTTTACTTATAATCCGGCAAAGAAAGAGCTGATTGCATCTGGTAATTTTTCTATGGATCTCACTCCCCTGATTGATAAGGGACTCATACTGAAAACAGGATTAAAAGCTTCCGCTCTTACCAGAGATCCACATTCAGGAGACTGGTATATTTTGTCTTCTGTCAATAAATTATTGGTTGTAGCCAGCCCCGACTGGAAAGTTAAAGGTGTACACCGGTTAAATTCTTCTATATTTATACAGCCTGAAGGATTAGCTTTTGATAATCAGATGAATCTGTATATATCTAATGAAGGTGATGAACTTAGTTCTGGAAATATCCTGAAATTTGCACGTAAACCCTGATGCTAAAATAATTATGAATCAATGACTTAGACCCAGTTTTAAATTTTTAAATTTAAGCGGGGTCTTCTAATTGAATCGATGACGCTTATAATTGAAAACACAAAATGCAGGCAATAACGATTGACTTTAACAAGTACGTTTGCGGGAATGAGGAAAATGGAATGAAAGCTGATATTCGCCTTTCATTAAAACCATTTATTACCTTTCTTACTGAAAAGATTAAAGTAGAAAAGACAGCCAAAATAAACTTCTATAACTATTTGCTGGAGCAGTTCTCTGCTTTTCCGGAATTGGCAGACCCTATTCCTGCAGCAAATGTCAATAAATACAATCATTTATTTGAATTGATCTATACGGCATTGTCGCCGATCATTAATGATGAACGGGAGCAATTATGGGCATTAAGTAAACCTATATGTCCTTGCTTTTATTATGGTACAAATGCTTTTTATAAGGTCCTGCTTGATGATAAAAAAGAAGGTTTAAATACCGATCTGGCTTTGCCTTCTCAAAAAGAACTGCAGAATACTATGCTGACCACTCTGTACAATATGGTTCTGCAAAAGTTTTATAATTTCAGTCTGGGTACAGATCAGCATGTTATTAAATCTATAGTTGATCATAAAACACAGTTAATCAGGTATTACAGGTTAAATATCGATACCCGTTTTGTTGAGATTACAAGTAATACAACGCTGCCAGAGCTCACACTGCAAAATGTAAAAGAGTATATGCAGGATGAAAGCAGCAATCTGGAAACCCTTAATAATTTACTACCCTCTTCCATGTTCCGTGTTGAAGGAATTGCTATTGTCACTTTAGTAGATATCACTGCCGAATATGCACTTGAGTCTATTAAAAACGCAATTATTTCACATAACCAGTGTGAGGTAGGCTGGAGTACTTCTTCAATTTCTTTAGCACTCAAATCCCTGGTTGGAAGTGACCTGATAGATTTTGGATTACTGCCTTATTTAAAACTGAATAATAAAACATTACCTTATTTTCATGAGGGTTTTCAAAGTATTATCATTCAGCAGGCGAAACTAAATGGAGTAGATGAAGCAGAATATGCTGAACTGGTAAAATCATTTATAGCAAACCCGCGCAGACTTATTTTTCCTGAAATTAAAGCTGAAGAATATACTGCCTACCCGATGCTTAAGTTGGTTGCAGATGCAGGTATCAGGTCATATGCTATTTTTCCATTATACTACAATGCTAAACTGATCGGTTGCTTAGAGCTTTATACTAAAGACAGTACGGCTTTTAATGGGAATACTTTATCCAGAATTGAAAGCGCTTTCCCTTTGCTGACTCAGCTGTATCAGAATATCATTACTGATTTTAACAATGAGATCACTGCGATAGTCACTGATAAGTTTACTGCGTTGCAGTCTTCTGTTGAGTGGCGTTTCAATCAGGCTGCTTACAATTACATGGCTTCAGGCGGGTGGGAAAAAAATCTTCCGATTGAACCGATTTATTTCAAGGATGTACATCCTTTCTACGGAGCAATTGATATCAGAAATTCAAGTATTGAGCGGAATCTGATGATCCGGAAAGATTTGTTTGCTCATTTTGAAATTTTGGAAATAACACTGGGAAACCTGAAGTCCATAATACCAGAGGTCCTGGAAGATGATTTTCCAAGACAGCAGTCTGCATGGGATCATAAAGGGTTTGACGAAATATCTGATCGGGAGATTATGAAAACTGACGATTATCTTCAGCATCAGCTTCCTCCTTACCTGAATATACTTAAAGATATTTATCCTGAGGCTGAAAAGATTATTGATGAATATTTTGAACTGACACGTCCGGGAGGGAAGATCTTTGAAAACAGAGATAATTACGAGAATAGTATGCAGACCATTAACCGGGCGGTGAATAAACACCTGGATCAGTTTAATGCACAATTGCAGCAGGAATATCCTTGTTATTTTGAAAAATTCAGAACCGACGGTGTGGAGTTTGATATTTATCTTGGGCATTCTATTGCACCAGACAAAGATTTCAGAGATGATTTACTGGCTGATTTCCGGTTAAGGCAGTTGAAAGCAATTGCTGAGATAACCAGGATAACGGCAGACCTGAAGCCTTCACTAGCTATACCGATGGAAACTACACAGTTGATTTTTGTTTATGAAAAAATCATTGATATTAGTTTCAGGATTGATGAACAAAGATTTGATGTTGAAGGAAGTTATAATATCCGGTATCAGATGGTGAAGAAAAGGATAGATAAGGCTCATGTCAAGGATAGTACAGAACGACTTACTCAGCCCGGTAAAATTGCAATTGTTTATTTCAATAGTTCAGAAGCTGATGAATATATAACATATATCCATAAATTACAGGAACAGCAATTATTAACCGATCAGGTTGAATATCTGGAAGTGGAAGAATTACAAGGTGTTGAAGGACTTAAAGCATTGCGGGTAGAAGTCGCAATAAAAACTGATTAATAAATGCACATAATTTCCAGAAAAAATAAAGTAAACCTTACAGTATCAGTAACTATTCTGTTCTTTAGTCTTCCGCTATTTACCCATGCACAGCAGAACAGGACTAAGGACTCTATTACAATAGCTATATCTCCTGCCTATGATTCCGTTTCCAAAACACATCGTTTCTTTTTAGGTGAAAATTACAGGAAGTTATGGGCTACTCCTGTAAGAATGCGGATTGTTGATCTCCAGAAAGAACGTGGTGGTATGAAAATATTGCAACTGGGAGGAGGAATGCAGACCAGATCTTTACGCCTGGAAGATGCCTCAGGAAGGGAGTGGGCGCTCAGAACGATTCAGAAATATCCTGAAAGAGGTTTGCCAGCAAATTTGAGGGCAACAATTGCTAAAGATATCGTACAGGATCAGATTTCAACAGGTCATCCTTTTTCTGCATTAATTGTTCCACCATTGGCTGATGCCCTTGAAATTCCTCATGCTAATCCAGAAATTATTTATATCGGTGATGATCCTGCCCTTGGTAAATACCGGAAGGTTTTTGCCAATGCAGCTTATTTGCTGGAAGAACGTATGCCGGCAGGGTATGAGAAAAGTGATAATACATTGAAAGCTCAGCGAAAAATTGAGGAAGATAATGATACACATATTGAACAAAAATTAGTTTTAAGAGCGAGATTACTTGATTTTGTTGTTGGTGACTGGGATAGACATGAAGATAACTGGCGATGGTTAAAAATAGACGATAAGGATAAAGGAGAGAAGACATATATCCCTGTTCCAAGGGATAGGGACAAGGTTTTTTATAAAACCTCAGGTATATTTCCCTGGATACTCTCACATCAGTGGTTAAAAGCCAATTTACAGCCTTTTGATGCAGAAATCAGAGCTGTTGATCAGTGGAATTTTAATCAGCGGTATTTTGACAGATACTTTCTGAGCGGGTTGAGTGAAAAAGACTGGCAGGAGGAAATCAAATATGTGCAGGGAAAATTAACGCCGGCTTTACTTAGAAAATCAATGCAGCTGATGCCAGCTAATATTTTTGCTGAAGGAGGAGAAGAGACATTGAATATAATGATTGCCAGAAAAGATAACCTGGAGAAAAGTGCCATGGCCTATTATCGTTTTCTGGCTCATACGGTTGAAATTCCTGCTTCCGATAAAAGAGAGTATTTTGAAATCAGACATAAGAAGAACGGGAATATAGAACTGACTGTCAGTAATATTAAAAAGAGTGGTGAAACGGGCCGGAAATTATATCACCGTACCTTTGATCATAGTTTGACCCATGAAATCAGATTATATGGAATGGGAGGGGATGATATATTTGAAGTGACCGGAGAAACAAAATCGCCGATTACAGTTCGGATGATTGGCGGAGATGGTAAAGATCGTTTTGAGATTAATAAAGATCTGGGTCATAAATCAAATACTTACATCTATGACCGCTCAGATCAGGAAAATGAAATTCCTTCTTCTTCTGTAGCAAAACTTCGGTTATCTGCTGATACAGCTGTTAATCAGTATAATAAAAAAAGCTACGTATTTGATCAGTTTGGACCATTATTTCATGTTAATTATAATATTGATCAGGGGATACAAGCAGGTGTCGGACTGATTCTGGAGAAACAGGGTTTTAGAAAAACACCTTATGCATCGCATCAGGAGTTTTGGGTAGATTATTCGACGGGTAGAAAATCTTTTATCCTGAACTATGCCGGAGACTTTAAAAAAGCCATTGGGAATACAGATTTTAAGGTCAATGCAAATCTTTTGGGGCCAAATAACCTGAGTAACTTTTTTGGTTTAGGTAATGAAACTGAATTTATCAAAGAGGAACCCAAAGACATGTCCTATTACAGAAACCGTTACGATTATCTGACTGCAGATTTTCAACTCTATAAAAAAACCGGCAGATGGACAATAGGTGGAGGGTTAACCACAGAGTATTACACCAGCAGCCGTAAAGGAAATGAACATCGGTTTTTGAATGACTTCAATCAGACTAATCCTGAAGAGTCAGTTTTTAATGATCGTGTTTACGTGGGGCTGATTACCGAAGTAAAATATGATTCCAGAGATAATATTTCCATCCCTAAAAATGGAATGTATTGGAATACCAGGATTACAGCTAGTCAGCAGCTCAACTCAGATCATGAACGCTATGGGAAAATACAATCAGAATTTCGTTACTATTTGAATCCGGGACATTCTGGCTTCGTGATTGCAAACCGTTTAGGTGGAGGTACAACTTTAGGAAATCCCGGGTTTTTCCAGCAAATGCAATTAGGTGGAGTACATAATCTTCGCGGTTTCCATACAAATCGGTTTACGGGTAAATCCATGCTATATTATAATCTGGATCTTCGCCTTAAGTTATTTGATTTTACCTCTTACATTGTACCCGGATCATTAGGTCTTCTTGGCTTTAATGATGTTGGCCGTGTATGGATGCCTGGCCAGTCTTCAAATCAGTGGCATCATGGATACGGAGGTGGAATATACATTGTTCCGGCTGATCTGATCCTGATACAGGCAGCTGTTGGTTTTTCGAAAGAAAGCACAATGCCTTATATTTCTGTAGGATTTAATTTTTAATTCGACCGTTCATAATGGCTGTTTATAAATTATAATTCAGGCTGCCGGAACCAATTAAACCGGCAGCACTGAACCAACTATGCAAACAAAAAAACAATCTTTAGAATAGCTGAGTTCAATTTGTTTTGATTTCCCGGTAAATTACCTTCGCTGAGCTCTTTCCTTCCCTGACTGTTGTAGTAATCATATCCGGATAGCCGTCAGTATTGTATTCATAACTGAAATTTTGTTCATCTTCGGGAGCTGAAGGATTGTTACAAAACCTGATATTATTGACCCCGGAAAGGAAAAGACTGTTATCTTTCTCGATAGTCAGTAGCCACACATATCTGACATGCTTAAATAAGCCATTTTTCAGATCATAACTGTAGTTTAATGCAGGTCCTGCTATTCCTGCTTTTTCCCCGCTCAGATTGCCGGCCTCATTAAACCATCTTTCCTGCTCACCAGCCTGATGATTATTGATGTCAAAATTATGAATACCTGTAATCTGATTATCACTATTGTATTTCAATTCATAGTAACCTGTAGAGATATATTCATCTTTTTTCACAACAGCTGTTTTACCCTTTTTTACTCGTCCTTTTTCATCCAGAGAATAACTGGTATAAGAAACGAGAACATCGTTCTTATATCGCTGTAAATCGAAAGGCTTTCCATCTTTGGTGTAAGTCAGTACAATACTTTTTCCATCTCCATACTCAATTTTAGAAACGGCTAATCCTTCGGTATAGCTAATTACCATTTTTGATTTTCCGGTTCCCAGCTGAACCGGAACCAATATTTTGGTACCCACATCAATAACAGGCGGAATAACCTCTCCGGTAGTTTCTGCCGGGCTGTCATTTTTTTTACAACCCATAAAAAGAACAATAGTGACCAGAAACAAATTCTTATAAATTTCCATAACAATAATAAATTTTAGATTTAATTAAAACCTAAAACTACTTCCATTATTGGAAATAATGTTTAAATAATTAAATAAATATCTAAACAATAACAAAATAAGCCCAGAACGGTAATATTTGCTGATTTTAAATCAATTCAGGTACTGTCATGCTTCATTGCCGGCATCTCTGTAATCATACATTGGCTGAACAGAGGAGGCGCTGAGAAATCAGATAAAAGAAGACCAGAAAAAAATAATACAATTTAATGAAAAACAATGTGTGTTTATTTGGGTTATAACTCATATTTTAATAGCAAATTACAAATACCACCTTTATCTCAGCACGTCAATAATTTATGGAAATAATTCATCTCAGCGCAGAATGTTATCCGATAGCTAAAGTTGGAGGATTAGGGGATGTTGTAGGCGCATTACCAAAATATCAGCGTAAACTGGGGCACTTCTCCAAAGTAGTTATGCCCGCATATAATAATTCATTTATGCTTCAAAACGAATTTGAAGTAGTTTATGATGCATGGGGTAATCTCGGAACCCGTCATTTTCCGGTACGGATATTCAGAGAAAAGACAAATAAACTGGGGTTTGATCTTTATCTGGTATACATAGCGGGTTTAACGGATCGTGATCGGGTATATGGTTATGAAGATGATACTGAGCGTTTCCTGGCTTATCAGATTGCTACCTTAGACTGGATCAGTCAGTGGGAACACCGTCCTGATGTGATCCATTGTCATGATCATCATACTGGTCTTGTCCCGTTTATGACCGGTAATTGTGAAAAATATAAGAGTCTTAGAAATATTCCTACCGTGCTTACCATTCATAATGCTCAGTATCAGGGACAGTTTGGGTGGGATAAACTACATTATCTGCCTGCCTTTGATCTGTGGAGATCTGGTTTGCTGGAATGGAAAAATGATATTAATCCGTTGGCTTCAGCTATTAAATGTGCCTGGAGGGTAACAACGGTTTCTCCGAGTTATCTGGAGGAAATCAGTTACAACGCCAATGGACTGGAAAGTCTGCTGGCCAGCGAAAGAGGGAAGTCTGCGGGGATCTTAAATGGAATCGATAATGAGGTCTGGGATCCGCAAAAAGACCCGATGCTCGAGAAGACTTATAGTATAAGAACCGTAGAAAATGGTAAAAAGGCAAACAAAGCAGCGCTGTGTGATGTTTTTAATTTAGACCCGGCAAAACCGTTATTCACATTTATCGGCAGGCTGGTTGGAGAGAAAGGAGCAGATTTATTACCTGAGATTTTTCATAATTCATTAGCTCACAGTCGCGGGAATATTAATATTCTCGTGCTTGGCTCCGGAGATCCTGAAGTAGAAGGAAAGCTAATCGAGTTGAAGAACTGGTTTTCTGGAAACTATAACGCTTATATTGGCTATAATGAAAAATTGTCCCATCAGATTTATGCAGGGGCTGATTTTCTATTAATGCCTTCAAGAGTAGAACCTTGTGGATTAAATCAAATGTACGCGTTGCGTTACGGGACTATCCCGGTTGTAAGAAGGATTGGTGGATTGAAAGATACAGTGGTGGATATAGGGGATGGTGGATTTGGTATTTGTCATGATCAGACCAGTGTGGGAGATGTTGGACATGCTATCGGAAGGGCTTATGACCTTTATCAGAATAAAAAGCATGTTAAAGAAATTCTAAAATATACAATGCAGCTGGACCATTCCTGGGATAAGGCCGCCCAACAATATATAGATCTGTACCAAATGTAATTTAACTATATGACTGAAAAAGTACTAGGAGTTATCCTTGGCGGTGGCCAGGGCTCCAGATTATCACCGCTAACACAGACCCGTTCCAAGCCAGCTGTTCCAATTGCAGGTAAATATCGTTTGGTAGACATTCCGATCTCTAACTGTCTTAATTCTGGTATTCACCGCATGTTTGTACTTACCCAGTTTAATTCGGCATCGTTAAATAAACATATTAAAAACACTTATCATTTTAGTCATTTTAGTGATGCCTTTGTAGATATTCTTGCGGCCGAGCAAACGCCTGATAACCCAACCTGGTTTCAGGGAACAGCCGATGCTGTCCGTCAGACGATGCATCATTTATTACAGCATGATTTTGAATATGTACTGATATTATCAGGTGATCAGTTGTACCAGATGGATTTTAATGAGATGTTAAATGCTCATGAAGAAAGTGGTGCCCAGGTCACACTGGCAACAATTCCCAGTACAGCTAAAGATGCAACTGGTTTTGGTATTTTAAAGGCGAATGAAGAAAATATAATTACTTCTTTTATTGAAAAACCAAGTGCTGATCAGTTAGGTGACTGGGCTTCTGATACCGGACCGGAAATGCAGGCTGAAGGCCGTAATTATCTGGCTTCAATGGGTATTTATATCTTTAACCGTGATTTGCTGGTTAGCATATTTGCCGAAAATCCTGATGAGAAAGATTTCGGAAAGGAAATTATTCCCCGTGTGCTGCAAACGCAAAGAGTGTTAAGTTTTCAATATGAGGGGTACTGGACAGATATTGGGAATATATGTTCTTTCTTTGAAGCAAATCTGGGCTTAACTGATGATATTCCAAAGTTTAATCTGTTTGATAGTAATCAGAGCATATTCACCAGACCAAGGATGCTTCCGCCTACCAAGATATTGAGCACTTCGCTGGTTAAAGCTGTGATTGCTGAGGGCTGTATTTTAAATGCTGATCTGATTAAACATTCTGTGATTGGGATAAGATCAAGAATTGGGAATGGTACTTCTGTCGAAAACACCTATATCATGGGCAGTGACAGGTATCAGACTCTTGCTGAAATTGCTGAAGAAAATGAAGCAGGAAGACCATTGATCGGGATCGGTGACCGGTGCAAGATCTTTAATGCAATTGTAGATAAAAACTGCAGAATAGGAAACGATGTGACTATCAACGGAGGAGAACATCTGGAAGATGGGGATTTTGAGTTTTATGCAGTCAAAGATGGTATTGTGGTTATAAAGAAAGATGCGGTAATTGTCAATGGGACAGTGATCGGATAGGGGGAGTAATTAAAAAAGGGATAGGGGTTTACAGGCCGCGTTCATCTGAAGGGATGAACAATGCCTGTAAACCCCTATCCCTTTTTTAATTAGCCGGAGAGTTTTAGATCCGATTAACTGGCCGCTTAATATTACAGTGTAATCTTTTTTACAAGTTGGGTGTGGGAGGTTGGGAGTTTAGCAGAGCCGATATGCATTCCTTGCTACGGATATGATACGGATGGCTGATACGCTGAAAGGGTAACTTATTCTATGGTCTGGATTACATCCTCTTATCTAGATCACGATTTTTGTATGGTTGCTGGTAGGATGACCTGTGCAAATCAGTACTCTTCCCTGCGCTATCTCCTGGTCTGTTAAAACTTCGTTGTAATCCATTCTTACACCACCCTCAGTGCAGGAGGCTACGCAAGAGCTGCAAATTCCGGCACCACAACTGTAGGGCACATTAATGTTATGGGAAAGGGCTACTTCCAGGATTCTCTTATACCACGGAACTTCGAGCTGATAAACATTTTTATTGAACTCCAGGATTACCGTATAAGTATTTTTATCCTTGATGACCTTCTCGGTCATATCATCATCGTCTGCCTCATCTTCAGGAATGAAATAGGTTTCTTTTTTGATCTGATCTAGACGGAAACCCATTCCTAAAAGAGAAATACGGCACATCACCATATAATCAATCGGACCACAGGTATAACACAGGGCATCGGATTGGTCATACTGAATGTTCGAATTATAGAGATCATGAATCAGGAAACTATTCAGACGGGCAAACTGAAGGTTTTTTGAATCACTGAACAGATAGATAAGTTTAAATCTTTCAGGGTATTTTTCCTGCCAGTCATTTAGTTCTTTGTAAAACAGGGTAGTAGTGGCCGAACGGTTACTGTAGATCAGCACTATTTTTGAGTTTTCTTCCTTAAGCAGAGCAGTTTTTAAAATAGAATAAACCGGGGTAATCCCGACGCCGGCTGCAAAAAGGAAAACGGTACGCTTAATTGCTGTGACCGGAGAATAAGTAAAAATGCCGGCTGGAGGCAGAACCGTCAGGACATCACCCACAGCGGTTTTATGATGCAGATACTTTGATATTTCTCCGTTCTCTACCAATTTTACGGCGATACTCATGGGCTCATCAATGGCTGGAGAACTGCAAATAGAATAGGAACGCCTGATTTCTTTTTCATTGACCTGGAATAATACAGTCAGGAATTGTCCGGATTCATAAGCTGGAATTGTTCCGTCTACAGGTTCAAACTGGATGAAGATATTATCTCCGGGGCGCTTTGAAATTTCAGTAATTCGTAATTGCAGAGTGGTCATAGGATACAAATCTACCGATTTTTCTCAGAGCCTGTTTAAACAAGGGATTAAACATAATTAAAAACGAGAGAAAAAATAGTCTTTTGATAAGGTATGGAACTAACTTCCAGACTACCGTAATGCATTTTCATAATGTTCCGGGTAATGGTCAGACCAATTCCAGAACCGTTTTTGCGGGTCGTAAAAAACGGGACAAATATTTTCTCTGCCAGCTCCGGTTCAATACCCCTGCCATTGTCAGTTACGTCGAGGAATAACTTATTTTGTTCCAGACGGTAATCAATTGCTATAAATGGCTGATCTACATCTTCCAAAGCATGAATACTATTGGTCACCAGGTTAATTAAAGCTTGTTCTATAAGTTTTAAATCTACGCTGATCGTAATTTTTGAAGAGGTCTGTCCTATAGAGAGTTTTACATTTTTTACAGCTGCAAAAGGCTGCATCAGGATCTGGATATGCTGGAGGATTTCGCCAATGCTATGTGATTCAAGCTCTGGCGTGGGTAATTCAGCAATCAGACGGTAATCCTTTACAAAGTCAAGCAAGCCCACCGATCGTCTTTTGATAGCCTGTATAGCTGGCTTAAGGTCTTCCAGCTCCTCTTTGTTTAATGAATCTTTACCTGATACCATACTGTTAACTGTATCAGAAAGGGAGCTGATAGGGGTAATGGAATTCAGGATCTCATGAGAGATTACACCAATCAGCCTGTTCCAGGCTTCGATTTCTTTCTGCTCAATTTCATCCTTAATGTTCTGGAAAGAAATGATCCTGTAACTGGTATTATACAGGTTTATCGGGATAACCTCAGTTGATAACTGAATGAGTTTTTCCTGAATTTTAATTTCAAGAAATCTTTTACCACCATTTTGTATGCTTTCAATTTCTGTCGTGAAAATCGGCAGATGCTCTTTCAGCCGGTGCCAGTATTTATAAGCTGGTACCTTAAGCAGGAAAGCTGCAGCCTCATTAAAAAAAGAAATTTCTGCCTGCGCAGGATCAGCATTGTCTTTAAGGACTATGACACCTACCGGTACCTGCTGCAGAATAGTTTTGATCAGCTGAAACATGGCATCCTGTTCCAGCTGGATATCTTTATGAGTTTTGATAATCTCATCAAATGATCCGTACAAATCAGGAAAGCTCCCTTTGGTACTTTTATTTTTGAAATTCAAAGTATGATCGCGGGTTTTAATTGCAAGAATAAAACGCTTAATATCAGATCTGATCTGGTTAATATAACTGTATAAGGAAAAGACAGAGATTATCAGTATACAGGAAACGCCGGCTATAGTAAACCATAGCTGAGTTTTTAAAATCAGATAACCCAATAAAACTATCAGTGAATTAATCAGCAGCAGCTTAAAAATCAGTCTGAAAGTAAAACGTTGATAAAACATAGGCTATAATCCGAATTTTTCTATTCTGCGGTATAAAGCTGCACGGGTAAGCCCCAGTTCTGCCGCTGCACGCGAAATATTTCCCTTATGATTCTCTATTGCTTTCTGTACCATCATTTTTTCCATTTCTTCCAGATCCAGAGTCACCGGTAGCGATGCCGATCCGCCAAATCTTTGCGGGCTTAATTGTAAATCCTGTTCAGTAATCTCATTACCATCAGCCATGATAATAGCTCTTTCAATCACATGCTGTAATTCACGGACATTACCCGGCCAGTGATAGGCCAGTAAGGTATTACCGGCTTTTTCAGTAATCAGGTTAATGTTCTTATGATATTTGGTACTAAAAGTATGCAAAAAATGATTGGCCAGCAGTAAGATATCCTCAGCACGCTGATGCAGCGGAGGGAGTTCCAGTTCGACTGTGTTGATCCGGAAAAGTAAATCCTGACGGAAAGTGCCTTTGGCTACCATTTCATTCAACGGCATATTGGTTGCAGTGATCAACCTTACATTTATTTTCCGGTCCTTGCTTTCTCCTAAACGGGTGACTGTCCGGTTTTGCAGGACCGTTAGTAATTTGCCCTGTAATGGCAAAGACAGATTTCCTATCTCATCAAGGAATATTGTTCCGTTATCGGCCAGTTCAAATCTTCCCGGTCTGTCATCGCGGGCATCCGTAAATGCGCCTTTAGCATAACCAAAAAGTTCACTTTCAAACAGATTCTCATTTAAAGAACCCAGATCGACATGCATGAAAATATGATTTTTTCTTAGAGAGTGTTTATGCAATTCGTAAGCAAATACCTGTTTACCTGTACCATTTTCGCCTAATATCAATACATTCGCATCAGTAGGCGCTACTTTAATTAGTGTGTTTTGCAAATGTCTGATGGGAGCCGAAGTCCCGATAATATGCTCAAACTTTCTGGCCTGATCAGTTTGTATAGAGGTGTTTATTTTTTCAAGTTTTTTAACCTTTTTGTTTGATTGTCTTAGTTTAGAAGCTGCTGAGAGCGTAGCATAAAGTTTCTCATTTTCCCAGGGTTTAAGAATGAAATCTACAGCTCCTTTTTTTATCGCCTGTACAGCCAGTTCCACATTGCCATAAGCAGTCATGAGAATGACTACATAGTCTTTATCTATTGATAAGATATGCTCTAACCAGTAAAGTCCCTCACGACCATCACTGGCTCCCTTCTGATAGTTCATATCCAACAGGATAATATCAATCTCATTATGGCTGAGTAATACATTGATCTCTTTGGGTGATTTACAAGTGACAACCTGTTTAAAGTGCTGTTTTAAAAAGAGTTTCGCACTTAAAAGAATATCATCATCATCATCAATTACCAAAACGTTTGCTTCTGTCATTTTATAAGGATTTTATATATAGTTAAGCTTATCAAACGATAAATTTAACTGACTGATGAGCAAAAATAATGGAATTGTCCGTTGCTGTACAACAGCTGTCCGATAACGAACAGTGTTTTTTAGTGTTAATGTGTTAAATTACTGATATGTAGTTGATTAAATATGTTTTTTTGCTTTGGCATGCCCTTGGTATATGGCTTCACAGACATTACATTTATCATGGATAAGATCATTGCAAAAAAGAGATTCAGTACAAAAAAGATATTAATGCTTACAGGAGGCCTGTTGCTGGCCGGGCTGGTAGCTTATGGATATAAACTATCCCTGAATAAGGTATACAAAGCTGATGCAGATAAATTAACGATCAGCAAAGTTCAGTATGGTGACTTTGAGGATGTGGTATTATTGAATGCAAGCGTAGTACCGCTGACTTCAGTGATCGTGAGTTCATCAGAAGGCGGAACAGTTGCAGAAATTTTTACGGAGAACGGAGCGTCGGTAGTTAAAGGTACGCCGCTGTTGAGAATTGCTAATCCAAACGCGTTATCAAATTATACATCGAGTGAAACCAGTATTATCGAGCAGATTAATCAATTGCGTAAAGTACGTTTGGATCTGGAACAAAACCAGCGGATAATGGCTCAGGATATGATGGTCATAGAGAATACACTGAGAACTGCCAGCAGAAAATATAAAATTGACAGTACCTTGTTTTCAAATAAAGTGATAACCAGAGAGGAATTTAATAACTCAAGCCAGGATTATGAGTATAATAAAGGCAGAAAGAATATATTAAAACAGGCTGTAAAACAAGAAAACCAGAGCAGGGCGATGCAGTTGCAGCAGATTGATGTATCTGTAAGCAGAATGAACGAGAGCCTGGAAACTATCAGAAAAAATATTGAGAATATGACCATCAAGGCTCCGGTTTCCGGAAGATTATCCTCTTATGATCCCGTTATAGGTAAATCCTATACAGCAAATGAAATGCTGGGCAAGATAGATGTACTGCAAGGCTATAAACTGCAGGCAGGCGTAGATGAATACTATATCAACAGAGTAAAAGAAGGACAATCTGCTAACTGTGAGTTTAATGGGAAGATCTATCATCTTACGGTTAGAAAAGTAATTCCTGAGGTAACTGCAGGTCAGTTCCAGGTGGAGCTTGTTTTTGAAGGGAAATCACCGGATGAGTTGCGAAGAGGATTATCTTTACAGGTAAAACTTACCCTTTCGGACAACAGTAAATCGTTACTGCTTGCACAGGGGCAATTTTTCCAGAGTACCGGAGGGTCATGGGTATTTGTACTGAAAGATGGAAAAGCACAGAAAAGAAATGTGAAAATAGGCCGGAAAAACTATTTGTACTATGAGGTTATGGAAGGATTGCAGAAAAATGAAGAAGTAATTACCTCATCTTACGATCAGTTCAATCAATACGATATTGTAGAAGTAAGCAGGTAAACGTATAACCTGATAACCGTTATAAAAACTATAAAAAAATATAAATCATCATATCATGATAAAAATTGAAAACCTGGAAAAAGTATATAAAACAGAAGAGATAGAAACCACTGCATTGAATGGAATTAATATGCACGTCAAAGCTGGTGAGTTTGTCTCTATTATGGGCCCCTCAGGGTGCGGAAAGTCAACATTGCTGAACGTGATGGGGCTGCTGGATAAACCTGAAAGCGGCAGTTATAAATTTCTGGAAACAGAACTGCTGACGCTGAATGATAAAGAAAGGTCAAACTTCCGTAAAAGAAATATGGGTTTTGTTTTCCAGAATTTCAACCTGATTGATGAGCTGACTGTATTTGAAAATATAGAATTACCCCTGATCTATAACAAAGTTGCTGCACCTGAGCGCAAACGTCTGGTTAATGAAATGATTGAAAGAATGAATATTGTTAACAGGAGCGGCCATTTCCCTCAACAGTTATCCGGCGGACAGCAGCAGCGTGTTGCTGTGGCAAGAGCACTGGTGACTAAACCTAAACTGGTACTTGCCGATGAACCTACGGGTAACCTGGACAGCTCCCATGGTAATGAAGTGATGGAACTGCTTTGTGAACTGAATGAGCAGGGAACTACTATTGTGATGGTTACCCACTCTTCGCATGATGCAAGTTTTTCCAACAGGATCATCAACCTGAAAGACGGGCATGTAATCTCAGAAAAAGTAAATAAAGCCCGTACAGAAGAACTCATTTAAGCAACGTTTTTATTTAGAAAGCGTCAATTTAATACTGTACCAGCGATCATCAAACAGAACCACAACGATGTTTAAACTGAACCTGAAAATAGCCTTAAGAAATCTCTGGAGAAATAAAAGCTTCTCTCTGATCAATATCAGCGGATTAGCTATTGGTCTGGCTTCCTGTTTTTTATTGCTGCTTTATGTGTCTTATGAATTCAGTTATGACAATCATGGAAAAGATTCGGCCCATGTTTATAAGGTCATGACAAATTTCCTGGATGTAAACAGGAATATTGAATCGACTGACGGAGCGACGGGGAATATGATCGGGCCGTTTTTGAAAGAAAACTATCCTGCTGTTAAAGCAATGTGCCGTTATGAAAAGGGCAGACCCAAATTAATTGCTAACGGAACAACTAAAAGTTTCAAGAAAACAGGACTCTTTGCGGATGCAGGTATCCTGAACATATTCGATTATACATTTATTGCCGGTGATCGCAAAACTGCCCTTAATTTACCCGGCAATGTGATCGTTACAGAATCTACGGCTAAAATATTATTTGGTACCATAGATGTGCTGAATAAAGTTGTGCGTTTTGAAAATAAGATCAGTCTTAAGATTACCGGAGTAATCAGAGATCTTCCGGGTAATAGTTCTGTCTACTTTGATTTTCTGATGCCCTGGTCTCTTTTCGAAAACCAGTATAGCTGGGTTAAAGAACCTGCCTGGACTAATTTCAGCTGGGCAACGCTGGTCAGACTTGACCTGTCAACTGATATTGCCCGGTTTAATAAAGAAATCAAAGGGATAGTGGAAAAAAACAGTGCTGGTGCCAGAGTATTTGTATCAGTTTACCCATTAAATAAGCTGCATCTGCACGGTACATTTATCAATGGCAAAAGTACAGGCGGAAAAATTGAACAAGTACGTTTGTTTATGGGACTTGCAATTGGAATTCTGTTGATTGCCTGCGTCAATTTTATGAACATGGCTACAGCAAAGTCAGAGCGCAGAGCTAAAGAAGTCGGTATTAAAAAGACTATTGGTGCAACCCGCAGCAGTCTGATTACTCAGTTCCTGATGGAATCAATCGTACTGACTTTTTGCAGTGCGATCCTGGCTGTTATTATCGTTGAATTAGCTTTGCCTTTATTTAACAGTTTGTTGGCTATTGAATTAGGTGTCAGTTATGCTGATTTTTATATATGGGCCGGATTGGTTTTCGTGACATTGCTTACAGGACTGATCGCAGGAAGCTATCCCGCGCTCTATTTATCTTCCTTTAATCCGGTACAGATCCTTAAGAAAAAAGGGGTTAAAAAACAGCTTGTCAGCCTTCGTCAGTTACTGGTGATTGGCCAGTTTGGTTTTGCAGTTGTATTGATTATTGCAACCACAGTCATTTATCAGCAGATTCAATTTATCAAAAACAGGCCTGTTGGTTATCAAATCGGCGAACTCGTAGAAATGGAGCAGGATGGTGATTTATATAACAAATTTGAGTTGTTAAAAACAAGGTTATTACAATCGGGGGCAGTAACAGCTCTGACACAAACCTCATCCAGTATAACCCGGGATGGTTCTAGTTTCATAGGGATGAAATGGCCGGGATCAAATTATGCAGATCAACTGTTTAGTTTTAATCAGCTGGCTACTACCTACGATTTTATCAAAACTACTGGTGTCAAACTTTTAGCAGGTAGAGAATTCTCCCCTCATTTTGCTTCTGACAGTGCCGCAGTTATGGTGAGCCGTTCTGCTGCAAAAAGAATGAATCTGGAGAATCCGGTAGGGCAGACAGTTGTTTATCATGGAGAAAACCGCACTATTGTAGGGGTCTTTGAAGACTTTATCTGGGGCTCACCTTCACAGGTCGAGAGACCTATGGTCGTTGCATTTTTCAAGGGCTGGGGAGGTAGAGTTACCATGCGTCTGAATCCCATTAATAGTCCAGCTGCCAATATCGCCTTAATAGAGAAAATTGTAAAAGAAGTTAACCCGGCTTATCCCGTAGAGATTAATTACACAGATCGCTTATATGCAGATAAGCTGAACACACAAAAGGTACTGGGCATTCTGTCTAACGTATTTGGGGGGCTTGCCATTTTTATATCCTGTCTTGGTCTATTCGGTTTGGCTGCTTATAGTGCAGAGCAGAGAACCAAGGAGATCGGAGTAAGAAAAGTATTGGGTGCATCTGTAGGAAATCTGATACAGCTTCTTTCTTTCAGCTTTTTGAAAATGGTTCTGATTGCTATAGTAATCGGCGTACCGGTAGCCAATTATTTGATGTCCGGCTGGCTGAAAGGTTTTGAACTGCATACCTCAGTCAATTGGGTGATTATTGCACTGGCTGTGGCCGGAACTTTAGGGATAGCTATGATTACTGTAAGTTTCCAGGCTTATAAGGCTGCGAAGGCCAATCCTGTACAAGCATTGAAATACGAATAAAATCAATAAGATATGGATATGTTCAGACTTAACCTAAAAATTGCATTCAGAAATCTCTGGAAAAATAAAGGATATACCCTGATGAATATAGTGGGTTTATCAATTGGGATGACCGGCTGTATACTCATATTTTTATTTATCAATTATCAGTTAAGTTTTGATCAGCAGTATAAAAATAAGGATCGGATATACCGGGTGGTCAGCCATGCTTATTATGCTGGAGGAGAAGATTTTGATCGTGGAGTACCAAGGCCATTGGCAGGGGCAATGCGCAATGACTTTGGGATGCTGGAACAGGTGGCTGCAATAGAAGGCAGCTGGGGGATGATTAAGGTGAAAGATGCCGAAGGAAATCTGAAAATTAAAACTCAGGAAAAGACCTTCTATGTTGAACCTGAATTCTTTAAAATATTTGATTATCAGTGGCTGCTGGGCAATCCCGCTCAGGCTTTAACAGCACCGGGTACAGTTGCACTCTCACAAAAAACAGCTGAGCGGTATTTTGGAGACTGGCATCTGGCCATCGGCAGAACTATCAATTATGAAAATGACAAGGATCTTAAAGTTACAGGTGTATTTGCCGATGTTCCGGAGAATAACAGCAATGTGATCAACATTGCAATTTCTTATGCCAGTTTTAAACACAGAAATCAAACGCGCTGGGGTTCTGTTTCTTCCAGTTCAGAGTGTTATATTTTACTGAAAGAAGGAGTAGCTGTAACAGATCTGGAAGGACCTAAAAATGCTTTCCTGAAAAAATATTATGTTGAAAAAACGAATGTCAGACCTGATCATCTTTTTCAGCCGCTTAAAGACATACATACAAATGAACGCTTTGGTAACTTTTCTGGTAAGAGAATCAGCAAAAGTGAACTGCTTGGTCTTACAATAATAGGTGCGTTGTTGCTCATTACTGCGTGCATTAACTTCATTAATCTGGCTACGGCGCAATCGGTAAGCAGATCTAAAGAGGTTGGTGTGCGCAAGGTAATGGGGAGCGGGAAAAAACAGCTGATAGTTCAGTTTTTAACCGAAACTATGGTATTAACGCTGATTGCATTGTTGCTGGCCTGTGTATTCACAGAAGTTGCTTTACCAGGCATGTCAGCCATGTTTCAGGAAAAGATAACCTTTAACCTGGCGGCACATCCTGTTATTTTTGTTTTTCTGCTTTGCCTGGTTTTGTTTGTCGGCTTTTTATCCGGATTCTACCCTGCACTGGTTATGTCAGGATTTAACCCCGCGCTGGCAGTTAAAAACAAAGTCAGCATGGGTAATGGCGGTGGTATGATCCGTAAAGTACTGGTTGTTATTCAGTTTGCCATAACTATAGTACTGGTTACCTGCACACTGGTCATTCTCATGCAGATGAAATTTATGAGAGAAAAACCGCTGGGATTTAACACTTCGGCTATTGCATTGATCAATGTTCCTGCAGATAGTCTGAGCAGACAAAAATATCAGATTCTAAAGACGAGAATTATGGCAGAACCCGGTGTATTATCCGTTAGTTTTTGTAGTGATGGCCCAAGCTCTGATGACAATACCAATAATGCTTTTGCTTTTGATGGAACAAAGACTGCAGATTTTCAGGCCAATACTAAAGTAGTAGATGATGATTATCTGAAGACTTTCGATTTAAAGCTTCTTGCCGGTAAAAATCTGACTAAAAGTAAAAGTGATACTGCGCGGGAGTATATCGTGAATGAAACTTTATTAAAGAAGTTTGGAATAAGTAATCCTCAGCAGGCAGTTGGCAAAAAAATCCAGTTTGGAGGGATCACTGGTCCGGTTGTCGGTGTGGTGAAAGATTTTAATAATATGAATCTCAGAGAAGCAGTTTCGCCAATTATTATGATAACCCGTAATGATCGCTTTGAGCTCATGGCAGTGAAGATGGACGCGCAGCAAATTCCTGCAATCATGAAAAATATAGAAAAAATCTGGAATGGATATTATGCCGAGCAGGTCTATACTTTTGATTTTATGGACCAGAGAATCAGCAGATATTATGCGAGCGAACAGCTGATGGGGACACTTTTTAAGATATTTGCGATGGTGATCATCTCTATTTCCTTTATCGGTTTGTTTGGTCTGATCTCATTTGTAGCTGCACAGAGAACCAAAGAGATGGCTATACGTAAAGTTTTAGGAGCTAGTATTCCGGAGCTGGTAACCATGTTAAATACCTCATTTATCGTGATGATTTTTCTGGCCAATCTGATCGCCTGGCCGGTAGCTTATGTGCTGATTCAAAAGTGGTTGTCGGGATATGCTTACCGGATAGAACTCAGTATCTGGCCATTTGCTGTTGCGATGTTTATTTCCATGTCCATTACCCTGATAACAGTAAGTTTCCGCTCTTATAAAGCAGCGCGAACTAATCCTATAGACGCATTGAAATACGAATAATTAAAAACGCTTAAGATGTTTAGACTCAATCTCAAAATCGCATTAAGAAATCTCTGGAAAAATAAAGGCTATACCTTTATCAATATTGCCGGATTATCCATAGGGATGGCCAGCTGTATCCTCATTTTTATTTTCATCAGTTATCAGCTCAGTTTTGATCAGCAGTTTGGGAATAAAGACAGGGTTTACAGGGTAGTTTCTTACTGGAAATATAGTGATGGCGAGGAGTTTCAAAGTGGAGTTCCGAGACCTTTGGCGCCAGCTATGCGTAATGATTTCGGGATGCTGGAAGAAGTTGCAGCCATACAGGGCAGTGGTGGAATTTTTAAAACAAAAGATGAATCTGGTAAAGTCAGGCTTAAAACTTCTGAAGAAGCCTTTTTTGTTGAACCTCAGTTTTTTAAAATATTCAATTATAAATGGCTGCAGGGCGATGCTGAGCAAGCCCTGAAAGAACCAAATACTGTAGCACTTTCAAAAGAAATGGCTGTGAAGTTTTTTGGTGACTGGCGTAAAGCAGTAGGACAAAGCCTGGAGTTCAGAAATAAAACTACACTCAAGGTGACCGGAGTATTTGCTGATATGCCGGAAAATACCAGTAATCCGGTGAAAATTGCCATTGCCTATGCAGGATATGAAAACTCAAAACTAAAGAGCTGGGGAGCAGTTTCTTCCGGTTCCCAGTGTTTTATCCTGCTTAAAAAAGGAGTGGATGTAAAAGATCTGGAAGCAACAAAAAAGGCTTTTGTGAAGAAGTATTATACGGAAAAAGGGCCAGGTAAAACAGATCATTTCTTTCAGCCTCTGCTTGAAGTTCATCAGGATGACAGATATGATAATTTTGCGCATAAAATTACCAGTAAAAATGAAATGACGGGTTTGGCAATTATTGGTGTATTTCTGCTCATTACAGCCTGTATTAATTTTGTAAATCTGGCAACTGCTCAGGCTGTTAGCAGGTCTAAGGAAATAGGTGTACGTAAAGTAATGGGAAGCAGGCGTCAGCAGCTGATGGCGCAGTTTCTGACAGAAACCCTTACGATCACAGTTTTTGCATTGCTTGTCGCCTGTGCGTTAACAGAAGCTGCATTACCCAGTATGACTGCTCTTTTCAGGGAAAAGATTGTATTTAGCCTGGTTGACCAGCCGGTGATTTTTGTTTTCATGATTGTGTTGGTTTTATTTGTGGGTTTTGTAGCAGGTTTTTACCCCGCTATGGTCATGTCCGGATTTGATCCGGTACTGGCAATCAAGAACAAAGTCAGTATTGGTAATAGTGGGGGCGGTGTCTTACGCAAAGTGCTGGTTGTGGTGCAATTTGCTATTACTATAATTCTGATTACAGGTACGCTTGTCATTCTCAAACAGATGAAATATATCAGAGAGAAGCCATTGGGATTTAATCCTTCGGCTATTGCTTTGGTGGATGTTCCGAGTGATAGTCTGAGCCAGTTGAAATATAACCTGTTAAAATCGAGAATATTGAGTGAACCGGGAGTGATAGCTGCAAGTTTCTGCAGTGATGCTCCTTCTTCTTCGGCCAATACTTATAGCAATTTTGCATTTGACGGAACAAAAGATGCCGATTTCCAGATAGGCCACAAGACCGTTGACGCTGATTATCTTAAAACCTTTGATCTGAAACTGATTGCGGGTAAGATGTACTCCAGAAATGATAGCCTGAATGAATATATCGTCAATGAGACCCTGTTGAAAAAACTAAATATCGTTCATCCTGAAGATGCTATCGGGAAAACGATCCGTCTGGGTGGAAATACTGTAGGTGCCCGGATTATCGGAGTAGTGAAGGATTTTAATAATTTAAGTCTCAAAGATGCAATCGCACCGCTTATGCTGATTAAAAGCAGTAAAACTTCCACAGCTCTCGCGGTGAAAATGGAGAGTAAAAGCATTCCGGGGGTGATGAGTAAGGTAGAAGCCATCTGGAATTCTGTGTATCCTGAACATGTATATGGTTCTGCTTTTATGGAAGATAATATCAATAAATATTATGAAAGTGAACGTGTCATGGGAACCCTGTTCAAAGTATTTGCTGCGGTTATCATTTTTATCTCCTTCATCGGGTTATTCGGGCTTATTTCTTTTGTGGCCACGCAAAGAACAAAAGAAGTAGCTATCCGTAAAGTATTAGGTGCAAGTACGCTGGAATTGGTTAATATGCTGAATTCATCCTTTATGATCCTGGTACTTTTAGCCAATCTGGTAGCCTGGCCGTTTGCTTATTTATTTATTGATAGATGGCTGTCCCGTTATGCTTACCGTATACAGTTAAGTGTCTGGCCTTTTGCTATAGCGCTGTTTATTTCTTTGAGTATCGCTTTACTGACGGTGAGTTTCCGGTCTTTTAGGGCTGCCAGAACAAATCCTGTAGATGCACTTAAAGGCGAGTAAAGCAAGAGAGTTAACTAATTAAATCTTATATTTATCAAAAGATGATACAATTACAGAATATAGAAAAATACTATGCGAACAAAGGTCTGAAAAGCTATGTGCTCAGACATGTAACTACAACCATCAAACAGGGGGAGTTTGTTTCCATTATGGGCCCCTCGGGAGCCGGAAAATCAACATTGCTGAATATTTTGGGCATGCTCGAAGAACCTACTTATGGTACCTATGAATTTATGGGTGAAAATGTAGTTTCTCTGAATGAGCGCAAAAGGATAGAGCTTTACAGAAATCATATAGGTTTTGTTTTTCAGGCTTATCATCTGATTGATGAAATGACAGTTGCAGAGAACATCGAAGCGCCTTTATTATATAAAAAGATAGGAAGTGCAGAACGTAAAAGCCGGGTTGCTGAAATGCTTGACCGTTTCAATATGGTTGCCAAAAAAGATCTTTTTCCAAACCAGTTATCAGGTGGTCAGCAGCAGCTGGTAGGTATTGCAAGAGCTTTAGCTGCACAACCGCTGATTATACTGGCTGATGAACCTACCGGGAATTTACAATCAGCACAGGCCCTGCAAATCATGGAACTTTTTAAAAAACTCAATGAAGAAGAAAATATCACCATTATCCAGGTGACACATTCTGAAGTCAATGCAGGTTATGGTTCGCGGATTTTACATTTGCTTGATGGAGTAATCAGTGAGGATCTGCAGGTGGTAGTATAAAAAACTATCTTTGTTTCATGCGACGTCAGTTTACCGATCAGCTTGATCAGACCATTACCATTAACTATCCGCCAAAGCGGATTATCTCTGTTGTACCCTCACAAACTGAATTGCTGTTCGAGCTGGGCCTGAATGAAGAAGTAGTCGGACTCACTAAATTCTGTATACATCCACAGCAGCAGTTTAAGTCTAAAACAAAAGTAGGAGGGACAAAAAAGTTAAACATTGAGCTGATCAGGAGTCTGAAGCCGGATTTGATTATCGGAAATAAAGAAGAAAACACGAAAGAAGATATCGAGCTGCTGCAAAAAGAGTTTCCGGTCTGGATGAGTGATATATTTACGCTCGAAGATGCGATGCAAACGATAACCCAGATTGCTGAACTGGTAGACCGGCAGCCTGAGGCTGCTTATCTGAATTATCTGATTAATGCCGGATTTACTGATCTGCAGACTCTGGCCCTGGAGCAGGGGATAGATAAAACAGTGGCTTACCTGATCTGGAAAGGCCCTTATATGCTTGCCGGAAGAAATACTTTTATTAATGATATACTGGTGAAAAACGGGCTGACTAATATCATCAAGGCTGACCGCTACCCGGAAATAGAACTGGAAGAGCTGGCAGCATTAAAACCTGAACTGGTATTATTGTCTTCAGAGCCCTATCCCTTCAGGGAAAAACATATAGAAGAGTTAAAAACAGCAATTCCCGGAGCTAAAGTGATGCTGGTTGACGGTGAAATGTTCTCGTGGTATGGCAGCAGGCTGGTCAAAGCTGTTCAGTATTTATTTCAATTACAAAAAGAATTAAAATAAATTAGCTTAAAATGAATGCTTTAGCTATTTGGAGGCGAAATAAATGTAAAAGGTTTTTGATAATTGATAACAATCTCTATCTTTGCAGTCCAAACAAAAACAATTCCTAACTGCGGATGTGGCGTAATTGGTAGCCGCACCAGACTTAGGATCTGGCGCTTCACGGCGTGGGGGTTCGAGTCCCTTCATCCGCACAAAAAAGGTGATAACTGAAAAGTTGTCACCTTTTTTATTTTACCTGTTTCTTTACTTGTATCTAGTCTGATAAATTAGGTTATTTTTGTAGTTATATAAGACCACACCTTATGGAGGAATTGCTTAAGAAATATGATTCACTGGTATTGGAATACAATAAAACAATTGTTGATAGTTTCAGTATTGAAGATTTCAGAGAATATAACGAGATTTTATTTTCAGCGCACAACTGCGCAGTAGAAGGCAATACTTTTACAGTTGATGAAACCCGTGAATTAAGAGAACAGGGGATCAATTTAAAATTGCAAAACCGGTCGCTTTATGAAGCTTATGAAATTCTTGACCATTTCAAAGCTTATGAATTTCTTTTTAACGATCTGGAGCAGCCACTTACAGAAGAACTGATCAAACAAACTCAGAAGATATTAACTGAAAACACAATCAGGTTTTCAAAGGGATACGAGCCAGGTGAATATACTGATACCCAAATGGCAGCCGGAGATACAGTTTTTGGTGATTATAAGGTTAATATCTCACGTATGCCATCGCTAATCAATTCCACGCAAAATGCAATTGAAAAAGCAGAACTTCACCCATTGGACATTAGTACTAGATTTCACCAGTTTTTTATCTATTTACATCCTTTCCCTGATGGGAATGGCAGAACCGGGCGATTGATCTCAAACTTTATACTAGCCAAATTTAATCAGCCTCATGTGATTATTGGCACAGTTGAAAAAGCTGCTTATATTGAAGCTTTAAAACAGTCTGCAAGACATCAGGATACGGATATTCTGACTGTTTTTTTTGCTGAAACGGCTATAAACAGAATGCAAAAGGAAATGGATCAGAAGAAAAACCTGACTCAGAACTTTAACATGAGCTTTAAACCGAAGAAAAAAGAATAAATGATGTTACCTTAAAATTCCTGCAATTTGTGTGGAACTTGTCTTTTAATTATATTATTAGACTATAAGTCTATACTTTTGTCCTGTTGAAAAGATATATCCTCATCGTGTTAATGCTGGTCATTGTTCAGGATCAGCTGCCAGTCCGGGAATTCCTGAAGCTGCCAGTCCTGATTGTGCATTATCATGAACATCAGTTAAGGAACAATAAAATCAGCTTTTCTGAATTTTTATATCTGCATTACGCATTGGAGGATGATTATGATCATGACCGTTCCAGGGATATGCAATTACCCTTTAAACATATTCATGTTTCTGGCAGTGCAGTTAATGCCGTGCCGTCATCCTGGAGCTACGAATTTGCAGCAAGAATATATGCCTGTTGCGAAAGAATTCAAATCGCAGAAGACTTTCTGTTTATACCTTCCTGTCTGTCAGGAAAGATCTGGCAGCCGCCGAAGTTAGCCTAATAACTTATTTCATCATTTTAATTTATCATCCGGCTTTTGATATTGATCAGATCAGTAATGATTTGCTGTCGGCTATGCTGTGATAAATTCAATTTTACAAGCTATCAGTTAAATTTATATCTGATAAATCTGAGTACATATCAATTCAAATCATGATACAGAGTAAACGATTAATCACCACAATCTCCGTTATTTCCAGTGCAGGCTTATCAGCATTAAAATTTATTGTCGGAATAGCAACAGGAAGTCTGGGCTTAATTGCCGAAGGCGCACATTCCCTGTTAGACCTGTTTTCTACACTAATCACTTTTGTGGTTGTCCGTGTTTCTGCCCTTCCGCCAGATGAAAATCATCCTTATGGTCATGAAAGGGCAGAATCTTTAGGTGCTTTGGGCGGGATGGTTCTGCTTGCGGTAACTGCGATCTGGATCTTATACCACTCCATCTCAAAAATTATCTGGTATCCCGGAGCACCGGAGGTCACTGTCTGGTCTTTTGCCATTATTATAATCAGTTTGCTGGTCGATTTCTGGAGGGTCCGAAGTTTAAACGAGGCTGCTGCTCATTATAACAGTCCGTCACTGGCTTCAGATGCCGAGCATTTTAGTAACGATCTGCTGGGTTCATTAGCCGTGCTGGCAGGACTTTTTGTAATCTTTCTTTCCCGCTATATAGCGCTACCCATCTGGTTGGTAAACCGTATTGACGCGATTGCAGCATTGGGTGTCGCATTTGCCGCTTTAAAATCCTTCTGGAACATTGGTTCACAGGCTGTACGTTCTTTGATGGATAATATCCCTAAAGAACTTATACCCGGTTTAAATAAGCTGATAGAAGAACAGAAAGGAGTTATACCTGATACGGTGAAAACCAAGATCAGATATGTGGGTAATATTCCCTATGCAGAAGTGGTCATAGGGATTAACCGTGAACTTAATTTTGAAAAAGTTCATCAGTTGACTGATCAGATTGAAAAAGTGCTTACAAAAGAACTGGGTACTGATGCTGTTATCATTATACACCCGGAACCCAAAGCTGCTGCAGACGAACCATATGCTGTTACTGTTCATGCCATTGCTGATCGTTTAGGTTTAAAAATACATAATCTGCATGTATATCTGGTGGAACAAAAAATCTGGCTGGAGCTGGATATGGAGGTTTCCGGTCAGTTAAATCTTGCTCAGGCTCATGTAGCCTCCGAAAAACTGGAAAAGGCTATCATCAAAGAATTCAAATCACCAGTACATATCAAGGTGCATCTGGAGCCTTTAAATGAGAAACCCTATCCGGCACAGATCGATTATGAACTGAAAAATGAAATACAGAAAATCACTCAGTCAATTGATAAAGACGTGATACTGGAAGATGTTTTAACTACCGGCTACGGAATTGTTCTGACCCTGACTTTACCGCTTCCTGATGAGATGGCTCTGGTTGAAGTCCATTCTGCGATGTCAGCTATTGAACGTAAAATCCGTGCTCAGGTACTGGATGTTGCAAAGATTCATATCGATCCGGAACCGATGTCCAGGCAGGTAGCTAAAGGAAGGACCTTTAATCATTAAAAACAAAAGAAGCTGTCTCATCAGAGACAGCTTCCTTCTAACTCCTGGTGATTATGTTTTATTAATTGATTCCCTGTAAACCGGCTAATTTAGGCCAGTCATAAACCCATTGTTTTTCATATAAGTTCTTTTCAAATAAAGTAGCTCCGTAAGTAGGGAACGAAAATCCCGGGAGACCCGAACCCACAGCGGCGGTTACTTTGGCCGGAACTGTCAGATTAAAACGGGTTTGTGTATTCAGGATATCTGTTGTGGTCACTAACTTAGGGCCGGCTTTTGCCTGTACCTGTGCAAAAACAGTTTTACCATAAATACCAACGCCAACAGTGGCCTGGATACCAACTTCTAAAGTTAACGGGACCTCCAGTTTTTCCGCTGCCGGTGCAAATACTGTCGCGGTAAGTTCTGCCGATCCCCCAAAATTAGCTATCCCTTTTTTATAGGCGCCGAAACTGATGTTTTCGGTAGAATTGATACTGAAGCTGGCCGTGCCTGCTACTGTACCTTCCAGATATGGGAACAAGCTGATATAAGGAGTAATCACTATCGGCCCTACTGGTATGGCAACCAGCGGTATATATACATTGTCACCCGCAATCTGCAGGAACTTAAACCCCGCTGTGCCTTCAAAAGTGGCTTTCAGCTCTTTTACATTTAAATTGGAATTAACTTCCAGCTGAACCCCGTTGACCGGGTCTACCCGGAACCAGTACTGGATTTTTGGGGTAGCCAGAAAATGTATCTTAACGGTGGCTTTACTAACATTGTCCTGGTAAACCGGGAAAGTCTGGGTCAGATCTATATCCTTACCAGTAATGGTTTCTGAGCCTTTGATATGAGGAATCAGATCGGGAAGGGTGAAAGCACTGGTGTTTGGCAATGCCTGCGCCTGTTTTTTATCCCTGGTGCTGCTGTACATTCTGGCCGGATGCTCCGGATCCAGTTCAATCTCCCCTCTGATATCAGCTGAGACAATATAATCTTTCAGCTGTGCTTCTTCGATCTGAACGTGAAAACCCTGTGCATCTTCATAATTTCCGGTCGATCTGAGCAAAAGTCCCAAAGGTGCTTTTTCAGGAATGATGCCACTGGCGATGATAAAATGGGTTCCCATGCTGTCTGCCTGTGCCGGTTTTGATTTAAAAACAAGCTCTTTGGCATTCACCTGAGTCAGTAATCCGATAGCTTGTGTATTCAGGATAACAGATGAATCCTTTACAATCATACCTGCTACCTGTTTTCCTTTGGCAGCAAGGTTTGTCTGAACAGGAGCGGGAGATGGATTCTGATCCTTTTTACAGGCAGTAAAGAAAATAGAAACTGTGGTAAAGGCAATAACCGATCGCTTTAAGAGTAAAATTTTTTTCGTTTTCATAGGCTTTTTGTTTTTACCAGGAGGTAGAAGAATAGATCATGCAATGATATAGCATAAATGTATAGATTATTGCTGATGTTACCACCTGGAATGGGGTATACAGGCTGATCAGCATGGTTTTAACCGGTAATGCAGGGGTGACCCGCCAGTCGCTTGCGGGAAACACGGTGGTCGCACACGGTCTCTTACCTATCACAAACATCCCTGGGATGTCAGTATGCTGGTTTTATCTATTCCGGTGCCCATATTTGTCATGTTTTTTTTAATCCGTTAAAGCCTGATTTTATTGGAAAAATGTGGCTTAAAATAACATTCAGGACACAATTTGATAATTAACTAGGTGTTATTCAAGAAAATTAATATTTTTGGCACCTCTATTGAAGAGGGGCTACGAAGAGATTATATCCTTCTTGCGGATCATCCTCCGGTAACATGAAGAGGATTTCAAGAAAAAGACATTTAAACACATTGATTTAGAAAGATGAATATTACACAGGAAAAGATTGACAACTTAAATGCAGTTGTAAAGGTTAAAATTTCGCCTGAAGATTATACTGAAAAGGTCGATAAAACTATTAAAGAACAAGCGAAAAAATCTACCCTTCCAGGATTTCGTAAAGGAATGGTTCCTGCGGCACATATTAAGAAAATGTATGGTAGAAGTATCCTGGTTGAAACTATAAATACTTTATTGAGTGAAAACCTTAATAAATTTTTAACAGAAAATAAAGTTGAGATCCTTGGTCAGCCAGTTCCGGTTGTAGATAACACTAAAGATTTTAAATGGGATGGTACTGATGCTTTTGAGTTTGACTATGAAATTGGTTTAGCTCCGGCAGTTGAAGTTAACATCACCGCTAAAGATAAATTTACTCAATATAACGTAAAAGCTGACGATGAAACTTTGGCTTCACGTATCAAAAACATCCGTCGCAGCTATGGCAAAATGACAAACCCGGAAGTTTCGGCAGATGATGATGTACTTTATGCCGAATTAGCACAACTTTCTCCGGATGGTTCAGTTTTTGAAGGTGGAATTACCAATACTGGTTCTATCCGTTTAGATCAGGTTAAAGACAAAGCAATTTTAAAATCATTAATCGGTCTTAAAAAAGATGCTGTACTTGAACTGGATTTGCAGAAAGCATTAGGAAACAATGAAGCTGTTATCGCTAAATTGTTAAATATTGGTGAACCTGAGGCTAAGGAATTAACCTCTAAATTCAGAGTAACGGTTAAAAATATCAACCGTTTGGAAGAATCTGAATTGAACCAGGAGTTCTTTGATAAAATATTTGGTGAAGGTATCGTTACTGACGAAGCTGGTTTCACTGCAAAAATCACTGAAGAGATTGAAGGTATGTTCAAACAGGATGCTGATCGCAAACTGCAGAACGATATGTACACTCAGTTAACTGAAAATGTGAAAATGGATTTGCCGGATGAATTTTTACGTAAATGGTTAAAAGCTACCAACGAAAAATTATCTGATGCAGAACTGGCAGAAGGTTACAATGATTTTGCAAAAAACCTGAAATGGACTTTAATTGAAAACAAAATCATTAAAGACAACAGTATCGAAATTAAATACGAAGATGTATTCCAAACGGCTAAACAGCGTTTAGATGCTCAATTCAGAATGTATAGCCCGGCTCCGATGCCAGAAGATCAGTTGTCACAATACACAGCTACCTTCTTACAGGAAAAAGACAATGCAAACCGTATCTTCGAAGAAGTTAAAGCAATCAAAGTTTTTGAATACATTCAATCGGTTGCAACTTTAGACCAAAAAGATATAGCTTATAATAAATTTCAGGAGTTAGTTGAATCTGTATAACAGGTTTCTCCGATTTCTTTAAAATTATCGTAAGGCGGCTTTATTAAAGCCGCCTTATTTATAACTGCTATTTCAGAGCCGTTTAAATTGACTAACTAAATTAAACAGGCACTTAATTTTACAATAACCAAATAAATTGTCAACTTAGTTTGACTAATTTGGATTTGACAGTATGAAAATTCTTAAAAAACTGTCAGACAATTAAAAATAATGTAAACTCGATAAAATATATACAGATGAATATAGATAAAGACGAATTTAGAAAATACGCAGTTAAACATCACCGTATAAACGGCTTAAATGTTGATCGTTATATTGGTCATACAAATAGTTCACCAAAAAGCATGACACCATATATCATTGAAGAACGTCAGTTAAACGTTGCTCAGATGGATGTGTTCTCCCGCTTGATGATGGACAGAATTATCTTCCTGGGCGATGCTATCCATGATGGTAATGCAAATATCATTCAGGCACAATTACTGTTTTTACAGTCAACTGATAATAACAGAGATATCCAGATTTATATCAACTCACCAGGCGGATCTGTTTATGCTGGTTTAGGTATCTATGATACCATGCAGTATATCACTCCTGATGTAGCTACTATCTGTACAGGTATGGCAGCATCTATGGGTGCGGTTTTACTGGTTGCGGGTGCTAAAGGTAAACGTGCGGCATTAACTCATTCACGTGTAATGATCCACCAGCCTTCAGGAGGTGCACAGGGTGTAGCTTCAGATATGGAGATTAATCTGAGAGAAATGCTTAAATTGAAAAAAGAATTATATGACATCATTTCTAATCATTCAGGACAGACTTACGAGTGGGTTGAAAAAGCATCTGACCGTGACTACTGGATGAAAGCTGATGAAGCTAAAAGCTTTGGAATGATTGATGAGGTATTAGGCTCGAATAAAAAATAGATAATGGCTAAACAAAATAAAGAATCCCGTTGTTCTTTTTGCGGTTCAAGTAAGCAGGATACTTTAATGCTTATTGAAGGGCTTGATGCATACATTTGCGATAAATGCGTGACACAGGCTCACCAGCTGGTACTACAGGAATTTGGCAATAAACAAGCTAAATCTCTGGATGCTGCCGGCCCCCTCTTAAAGCCCATGGAGATTAAAGCACACATTGACCAATATGTTATTGGACAGGATGATGCTAAGAAAGTACTTTCTGTAGCCGTATATAACCACTATAAGCGGTTAGGACAGAAGGTAGATGCAGCTGATGAAGTGGAGATTGAAAAATCCAACATTATGCTGGTTGGAGAAACCGGTACAGGTAAAACTTTACTGGCTAAAACAATCGCTAAAATCCTTCATGTACCATTCTGTATCTGTGATGCTACGGTATTGACAGAAGCAGGATATGTAGGGGAGGATGTGGAAAGTATTCTGACCCGTTTGCTTCAGGCTGCGGATTATGATGTGGCTTCTGCAGAACGCGGAATTGTATATATCGATGAGGTAGATAAGGTGGCACGTAAAAGTGATAACCCTTCTATTACCAGAGATGTTTCAGGAGAAGGTGTACAACAGGCGCTGTTAAAGATTCTGGAAGGTACTATTGTGAATGTTCCGCCTCAGGGAGGACGTAAACATCCTGATCAGAAAATGATTCCGGTAAACACGAATAATATCCTGTTTATCTGTGGTGGTGCATTTGATGGTATTGAACGTAAAATTGCCAACAGATTACGTACCCAGGCGGTAGGTTATAAAGTGAAAAAGGATGAGACTGATCTTGATCTGAACAATTTGTACAAGTATATCACACCTGCTGATTTAAAATCATTTGGTTTGATTCCTGAGCTTATTGGTCGTGTTCCTGTATTAACTCACCTGAATCCTCTGGATAAACAGGCATTACGTAACATCTTAACGGAACCAAAGAATTCTTTATTCCGTCAATATGTGAAGTTGTTTGAATTTGAAGGTGTAAATCTTGTATTTGACGATGAAGTTTTAGACTTTATTGTAGACAAGGCTATGGAGTATAAGTTAGGCGCAAGGGGATTAAGATCTATTTGTGAGGCTATTATGCTGGATGCCATGTTTGATATTCCATCAGACCCGAATATTAAGGAGCTGGTCATCTCGCTCGAATATGCGGTGGAGAAATTTGAAAAAGCAGATTTTAAGAAGTTAAAGGCTGCCTAAAGAATTTAAAATCCCCGTTTTAACGGGGATTTTTTTTTAACTTGTTTAAACAGGATACCGTTTGACAAAAATACCTGGTCAGGGGGTATATCCTGAAAATTGTCCGCTCTGGCTGCCGGTGGCAGTCAATAATTAATAAATGAAGATATGAACGAAGAAAAAGAAGTAAAAAAAGACGAGGCTATTGAAGAAAAATCGAAAAAGAACAAAGAAATAGATTCACCGGTAAAAGGCGGACTGAAATCTAAAGGAGATATAGTTAAAAACTGGTTACCAAGATATACAGGCCGTCCGCTTGAAGAGTTTGGAGAATATATCTTACTGACCAATTTCAGTAAGTATCTGCAGATGTTTTCAGAATGGAATGATAATGCACCTATCGTAGGACTCGATAAACCGATGCAGAGTGTTACTGCAAATGGAATTACCATTATCAATTTTGGTATGGGAAGCCCGATGGCAGCAACCATGATGGATTTGCTGACTGCAATCATGCCTAAAGCAGTATTGTTTTTGGGAAAATGCGGTGGATTGAAAAAGAAAAATCAATTAGGAGATTTAATCCTTCCGATTGCTGCAATCAGAGGAGAAGGTACATCGAATGATTATCTGCCGGCTGAAGTGCCTGCATTGCCTTCATTTGCTCTGCAGAAAGCGATCTCTACAACCATTCGTGATCATTCACGTGATTACTGGACAGGAACCTGTTATACCACTAACCGCAGAGTTTGGGAACATGATAAATATTTTAAGAAATATCTTAAAACATTAAGAGCAATGGCAGTAGATATGGAAACAGCAACAATTTTCACTACTGGTTTTGCCAACAAAATACCTACTGGTGCTTTATTGCTTGTTTCTGATCAGCCAATGATTCCTGAGGGTGTGAAAACTTCGGAAAGTGACAGCAGTGTAACTACCAATTATGTAGATACACACTTGAAAATCGGTATTGATTCACTAAAACAATTAATCAATAACGGACTGACAGTTAAACACCTTAAATTCTAGGTCTAAACTGAATCCGTGTTTTTAGGATAATCAAATAACCATAGACTTCCTGTATGATGGCTTACCAGAGACCAGTCATCAAATGGGAAATCTATGTATACTACACTTGCTGTAGGCATATTATAAATATGTGCATCGGCAAGATAGTTTACAAAATCAGTTAATCCCGGGTTATGCCCGAAAAGTGCCACCCTGTTATATTTCGGATCAAATTTATTGACAACTGCCAGTAAGGCTGTTGTATTTGCTTCATAAACTGAGGGTTCTTTAAGGATGTTTTCCTTAGGCATATTCCATGTTTCAGAAAAATGTTTTGCCGTGGTAATGGCTCTTTTTGCCGGACTGCTGACTAAAAGGTCAGGAATAAGATTCCGTCTGCTGATGCGTTCTGCCATCTCAGGGGCATTTTTATTGCCGCGATGGTTTAATGGTCTGTCGAAATCAGACGTTCCACCCACTGCCCAGTCAGATTTACCATGTCTTACTAATACCAGTTGTTTAGCCATATTTTCTGTTATTCGTTTGAGAAATTAACAATTAACTGAGCCGGAAGTTTTTCCATACAGTCAAAATGTCCGAGAGGGCACTTTTCCAGTCCGAATTTGGAGCAGGGTCTGCAGGATAAATCAACTCCTGCAATTAACGAATCTTTTATTTTATAAGGGTAAACACCCAGTAATTCCGGAGTTGTACCACCCCATACCGAGGCTATGGGTTTGTCAAAGGCTTCAGCGATATGGGTTAGTCCGGTATCAAAACCAATAACTTTATGGGCCTGGGAAACGATGAAAACTGACTGATCCAGATTAGTTAAGCCACAGGTTGAATATATCTTTTCGCCCAATGCCAGTTTAATCTCATCTGCATTAGCTTTTACATCCTGACCACCTAACAGTACCACCGGCAGACTAATGTCCTTACAGATCTCTATAATCTTATGGTTAGGTAAACGTTTGGTAAAATGTGTCGCACCAATAATAAAAGCAACAAATTTATGCTGGTGAGATGCAGGGAGCAGTTCTGCCAGCTGATATTCTTTAGCTACATAATAGTCAATGGGCCTGTTATCATTTTTTACCCCAAGAAATTTAACGGTTTCCAGATAGCGGTCTACCAGATGGTCTTTAGAGAAAAGTCTGGTCCATCTGAATTTAAGAGCCAGCCATTTTCTGACCGTATCTTTTTTATAAGTAGAAGAGGGAATTTGTGTGGCTAATTTGATAAGAGTTGTCCGCAGGTTATTATGCAGGTCAATAATCAGGTCAAATTTCTCTGCTTTAATATCCTTAATCGTTTCTGATAAGGTAGGTTTTAAGAAATGTAATTTAGTTAAATACGGATTCTGCTGATAGATATATTTAAACTGTTCTTTGGTGAGAAAGTGCACCTCACAGCCCGGTACCTGCAATTTTAAGCAACGGATGACCGGAGTGGTATAAATAATATCACCCATTGAACTGAATCTGATGACCAGTATTTTCATTTGTTTATGATTGTTTTCAATGGTACTTTCAATAGCCTGATGGTTAATAATCCGCTTAGGAATTTTTTATTTTATCAATAATAGCAGTAGAAGAGTATCCGGGTAAAAAGCTGAGGACCTGTACTGTTCCGCCATTTTCAATGGTTTCTTTTGCTCCTGCTATATTTTCAATCTGGTAATCACCACCTTTAACCAGTACATCCGGCAAAACCTGTTTGATCAGTTCCAGCGGCGTATCCTCATTGAAAAATACAACAGCATCTATAAAAGACATTGCACCCAGGACAACAGATCTGGTCGTTTCATTATTAACAGGTCTGGCGGGTCCTTTCAGACGGCTTACAGAGTCGTCAGAATTCAGCCCAATAATCAGGATATCTCCCAGGCTGGCTGCTTCTGTCAGATAAGTAATATGTCCGGCATGTAATAAGTCAAAACAGCCATTGGTGAATACAATTTTCTTTCCTTCTCCCTTCCAGTGATTAACCAGTGGAGTCAGTTCGGATAAGGAAACAATTTTATGGCTTGGTGAATGGTTCATCATCATCTGTATTTCTGGATTAGAATAAATTATCTACTGCCTTACAGAAGATGTGGCCGATCAGGATATGCATTTCCTGAATACGGGCTGTAACATCATCTGGTACAATAATATTAAGATCGCATAAATTATTCATCTGTCCGCCGTCTCTTCCGGAAAGACCAATAGTTTTGCAGCCCAGTTCGCGGGCTGTATGCAAAGCCTGAATAATATTTGGGCTGTTACCACTGGTTGATATCGCTATAAACAGGTCATCCGGACCTGCAAAGGCTTCCAGTTGTCTGGCAAATACTCTTTCAAAGCCGTAATCATTACTGATTGCCGTTAAAGCAGAGGTATCTACAGTCAGGGCTATCGCTGGTAAGGCTTTGCGTTCTTTAACATATCTTCCGGTTAATTCTGCCGCGATATGCTGGGCATCAGCGGCACTGCCGCCATTACCTGCTACTAATATTTTTCCTCCTGCAAGAACGGTTTCTGTAACTAATTTACATCCGTTTTCTATAGCCGGAACCAATGTTGCAATTACCAGGTCTATTGTTTTTTTATGAAGGATAAGTTCTTCTGATACCATTAGTTGTTTGTTTTGATTGCGGCTATAATTTCATCAACCGTTGTAGTTGCACTGCCAATATGCTTAATCACAATTGAAGCAGCGTAGTTAGCAACATGACAGGCTTCCTCAACTGTCATGCCTAAAGTGAGGCAATAGGCCAAAGTGGCAATAACCGTATCTCCGGCTCCGGTAACGTCATAGACTTCGGTTGCCATAACCGGTAAGATCTGATGATCATCGGGAGTGATGATAGCTATTCCTCCTTCAGAAAGGGTAACAATTAAATAGGCTGCCTGGGTGGTGTTAAATATAACTTCGGCAGCTTTTACCAACTCCTGCGGGCTATGTATTTTATCTGTCTTTGCTGCTTCTGCAAGTTCTTTGCGGTTAGGCTTGATGATAAATGAACCTTTGTATTTGGTATAATCCAGTCCCTTGGGATCAACAATTACTCTCTTTTGCAGCTTGTTGCAGTAGTCAATGATGTCCAGACACAGACTTTTGGTCAGGAGTCCTTTGTTATAATCAGAAAGAATAATGATGTCACTGGCTTCAATATGTGCATAAAGTGCATTCAGGAAGTCTTTTTCCAGTGCTTCCGGAATATCATGAGTTTCTTCATGATCAATTCTTACAATCTGGTGAGTAGATGCAATTACCCTGGTTTTTACTGTAGTCGGACGGGACTGATCTGTTAAAATAAGCCGGGTATCTATGTTTTTGGTACGGAGTATGGCTTTGATTTCTTCTCCAAAGCTATCTTGTCCGGTAACACCAGCCAGTGATACCTGTGCGCCTAAATCAATCAGGTTACTGGCAACGTTTGCTGCACCACCAATTATTTTGTTTTCTTTTTTAACATTGACTATAGGTACAGGTGCTTCCGGTGAAAGTCTGGACGCATTGCCAAGGATATAATGATCCAGCATCAGGTCACCTATAACAAGGATTTTAGGCTTTTGAATCTGATGGTGTGCATTATATAATTTTTCTGCAAGCATGCTAATGGGTTAATTTTCAAAGATAGGTATAAAGGGGTTATATGCCGGTTTTTAAACCGTTAAAAAAAGCAGTAATTTCAGCTAAAGTAGATGCATTAAGACATTGTTTAGCCTGTAATCCTCCTTTTCTGCCAATATAAACTCCATAATGCATATCTCTGAAGCCTTCCATCCGGTGCGCATCCGGGTTAACCGAAAGCAATACGCCTTTTTCCAGCGCATAGCGATGCCATCTCCAGTCCAGGTCTAAACGCAAAGGGTTAGCATTGATCTCAATGACCACCTGGTTTGCGGCGCAGGCGTCAATCACTTTGGCATAGTCTATAGGGTAACCTTTACGGCTTAACAACAGACGTCCGGTTGGGTGACCTAAAATGGTGGTATAAGGGTTTTCTATAGCTTTGATTAATCTGGCTGTTGCTTTTTCCTCATCCATCCTTAAATTACTGTGGACAGATGCAACAACAAAGTCAAAGGTTTTTAAGATGTCGTCACTATAGTCAAGAGATCCATCATTCAGGATATCACTTTCTATTCCTTTAAATATTTTGAATGGTGCCAGCTTTTCATTGAGGGCATCAATTTCTTTATGCTGGGCAAAAATACGCTGCTCATTTAACCCGTTGGCATAAAAGGCTGATTTAGAGTGGTCACACATACCCAGGTATTCCAGGTGGAGTGTGTCTTTACAGTAAACGGCCATTTGTTCAAGGGTGTGTACACCGTCACTCCAGGTCGAGTGATTGTGAAGACTTCCTTTAAGATCAGTATAGGTAATGAGTTGTGGTAAGCGGTTTGCTTTGGCCAGCCCTATTTCATCAAGACCTTCTCTGAGTTCCGGAGTTACAAATTCAAGACCTGCTTTGGTATAGATTTCTTCTTCGTTGGCAAATGGACCATTTCCGGAAAGTTTCAGTACTTCCTGTACATGGGCTTCATTACCAGTTAGGGTAAACAGATTCAGATAGAAGTCTGTTTTAGGGTAGATATGTAATTGTATTTTTAGTCCGAAAGTACTGCTGGCAGTAAACAGGTTGTCTGTTTGCTTTTCAAAGGAGAGGTCTGTAAATGCACCAAGGCCACTGATGATAGCTGCAGGGTTTTCTGCACCGATCACAAAATCCAGTTCTTCGATGGTTTCCAGATACCTGCGATATTCTCCTGCAATATTGAATAAGGTATTCTTTTCAATAGTATCCAGCCATGACTGAAGATCTGCGGAAAGAGTGGCAACCAGTGTTTCTGCCTGTGCATACAGGAATTTACCTTGTGCAGCCATTTTAAACTCGATAACCTTTTTGATTTCTTCCTGAGTTTTCAGACCAAAACCTTTGGCTTCTATCAGGCGGTTTTCATTACAGGCATAATAGAGTTCACCGATATTTTCAATACCAAGGTCTTTCCAGATCACAACGATCTTTTTTGGACCAATCCCTTTGATACCCAGCATCTCCACAATACCTTCCGGTGTTTCTGCAAGAATCTGCTGGAGTTCTGTCATAGTCCCGGTCTGCAGTAATTCCCAGACTTTCGCTGCAGTACTTTTACCAAGACCATCGATTTTTTCGATTTCGTCCATGGTTTTGGTACTGATTGCGTAGGGTAGCTTATCTACTTTGAAGGCAGCATTTGCTATTGACTTTATTTTGAAAGGATTCTCGTTATGGAGCTCCATTAACTGAGAAAGGAGTCTGAGACTGCGGGCTATGGTTTTATTTTCCATTTGATGCAAAAATAAAGAAAAAAAGATGAAGGGTAGATTGCCTGCTAAAAAAAACATAGCCTGGTTTTTCAGTGCAGGCATCTGCCTGGTTATTTCATTTTAGCTCTGATGTTTGTGAGATTGGCCGGTGCATCAGTCAGGACAGCATCTGCACCAAGTTCTCCGGCTTTTTGATAGTCCTGCTCATTGTTAATCCCAAACAGGATGATTTTTATTTTGCCGGATTTACCTTTAATAGTTCTGATCAGTTCTTTGTCCCAGAGATCAATGGTGACAGGGCTGCTGCCTTCACCCAGGGTAAGTGCTTCATTGATGGTGAAGCTGCGTTGTAATTCAAAACCTATCCAGGTTACGCTGGTATCAGGAGCCTGGTATTTCCTGTTGATCCGGTAATCCAGCAGCCGCTGACGGGTTAGTTCTCTGGCTTCAAATACCCTGGCTTTTGGCCATGCTTTCAGCGCATTCAAATGTGCTATACTTGTAGAATAAAAGATGACACGATTCCAGGCATTCAGTTCATCCAATACTCTGGCTATACTGCGTACCAGTATCCCCGGAGGCAAGGATTTCATATCCAGTGTAATAGGAATATCAGAAGGAATAGTATTCAGGGCTTCTCTGAGTGTAGGAATATGCAACGGCAGCTTGCGGTAAGGAAAGCCTTTATCCGGCTGGTAATTCCAGGCTGCATTGAGTTTGTTCAGCTCCTTTAACGTGAAATTTTCGATTTTGCCTTTTCCGTCTGTCCATACGCTGAGATCATTTGGGTGATATAGCACCGGGACACTGTCTTTACTGACCTGAATGTCCATTTCTACTGCATCGGCTCCTTTTTGCAGTGCATTATTGAACGCCAGCAAGGTATTTTCAGGAAAATCATTCTTGCCGCCACGATGGGCAACGATCTGAGGAGATTTAGTTTGGGTTGAGTGCTGGCGAAGTGAAGCACAGGAGCTGAGGGCAACAGGGATGATGGCCAGTACCGTGATTTTGAGTAGAAAATTTTTCATACGAATTGATGGAAGAATCGGAATAATAAACTAAGAATTGCTTAAATTGTAACGGAATGTTTACCCGCGATATTGTAAATCGGGGTAATAAAAGCAATTATTCCTCTAGTTTTTATGAAAATGATTAAATATCTGAGAAAAACCGCAATATACATTTTACCTGTATTACTGATTACGGGAATGTTTTCCTGTTCCAAGGATAAAGGGATAACTGATACGCCACCATCAGTAAAGAAGGATGGGGCTGCTGATACATTAAATACCTTATTCCGGAACGCTTACCGGGTATATGAAATGCAGCGCAATGTGAAAGGAATTTACAGGGATTCAAAATTGTTTAACGGGACTGATTATCATCCGTCTTCTGTAGCTAATATCGGAATCGGGCTGGTCTCACTTTGTGTTGCAGACCGGATGAAATGGATTCCTGATGGCAGCCAGCAGGCGATTACCACGCTGAGAACTATACTGGGATGGGATAAAACTTTCAAACTGGATGTCAATAGTGCTGGTTTTCCCCGTCATTTTGTGAATATGGAAACCGGGGCCCGGGAGTGGAATTCTGAATACAGTACGGTTGATGCAGCGATTATGGTTTCGGGTGCATTGTTCTGCAAGAATTATTTTAGCGGAAACCCGACAATTTCCGGACTTGCTGACTCTTTGTATAAATCTATCGACTGGTCTAAGGCTATTGCTGATCCGGTTACCGGTAAATTATTTCTTACCCTGGATGCTGATGGTAAAGGAATAGGTACTACTTCGGTATACAATGAATATATGCTGCTTGCCCATCTGGCTTATAAAGCTGAAAATGGTAATACGGGCCCTGCGACTTCTTTATGGACTAATTTTTATGCCAATCCGGCTAATTTACCTAAATCGAATTATTCCGGTAAGGAAGTACTGACAGATTATGCCGGTTCATTCCTGTCTGATTTTATCCCTCAGTTCTGTTATTATTTATGTCAGCCTTATTCGGCTAGTCCGGTTTATATGAATTACATGAAGAATTCGATGCTGGCTGATAAATTATGGTGGATCACCGCTGGTGGGACGGCGGTTTATGAATGGGGGCTGGGTGCTGGCAGTGATCCTGCCGGTTATCAAGCCAACAGGATTAATGATAATGCAGGCAAAGTAGTTTCCCCGCATATCGCAGGTGGCTTTATTCCGGTTAATGCTGAGGCAAAGAATGATCTGGTTAGTTTGTACAGAGCTAATAAAGGGGTTTATACACTTCCTGGAACAACTGATCAGATCTTGTGGAGATATAGTGTAAAAGATCCGGCCTGGAGAGCTAATGAGGTTCAGGGGATTGATTATTCAACTATGCTTTTTGGACTGGCTACTTTACCTGAGCATTGTGGAAAGGACTTTTTTACCACTTACAATAATTATAAATTCCCGGTTTATTCGTTTGTAAGTGCAAGATAATAGCAGAAAACCCTGGATTTTGTTCCTGGTACTGTTCATTTAAATGAAAAAGGCCTTTTAACAGATTCAATTGTTAAAAGGCCTTTCCTGTTTATGCTGATCCTGTTACTGAATCTTAATCTCAAATGGCATTCTGGCCTGAACACCGCTATTGATAACTACTTTTTTCAATTGCTGATATAGCATGAAGTTATCACCGAATTCCTGTTTTGCATAATACATCCTTACGTTATCGCCTGCATCAGACAGGAAAGATTTTAAGGGGTCCATTTTCTCAGGATATTCAACAACTCTGTAATTGCTGAGTTTCGCTTTCTTGCCAGCAGCAGCTATAGCATCATTGAAGCTACCTATTCTGTCAGCCAGACCAATTTTAACTGCGTCTGTGCCAACCCAGACATGTCCGCCGCCAATGGAGTCTATATAAGCCTTTGATCTCTTACGTCCATCTGCAACACGGGTGATGAAACTGTCGTAGACATGATTAACATCTGTCTGGATAATTAATCTTTCTCCCGGAGTTAACGGACGGCTGGTACTCATGATATCAGCATACTGACCGGTCTTTACACCGTCGAAAGTAATTCCTATTTTATTGGTTAACAGATTCTGGAAATTCGGGATAATACCGAATACGCCTATAGAACCGGTAATTGTATTCGGCTGTACAAAAATAGAGTCAGCTGCACAGGCAATATAATAACCACCTGAAGCGGCTACATCTCCAAAAGAGGCAATAACCGGTTTTACTTTTTTACTCAGTACAATTTCTCTCCAGATCACATCAGAGGCCAGTGCACTTCCGCCACCTGAGTTTACACGGAGTACTATAGCTTTAATTTTGTCATCCTGTCTGGCTTTTCTGATCGCACGGGAAATTCTTTCTGAACCAATGGATTCATCATTTCCTTCACCACCTGTAATATCGCCATTGGCATAAATGATAGCAATTTTGTTTTTGCTGTCACTATTGTCTTCTTTCTGATTCGCGGCGTAATCATTGATAGTCACTGTAGCGATAGTTTCTTTCTGACCTGTTCCACTCAGCGTTTTAAGCTCATCAATCACTTCGTCTTTATATTTCAGTCCATCTACCATTTTATAGGTTAGGGCGTCTTTAGGAGCCTGAATCCTGTAAGTATCAGCCATTTTATATAAACTGTCTTTCGGGATGTTTCTGGACAGGGAAATTCCTTCTAAAAAGGTATTGTAAAGACCACCCAGATAGGCTGTAACCTGCTGACGGTTATAATCACTCATTTTATCATTAGTGAAAGGCTCTACAGCACTTTTATAATTACCAACGCGGATAATCTGAGCTTCTACACCCAGTTTTTCCATGGCTCCTTTGAAAAAGGTGAGCTGAGAGCTAAAGCCTTTGAATTCCAGAGCGCCTTGTGGGTTCAGGTAAACTTTATCAGCTACTGAAGCCAGGTAATAGGCATCCTGAGTATAAATCTCACTGTAAGCAATGATTTTTTTCTTACTTGTTTTAAAATCAATTAATGCATCTCTGATTTCTTTTAAAGTTGCTTTTCCAGCTCTTGGTGAGCTAACATTTAAATAGATACATTTAATATTATCATCTGTTTTTGCTCTTTTTAATGCTCTCATCAGATCATTAAAACCAAGACTTTTGCCTGAATTTGAACCGATGATTGGCAGGTTATCCAGTGTTTTATTCGGAGTACGTTCCTTAATAGTCTGATCCAGATTAAGGTAGAGTACTGAATTGCTGACCACATCTACAGTTTTTTCTTTGTCTATCGAAGAAACTATAGCAACCACGGTAACTATAAAAAGCAGGGCAATAATCACGGTAGAAAGCAGTATTCCTACAACGGTGGCAAAAACATATTTAAAAAATTCTCTCATGTAGATGTTTAATATTTAATTTGTAAATATATTAAATGAATTAGCTTTTTATATGGGGTTGGAGTGCGAAATAGTTTATTTGTTACTGGGAAGTAACCTGGGAGAAAGAAAAGAGCTGATTCATGAGGCAATTTCTAAAATTGGAGAAAGGATAGGAACAGTGGTCTCAAAATCAGCTATGTATGAAACTGCGGCCTGGGGAAATGCAAATCAGCCCTCTTTTTTGAATGTTGCAGTGGCTGTGGAAACAAAAATGACTGCTCTTGAGGTACTGGATGCTGCTCTGGCTATAGAACAGGAGCTGGGGAGGGTAAGACTGGAGAGATGGGGAGCCAGACTGATCGATATTGACCTGGTTTTATACGGACAGGAGATTATCGATGAGGGTGAGCGCCTGCAGGTACCTCATCCAAGAATGCACGAACGTAAATTTGTACTGGTACCTCTTGCCGAAATTGCCGGGGAAGTGGAACATCCGGTTTTCAAACAGCATATTTCAGTTTTGTTAGCGTTATTAAAGGATAATTTAAAAGTGTCAAAAATATCATAAAATTGTTTTAGGTTCATCTGATGAGGCTATTTATAGCTAAAAAGAAGAAAAAATAAATTATCAGATGAATTTTAGACAGTTTCTATAAATTTATTAGTTTTGTTTCAAATGATTGACAAAGAAAAAAATAATAGCCCCCTTGATTTGTCTTACCTCCGGGACATGTCTGGTGACAGTGCCGAGTTTATGATTGAGATGATTGATATGTTTAAGGTACAGACACCTTTATACGTAGCAGATCTGGAACAGTCGTACGAGGCTCAGGACTGGGAAAAGATGGCGGGTTATGCACATAAAATAAAACCTACACTGTCATATGTAGGTAGAGAAGATGCCCGCGGACATCTTCAGCTGATTGAGAATAATGCCCGTGATCTGAAAGATCTTTCGGCAATGCCTCAGGCCATCAAAGAACTGAATGATTTTGTACACATCCTGTACAGACAGCTGGATGAAGCAAAGGCTGAACTGGCCAAAAGACTTTAGAAAAATGTATAAAAAGCAGAAAGCTGTAAATAATCATTATTTACAGCTTTCTGCTTTTTATACTATAGGGTATAACCGGTTTATAATTTGGGTTCGCGTCTGAAATGTAATACCGATAAACTGATATAAAGTACCAGTACAAATGGTATTGCCGCAAATTTCAGAAACCCGATCAGCACTGCTGACAGCATAAGGAAGATAAACTTTATTTTGTTATGTTTCCATTCCAGTGAGCCAAATTTCAAAGAGAAGATCCTGATTTCACTGGTGAGCAAAAAGCTCATGATTACTGTAATTGCAACCAGCAGAATAGAGGAACTGATCAATCCGGGGTAATCTTTCTGGATAAAAGGCAGAGATACAATAAACAGGGTATTCATTGGTGTATTTAAGCCTATGAAATCTTCTGTCTGTCTGGTATCTATATTGAATTTAGCCAGTCTTAATGCCGAAAATATGGTAATCAGAAAACCCAGGTAAGGTAAATAAGGCGAAGAGAAATCACTCTGTGCAAGTAACTGGAACATCACTACACCAGGCAGGAATCCGAAACTTACCATATCCGCCAGGGAATCCAGTTCTTTACCAATCGGGGATTTAACATTCAGTAATCTGGCTACAAAACCATCAAAGAAGTCACATATGCCGGATATTAACACGGCATATGCTGCAATATTTAAATCACCTTTAAATGCAAAAACCACGCCTATACATCCCGAAAAGAGATTGGCGCAAGTTAATGCATTGGGAATGTGCCTTTTCATATCTGACTAGCTGTTCATGGAAATTAAGAACTCTTCGTTGGTTTTTGTGTTCTTTATTTGCGCCTGAACAAACTCCATAGCTTCCTGTGCATTCATATCTGCCAGGTGGTTACGTAGGATCCATACTCTTTGTAAGGTATCTCTGTCATGTAATAAGTCGTCTCTGCGGGTACTTGATGCTGTGATATCAATAGCAGGGAAAATACGTTTGTTAGACAGTTTACGGTCTAACTGTAATTCCATATTACCTGTTCCTTTGAATTCTTCGAAAATTACCTCGTCCATTTTAGATCCTGTATCTGTTAAAGCAGTTGCTAAAATAGTTAATGAGCCACCTCTTTCAATATTACGTGCAGCTCCAAAGAAACGTTTTGGTTTGTGTAATGCATTTGCGTCCACACCACCTGATAAGATTTTACCTGATGCAGGAGCAGTTGTATTATAAGCACGTGCAAGACGTGTAATTGAGTCCAGCAGGATAACCACATCATGTCCGCATTCTACCAGACGTTTTGCTTTTTCCAATACGATATTGGCAATTTTAACGTGACGTTCAGCCGGCTCATCGAATGTAGATGCAATTACTTCTGCACGTACGCTTCTTGCCATATCAGTAACCTCTTCCGGACGTTCATCAATCAGTAAAATGATCAGATATACTTCAGGATGGTTTTTAGCGATTGCATTGGCAACTTCTTTCAGGAGGTTGGTTTTTCCTGTTTTTGGTTGTGCAACAATCAAACCACGCTGACCTTTACCTATCGGGGTAAACAAATCAATGATACGGGTAGAATAGTTATTGGTTTCTGTGAAAAGATTTAATCTTTCCGTAGGGAACAAAGGAGTAAGGTAGTCGAAAGGAACCCTGTCTCTTACATCAGCAGGTAAACGGCCATTGATAGTTTCTACTCTTACCAGCGGGAAATATTTTTCACCTTCTTTTGGAGGGCGGATACTTCCTTTAACTGTATCTCCGGTTTTTAAACCGAAAAGTTTGATCTGAGACTGTGAAACGTAAATATCATCAGGAGAGGAAAGGTAGTTGTAATCTGCCGATCTCAGGAAACCATATCCGTCCGGCATAATTTCCAATACGCCTTCATTGGTAATGGTATTATCGAAATCCAGGTTTGAATAACTGTTTTCGTTTTGTTTCTGATTATTATTGTTGCCGTTATTACCGTTATTGTTGTTTTTCTGTCTGTTGTCTTCTCTTACAGGTTTTGCCTTTTTAATTTCGGTATGTGCTGTAACAGGTTGCTGAACGTTAGATCTTTCTGCCGTTTTTGGTGCAGGAGCAGCATTTTCTGTCTTCACATTTCCCTCAGTGATAACTGGTGCAGCTTCTGGCTGTGCCTGTTCTTCCTGTTGAGGTGCGTCAAATAAAGAAGCTCTGTTAAAGTTAGCGTTGTTATTTGCCGCTGGCGCTGCTTCCGCTTCGTCTTTAGCAATACGTGTTCTTTTTCTGAGAGGCTTTTCTGCTGTTGCAGCCGGGGCTGCTGCCGGAGCAACTTTAGGTGCTTTTGATTTAGCTGCTTTAACAGGATTTTCTCCTGTGGCCTCATCATTAACTGCCGCTGCAGGAGCATCAGTTTGAGGAGTAGCTTCAGCTTGTTGTTCACTAATTTGATGAATAACTTCAACCAATTCAGCTTTACGCAAATCATCAGCATTCAAGATCCCCTGAGATTTTGCTAACTCCCGCAATTCTGCAGTAAGTTTTTCATTTAATTCTGTTTTGTTAAACATTATGTGGGTGTAGAGAAATTTTATATAAACGTATTTATCTGTATATCAAAGCAAAAAAATGCAATTACGAATTTGAAAATAGAACAAATTATTGTGAGATTTTCTGGAATGATCAGATAAATTGTTGAGAATTATGCTGCAATTGTATGTATTTGTATTCTAATCTCCAAGGAAAATTTAAAATTGTTATAAATATTTTACTTAATAATGTGTAAAACTCATCTCAAATAGGGACTTAATTGCTGTAGAAATTTTGGCATATTTGCGCATAATCTAAGCCCAAATGAATAAGAAGCAACTATTTGAACAAATTCAATCGAAAAAATCATTTTTATGTGTCGGACTTGATCCTGTATTGGAAAATGTTCCAAAACACCTGTTGAGTTTTGAAGATCCGATACTTGAATTCAATAAACAGATTATTGATGCCACTAAAGATCTTTGTGTTGCCTATAAACCAAACACAGCATTCTATGAATCAAGGGGTTTGAAAGGCTGGGAAACTTTACTGAAAACATGGGCTCATATTCCTGAAGATATTTTTACCATTGCGGATGCAAAAAGAGGAGATATCGGAAATACTTCTGCGATGTATGCGGATGCTTTTTTTAGTGAGGAAAAGTCCGGAATGAGTTTCGATGCGGTTACGGTTGCACCTTATATGGGCAGAGACTCTGTCGGACCTTTTTTAATGTATGCAGATAAATGGGTGATTTTACTGGCGCTGACTTCAAACGAAAGTCACAGTGATTTCCAGTTATTTGAAAATAAAGAGGGTAAACTTTATGAAGAGGTAATCAGGGTGTCTTCACAGTGGGGAAACAGTGATCAGCTGATGTATGTGGTAGGAGCTACCAGAGGGACTGAATTTGCCAATATCAGAAGACTGGCTCCTGATAATTTCTTATTGGTGCCTGGTGTTGGTGCACAGGGGGGAAGTCTGGCTGATGTTTGTGAATTCGGACTGAATGAGACCTGCGGGCTACTGGTCAATTCATCAAGAGGTATTATCTATGCTGGTAAAGGGGAAGATTTTGCTGAAAAAGCAAGAGAAGAAGCTTTGAAATTGCAGCAGGAAATGGAAGTGATTCTGGAAAAAGCAGGATTATTGTAAATTCTGCTTTTATTCCGGCAGCTTCTTCAGATAAAAAGAAATTTTGTTCTGAGAAAAAATGCTTAAATTGCTTTTAGCATTGATGTGTAGTGTTATTCCGATTTGGGGTATGATTATTGCATTTGTATGTTATTAAATAAAAAGCATGTTTCAGAGCATCGTTACCTATTTCGAGAAGCAAAGTTTTGGGGTCTGTACTTATATAGCGGATCGTTTTAACATGTCTATCAGTAAAATCAGATTATTCTTTATCTATTCTTCTTTTCTGGCAGTAGGTTTTCCTATTGTATTCTATATTATGGCTGTACTGATTTTAGATGTACGTCACTATATAAAAAGGATCAGACAACGGATTTGGGATTTATAAATTTATTATTCTGTTACAAATTATAATAACAGGGGTCATACAACTATATATTTTATATTTGTTGTTTATTAATACAGTTACGAAAAATGTCGTTAAGGGGAAACCAATTTAAATCTAATTCATTCAAGAACGAATACGGGGAGAAGTCAGGTTCAAAAGCATCATCCAAAGAGCCAAGATTGAGATTTGAACGGATGCCCTCACTGAATTTTCAGGATGAAAGGGTTTTGAAAATTGCAGGCTTGTTTTTTCTGATCCTGTCTGTCTACTTCCTGGTGGCTTTCACTTCTTATCTTTTTACCTGGCAGGAAGACTACAGTTATGTCATTGATGCAAACGGGGGCTGGAGTAACCTTTTCAAGACCATGGAAGAGTTGCAACAGCATAATATTCCTGTTGTGGTGCAAAACTGGCTCGGTAAATTCGGAGCGCTGTTATCACATCAGTTTATCTATGAGTGGTTTGGTGTAGCTTCCTTTCTGTTTGTTTTTGTTTTCTTTGTGATAGGCTATCGCCTATTGTTTAAAGTGAAAATATTTGCGCTGGAAAAAACATTGGGTTACAGTTTGTTCTCCCTTCTTTTTCTGTCACTGACTTTTGGGTTCCTGCATTCTTTCTTCCTGGATTCTCCGCATTACCTGGAAGGTGAAATAGGGTACTGGGCCAACAAATTGCTGGTTGCACAGATTGGTGTTACCGGAGTTGGCGGACTAATTGCTTTTCTGGGGCTGACAATTTTAATTATTGCCTATAATATTGACTTTAAATTTCCGGAGAGAGTGCGTAAGGTTGAAGAAGAAGAGGAAATCATTACCGAAACAGGTAATTCTTTTTCTGGCTTTAATTCTGCGTCAGAGAGAGTTTCTCCTGCTCAGGCAGAACGTCCATCGCCTGTGGCAGCTCAGGAAAATGAAAGACGTGCTGATCAGGTAGAGTTCACCTTAAATGACAGACTGGCATCAGAGCGTAAAAAAGAACAGCAGAATATCACACTTACTCCGAATCGTTTTGAAGAAAAAGAAGAGGAAGAGCCAGAGGTGATTGTACCAAAATCACCGGTGTTGAATGTGATGAATGCGCCGATTATTCTTTCTCCGACTGTTGAACCGATTAAGGAATTGATTTTTGAAGAAGTGAAACCAGTGCCTCAGCTGACTATTGAGAAAACTGAAGAGGAAAAGAAATCTGATGAGCTGATTGAACAGTTTGGTAATTATGATCCTACGCTGGAACTTTCCAGTTATGTCTATCCGAATCTTGAGTTATTGGAGAACTATGGGTCGAATAAGATTTCTGTAAATGCGGATGAGTTAGAGGCAAACAAGAATAAAATTGTTGAGACGCTTAATCACTATAACATAGAGATTGATAAAATCAAAGCTACCATAGGCCCAACGGTGACACTTTATGAAATTATTCCTGCTCCGGGAATCAGGATTTCAAAAATCAAAAATCTGGAAGATGATATTGCACTGAGTCTGGCTGCTTTGGGGATTCGTATCATTGCGCCAATGCCTGGAAAAGGGACTATCGGTATTGAGGTTCCGAATCTGCATCCGGAGATGGTTTCTATGAGAAGTATTCTGAGTACTGAAAAGTTCCAGAAAACGGACATGGATCTGCCAATTGCTTTAGGTAAAACTATTTCGAATGAGGTTTATATCGCCGATCTGGCAAAAATGCCCCATTTGCTGGTAGCAGGAGCAACCGGACAGGGTAAGTCAGTTGGTATTAATGCTATCCTGGTTTCTCTGCTTTACAAAAAACATCCTTCACAACTGAAATTTGTATTAGTCGATCCAAAGAAAGTGGAGCTGACCTTATTTAATAAGATTGAAAGACACTTCCTGGCTAAACTTCCCGGAGAGGCTGATGCGATTATTACTGATACTAAAAAGGTAATTCATACTTTAAATTCACTTTGTATTGAGATGGATCAGCGTTATGATCTGTTAAAAGATGCAATGGTGAGGAATCTGAAAGAATACAATGATAAATTTATCAAAAGGAAGCTAAATCCGAATAATTCACATCGTTTCTTACCTTATATCGTATTGATCGTGGACGAGTTTGCGGATTTAATGATGACTGCAGGTAAAGAGGTGGAAACGCCGATTGCACGTCTGGCACAGCTGGCCCGTGCGGTAGGGATTCACCTGGTGCTGGCTACACAGCGTCCGTCTGTAAATATTATTACTGGTACAATTAAGGCGAATTTCCCGGCAAGGCTTGCTTTCAGGGTATTATCTAAAATTGACTCGAGAACTATTCTGGACAGTGGGGGTGCAGATCAGCTGATCGGACGCGGGGATATGTTATTATCTACTGGAAATGATCTGATCAGGTTACAGTGCGCGTTTGTGGATACACCAGAAGTTGATCGTATTTCTGAATTTATTGGTAACCAGAGGGGGTATGCTGAGGCTTATCAGTTACCTGAATATCTTGATGAGGCAGCAGAATCTGCCAAGTCTGATTTTGATCCGGATGATCGTGATGCGATGTTTGAGGACGCGGCGAGATTAATTGTCATGCATCAGCAGGGTTCCACTTCTCTGATACAGAGAAAGCTGAAATTAGGCTATAACAGAGCGGGCAGAATTATTGATCAGCTGGAGGCTTCGGGCGTGGTTGGTCCGTTTGAAGGTAGTAAGGCAAGGGAAGTATTATTGCCTGATGAATATGCTTTGGAACAGTTCTTGAACAACCTGAAGAAATAACATTAAAGAGCAAATGAAGAAGATATTAGTTGCGTTACTGATTTTATCAGGTATAAGTTTTGGGGGTTATGCTCAGCAGGATGTTAAAGCAAAGGCTATTTTAGCAGAAGTAAGCAAGAAATACAGGTCTTTTGATGTGGTAAAAGCAGAGTTTGCTTTTACGCTGGAGAGTCCGCAGAATAAGGCAAAGGAAACTCAGCAGGGCACATTGATCGCGAAAGCTGCTGCTAATAAATATAAAGTGATCATGACTGATCAGGATATGATCAGTGATGGGAAAAGTCAGTGGACTTACTTGAAAAAGGATAAAGAGGTACAGGTTTCGGCAGCTGATAACAGTGGGGATGCGCTTAATCCTGCAAAGATCTTTACACTTTATGAAAAGGGGTTTAAATATCTTTATACCGGTGATCAGAAAACAGGAGCGAAGGTTTATCAGCTGATAGATTTATCGCCGACAGATACTAAGAAATCATATTTCAAGATCAGACTGAGCATTGATAAAGCTGCGAAACAGCTTGCCAGCGTTTTGATTTTTGATAAAAACGGAAATAAGTATACATATGTTATCAAGTCATTTGCAGCTAATGCAAAGGTTCCTGAATCAACTTTTACGTTTGATGCAAGGAAATATCCTGGTGTAGAAGTAGTTGATTTACGTTAATTATCCAAAAAGAAATTTGGGGTTTGGACTTCTGTCTAAACCCCTTTTTTTTGTTATTTTTGGTCAACATTGGAGTCTGTTCAGTCAGGCTCATATAAATCAGCTGCTTTTGAAAATTACATTTTTAGGTACTGGCACTTCCCAGGGAATTCCTGTGATTTGCTGCAATTGCGAAGTTTGCCAATCTGACGATCCAAGGGATAATCGTCTGCGGGTATCTGTATTGATAGAAACGGATGACAAGACAATTGTGATAGATAGCGGACCTGATTTCAGGTATCAGATGCTGCGGGCCCGTGTAAAGGATCTGGACGCGATTGTATATACGCATGAGCATAAGGACCATGTGGCCGGATTGGATGATATACGTCCATTTAATTATCTGTTACAAAAGAATATTGATGTTTATGCAACTGAGCGGGTTCAGGAAGCCCTGAAAAGGGAGTTCTCCTATGTTTTTGCAGAGAAGATATATCCTGGAATCCCGCAGATCAACGTGCATACTATAACAACAGAAAACTTTTATATTGGAAAAACGGAACTGATCCCTTTGCCTATTATGCATTATAAGTTGCCGATTCTGGGTTTCCGGATCAATGATTTTACTTATATCACAGATGCGAAGACAGTACCGGAAGAAACTATAGCCAAAATAAGAGGAACAAAGGTACTTGTTGTAAATGCTTTGCAGATGGAAGACCATATTTCTCATTTTACTGTGGCCGAAGCTATTGCTTTTGCACAGGATATTGGTGCAGGGATAACTTATTTTACGCATATCAGTCATAATATGGGGAAACATGAGGATGTAGAGAGAGAATTGCCGGCTAATATCAGGCTGGGCTATGACGGATTGGTTATAAACTTATAATTTTTAAAATATCTGTTTGAAGTAATGCGAATAAATCTATATTTGCAGCTCTGAAAATACCCGGGTGGCGAAATTGGTAGACGCACCACCTTGAGGGGGTGGCGCTTGCAAAGGCGTGGCAGTTCGAATCTGCTTCCGGGTACTAGCCGGAATCGAACACATCGATTCCGGCTTTTTTATGAACTTCCGGGCTTTAAACTGTTCTAAATTGTATTCAAAGTATTCCTGCTCGGGGGTACTTCAATTAAAAATTTATGAGATTAATTTTTACTGCTATTTTATCACTATGTTTTACTTTAAGTTTTAGTCAAACCAAATCTAAAACAAATGTAGTTTTGATTGGGGTTTACCATTTTAATAATCCTGGTTTTGATCAGGGTAAAATAAATGAACGTAATATATTGTCAAATGAAAACCAAAATGGCCTTGAGAGAATTACCGACAAACTGCTAAAAACATATAAGCCGAGTAAGGTCTTTGTCGAGTATGATTATGACAAGAGAGACAAGCTCAATGAAATGTACCGTTTATACAAATTTGCTAAACCCTATTATAAAAAGGACACCTTAAAAGAGGATTATTATAAAAGATTTTATGCAGAAAACGAAATATTCCAGTTTGGATTCAGGCTGTCGAAAAAGGCAGATAACGATTTGATTTATGCAATGGATTATGACAAAGTCCCTATCAGGTTTGACCTGATCAAATCAAAAATATCCCAAAATTCAGCCTTGCATTTTAGCAACTACCAAAATGAGATTGCAGCATTGGAAAATTTTATGAACGATTGTGTAAGCAAAAATTCACTTGAAAATGTTTTGAAGTGTCTGAATTCTGATGAACAGTACCGGTTGAACAAAGGGCTCTATATATCCTTTTTGAATAAGCTTAATAAAGATTCTGATTTCTTTGGCTCTGAACTCGTAGCGGGATGGTACAAAAGAAACTTGATTATGTATGCAAATATACAAAACCAGGTTTCGGCCTCAGATAAAAATATAGTAATTATTGTGGGTGCTGGCCACGCAGCAATAATGGAAGACTTTATTAAAGCGGATCCAAAATTTAACCTGATTAGAATTGACAAGATTTTGTAACTAAAATAACTAATCAGGCAATTTTTGAGCAAGGGGTCTTGTTGATGAAAATTGTTTGCTATGAAAATATCCTTTTCATAGCTTAACTTTTGATTTGATGATTTAAAGAAGCCTGAAGAAGATAATCCAACCTTTTTAATAACTTGTCCAACGCTATAAGCAACAAATTCAAATGGAAGGAATACCGGTAAGACATCTCACCACTCAGAAAGAACCTGATTTTTCAGGGAGTTTTAGTATTCGGAATCTTACTGAATTACTTGCCGGACAGGATATGATCCAGGAACTTCACAGACATGATTTCTTCTATATACTTATTCTGGAAAAAGGAACCGGTAATCATGAAATAGATTTTGTCCCCTATACAATTACGGATAATTCAGTTTTTTTTATGCGTCCTGGTCAGGTACATCAGCTTGTGCTTAAAGCAGGAAGCATCGGTTATCTCATGGGATTCAGAGATGAATCAGGTGATAAAACATCAGGCCAGTTATTACGCAGTGCGGGCAACAGTAACCATTATCAGCTTGATGCAGATGGGATTCAAAAACTCCTTACGCTATCAACCTCTGTCTTTCATGAATATAATAACAAAAAAGAAAGATATCAGGAGGTTATTAAAGCAAATATGCAGGTTTTCTTTATTGAACTTATCCGGCAGCACAATAGCAGTCCTTCTGCTCAGGTCAATCTGTACAGGCAGGAACAGCTCGAGAAGTTTCTGGAACTTTTAGAAACGCATATTTTCAGCCATAAACAAGTATCTGAATATGCGGACATGCTGAATATTTCCGTTTATCAGCTTAATGCTATCGCTAAGACAACACTAGGGAAAACCAGCTCAGAACTGATTAACGAATATATTTTACTCGAAGCTAAAAGATGTCTTCTGGCAACTCCCAGTCAGATCAATCAGATCGCCTATCGTTTGGGGTACGAAGATGTTTCCTACTTTATCCGCTTTTTCAAAAAGCATACGGGCTATTCTCCTGAGTCATTCAGACATAACTTTAGATAAATCCTGTTCAACTGAGTTTTTGTCCTATCCCTCAGTTTCCCTTCTGAATTACTTTTGTATAAGAAAAAGGAATTCATAAAATTAATTATCAGGGAATGAATACAAAAGCCAAATTAATTACCTCATTAAAAATATGGATAGTGATTTATCCAGCTATCACGCTGTTCCTGTACCTGTTCGGTAAACCTTTAGCTGCATTTCCATTATATCAGAGAACGCTTTTGCTGACAGTCTCTCTAGTCCCTTGTATAGTGTTTATTGGCTTACCTCTGATTAATTTTATCATCAGCCTTATCTCGGCTGAGAAGAATGATATGAGTAAATAAGGACATTATTGCATGAAAATTTTAAACTGGAAAATATGAGTAAATCTTGGGATGATCTATACAGAAATAGCTGGGATGACCGGTATAAAGAACAGGAATATGTTTATGGGAAAGGTCCTAATCTGTTTTTTGCAGAATGGCTTCAGAAATTTGAACCAGGATCTATACTGATGCCGGCAGATGGGGAGGGCCGAAATGGAGTATTTGCAGCCCGTAATGACTGGAAAGTAACCTCACTGGATCTTAGTACTGAAGGAAGAACAAAAGCGCTGCAACTGGCAAAAGAGAACCAGGTTACACTGGATTATATGGTAGGTGATCTGGAGGAGCTGCATTTTGAAAAAGAATCATTTGATGCCATCGGGCTTATCTATGCACATTTTGCTGCCGAAAAAAAATCTTTATTTCATCAGGAACTGGATAATTATCTCAAACCGGGTGGGGTGATCATTTTTGAAGCTTTCAGTAAAAAGCATCTGGAGTTAAACAAACTTGATCCTAAAGTTGGCGGGCCAAAGGATATTGATATGTTATTTTCGAAGGAAGAAATAGCAGCCGATTTTGAAAATTACGAGATACTGCTGCTGGAAGAAGAAGAAGTCCTTTTAGACGAAGGAAAGTATCATATAGGAAAAAGTTCTGTGATCAGATTTGCAGGCAGAAAAATTTCATAATTACCATACAGTTTCAGAACAACTAAATCAGATAGCGGTTCTCTGAACCATTCATTATAAAATAACAAATTTACATTTACACGAATGAAAATAATCATTGTAGGCGCAACAGGAACCATAGGGAAACATGTTGCAGGTGCTTTAGAAAAAGATCATGAGATCATAAGAGTCGGTTTAAAAAGCGGGGATATTCAAACAGATATTACTTCGCCGGATGCCATAGAAAATCTATTCAGGCAAACAGGTCCATTTGATGCATTAATATGCACAGCAGGAGATGCATACTTTGGTCCCTGGAAAACGATGACTGATAAAGAGTTCAGATTAGGCATTGATAGTAAATTAATGGGACAAATCAATCTCGTACTTATCGGACAAAAATATATCAGACCTAAAGGTTCATTTACATTAACCTCTGGTGTGCTGACAAATGATCCGGTTCTGGGTGGTGCTAATCCAGCTGCTGCCAATGGAGCAATTGAGGCTTTTGTAAGGTCAGCGGCAATTGAGCTGGAAAACGGTGTGCGTATTAATGCAGTAAGTCCTACGGTAGTGGAAGAATCACCAAAATACTTTTCTTTCTTCCCGGGACATATTCCTGTAACCATGAAACAGGTTATATACGGCTATCTTAAAAGTGTGACTGGCGCAGGTACAGGACAGGTCATAGAAGTTTTATAAAACAGAACCTGTATTATCCGCAGATCATTAGGCTTAATGATCTGCGGATAGGTCTCAGACAGAAATTGTCAGATACTGTCCCTGATTTATACTGTTTCAGTTTCCAGTATAGTCTTTAGCTGCGATGCAAAGCCCAAACCCCACTGGTCAAGAGCAGAAATCAGGGGTAAGATAGATTCACCTGATTCAGTAAGATAGTATTCAACCCGTAAAGGAGTTTCATTATATACTGTTTTGCCTAGAATCCCATGTAATTCCAGTTCTCTCAACTGGTTTTGTAATACCCGTCTGGTAATTCCATTAACAGCATTAACAAGATCTCTTGGGCGTTTCTTCCCTTTTGAAATTTCATCCAGTAAACAAAATTTCCATTTAGAACCCACTACTTCCATTGCAACAGTAAGGCCGCAATCATAATCAATTGGAATTTTTCGCTGATACATATGTTCAATGCTTTCTTTAGAATTGTAAATTAATAATCCGGGGATATAAAACTGTTAGTGATTAATTTATCACTATATGATTAATCAGACCCGTATTGTGCGACGAGTTTATGAGTTTCATCTTTGCACAGACAAATTTATTTAATAAACATAAAGATTATACTATGAAAACTCTTGTCATTATTATTCACCCTGATCCTGAAAATTCAGTAATCAACAAGCGATGGGTTGCAGAATTAAAGAAATACCCCGAAAAGTATGTTATACATGATTTATACAGCGTATATCCGGACGAGAAAATTGATGTTGAAAAAGAACAAAAACTGATTGAAGCTTATGATAATATTGTATTCCAGTTTCCTTTTTACTGGTTCAATTGCCCTCCTTTATTCAAAAAGTGGCTGGATCTGGTATTAACTCATGGCTGGGCTTATGGTAAAGGAAGTGAGTATAAGTTAACCGGGAAAAAAATCGGACTGGGTATTACAGCTGGAATCAACAAAGAAGATTATGCTCCATCTGGAAGATATAAATATACACTTGAGCAACTGACGTCGCCATTTGAGGTTACTTTTGATTATGTAAGGGCAGATTATAAATCATTCTTTGCTTTCTATGGGGCTGAGTACCAAGCTACTGAAGAAATAGTTGAAAAAAGTGTACATGATTATATATTTTTTCTCATGTTTGTGAAATAATAACTCGTAAGTCCTGGTTGTATGCTTAATAAGACTGTTGTGTATATTTAATTTACAGCAGCCTTATTTTTTTTCTTCCATGGGAGAATATAGTTTGAGAGTGAATTTGAGCAGGAAGCTTAATGATTTGTTCATATCGGGTTAGTTTATATGTGGGCTTTTTTAGCCTAAATTGGTTGTGTAGCAAAGTAAAATTAAATCCATAATAATCGTAACTTATAGTACTTCACGTAATTTAATCTATAGTTCCCGTAATAATATAAGCCTGCAAATATTATTGAATTAATTTTCCCCTGACCGGATTAATAACCAATAATATTTAAACTAAAACAATTTATACAATGGAATCGAATAATGATTTATTCCTCGATATAGTTGAGTTCAAAGCTAAGTCAGAGTTTGTCTCGGATGAACTTAATGCAATAATGGTTGAACCGACAGAGGGCATGCCAGCAGAATTTATGAAAAATTTACTGAAGTGCAGGATTCTTGAGCAACAGCTGATCGAGTTAACCAGGTTGCTGGATAAACACAACAGATAATAGTCCTTTCTTTTTTTATTACCTTATACTTTCTTCATTTTCATAAATCTGTATCGTATTTTATTAAGAATTAAAACACCTTCTAATGTTACCATAGTAATAACATCTAGGATTGTTATTAACAATTTGATAACTTCAATGGAGATCCGTATTAAACTGAGAGCCACATCTTTGTCGGAATTTTAGAGCTTAAATAAAACGATTTATGAGAAAAAACTACAAATTAATTTTCGTGGTTACCCATTATTTTCAGCAGAAGAATATGCTTTTGCTGTTATTAATGCTGGCCATCTCAGTCTGTACTTATGCACAGCAAAACAAAGTTATTAAAGGAAAAGTAACTGATGAAAGTAATGGCGGCTTGCCTGGTGTTACGGTCAGAGTTAAAGGAACAAAAACAGCCACATCCACAAACCAGGACGGTGTTTTTTCTATCCAGGTAAGCGGGCCGCAAGATATTCTTGTATTTAACATGCTGGGAACAGTAACGCGGGAAATACCTGTTGGCAATAATACGAATTTAACTATTTCACTGGTTACCGATAGCAAACTGCTCAAGGATGTTGTCGTGATCGGTTATGGTACTTCGAGCAAGAAAGATTTAACCGGTGCGGTAACCTCTGTAAATGCCGAAGAATTTAATCAGGGAGTATTAACCAGCCCTGCTCAGTTACTGCAGGGTAAAGTTGCAGGATTAAATGTTACTAAAAGTGGTGATCCTAATGCCAAACCATCCACAATTCTAAGAGGACCGTCTACTTTACGTGAAGGTGCTGCACAAGAACCATTTTATGTAATTGATGGGGTGCCGGGCGCCTCTATTGATCTTCTGGCACCAGCCGATATAGAAAGTATAGATATTTTAAAAGATGCTTCGTCTACTGCGATCTATGGTTCCAGAGCAGCGAATGGGGTAATTATTGTGACCACTAAAAGATCAAAAGGCGGACAGTCCAGACTTTCCTATAGTGGTTACGGAGCGATGGAGAGTGTATCAAAAAAATATGATATGCTTACTGCTCCCGAATTACGTCAGTATCTGAAAGATAATAAACAAACACTGAATCCTATTGATGATGACGGATCTGATACGAACTGGCAAAAACTGCTGGAAAGAACAGGTTATTCTCAAAATCATAATCTTTCTTATGGCGGTTCGGGGCAATCCTCAGAATACGGCGCAAGTGTCAATTATTTTGACAATCAGGGTATTCTGAAAAATACTTCCCTGAAAAGAACTATAGTCAGAGCCTATGTAAATCAGAAGTTTTTCAATGACAGATTGAAGCTGGGATTAACAATTACTAACAGTTCTTCAACCGGAAATGATATTTATCAGACTCAGGCGCTTTCAAATATGCTGTTCTATCTGCCAACTGTAAGTCCTTTCAATGCAAACGGGACTTATAAAGAGAATTATGACAGAACAGGAAGCGGAACCAGAAATCCGCTTTCTATCGTTGATAATAATGCAGTTAAAAATGTAAATAACAAAACTCTGATCAATGGAATGGCGCAGGTTAACATTTTATCGGGTCTGAAATTCACAGCTAGTTTGTCTACACAAAAAGACCAGAATAATGCAAGTTCTTATCTGAACAGTCAGTCAGGATTGGCCAGAGGTGCTAACGGGCAGGCGATCAAAGCAGATGTTTTGAATAAATCAGAAGTGATAGAAGGATATTTTAATTATGATAAAGTATTCGGGAAACACAACCTGAAATTACTTGGAGGATATTCCTGGCAGGAAGACCGGACCAATGATGGTTTTGGCGTAACTACTCAGGGGTTCTCTAATGATAATCTTGGTGCAAACAATATCTTCCTATCTAATCCTGCATTACTTTCACAGGTTACATTTGCTAATTCTCCAATTTCAACTTTAAGATTAATATCTTTTTACGGAAGGGCGCAGTATAATTTTAATGAGAAATATCTGTTTCAGGCATCGCTGAGAAAAGATGGTTCTTCTGCCTTTGGTAGAAATAACCGCTGGGGACTATTCCCTGCAGTATCTGCCGGATGGAGAATTATCGGCGAAGATTTTATGAAGAGCATACCGGCAATCAGTGATTTAAAGTTAAGAGCAGGTTATGGTAAATCTGGTAACAGTTTGGGATTTGATGCCTTTTCTGCCTTATTGGTTTATGGAACACCGGCAACAAGCAGTAAATATCTGAATAATGGGATAATCAGCAATGCCATAGGCCCGGTAAGAAATGAAAACCCTGATTTGAAGTGGGAGAGTACAGCAACAACCAATATCGGATTGGATTTTGGTTTATTTGGCAATAGAATCACCGGATCAGTTGATTATTATATAAAGAAAACATCCGATCTGATCTATTCTGAATATGCTGTTTCTACTACCCAGTTTTTCTTACCTACTATTACTGCAAACGTGGGGAAAATTAAGAATACAGGTATAGAATTGTCTTTAAATGCATTAGTGGTTAAAACAAATGACTTTAGCTGGAATACCTCGCCAAATATTGCGCATAATAAAAACGTGGTGGAGACCTTATCAGATGATTTCTATAAAATCTCGTATATACAAACTGCTCAGTTAGGTGGTAAAGGACAGTCTGGGAACTACAGTCAGATTATCCAGCCGGGAGAATCTTTAGGAACGTTTAAGCTATGGAACTATGCAGGTAAAAATGCAGCAGGAGTAAGTACCTATATCAATGCAGCAGGGCAGACAATTGCCACACAACCTTTAACTTCTGATGCTAAAGTTGCAGGTAACGCGCAGCCAAAATATATTTATGGCTGGAGTAACAGTTTTACCTATAAAAAATGGGATTTCAGTTTCCTTGTGCGTGGGGTGTTGGGTAATAAAATCTTAAACGCTACTGCTGCAGGTCTGAATACACCAGCTGATGCCAAATTGCAGAATATTCCAAGATCTACACTGGGTGAGTCTTTCAATGATGTAAATGCTTATCTGATCTCTGACAGATACCTGGAAAGTGGTTCTTATCTGCGTCTGGATAATGCCACTCTTGGTTATACCATCAAGCCAAAGGTACAAGCCATTAAAGCTATACGTCTTTACCTGACCTCAAACAATTTATTTGTTATTACAAAATATAGCGGACTGGATCCTGAAATTAACATCGGAGGGCTGACACCGGGAATTGATAATAATAATTATTATCCTAAAACCCGTACGTTCAGTTTCGGTATTAACGCATCATTTTAAGCTGTCATTCTAAATTCAAAGAAATGAAACATATATATTTATTAACGGCAGCCTTTGCTGCAATGTTAGCTACCATATCCTGTACTAAACTTGATGTAAAGGTAGAATCGCAATATGTAAAAGATAATTTTCCTACCACCGGAGCTGATTATGCTGCTTTATATGGTACCATGTATTCAAACCTTTCTTCTCAGTTTGGTGTACCTTATTTCAGAATGCAGGAGCTGTCAACCGATGCTGCGATATTACCAGCAAGAGATGGTAATTTTGATGACGGCGGGCAATACAGACAACTGCACTACCATACCTGGACATTTGATCATCCAAATGTGAAGACAATCTGGGAATGGGGATTTGGAGGAATCAACAATTGTAACCGTCTGATTTCTGTGACCAATGCGTCTTCAGTTTCTGATGCGACAAAGGCGACGGGGATAACAGAAATAAAAACAATGCGTGCGCTGTATTATTTTCTGATGATGGATCTTTATGGGAATATACCTATCATTGATAAGTTTCCTGTTGAGGCGGGTTCTTTACCTGGTACAACCAGCAGGGACAAAGTATTTGAGTTTGTTGAAAAGGAGCTGCTGGCTGTTATACCTAATTTACCTCAGAAAACCGGAGCTAATCAAACCTTGTTATACGGTAAGCCAACCCGGGGCATGGCTTTTGCCCTGCTGGCAAAAATGTATCTGAATGCTCAGGTATATACTGGTAAGCCGAGGTATACCGATGCGGTAGCGATGGCCGATAGTGTAATGAAAAATACCACTTATCAGCTGGATGCTAAATATTCCGATATTTTTGACGTAAACAACGGACCTCAGATTACTGAAACAATATTTGCTATTCCTTATGATCAGCAGATTCCGGGTAATCAGATTACCAGATTCGGATTTTATCCTGCTTTAGCTGCTGCATATGGGATTCCGGGGGTAGGGTTCAGTATTTCAATGAGTACCACGCCAGAATATTATAACAGGTTTAATCTCGATAATGATATCCGGAAATCTTTCTGGCTGGTAGGACCTCAGTTTGCGCCTGATGCAAATAGAAAACCTGATCCGAACAAACCTGTTTATATCGCCGGGACTACTACACAAATTGTAATTACACCAGACCTTGTGCTCAAACCAGGTAAACCAATGGATGTAGGAAATCTGGTGACCGATCAGGCCAAGGGTATTCGCTCAGTTAAATACTGGCCGGATGTGAATGCTATACAAGCCACCCGTTTAAACGGTAATGATATGCCATTTTTACGCTTAGCAGATGTGATGCTGATGAAAGCAGAAGCTATTTTACGTGGTGCACAACCGACAGCAGTGAATGGAGAAATGCAAACACCACTTACGCTGATCAATAAAATCCGTGCCAGAGCAGGAGCAACTGCTGCAACCAGTGTCGATTTAGAATCTTTACTGGATGAAAGAGCAAGAGAGCTGAGCTGGGAAGCCTGGAGAAGAAATGACCTGATTCGTTATGGTTTATTTGAAAAGGAATATCCTTTACCAAATGATGTGTTATCAATGAATAAGGATATTACCAGAAGGCTTTATCCGATTCCGGCAACTGAACTTCAGTTAAATTCCAATCTGAGACAAAACCCGGGTTACTAATTATCTGATCAGGCAGCCGGCCTCAAAAGCCAGCTGCCTTTATATTACTAAAATGATAAAAACAGTTTCAGGCGCATTGTTATTATTTGTGTTTCCGTTATTCATATCGACTGATAGTGATGAATTGCCAATTAATAAAATTCAGGTTATAGGATCACATAACAGTTATAAAAAAGCAATAGATCCTCACTTGTTTGAAAAATTCAGGCAGCGTGATTCCATATCTGCCGGTAAAATAGATTATGAGCATATTGGTATAACCGAACAGCTTGATATAGGGCTCAGGAACCTTGAAATTGATGTGTATGCTGATTCCAAAGGTGGAAAATATGCACATCCAAGAGGACTTGACTGGGCAAAAGATCAGGCACCCTATGATTTGGATAAAGAGATGGACCAGCCGGGATTTAAAGTTTTTCATATTCAGGATCTGGATTTCAGAAGTGATTTTCTGACCTTGAAAAGGGGACTGGAGAAGTTAAAGAACTGGTCAGATCATCATCCCGGTCATACACCTGTATTTATTACGCTGGAAGCTAAAGACAGTAAAATGAAAGGCGAAGGTTATAGTGATCCTGAAGTCTTTACCGCAGAAACATTTGATGAGCTGGACAAGGCACTGCTAGATGGATTAGGTAAGCAAAAGCTGATCACACCAGATCAGGTAAGAGGAAAATATAGTACGCTGGAAGCTGCTGTTTTAAAAGATAACTGGCCGTTAGTAAAAAATGCAAAAGAAAAGTTTATTTTTCTTCTGGATCAGAAAGGGGAGAAAATGGAACTTTATATGAAAGGGCATCCTTCACTCGCAGGCAGAGTTTTATTTGTGAATGCTGAAGCTGGCAGACCTGAAGCAGCTATGATGATCATTAATGATGCTAAAGATCCGTTAATTCCTCAATTGGTTAAAAAAGGATATATTATCCGTACCCGGGCTGATGCAGATACTCAGGAAGCCCGCAACAATGATTACTCTAATTTTAATGCAGCATGTGAGTCAGGAGCTCAGATTATCACCACTGATTATTATTTAAAGAGTACACATTTTAAATCTGATTATCTGGTCAGCTTTGAAGGAGGACGGTATTTCAGAATTAATCCGCTTTTTAAATAATAGTAATGTTATTATCTTACAGTGCTTTATCTGTCTGTTAATAATTTGATTACATTGGGTCTTTGGAGCTTTTACAGAAAATTTATTTAATATTGACCAGAATCTTCCTTAAAACACAGGAGCGATTCTGTTTATGATCTCTTATGTAACCCTATCTGATAACGATTTAGTTGCCTATCTGAAGGATGGTGACAAAGCTGCCTTTACCGAAATATATAATCGTTACAAAGGTCTGTTATATATTCATGCCTATAACCGTTTAAGGAATCAGCAGGAAGCGGATGATGTAGTTCATGAGCTGTTTACCTCTTTATGGACTAAAAGAGGGGAGCTGGTTTTAAGAACTCAGCTTTCAGGTTATCTTTATCAGGCAATCAAAAATCGTATTATTGATATCTATTCTCATAAAAAAGTTGAATCAACTTATATAGTTTCACTCCAGCAATTTATAAATCAAAGTGAGGCAGTTACAGATCATCTGGTCAGAGAAAATGAACTGACTGCGCTGATTGAAAAAGAGATTGGCGCGCTGACTCCGAAAATGAGAGTGGTATTTGAATTAAGCAGAAAAGCCAATCTTTCTCATAAACAGATTGCTGCAAAACTGGAACTGTCTGAAATGACGGTGAAAAAACATGTTAATAATGCACTCAAAATTCTGAGAAGTAAACTGGGATTGCTTACCTGTCTGCTGTATATCGGCCACCACTAAATTATTTTATTTTCTTTTACGCCCGGTAGCTGAGTTAACCGTCTATAGAGGTAACAAGCAGATAAAGCCAATGGATGCAAAAGAATTACTGGAGAAGTATAAATCGGGAAATTGTACAGATGCAGAAAAGGCAATTGTAGAAACATGGTATCTGAAATTTGAACTGGAAAGACCAGGAGATTTGTCTGATACCGAGTTAAATGATGCAACTGACCGTATCTGGAACAAATTACCGGTTCATGAAGAAAACCCGGTAAAACGACGCAAACTATGGTCATATGCAGGAATCGCTGCTGCAATTCTGTTTGTAGTCTCTGCAGGTACTTATTACCTGAAACCCTTTTCATTTAACAGCCATCCGGCTTTGCTGAAGCAGACTGCTAAAACTGAATTTCCACAAATTCTGCCCGGTGGAAATAAAGCTACTTTAACACTGGCTAATGGCAGGAAAATTACTTTAGATGAAGCGGGTAATGGCCGGCTGGCAGAACAGGCCGGTATGATTATCACGAAAACCAAAGACGGTCAGCTGGTATACACTGTTTCTGACCGTGGGAATCTGATTAACGGACAGACAGAGACGAATGTGATTTCCACGCCTAAAGGCGGACAATATCAGATCAACCTGCCTGATGGAACAAAAGTATGGTTGAATGCTGCTTCATCTTTACGTTTTCCTGTTGTATTTACGGGAGCAGAGCGCAAAGTAAGTTTAACAGGAGAAGCCTATTTTGAAGTAGCTAAAGCATATCCGGCAAAACCTTTCAAGGTAGCTGCGGCCCTGCAGACGGTAGAGGTATTGGGCACTCATTTTAATATCAGTTCTTACAGCGATGAACCTGCGGTAAAAACCACTTTACTGGAAGGTTCAGTTAAAGTCACTGTAAAAACAACTTCGAATCCGGATGTTTTATTAAAACCAGGACAACAATCTTCATTGGTGGGGAATCAACTGCATGTGAATCTGGCTAATACGGAAGAGGCTGTTGCCTGGAAAAACGGAATGTTCAGGTTTAAAGATGCTGACTTGCTAACTGTAATGAGATCTGTTGCCAGATGGTATGACGTAGAAGTAAGTTACGAAGGAAGCCTTCCCGCAAGACAGTTTTCGGGAGAAATTCATCGCAATATTAACCTTTCAGAAGTACTGGATATCCTGAGCTTTTTTAAAGTGCATTTCAGGGTTGAAGGAAAGAAGATCACTGTAACCAGTTAACCTGCCCAACAAAAAAACTAAACCTACCAGATAATAACCTAACCAATTAACCCAAAAACTAATCAAGATTATGAAAAGAAAACTACAAGAGTATTGACAGTCCGGGGTAACCGGGTAAAATACCGCAGAAGTGTTGGAGCACAACTGCGGAATATCTGAGTTAGCCCTTTCCCGGCATAGATCCGGGATCAAACAATTTCGAAACTATTTACTGTTCTAACCCAAACACACCAAAAGTATGAATTATTATGCTATTAGCAGAGCTATGTCCAAAACATGGCTTCCCCCTAAACTGTTGCTTACTATGAAATTGACCACCATCTTGTTGTTTCTGGCCCTTGTACAGGTCAGCGCAAAGGGATATAGCCAGATAAGTATCAAAGAGAAAAATGTGCCTCTGGAAAGGATTCTGGAGGCTATCAAAAAACAAAGTGGTTATGTGTTTTTCTATGATACTCGTGATATAAGTGGAATCAGAATGTCCATTGATGTTAAAACCGTGTCCATAGAAACTGTATTGAATGAATGCACAAAAGTATTGCCCTTAACTTTTAAGCTGGTTGGAAATAATGTACTGCTCAGGAAAAAAGAGCTGTCTTTAAGTATTAGCGGAGATTATTATAAGCTAACGACACTTAAGGGGAAAGTCCTTGATGAAAAAGGAATGCCGCTGCCTGGAGTCAGTATTATCCTGAGCGGTGATGATTTTAAGCAGAGTACACAGACTACCGGAAATGGTGAATATATCTTTAATGTTCCTAAAGCTGGTAAATATGTACTGACAGCGAGTTTTATAGGTTATGAAAAATATTCCGTGGCCGTTGACCTCAAAAAAGAAGATGTAGTTAAAAATATTACGTTAACACCATCAAATGAAGATCTAAATGAAGTCATGGTTGTTGCTTATGGAACACAGACTAAATCCTCTTTTACCGGATCGGCCAAAACTTTAAAATCTGATTTAATCAATGGGAGCCCCAGAACAAGTATCCAGGAGTCCTTACAGGGAAATGTTCCCGGACTGATTTCTTCAAACGGATCGGGACAACCCGGTGCTGTACCTAATGTCAGAATTCGCGGTATCGGATCTGTAAATGCAGGTAGCGGACCTCTTTGCGTCGTAGATGGAATTCCATTGGAATCAGGTCTGATCAATAGTCTGAATAGTTTTGATGTAGAATCAATAACGGTTTTAAAAGATGCCTCCGCGGCTTCAATTTACGGATCAAGAGCAGCAAACGGAGTAATCCTGATTAACACTAAAAGCGGAGTTGCCGGTAAAACAGTGATCAATGCTTCAGTACAGTTCGGAGCTAATACAGTAACGACAATTAAAGGTAATAAGGCCTTAAATACGCAGGAAATGCTCGAACTTTTAAAAGAAGGCTGGGTGAATAAAGGAAATGATCCTGCACTTTTTGATAAAGCACTCGTTGATAACGCTGTTGACCCTAATGTCAATACGGACTGGTTTGATTTACTTACCCGTACAGGAACCTATAATCAATATGATCTTTCTGCAAGTGGCGGGACAGAGAAGACTAAGTTTTATGTTTCCGGTAGCCATTACGTAGCAAAAGCACCTCTTTTAGGAAGTGAGTTTTCAAGGAGTACTGCTAATTTAAAGCTAAGCAATCAGACTACAGAAAACCTTTCTTTCAGCGGTGGAATTCAGCTTAACTATCGTAAAAATCAAACTCAGGCTGATGCCGGTTCATTTGGAAATCCTGTCCGGATGTATTCAATTTATCAACCCTGGTTAAGGGCATATAATGAGGACGGTACTTACGATTTTAGTTATTTCAACAGATATAATCCCGTAGCACAGGTCAAAGAAAGCTATAGCAGAAGTAATTCTTATGGAATGCTGGGTAATTTTCTGGTTAAGTATCAATTGTTGCCTTCTTTATCAATTGAAAATCAATCTAATATCAGTTTTGTTTATGAAGAATTTACAGATTATAACAAATCAGGAGTAGGTACTTCACGTACCGATGGAGGCAGAGCGACCTCTTCTACTGGTCGCTCTTCAAACTGGGTAAATACAACCATTCTCCGTTTCAACAAAACACTGGGCGATTTTGGTCTTAAAACCTATGCCGGTTATGAAGCTCAAAAGGTAAATGAAGTTGGCAATAATGTAATCAAACGTAATTTCTTACCGAATACCTATACACTTGATAATGCATCAATCTTAGTAAGCGGAGGATCTAACGCGACTGCGAACGCACTGAATTCTGCCTTCTTTAATGCTTCCTTTGATTATAAATCAAAATACTATTTAAGTGCTTCAGTTCGCCGTGATGGATCTTCAAGATTCGGATCTGATAACAGATATGGAAATTTCTGGTCAGTTGGTGGTTCCTGGAATATCAGTCGTGAACATTTTATGGAAGGACAAAATGTGATTTCTGATCTTCGTTTGCGTAGCAGTTATGGTGTCAATGGAAATCAGGATATCGGTAACTTTGCTTCAAGAGCACTTTACAGAAGTGCTGATTATGATAATGCCCCCGGGCTGGAGTTTTCCAACTATGGCAATAATCGCCTGACCTGGGAGAAAAATAAACCATTTAACATTGGACTTGACTTTGGGTTGCTTAAAAACAGGCTTACAGGAACGATTGAGTATTATACCCGTGCTACCTCAGACTTATTATTGAGCAGACCTATTTCAGCAACAAATGGTTTGACAAGCTATACCGATAATATTGGTGCAATGAAAAACAGCGGTCTTGAATTTGAGGTGAACAGTACCAATTTTCAAGCTGAAAATAATGGCTTTGGCTGGACTACCAGCTTTAACATTTCTACGATGAAAAACAGGATAACTGCATTAAACAGCCCTATTGTTTCTGGTGGATATAACCGTTATGTGGGGGGGGATTTTTACCAGTTATATATGGTTGGTTATGCAGGTGTGGATCCTCAGAATGGAGAAGCGTTGTGGTATACAGATGAAACTAAAACGAAAACTACAAATAATTACGGTTCCGCAACCCAGTTTAATCAGGGAAGTGCATTGCCCAAATTCTTTGGAGGATTAACCAATACCTTCACTTATAAAGGTTTCTCTTTAAGTTTCCAGTTATACTTTAATTATGGGAACAAGATTTATGATAACTATGGAGCTACGGGAGCCTCAGATGGTTCAGGAGGCTTTACGCCAACGACCAGGATGACAAGATATACTTATGACCACAGATGGCGTAATCCGGGTGATATTACTGATCAGCCTAAAATTGTATTTACAGGAACTCAGTCAGGACCATCCAGTCAGGGATCTTCCCGTTTTCTTTATAACGGTGATTATATCCGTCTGCGTGATGTGTCTCTGGGTTATCAGTTGCCTTCAAAATGGATTAAGCAGTTGAATCTGACCAGTGCTAAAATCTACTTCAGAGCGAATAATCTTTTCACCTATATCAAAGACAAGCGTATCAGTTTCGACCCTGAGGTAGGGATCGACGGTCTTGCAGATAAAAATGTTCCTATTTATAAAACCGCTCTACTGGGGCTTGATCTTAAATTTTAATCATTCAAGGATGAAAACTATAAAACACTTCTATAAAATATGGCCAATAATGCTATTGGCACTATCTTTTTGTTCCTGTAAAAAGGATTTTCTGGAAATTAATCCCGAACAGCAAACAGCAGTAAATATGGTAGTAATCGACCTGCCAAGTACAAAAGCTGCGGTAATGGGGACCTATGGGATTTTACAAAGCGCAGCTTATTACGGACGCAGTCTGGTGATACTGCCTGATGTGATGGCAGATAATATGTACATCAGCCGGAGAAACTCAAACAGGTATACCAGCTATGATCAATATATCACTATCGCCAATGACGGTACGGCTGCAGGTACATGGAATGCGCTGTATAAAACCATTGTGAATGCCAATATTATAATTAGCAAAGGCGAACAGCTTAATCTGGCCGAAACCGAGACTGCAGAGCTCAAACACCTGATAGGCGAGGCTTATACCCTAAGGGCACTGGCGCATTTTGATTTATTGCGTTTATATGCTGCGCCTTATAATGCATCGGCCGATGCCGGTCATATCGGCGTCCCGGTAATTATCAAAAGCGGAACGAGCAAGGAAGACGTGATTTCTCCCAAACGGAACACTGTAAAAGAAGGATATACCCAGATTGTAAGTGATCTGCAAAAAGCAATTACTTTAATGCCCGCAGCAGCACCTGTAGGTTTTAGTACTTCTAACAGGGCGCATATTGCACATTATGCAGCAAAAGCTTTACTTTCCAGAATCTACTTATACATGGGTGACTGGGCAAATGCGGAAACTATGGCTACAGATGTAATTGGCAGTAACAGATACACCTTACTGACCAATGCCAATTATGCGGCCGGTTCAACTAATTTCAGAACCCAGAATAACAGTGAAGCAATTTTTGAGGTGCAATTTACCCTGACAGATAACCTGGCACAGGATGCACTATCCAGCTTTTTACTTCAGGGAGCAAGTTATGGTGATGGTCTGGCAACTGACGACCTGTATAATATATATAGCAGTACAGACGTGCGCAGAAGCTTTATGGCTAAGGGGAAAAGAAGCGGTAGTGGTGGCGAAGATCCTGCTTTCGTGATCACCAAATACAATAACATTTCAACCTATGAAGAAGGAGTTAAAGTAATCCGTTTATCAGAAGTTTATTTAATCAGGGCTGAAGCCAGGGCAAAACAAGGTAAAGATGCATTGGCGGCGGCCGATCTGGATGTGGTAGCTAAACGTGCTGATACTGCAAAACCAACCACTACACAAACCGGAGCAGCATTACAAAGTCTTATTCTGCTTGAAAACCGTAAAGAATTTGCTTTTGAAGGACATCGTCTGTTTGATCTTACCCGTAATAAACAAGGTTTTACCAAGTATCGTACCGGTGGTATTGTGATACCAGTAGAGCAAGGTTCACTGCAGACTGTTTTGCCAATTCCTCTGGCGGAAATGAACTCAAATCCAAATATGGAACAAAATCAAGGTTATAAATAATTAATAGGATGAATTTATTAGCGATAGTTTTGCCATTGATGATCAATAGTATGGGGTTACAACCTGATACCACTGGTCAGAAAAATCTGAATGACGGACCTTATGTCCTTTATCAAAAAGATAAAATTGAAGTTCGGAGTATTGTTCTTGAAAATGGTGCCCGGAAGGCTGTGGTGCAAACATTTCCGGCCCGGAAGAAAAGCTCAGTTCCGGTTAAACTACAGTTCTCCAATCATCCGGACTGGAATTTCTCTGTGAAATTACAGCCTGTTCTTGAAAATGAACCGGCAGAATTCAGGCAGCCTGACCGGATTTTTGCACTTTCTGATATAGAAGGGGAGTTTGAAGCTTTCAGGGCATTACTAATCGCTAATAAAGTAATCGATAAGCACTATAACTGGATTTTTGGAAAAGGACACGTAGTGATTTGCGGTGACTTATTTGACCGGGGGAAAGAAGTCCCGGCAACAATCTGGCTGCTATATAAACTTGAACAGGATGCCAAAGCTAAAGGTGGTTATCTTCATACTATTTTGGGCAATCATGACATTATGAATTTGAGTGGTGATCTGCGTTATGTAGTACCTGAATACTTTGAAAATGCAAGACTTATGGGGCTGGATTATAAAGCGCTTTATGCCCAAAATACAGAACTGGGCCGCTGGCTGAGAAGTAAAAACCTGATAGAAAAGATTGGTGATAATCTTTGTCTGCATGCCGGAGTAGCACCTGTAATTAACACTTTGAATATGAATGTGTCCGAACTGAATAGTAAATGCCGCCCGTATTATGATAAGGCAAAACAGGTTAAACAGCTCACTGATAGTGTGGTCAGGAAACTATTTGACGGAACCCGTTCTTCATTGTTCTGGTACAGAGGTTATTTTATTGAACCAAAGGCTACAGAGGCAGAAGTGGACCAGACTTTATCTTTGTATAAAGTAAAAAGAATAATAGTTGGACATACTATTACTCAAACCAATGTAGGTGCTTATTACAATGGTAAGGTATTGGGAATCGATGTTGATCAGCATAATGGTAAACATGAAGGTGCTCTTTACGAAAACGGGACCTGGTATAAAACAGGTTTAACAGAAAGCAGGGAAGTGCTGATTAAAAAATAAGGAAAATAATTATTGATAATAGCGGCTCTGCGATCAGAAGAACCGCTATTTTATTTTTGCCCGTTTAAAGTGATCAGTGATACTTTGATATCAAATGAGCTGTAAACATTTTCATTCTTTCCTAAAGTTGAAAGATAACTGTTCAGGCGGTCTGCCGGATTAATGTCTTTCAGATAATACCAGGCGGGCTGATCTATTTCATCGCCGATATCAGTCAGGAAGCGATTATTATAAATCAGCCATATCCTTTTCTTTCCTTTAAAGGCACTGAAGTCTTTTTGCAGATGTGCGATATAGTCCGGATAACTTACCGAAGCTTTACGGTAATCTTTTCCTTCCAGTGCTTTGAAAGTATAAGGATAAGTATTGCTGTAAAAACGATAACCCGGTAAATCATTCCAGTAAACGTAAACCAGGTCACCTTGCTGAAACCGGTCATTTATATAAGCTAGTGCTTCTTTCTGGAAAGATCTTTTGTGCATAATAAATTCATCAGGATGTATCATAAACCATATGGAATTATAAATGGGGGCAGCTATCAAAAGTATCACCAGAAGTAGCTTTACCAGTGAACTTTGAAAAAGGCCGGCTAGTTGCTCTGTACCTCTGGCAATAAAAAGAATCAGTACAGGACAGATGAAAACCCAGAATCTTTCATTTAACGGATAGAGCTTCAATCCTGAGGCCAGGAAAACCAGCAGAAATGGAAACAATAAAACCAGTCTGTGTTTCTTTTCCCTTATAAATAACCAGATTCCATAAAATAATGTGGCAAATGGTAACCAGGGGGTATTCAGCAGAACCTTAAACCAGACAGAATTTCCGGTATAAAGTTTCCAGGTCAGGCCCAGCGGATATTCTATTAAATGATATAAAGCAGCCGGATACCATCTGAGGTCTGCTGCATTGACCGGAGGCAGCGGCATAAAATAATGGTAAAAATCAAACCACAGTATGACCCATCCGGATTCTGCATGTTTATGTGTAAATAACAAATAGTTGACTGCAAAAGCTATCAGCCATAAAGAAAAAGGCATGAGTTGCCTGAAGAACATCTTCCAGTCTTTCTTGTATAAACTTCTGTAACTTATTCCTGCAGCCATTCCTGCTAAAATGAAAACCGAAGAATAAGAGAACCATAAAATTATTGCTCCCCACAGACCCCAGAGAAGTAATGAGGCTATGGCCTGTTTTTCATGATAACGGATATAAGTATAAAGGATCAGGATAGTGGCAAACAGTTCGGTTGAATATTGTTTGATCTCCACAGCATGAAAAACCAGGGGAGGAGAGAGTGCTAATATGGCAATTCCGGTTATTGCACCAATGGGCCGGAGAAAATATCGTAAAACGGGAATAAATAGAAAAAGTGATCCTATGCCACATAAAAGAGGAAATAGACGGAGAACCATCTCGTTTTTCCCTAAAAGACTGACGAACGTTTTTACAGTCCATAAGAATCCAATGGGTGCCTTTTGCTGATAATCAAGTGTCTGCGTAATGAGCTCCGTATAGTTCATTTTAATCAGACTAGTGGCCAGATAAATTTCATCCATCCACAGGGTGTGGTTATAAAAAAAATGGAAAAGACGTAGTAAAATGCCGGATACGATAAAAATACCAAACCAAATATTTGGGTTTTTAAGAACACTGGAATGGTTTTTACACATATGGCTGATATTCAGTAATTCGAAACTTTTTAATTAATATAAATAATACATAAATTTAAACAATATTTAAGCAAATAAATTGGATGTGATTGACTGGGCAAATTTAAAAGTTCTGATTCTTGATGTAGACGGCACATTGTACAATCAGGCAGGATTAAGAACAAAAATGTTATTTGCTTTGCTAAAGTACTATTTGGTCAGACCATTGCAAATTAAAGATCTCCTGATCCTGTATGTCTTTCGTTCTGAACGTGAAAAAAGAGCAGGATATTGCGGTAATAATCTGGAACATGAGCAGTATCAGTGGTGTGCTTCCAAAACGGGGGATTCGACAGACCGGATTAAACAGGTCATTTCCAAATGGATGTTCAAATTTCCAAATCCTTACTTATATGAATACCGGTATAAAGAAATATATCCTTTTCTGCATGAATTGAAGGCCCGTAAAATCAAAGTAGCTGTTTACTCAGATTACCCTGCCGCTGATAAATTAAAAGCGTTAAATATAGAACCTGATCTGGTAATTGCATCTACCGACAGGCAGATCAATTGTCTGAAGCCGAAAGCAACGGCATTGTTTCATATCATGCAGGTTTTTGGTGTTCGTTCGGAACAGTGTTTGTATATAGGTGACAGGAAGGAATTGGATGGAGTATGTGCTGCCCAGGCAAAAATACACTACCTCAATATAGATACACATCAAGCTGGTAGTTTATATACTGAACTGGCAGATAGTTTAAAAAACGCTAATTAGATTGCTAAATGACGCTTAAAAAAACGGCAGGTCTGAAAAATTATATTGCCCTGGCCAGACCCGACAGCTGGGTGAAAAATATCTTTATGGTACCGGGAATGCTCTTCGCATTATCTGTATTTAAAACGCCGTTAACCAGTCACCTTTTCTTTAAAATTATTATTGGGATCATCAGTACCTGTTTCATTGCATCAGCAAATTATGTGATCAATGAGTACCTGGATGCAGATTTTGATAAGTTTCACCCGTTAAAGAAGAACAGATCTTCAGTTGTTTACACCGTAAATCCCAGACTGGTCTGTCTGGAATATGCTTTTCTGGCAATTGCCGGTTTGTCGCTTGCCTATCTCATCTCTTATAAGTTTATCATCTTATCTGCGTTGCTGTTATTCATGGGGGTGATTTATAATGTCAGACCCTTCAGAAGTAAGGAAAGAGTATTTCTGGACGTACTTTCTGAATCTGTGAATAACCCTATCCGCTTTGGTCTGGGATGGTTTATATTTTCTCCGGCTTTAGGTGCGCCCAGCAGTAAATGGGATTTTGACTGGATTAATACTTTTCCGCCAACGAGTATTATTGTGGCCTACTGGATGGGAGGAGCGTTTTTAATGGCAACTAAACGCTTTGCAGAATACAGATTAATTGGAAATCCTGAAACAGCTGGTCTGTACCGCAGATCTTTTAAGTTTTATACAGAGAACAGTTTGCTTGTATCCATGTTCTTTTATGCGATTACCTGTGCTTTTTTTATGGGGATTTTTCTCATCAAAGATAGGATAGAATTACTCGTTAGTTTTCCCTTTTTTGCTTTACTGTTTTCCTGGTATCTGAGAATTGGATTATTAAATGATTCTCCTGTACAGGGGACAGAGAAACTGCATACCCGCAAGTGGTTTATGTTGTATCTATTTTTGTTTACCGCTTTACTCTGCATTCTGATGTTTGTTGATATCCCATGGTTGTACTGGTTCCTTAAAAATGCCTCTAATTATTAGTTTCCTCTCTTTTTACTGCTCATGAAATATGACTATTACGATTTAATTGTAGCCGGTACCGGGTTTGCTTCAACCTTTTTCCTGAAAAAATATCTGGAAAAAAATAAGGGCGTAAAAAGGATTCTGGTGTTGGAACGTGGACAGTTGTTTCCACATACAGAAAGACTTAAAATAAAGAAAGGAGAGCACTCTGATTTTTTAGCTGATGAAAATTCCTGGGAAGAAAAAATCATCAATAAAAACAAAGAAAAGAGATGGCCTTTTTCTACAGACTTTGGGGGAAGTTCTAATTGCTGGTGGGGTTGTACGCCAAGGTTTATGCCCGCAGATTTTAAAATGAAGACCCTGTTTGGAATAGAAAACGACTGGCCGGTCACCTATGAACAGCTTGATCCGTATTATTACGAAGCAGAAGAATTAATGGCTGTATCAGGTCCGGAAGGCACACCATTTCCAAGAACAGGAAAATATCCGCTTCCTCCGCATAACTTTACAGCAGTCGATAAAATACTCCATGAAAAATACGGTAAGCTGTATATCAGCCAGCCTACCGGCAGGGCCAGCCGTGCTGTTAAAGGAAGAAATGCCTGTATGGCGCATTCATCCTGTGATGTATGTGCCGTAAACGCCAAATTCACTATTGAGAATTCAAATATTGGCGTATATGAGGATCCGCAGGTAGAACTTGTCTATGGCGCACAGGTTTACAGTCTGGAAACTGTAGGAAATGTGGTAAAGAAAGTAAATTATGTAAAGGATGGTAAAGATTTCCAGATCTCGGGAGAGGTCATTGTGCTGGGAACAAACCCGATGTTTAATTCCAATATTCTGTTAAATTCAGGAGACCGGAATCCGCTTACCGGTAAAGGATTTGGAGAACAGATGGGAATGCAGGTGCTGATTTACCTGGACAACCTGAAAAATACCGGAGGCAGTACCTGGGTCAATGCCAATGGTTATATGTTATATGATGGCGATCACCGGAAAGACTTTGCAGCCTGTCTGATTGAAGTGAATAACGCACCTTACAATATCAGACTGGAAAGAGGGAAATGGTTAAATATGGCTTCTTTCAGAATGATTTTTGAAGATCTGCCGCTTTTGACAAACTATATCACTACTTCGGCAGATAAGCTGGTTCCGGAAGTCCATTTTAACGGCAGATCAGATTATGCCATTAAAGGCATGGAAAACATGAAAAAAGTACTGCCTGGAATTTTATCCTGTCTGCCTGTAGAGAAGCTTAAATATCTTGATCCCTTTCCAAATGAGGGGCATATTATAGGCGGAACGAGAATGGGCCTGAGTGCAGCAGATAGTGTGGTAGATAAAAATATGATCCATCATCAGTACAGAAATGTCTTTGTATTAGGTAGCGGCGCTTTTACCACTTTTAGCGCGTCAAATCCTACTTTAACTTTAGCCGCTATGTCTTTATACTCAGCAGATCATTCATTTTAATTATGAAAAGGAGACAATTCATCACTATGGCTGGTATTGGTACAGGATTACTGATCCTTCCGCCAGCCTTATATTTATCTTCCCCGTCAGTCAGGAAATATGCCGGAAAGCTAATCAGAGAAGAACTGGATTATCTGAAACTCGATTCTGCCGGTGTTGATCAGTATGTAAATGACTATTTCAATGCTTCGTCCAACAATATCATAACCAATCTCAGGTGGAAAACCTTTTATTATCTGGGTTTCAATAAGGACAGATCAAACCAGATATTTGAGCTGATTAAATTCTATTTGTTATCAACAGATTTTTTTATTCATCAGATGGACGAAAGCAAAACCGTAAATTATCTGGGTTTATACAGCCCGTATAAAAGTCCGGTTCCGAATCCATATTCGTTTGTGTTATATCCTTCGGTCTGATCTCTTTTTACTCCATTCTGGTGATAAATGCAATCAGGCTACTCAAATCCTGGTTAAGAGAACGAATCGTAGACTGGAGCTGGTTAATCATCGTTGCTCTGGTGTGCAGATCGTCAGAACGATAATATCCTCCGTTGCCGAACAGTAAAGCTTCCTGTGTCTGATCAATATGCTCATCAAACTCAAACTGGAGCCATCTGTTTTTTATACTTTGGGAAAGCGTTACATCACCTTTATTACTGAAACTTTTTTCATGCAGCATTTCCCATACAAATTCCGGGTAATCTGTATTTGTTTTTGGTTCAGTCCATATGGTACGCAACAGATTATGATCATGATAAAACTCCAGTTGTTTTCCTTTAGGGTTGATAGTCAGAGCACCTAAACCTGCCCCTAACAGGCCTCCACCCACACCTACGGCAGTTTGTACACTGTTTTTAGAAATAGCTGCGGTTGCAACCGTGGTCAATGCACCTATAATTACAGATCCAACAGTTAATTTTGTGTTTCTTTTGCTGTTAATCCCATCCAGATAAGCAGCGGCCATATCGGCTCTTTCTCCTTCACAATCCAGTTCTGCAGCGACAGCCTGTAACTGAGTCTGGGCAAGTAATAATCTGCTGGTTATTTTTTGTTTCAGCAGTACCTGTCTGGATATAGCTTCCGGCGAATGATCATGATTTATGGTATAAAGATCATTTACATAACTGCTTATACCCAGAATCCGGCAGAGCAGCTGGTCATGTGCAGAAATATTAGTTTTGGAGAGGTCAGTTCTGACTGAATCCTTCCATGATATTTCATTTTGAAGATAAGGAACGCCAGGCGCACAGTAATTATACTTAAATCCCAGAAGTTTGGAATTGGATGCTGTTTTTTTGGGGGTACTGCAGGAGGAGATAACTGCGGTCAATAGTAAAACTGAGCAAATTTTCGATAGGTTTTTCATGGATGGGTAGTCAGGTAGATGTGGCTTTTCTGGCAGAATTGATTGAATATAAATATAAAGGTTAGAAAAGCTCAGGGATAGATCTGTTATTTTTCAATGTTTCTTTAAATGAAATCCATCATTCTTATTGAAAATAGTCTTAACTGTTTAGTTATAAACAAACAAAGTTTCAGATTTTGTGTAGAATAATTCTAAATAAATTTTGAAAAGCCGTTGTCAGGTGGTTTATTTGCGCAAAATTTATAATCAATCTAAATAAATATATGATAAGACTTATACTTGCTCCTTTATTTGTACTCCTTACGTTGAACGTTTGTGCACAAACAACTGGTACTATTAAAGGGAAAATTTCGACCTCCGATGGTCATCCGGCAGCTTATGTTTCTGTTGGTCTGAAAAATAAAAATCTGGGAAGTACCAGTAACGAAGAAGGATACTATACTATTAAAATGGTTAAACCAGGTCAGTATACCTTAAAAGTTTCTGCTGTGGGTAGTAAATCTGTTGAAAAACAGATTAAAGTACAGGCCGGTGAAGAACTGAATGTTGACTTTATTATTGTTCAAAGTTCAGATGAGCTGAAAGAGATCAATATCAGGAGTAATGCAAGAAATAAATTCGCAACGAAGAAAAGCGAATATGTATCAAAGATGTCTCTGACCAATCTGGAAAATCCGCAGGTTTATACAACAGTTTCCAAAGAACTCATGGGCGATCAGCTGGTCTTTTCTGTAGACGATGCAACCAGGAATGTACCCGGACTGCAAAAAATGTGGGAAGCAACTTCAAGAGCAGGAGATGGTGGCGGTTATTACAGTTCCCGTGGATTTATAGTGCAGAGCAAGATGAGAAATGGTGTTGCCGGTAACATAAGCACAAGAATTGATGCCGCTAACCTGGAGCGTCTGGAAGTGATTAAGGGCCCCTCTGCAACTCTATTTGGCAGTACGCTGACTTCTTATGGTGGCTTAATCAACAGAGTGACTAAAAAGCCTTATGAAGGTACAGGAGGTGAGGTAACCTACAGCAGAGGAAGTTATGATTTTGAGCGGGTAGCGGTAGATTTTAATGCACCAGTTTCGAAATCTGATCAGATTTATATGCGTGTAAATGCTGCCTATAATTACGAAGGCAGCTTCCAGGACAGTGGATTTGATAAAAGTTTTTTTCTTGCACCGAGTTTATCTTATAAAGTAAATGACCGGTTAGATCTGAATTTTGACGCGGAAATTTCTTCCGGACGAAATGTACCTAAACAGATTATCTTCTTTTATTTCCCGGCTTCGCAACTGGGATATGACAGAGCAGATCAGGTTGGTCTGGACTATAGAAAATCATATATGAGCAATGACTTGTTACAAGTCTATAACAATGCAAATATCTTTGCTCAGGCAACCTATAAGATTAGCAAAAAATGGACTTCGCAAACCAATATTACTCATACTTACAGCTATTCTAATGGCCGGAGCCCATATTTCTTTTTGGCCCCTGATAACATAGCTGTACCTGGATTACCGGCCTCTCCAAAGGCAAATTATTTATCCAGAGCTGATCAGTCTACTGAAAATGGTAAGGCAAAAGTTACTGAAATTCAGCAGAACTTTAACGGCGAGTTTAATATTGGACAGGTTAAAAACAAGATCGTTGTTGGATTAGATTATATGCATAGCAATTCTAACATATTGTTCTATTCTACCAATAAGATTGATGTGATCAACTTCAGAGGGTCAATGCCGAATTATAACAACTTTAACGCAGCTAGCGTGGCGGCGTATTATGCGTTGAACAGAACAAATCCGGATAGTGTTTCAAACTTTCTTTCTAAGTCAATAAATAATATATACAGTGCCTATGTATCGGATGCAATAGGTTTGACAGATCGTTTAACTGCCCTAGCTGCTTTAAGAGTAGATCGTTTTGAAAATATCAATAATGAGGCTGGTGCAGCTACAGGTAATAATCCTGCTTATAAACAGACTGCATTTTCACCAAAATTTGGTTTGGTATTCCAACCGGTAAAAGACCAGGTTTCAATTTTTGGAAATTATCAGAACAGTTTTACCAATCAGCAGGGAACAGACGTTAAAGGAAATACATTTAAGCCGGAACAAGCTAATCAATTGGAAGGCGGGGTTAAACTGGATGTTTTTAAAGGAAAGTTGAGTGGTACAATTTCTTATTATTATATCAAAGTAAAAGATGTTTTAAGGACAGACCCTACAAATCCTAATTTTAGAATCCAGGACGGAGGTAAAATCAGTAAAGGTATAGAGTTTGAACTTAATGCCAATCCTTTCCAGGGGTTCAATATCCTGACGGGATTTGGTTACAATGAAAACCATTTTGTAAATGCAAGTGAAGATGTTGAAGGTCGTCGTGATGGTTCTTCTATGTCTCCTTATTCTGCCAATCTGTGGTTAAGTTATAAATTACCTTCGGGTTATTTAAAAGGACTGGGTGTCGGCTTTGGAGGTAATTATGCAAGTGACAACAAAATTGTTAACACCACCACAAGTGTTTTTACCTTACCAAAATATACGGTTTTAAATGCCAGTGTTTTCTATGATCATCCAAAATTCCGTATTGGTGCCAAAGTAGACAACCTGACCAATAAAGAATACTGGATTGGTTATACCACTATGAATGCGCAGAAACTACGCAGTTTTGTAGGTAGTATCTCTTATAAATTCTAAATCAGATTTCTCCGCAGCAGCATTCTTGCTGCTTATCAGAAAAGGGGTATTCTGTTTAAAGAATACCCCTTTTCTTTTTTGCTGTTTTGAAATTCAATGGACATTGTTAAACAATATTGAATTAACATTGAGTTGACAGTATAACCTTTTTTTTGTGAAAACATTCTTATGAAAAAAACGATACTATCTTCTTTCCTTATGCTTACGGTCTCTTTGTATTCCTGTAAAAAAAATAATGGCGAAACAGTTACCGGGAATTTAACCTATCCGGATATGGCAGAAGCTGCTGATCCTGCTGTACTCTTCACTGCTTCAAATGGAGTTAAAGTCTATAACGGAGGTTTTGGTTCTGCTGTAGCAGCCGATCCGAATGATCCTGCTGTTTTCTATATGTTAACCGATCGCGGTCCGAATGCTGATGGACCAGCTGAAAATATTAAGATTTTTGGTAAGCCTGATTTTACCCCTCAGATAGGTAAATTCCGGTTAAAAGATGGAAAACTGGTATTGGAACAAACCATTCTGTTAAAAAATGCAGCTGGTGTAAATTTAAATGGTTTACCAAATCTGCCGGGTGCCGGTTCCAGTGAAGAAACGGCAATTGATCTTAACGGCACTGTTCTGGCTCCTGGTCCGGATGGACTGGACTCTGAAGGTTTAGTCCGCGCTGCTGATGGCAGTTTCTGGGTGAGTGACGAGTATGGGCCACATCTGGTTCATTTTGATCCGGCAGGAAAAACCATTGAAAGAATAAATCCCTTTGGTGATGGTACGGGCGGTCGTAAAATTCCTGCTGTATTTGCGAGACGAAAACCTAACCGCGGAATGGAAGGACTAACTATCACACCAGATGGAAAAACGCTGGTTGGCATCATGCAGTCTCCAATGTTCAATCCGTCTAAAGCAGAAGTAAAAGGTTCTGTTGTATTACGTATACTGACTTTTGAAATTGCTACAGGTGCAACTAAACAATATGTTTATTTAATGGATAATGCTTCACTGACGGGTGTTAGTGAGATCCTGGCAGTAAACAGTACTACTTTTTTAACACTGGAGAGAGATGGTGATTATGGTGGTGCACCAACCAGTCCTGCTACCTTTAAGAAGGTATTTAAGATTGATCTTTCTAATGCTACAGATATTTCTGATGCAGCTAATGGTGCAACAGGGAAGTTATTTGGTGGTAAAACTCCGGAACAATTAAAGGATCTGGCTGGTATCCAGGGTGCAGGTATTGTACCGGTGAGCAAAACCGAGGTCCTGGATCTTTTAAAGAATTTACCAACTGTTTATCCGCATGATAAAGCAGAAGGAATGGCTTTAGTGAACGGAAATACCCTGGTGATCTCCAATGATGATGATTTTGGTGTAATTCCAGGAGCAAATGGTTCATTTGCGGCAAAAATTCTGCCTTCTATCAATCAGGTTGACCGCAACAGGTTATATTTTGTGAAAATAAAACTGTAATTATCATATTTTTTTTGTTGAAAACAGGCTAAAAAAAAGCTCTTGCCAGATCGGTGAGGGCTTTTTTTAATACACAGATTATCTGGTAAATAGCTTGTGTTTTTCTCCGGGTTTTTGTGGATTATTAATCCTGGTCATTATAATTTGTCTGAAATTTCTCTCCTTACAGGTGAACAATTTTGTTGAATATTTGATATCATTTAAGAAATAATGCTACATTTGTCGCCACAGAGCGGATATCCAGAATTTTAATGCCCGGATGGCGAAATTGGTAAACGTTGCGGTCTCAGAAGCCGTTGGAGTAAGATCCTTGAGAGTTCGAGTCTCTCTTCGGGCACACCAATATCAAAGCTCTTTATAGCCTGTAAACCGAAAGTTTACAGGCTTTTTTATTTTAACTGCATAGCTAAATATAGTCTGATATGTTCAGGAGGAAAATTATCGCATTGATTACTTTAGGTCTGCTCTGCGCGTTACAGGTAAATGCACAAAAATCCTGTCTGATTATCCCTGATTCTCTGGGTAAATACCTTGTAAATGCATTTCTAACTCAGCAAGATCTCGGTAAAGCTTCTGTGTTTTCTGATACAGCAGTTGCGCCGCAGCTGATAAATTCCTGGAACAGACTGCTTCATACTGCAAAGACGGAGAATATTACCAGTTCAAATACCAGTTTTTATAACAGTTATTTTTCCACCAATCAGGTATTTGATCAATCAGGGCTGCCGGATGGTATGATTTTATACGCTGCATTTCAAAAAGAAAGTGATACGCTGGCTATTCAGTTCAAATTATTAAGGCAGGAAAATAAATGGCAGTTGACTGCTGTTGATGATCATTTTTTTCGGTTCAGGACAGAAGAAAGCAATAAGATTACTTTTGAACGTGCAGCTCAAAAAGAAGAATCAGGTGTCATGAACCAGGCAGGTGTTCCTTTCGCTGATCAGACTATCAGTGATGACCGCTGGAAAGCAGCAGGTACCTGTGTTTCTGACCCGATATCTTTTATTACTGCTGTTTTACAGGATATAGCGGCAAATAAGCCGGTTAAAGAGTTTCCTTATCTTTTGTCCGAATCTGATTTTATCCAATATTTCCGTCAGGATCTGCTGAAGATGGTGGCAACTAAGTTTAAAGGATCACCTGGCAAGCAGGAGATTGAACTGCTCAACGTATTTCGGGACCTTTTAGCTAATCATCCGGAGCAATACTATAATCAGTCCGTCGAGGATATCGGTTCTGCTTCCAGACTACTGCATGAATTTAAGTATACGATCAGTAAAAATAAATCAGTTGGTTATCATATCAGAAATTATGACAATGACCTGTATGCCGGAGGTAAAATTTGTCTTGAAGTAACGGTGAAATATGAAACTGATGAAGGTGAAAAGAGTATTCAATTCTCATGTTACTGGATTAAAGGCAGATGGGTACTTGTTCAATTAGAACGGTCATTTTTTTAGGTATATGCGCACTTCTGTATGTAAAGTCAAATCTTTCTGTACAGGATATTTTTACCATTACTAATCTCTAATTTTATAAAACAGGCAGATATTTCTGCATTAGAGGGCTTACGTAATGGTAAATGAAACACATCAGACAAAATTATCAGCTATTCCATATTCAGTATTAGATTTAGCTACAGTAGTGGCGGGAAAGACCCCTGCTGATACTTTTCGCAATAGCCTTGATCTGGCACAAAATGCAGAGAAATTTGGGTATACCAGATACTGGCTGGCAGAACATCATAATATGATAAGTGTTGCGAGTTCGGCAACTTCATTGCTGATCGGTCATATTGCGGGTGGTACAAATACGATCCGTGTAGGGTCGGGAGGAATTATGTTACCCAATCATTCTCCTTTAATTGTGGCAGAACAATTTGGTACTCTGGCATCTTTATATCCCGGAAGGATAGATCTGGGACTTGGTCGTGCACCAGGTACTGATCAGACAACTGCAATGGCTATCAGGGGAGAAAGATTTAGTGCCGTACATGATTTTCCCCAGGATATTATCAAGTTGCAGACTTTTTTTTCAGCAGACAATGCGAACAGCCGTGTAAGGGCTATTCCCGGCGAAGGATTAGATATTCCAATCTGGGTATTGGGCTCAAGTACCGATAGTGCCCGTTTGGCCGCGGCTATGGGCTTGCCATATGCTTTTGCCAGTCATTTTGCGCCAGCTCAGTTTTTGACAGCAATTCATATTTACCGTCAGAATTTCAAGCCATCCGCTCATCTGAAGGCTCCTTATGTTATTTCCTGTATCAATGTAATCGCTGCAGATACTGATGCTGAAGCTGATAGACTTTCGACTTCATTAAAGCGGTTTTTTATGGGAGTAGTAACCGGAAAACTGGAACTGTTACAACCTCCGGTTGATAACATGGATAGTGTCTGGACAGATTATGAAGAGGCTGCGGTTAATCAAATGATAGCCTGTTCTTTCTTTGGCAGTCCGGCAACAATCAGGGAAGATATGGAGTCTTTTATTAAACAGACGCAGGTCGATGAGATCATGATAACCTCTCACATTTTTGATCATCAGGCAAGAGTACATTCTTATGAGCTTTTTGCAGACCTGATGAAGGCTTAACAGGAAAGAGAGTATTAGATTATAAATTAACATAACATGGAATACAGACAATTAGGCGCTTCGGGTCTTAAAGTACCCGTATTAAGTTTTGGTACCGCTACTTTTGGTGGTGGAAATGAGTTTTTTAAAGCCTGGGGCAGTACTCAGGTTGAAGAGGCAGGCAGACTGATTAACCTTTGTCTGGATGCCGGTGTAAATCTGTTTGATACTGCAAATGTGTATTCTAACGGATTATCAGAAGAGATTTTAGGGCAGGCGATAAAAGGACTTCGGGATAAAGTTCTGCTATCTACCAAAGCAACTTTCTCTATGGGAGACGGACCAAATAATCTGGGTTCTTCCAGATTTCATCTGATTAAACAATGTGAAGACAGTTTGAAAAGGTTGAAAACAGATCATATTGATATTTATCATATGCATGGTTTTGATGGAAATACACCAGTTGAAGAAACTTTAAAAACACTGGAAAACCTGGTGGAGAGTGGGAAAGTGCGTTATATTGCCTGCTCTAATTTTTCAGGATGGCATTTAATGAAATCCCTTTCAGTTTCTGAAAGATACGGATGGTCCAGATATATCGCACATCAGGCCTATTATTCTTTGCTGGATCGTGAATTTGAATGGGAGCTGATGCCATTGGGAATTGATCAGAAAGTAGGAACAATTGTCTGGAGCCCGCTGGCTTCCGGGCGTTTATCGGGAAAGTACAGACGCAATCAGCCACTTCCACAGGATAATCGTGTGCAGCAGGGTGGAGGACATGGGCCTGCATTGAATGAAGAACGATTATATACCATCATGGATGCCCTTGATGAAGTTTCGGTTGAGACAGGGAAATCAGTTGCGCAGATCTCCTTAAACTGGTTATTACAGAGACCTACGGTTTCAAATATTGTTATCGGAGCAAGAAACGAAGAGCAGCTGAAACAAAATCTTGAAGCCGTAGGCTGGAATCTGACAACTGAGCAGGTTAAGAAATTAGATGAGGCAAGTAAACCTGAACCTATTTATCCTTACTGGCATCAAAGACAAAGTGAAGAACTAAATCCACTGCCGGTATTTTATAAAGCTTAATATATTTTAATCTGCTTTAAGCAGAGAAGCCGTTTTTCAGAACCCTGAAAGACGGCTTTTTTGTGCTTTCTTTTTAGTAACCGGATTGTTTCTGGAAATCAGTTCATTTTATCAAATGATAATGATTAATCGATTTAAAAACTGACTAATATTCGTTTAATCACAGTCTTAGATCCGCAGGTGTTATTAATAACTACATGCGTTATACTGAAACTGCACCCGGAATCGGTATTATTGAAGGACAGCGTTTAGTTGGAACAACAAAAAATACGGCGAACGGAACTGTTTTTTATACGTTTATGGATGGAGACCTTAAAGGACTTAAACTGGGAACATCGGTGTTTTATGTAGGTTCTCGTAATGGTGGCCGTGATAATAATAAAAATGGGACTACTACGGGTACAATCCCCCTTAAACCATTTACTACCGTTGATGTTTCAGCAGGATATAGCTTTAGCAGATTCTCAATCCTTGCTAAATTATCAAACATAGGAAATACTTATAACTATTATGTACATGAAAACTACAGTATCAATCCTATTCCACCGCGCCAGTTTATGACAACCTTGTCTTATAAATTTTAACGTTAACTCTTTATAATGATGAAAACCGTCTTTCCGAATTGTGGAGGACGGTTTTTTTGTGCTCTTATCCTGATAAAGGTTGAACAGGTAAAACAAAAGCAGTACAATGAGCTGTGTTGTCAGGTAATTCTGGGATGGGACAATAGGGTTATGGGCTATATACCGGCTAATATTGATACGCCATTGAAACGGGTTTGAAGCGTAGTTGAAACGGGTCGAAGCGTTTCAACCCCGTATCAACTACGCTTCAAACCCGTTTCAATACTAACGGAAGACTAGCCACAACATAGCCACAATAGTTTGTAAAACAAAACATAACTATACCAGCTATATAACAATAAGTAGTGGAATGTATGATCTTGACGAATTATCAATTACAGGTCAGAGGGATGAACAGACAAAATAAAGAAAAAGAAAAAACCAGCCGAAAGCATAGTTGTTTAATAGCTGTAATTTGTAAATTAGCCTAAACTAAATATAAACTTATGAGATACATTTCACTGTTATTACTTTTCACAGCAATTTCCTTCACAGGTTTTGCACAGAACAAAGATGCTATTGTTGGTCAATGGGTTAACGCAACAGGAGAGGCGCACGTAGAGATTTTTAAGAAAGACTCTAAATATTTTGGTAAAATTGTATGGCTTAAGAATCCTAAGGATGAAAAAGGTAATGCAAAAACTGATGTAAAGAATCCTGATGCAAATTTAAAGTCAAGACCTATCCTGGGATTGGAAATGCTTAAAGATTTCGTTTTTGAAGATGGAAAATGGACTGATGGTAAAATCTATGATCCTAAATCAGGTAAAACCTATAGCTGTAATATGAATCTTAAAGACAACGGTGACTTGAATATGCGTGGTTATATCGGTATCTCAATTATTGGAAGATCTGAAGTCTGGAAAAAAGTTAAATAATGCGAATACTCCTGTACCTTTTATTGCTGACGCCGTTTTCTGTATTTTCACAAACCTACGAACTAAGTACCGTTAATACTGGAACCAATACCAGTATCAGAGGAATGTCTGTTGTATCTGACAGTATTGCCTGGGTAAGTGGAAGTAACGGGTTTATTGGCAAAAGTTTAAATGGAGGCAAGGAGTGGACGTGGACAAAACCCAAAGGCTATGAAACACTTGATTTCAGGGATATTGAAGCCTTTGATAAAAACCATGCTGTAATTGTAAATGCAGGTTCTCCTGCTTATATATTGCGTACCGAAGACGGTGGAAAGAGCTGGACTGAAACTTATAAAAACCTGGATTCTGCAATATTCCTTGATGGAATGTCATTCTGGGATGAAAAACATGGGATCATCTTTGGTGATCCCATTCAAAACCATTTACAACTGCTGATCACTGATGACGGTGGCTGTAACTGGACAGATGTCACTAAAAGATTAAACCATACCATTGCAACCGGTGAAGCTGGTTTTGCTGCCAGTGGCACCGGAATTAAGACTTTCTCTGATGGGAAGGTATGGATCGCAACCGGCGGTACTAAATCAAATATTTATGCATCTGATAATTACGGCCTGAGCTGGAAAAAGTACGATTGTCCTATCATACATGGCAAAAGTACTACGGGTGCCTTCTCTGTTGATTTCTATAATGAAAACCAGGGCATCGTAGTTGGTGGTGATTATGAGAAGGATAAAGAGAATACAAATAATGTTTTGCTAACCGGAGACGGAGGTAAATCATGGATTAAACCATCCAGACCGGTTTTTGGTTTCCGTTCCGGAGTAATCTGGTATGATGAGAAAACCTGTTTTGCAACGGGTACCTCGGGTACAGATGTTTCCAGAGACGGAGGGATGAACTGGTATCACATTTCTGAAGAAAGCTTTAATGTAATTCAAAAAGCTAAAAAAGGTAACCTGGTACTGCTGGCAGGTGGCAAGGGACTCATCTACAGATTAAAGGTCAAATAATAATTGCTAATCTATTCCCAGAATTTCTTTGGCCAGATTAATCATTTTTTCCGTACCCGTATATTTTCCATGTTCATCAGATAGTTTGATTACATCTGTCCATTCCTCATTCTGAGGCTGTGTCTGCGTCATCTTAATCACAATATTCATTGGAGCAGGACCTGCATCATTGGTCAGGTTGGTCCCTATGCCGAACGAGATACCAATTCTGTTACGGCAATGACCAGCTATGCGCTTTACTTTTTCATAATTCAATGCATCAGAGAAAATAATAGTTTTAGTCTGAGGATTTATGCCCATACGCTGATAATGTGCAATTACTTTATCGGCAAACAAAAGAGGATCTCCGCTGTCATGTCTTACTCCATCAAATAGCTTGGAGAACATCTTATCAAATTGTCTGAAAAACACATCTGTTGTATAAGTATCAGATAAAGCGATTCCAAGATCTCCTCTGAATACCTGTACCCAATGTTCCAATCCTAAAGAGTTAGCCATTTTAAAGCCATATCTGGCTGCATGGAACATGAACCATTCGTGCGCATGTGTACCTATGGGTTTGGTTTGATGTACCATGGCCATATGCACGTTGCTGGTCCCGATAAATGATCCTTCTCCGTATTGTTGCAAGGTCTGCAGAACTAAACGATGAATAGCATAGGAATATCTCCGGCGTGTGCCGAATTCAGCAATCGTGACCCCAAGATCCCGATAGTTCTCAATCTTCTTTTTTGTCCGCTCAATTACTTCCTCATTACTGATCCTGACAGCATGTGTCATTTCATAAAATAACTCGCAGATCAATGACATGATTGGCACTTCCCATAAAATTGCCCGGTACCATAGTCCCTCAATGTGTACTTCCAGCTGATCACCCTGTTGTTCTATGTGCACTTCATCAGGCTGATAACGATAACCTTCAAGAAAGTCGAGATACAATGGGTCCAGGTAAGGACAGTTTAGCTGGAGGAATTTTTTCTCTTCGCGGGTTAACCGCAATAAAGGCATCTCATTGACAGCTTTACGTAATGCATCACCGAATCCCGGCGGGAAAGAGTGTTTTCCACGGTTTATAAACTTATAGCGGACTTTAGCATAGGGAAATAAACGGATCACACCCTGCTGCATCGTAAACTTATAAAAGTCATTGTCAAGGATGGAAACAATCGAAGGAGCAGGCTGTATAGACATAAATTAAGGATATATATGAGCTACCTTAACATAATTCGGGCCAGTAGCTCATTATTTTGCCTTAAATATAATTTATTTGGCGTCTAATAGTACAGCCAGCTGAATACAATATGTAGCTGAACGATTACTCCAGGCATGATTTGTACCCCGCTGGATTACGATATCACCTGCTTTCAGCAATGTTTCTTCTTCTTCCAGGATCAGGTAGATTTCTCCCGACAGGATGATAATATAATCCAGTGTATCGGTTTTGTGCATTAAAGGATGCACTTGTCCTTTCTCCAGTGGGCTTATACCCAGGTCTTTGTCCGGTGGGATACTCACGTAACGGAAATAAGAGCCATGAGCAGGAGTTTCGGGCATAGCTGTATTTTCTATCTTTAATTCCTTTGATAAATCTACAGGCATCTGATTGGTAGCCCAGATATCTGAGATGATCAGGCCGGGAAAATGTTCAGAAACATTGTTTACTATGGCATCTTCAGTAATTACTGATTTACCATTTTTATTTCCTGTGACTATACGGCGGGGTATTTTTGGTATTTGTGACATATTTTCTATGAATACTGACTTAATCTATTTGCATAACTAATTTCTTACCCTGTGTGAGGTTGTCTTCCAGGAGCTGGTGTGCTTTGCTGACAGTTTGAACATTCAGGGAACCTACGTTTAATATGGATGGCGGGGATAAAGAGAAATCTGTCATTAATTTCATAAACTCATTTAGTCTTTCGCCATAATAACGGTAGTTCTTTTCTAAGGAATAGGCATAATTGGAAATATTCACGATTACAGCTCCTTTATGAAAAAGACCTTCTCTTGCATCTGCTGTAGTCAGTGCAGTAACATCAGCATAAGTGCCATTTGTGGCAATTACCTGAGCACTGATCAGAGACATTTTATCACCTACCAGATCTATACAATAATGAAATAACTGACCATTATTGTGTGCCAGAATAACTTCAGCAAGATTTTCTGTTTTATAGTCTATAATCTGTTCTTTTTTGAGTCCTGCTTTGAGCAGCTGATTTTTGCTTTCTGCATTCCCGGCCGTAGCAATTATTCTTTGATAACCTTTAGCTACAAGTATTTTAATCAGCGCCATCCCGACACCGCCTGCTGCACCACTGATAAAAACTGAATCCTCTGTTTTAATGCCTAAACGGTTATAACATTGCAGTGCCGTAAGTGAAGCACTGGGAATAGCTGCGGCTTCTTCAAAGGTTATGTTCTGAGGTTTGGCAGCCAGTATCAGTTCAGGAACACTGATATATTCTGTATAGGTTCCGTTTGACCCCATACTGCCCGACGCGGCAAAGACGGCATCACCTGGTTTGAACTGATGAGCTGATTTACCGGTTTTAACCACCAGGCCTGAGAATTCGCGGCCCAGTATAGGAGAGTGCATGCGTTTTCTTTCGGTTTTACCTTGTCTCATCTGATAATCTATAGGATTAAACGCCGTTGCTTTAATTCTGATAAGTACTTCCTGATCTCCGGGTTCAGGTATAGCGAAATTTTCATCTGCAGTGAAGTTATCTGTGCTGCCAAAATCTTTTAATACGATTGCTTTCATGATCCTTTTATTTCCTTTCTTATAAACTGTTTAAGAGCAGGGCTAAATTAGATAGTGAATTTTTATATTTGCTATTAGTTAACCTCAGGTAACTGGTTACCCCGGATAAACCATCAGCTTATGAGCACTGTAAAGAATAAAGGAAATGTACGTGAAGCGAGCTGTCAGGAAGAGCTTACAGCCATGCGTGATAGTATTGATATATTAGGTGGAAAGTGGAAGTTACTGATTATGCGTTATCTGACTAACCGGACTTCAGAAAGTAATCACTTCAAAAAGATTCAGCGTGGCATCAATGGGATTTCGGCAAAGATGTTATCCAAAGAATTAAAAGATCTTGAACTGAATCTGATGGTGACCAGAACTATTCAGGATACCAGACCAATTACTGTTGATTATTCAATTACTGAATATGGTAAAAGCATTATTCCGGTTACTGATATCCTGGTGCAATGGGGACTGAATCACCGGGAGAAAATTAAGGAAGAAGTATAGGTATATAGCCTTGCGGTATAGCATAAGGTGCTTTGTTCATCCGGGGTGAGTTATTTTATCCTGATCCATTGCTTTTTATCAATAGTATTAGTGTCAATATCTTTTATCCAGAACAAGCGGGACGTAATATATTTTACTTTACTGGTTTTATATTGAGGAAGAGTACCCTGTGGTGATCCGCAACTCTTTCTTCTTAAAACTATCCGGGTATCCGGCGAGTCTTTTTTCTCCATTAAAACCTGGTCTGTACTCCAGGCACACATCCCTGCAAAAACAGTAATAAACGTTAGAAAGCAAGCTGCTGCTGCAACTATACAGGTTAAGATTACTTTTCCGATTAATAGTTTTTTACTGTCTTTTCGTTTTAAAGTGCCGAACATGGTAAACAGAACCGCTGTCTGAAGGGCATAGAATACAAAAAGCTGATGGAAATCACCGGGGTTTCCTATTTTGATCTCCAGCGGGATAATTTTTCCAAAAAGAGCTATAATCATCCAGATGATGATTATAGCAATAGAAATCCAGAAAATAATCTTATTCAATAACCTCATTTATACTTCTTTATGATTCTTCAGGTAATCGGCTAAATTTGCAAGGACTTTTTCTGAGAGCCGTTGTTTTGCCTCAAAGGTAAAACCTCCAAACTGGTCTGATAAAATGATATTATCACGTCCGGTAAACTCCTGCATAAAATCTCCGACTCCGTCTGCGTCAAAGATGGCGAAGTTTTGTTCATCAGCAATCCAGTCTAAAAATGCGTCTTTTTCAAAAGGTACGCCCAGAGAGGTATTGACAAGGATCGAATTCGGTTTTTTAAGCTTAAATTCTCTTGCGGTAAGCAGGATGGTATTTTTTGGTAAATGAGTGGTAATAATATCACAGGACTGGATTAATTCATCAAGAGGTAAATAGGTAATCCCATTTTTCTCCTGCTCAGGTTTCCTGCTTCTGCTATAGTAAAATACCTGCATTCCAAAATGCTGCGCAGTTTGTGCAACCATCAATCCTAAGGTTCCAAGCCCGATAATACCGATACTTTTATTCTTTAATTCTACCGGCTCAGCTTTCCATCTTGCCTTAAGCAGACCTTTCAACAGGAAAATCAGTTGTGCAAAGATAAATTCTACAGCACCTTCATCTCCATAATCCTTGACTCCTTTTACCTGGATACCTTTTTTACGGGCAGCCATAATGTCAACATTTGCAGAGGCTTCATCATATAAACTGCAGCACATACCCACAAATTTCAGCCTTGTAGTTCTGGCGATGATTTCGGCAGTGATTTTTGTCTGCCAGCTTACCAGAACACAATCTGCATCCCCTATACGCAAAAGTGTTTCATAATCATCTTTTGGATAATCGTTATATACAATGATCTTATGTTTGGAAAGGCCGGCAATCTGATCCGTAATTTCGGGGATAAGACCACAGTTGTCCAGTATAATTATTTTTTCAAATTGCATGTAATTGTTAATTAATTATCAAAATGCGAATATATGTTAATTATAATTAATCAGCAGATACTTAGTTGCTGAGCTTTACAGCAAATTAAAATGAGCTTTATAACAAAACAGACTGGCTGAATACTACCGAACTTTATTTCATTAAAAATTACAATCATGAAAGATTCAGAAAAAATATTAAAAGTGTGGTTTATTACAGGAAGTTCCCGCGGACTGGGCAGAAGCCTGACTGAAAGTGTACTGGCTGGTGGCGATAAAGTAGTGGCAACAGCAAGGGATATCAGTCAGTTGAAAGAACTTTTAGTCCGGTATCCGGATCAGCTTTATCCGGTACAGCTGGATGTAACTGATCAGGAGCAGATCGACCAGGCAGTTAACATTGCTGTTCAACAATTTGGCCGTATCGATGTGCTGGTAAACAATGCCGGTTTTGGCATTACCGGAGCAACAGAAGCCTTTACAGATGAGCAGGTACGCAGCCAGCTGGAGACCAATTTATATGCCCCGATAGCAATTACCCGCGCAGTATTACCTCATATGCGTAAACAGCGTTCGGGACGTATTTTACAAATCAGTTCAGTTGGTGGAAGAGTGGGCAGCATCGGACTCTCCATCTATCAGTCGGCTAAATTTGGTTTAGGAGGTTTTAGTGAGGCATTGGCTAAAGAAGTGGCTTCTTTAGGAATATTTGTAACCAGCGTTGAACCAGGTGGTTTCCGTACCGATTGGGCTGGTGATTCTATGACTTATGCTAAACAGGTTGAAGGATACGAAACTGTTGATCAGAGAATTGAAATGTTTAAAGGGGGCACTTTCGTCCCAATGGGTGATCCTGACAAAGCAGCGAAAGTTATGGTTGAACTGGTAGAAAATCCAGAGCCTCCGGTACACCTGATTCTGGGTAGTGAAGCTGTGGGTATTGTCAGACATGCAGAGGCTGTAAAAGCAGAAGAGCTTGAAAAATGGCTGCCGGTATCTGTTTCTACGGATCATACAAATGCCGTAAATTTTCTGGAAACAGAGGCAGGAAAAGCAATGCTGGCTAAAAGATAATATCAAAGATAAGTATCAGTAAGCGTTACTGGTACTTATCTTTATATTTGATACGTTCAAAAGAGAAGCAAATAAAAGATGACAAACATACTTTATTCCTGTTATACCAATGTCAGCAGGGAAGGGGAACAGTTTATTCCTGAACATGTCTTTAGCTATCAGATTTCCGGAAAACTCCAGATGTATGACGGTAATAAACTGCATGTTTTTGAAGAGGGAGACTTTCGATTCCTTAAAAGGAATCATTTGGTTAAATTCACTAAAATTCCGCCGGAAAATGGAGAATTTAAAGCGTTGTCTGTCCGTCTTGATCAGCAAACACTTCGCGATTTTAGTAGAGAACATGGTTATAATGAAGTAAAACATCAGCATGTTGAACCTATTCTGTCATTAAAGCACGATCCTCTCTATAAAAGCTTTATGGATTCTCTGACTCCTTACCAGCTAAAGCCCCTGGAAAATCAAAAGCTCATGACTTTGAAACTGACAGAGGCAATTTTAATTCTGCTCCAGACTAATCCGGAGCTGGCAGGTGCATTATTTGATTTTGCGGAACCTGGAAAAATTGATCTCGAAGCTTTTATGAATAAGAATTTCCGCTTTAATGTAGAAATGAAAAGGTTTGCTTATCTGACGGGAAGAAGTCTGGCTACTTTTAAAAGAGATTTCGGGAAGCTTTATCAGATGTCACCTGGAAAGTGGCTGCAGAACAAAAGATTACAGGAAGCTTATCATCTGCTAAAGGAAAAAGGAAAAACAGTTTCTGATGTTTATCTGGAAGTTGGTTTTGAAGACTTATCTCATTTCTCTTTTGTTTTTAAGAAAAAATACGGGCTTGCACCATCAAAAATATAATAGCTGATTTGTTACCAGTCTACCCCCTTTAAATGGCTTGATCACACCCGATCGCTATTAAATTTCCTTCGTAATTTTAGTAAAACAAAAAATATTTACGATGAGAAAAATAGTGATGTTTATGCATACCTCACTCGATGGTTTTGCTGCAGGTCCGAATGGTGAAATGGACTGGATTATTGTTAGTGATGAAATGTTTGATTTTGCGGGTGAACAGACAAATCAGGCAGATACGGCTCTTTATGGAAGAGTTACGTACCAGATGATGGAGAACTACTGGCCAACAGCAGCAGATCATCCCGGAGCTTCCAAACATGATATTGAACATTCGGCATGGTACAATAAAGTCTCCAAAGTTGTTTTATCAGAAACTTTACGTGGACAGCAGATCAATAATACCACTATCATCAGTGATCAGGTTACTGAACGGATCAAAGAGCTGAAACAGCAGCAGGGAAGAAATATCTTAGTGCTGGGAAGCCCGGGTGCAGTACATTCCTTATTGAAGGATAATCTGATTGATGATTTCTGGTTATTTATTAATCCGGTAATCCTTGGGCAGGGTATCCCTGTGTTTACTCCGGTCAAAGAATCTATTAAGCTTAAACTGATCAAAAGTACCATGTTTCCTAAGGAAGTAGTCTGCCTGCACTATCAGAAAGAATAGCTCATTTGTTTTAGCAGAGTAATTAATATTTTCTTAATTTACCAAAAAGTATACCTATGAAAAAATATTGCTTTGCTATTCTTGTGCTGATCGCTTCATCCGCAATGGCGCAGGAAAATGACTTAAGATCGTCAGTTTCAAAAAAGGCGCTCAGTATTGAAAAAAAGGTTATAGACTGGCGTCGTGATTTTCATGAGCACCCGGAGCTTGGAAATAATGAGGTGCGTACTGCTGGTATTGTTGCAAAGCATTTAAAAAGTCTGGGTATAGCGGTACAGACCGGTGTAGCCAAAACTGGTGTGGTTGGAATTCTAAAGGGTGGAAAGCCGGGACCAGTCGTGGCTTTGAGGGCAGATATGGATGCTCTTCCGGTTACGGAACGTGTAGCTATTCCTTTTGCTTCGAAGGTGAAAACCATATACAATGGAAAAGAAACAGGTGTAATGCATGCCTGTGGTCATGATTCTCATGTGGCCATTTTAATGGGAGTAGCCGAAGTTCTGGCTTCGGTAAAAAAAGATATTTCCGGAACAGTAAAGTTTATATTTCAGCCGGCTGAAGAAGGAGTCCCGGAAGGAGAAGAGGGGGGAGCACAGCTAATGGTTAAGGAAGGGGTATTAGAGAATCCGAAAGTAGACGTTATTTTTGGTTTACATATCAACTCCCAGACCGCAGCTGGTGATATTGCTTATCGTCCGGGAGGAACAATGGCTGGTAGTAACAGTTTGAAAATTACAGTAACAGGGAAGCAGGCACATGGAGGTTATCCATGGAGTAGTGTAGATCCTATCGTCATATCAGCGCAGATTATCAATAATCTGCAAACTATAGTAAGCAGAAACCTGAACGTCACTGAGAATCCGGGGGTTGTTACTATAGGTGCAATTAATGGCGGTGTCAGATCCAATATCATTCCTGAAAAAGTAGAAATGATAGGGACTATCCGTACTTTAAGCAGGGAAGATGAAGCAATGTTTGTCAACAGGGTAACAACTATAGCTACAAAAACTGCCGAGGCAGGGGGTGGAACAGCAGAAGTTAAAATCCCTTACGGTAATCATTATCCGGTGACTTTTAATGATATATCCTTAACGCAAAAGATGCTGCCAAGTTTGCAGCGCAGTGCTGGTACAGATCATGTGAAATTAAGACCAGCAGTAACAGGTGCAGAAGATTTCTCCTTTTACCAGGAAAAGATACCGGGTTTGTTTATCTTCCTGGGCGGTATGCCTAAAGGTCAGGACCCGCTGAAAGCTCCTTCGCACCATACGCCTGATTTCTTTATTGATGAAAGTGGTTTTACACTGGGCGTAAATACCATGAGTAACCTGGTTCTGGATTATATGAATTTAAAAAACTGATCAGGTTATATCCGGCAGCGGTTGTTTATTCGAGCCCAGGTTCTGTAAAAAAATATTAAGATCTTCTTCTTTGTCCAGTTCCAGTTTCTGCTTAATCCGGTAACGGCTCATACGGACGCTTTTAGGCTCTATATGCAGAATAGAGGCGATTTTTTTGGTATCCAGTTTCAGGTACAGATAAGCGCAGAGTTTCAGGTCAAGGGGGGTGAGTTTCTGTTGTGCTTTTTCATTCAGAATAGAAAAAAACTCAGGGTGTACACGCTGGATATGCAGTTTGGTGTTCTCAAAATCATTGTCCAGTAATAACTCTTCGTTCCATATTTTATTGATATTCAATTCATGGTTATCATTTAATTTTTCCCTGATTTTTGAAAGCATATCCTTTTTGTGTTCCAGCTGAAGGACATTGGCCATCATTTCTTTTTGCAGCTGTTGTTGCTGGGTTTCCAGTAATTGCTGTTCGGCTTTGAGCCTTAACTGCTCCTCCTGCCCCAGTTTTGTCTGTAATTCGGCTTCATGTTTTTCTAAATGCAGCTGTTTTTCGCGCTGCAGGGAATAGCGCAGACGGAAGTGATAAGAACGAAACATAAAAATCAGTCCGAGTAAAAAAACTGCCGCAATACCGATGTAGAGATTCTTTTGGATGCGGTTATACTTTTCCTGTTGCCGCAATAAGCTCACCTCATTGTTTTTTTTTTCACTCTCATATTGTATTTCCAGCTTCTGGACATTTAAAGCCTGTTTCTGATCAAAAATTTTACTGTTGTATTCAGCTATTTTTTTCTGGAATTTCAGTGCCATCGGGTAGTTTTCCATTTGTTCATACAACTGAGAAAGCGAACGCACCACATTGACCAGGGTATAATAGTAAGGATGTTCTTCTGACTGCATCAGACTATAAGCCTGCATCAGATAAGCCTCTGCCATAGGGAAATTCTTTTCACGCAGGGCGTATTCGCTGAGTATACCCAGACCACTGGCCATAATTTCTTCGCCATTAGGCGCATCTTTCATTACTGTTTGAGCTGTATTGGCATATTGGATGGCATTTGCTTTAGCTTCTTTATCTCCCTCAGAAAAATTTTTCAAATAATAAAAAGCAATATTAATGCAGGCAATACCATAGGTTCTTGGTGCTATTTCTTTGGGATGCTGCTGGTAAATCTCCTCCACCTTTTTCAAATAATACAGAATACTATCTCTTTGTGCTGTGCTTTTAGTAATACCGTAATTGTAATCTGCTGCTACAGATAAAGCAGTATAACAATTACCAAGCAGATTATAATCTGTGGTGAACAGGGCATTTTCTGTGGCTTGTCTGGCATAGAGGTTTACTTTAGGAATATTATCCCAGCGGGTATTTAAAGCATATAGCAGGTAATAAATCTTAGCCTGCAGATAGTGATCCGGTACCTTTTTTAATTCCTTAAGCCCCATCTGACTATATTTAAGTGTCAGCTCGGCATTATCAATGTTATTATATAAATAAGCCTGGGCATAATAGCCATAAGCCATGACCGCGGGACTGTGGGCCTGCTGGGCAGCCAGCATTGCCGAATCACTTACTTTTTTTAGCTGTGTAAACTCTTTGGTAGCGGCATAAATATTGGCAAGGATAACATAGGCTTTTGTTGCTGTACTAAAATCCTTCAGTTTTAAAGCAATGGCAGCAGCTTGCTGAGCTTCGGAAATCCCTGCTTTATAATTTTCGTTAATCCGGTGTGACTCGGCAAGACGGATAAGCCGGGCAGGTTTTTCTTTTTCTGCCACATTGGTATTTCCGGTAACAGGGGTTTGCGCCGCTGCAGTAAAAAAGGAGCAGTATAAGACTACAAAAAAGAGAGTTTGCCTTAGATAATTCATAAAGTAAAAATAGCATAAATGTCTACAGGTTTCGTTTTAGCTGTTAAATTTTTTTAGTTGTATTTTATTGATATACAGTTGTTTATTTTTTATGTAGACATATTGTAGACACCTGTGCTGTTTAAGTGTAGGCGTTTTGTAGTAAGCCGGTATTTGAAAGATTAGCTATAAGCCTGCAATTTTGTTAGCAATCAATTCTAAAAATTAAACAACAAAAAGATGAACAGCAAAACACTATCAATCGTATCGTACATTACGCTCATTGGCTGGCTTGTAGCCTATTTCAGTGGAAAAGAAAATGCAGATTCACTGCTTAAATATCATTTGAGACAGGCACTGGGCCTGGCCATCGTCAGTATTATTTTTAATGTGGTCTTAACCATTATTGCTTCAATTGTCCCTTCTCTCGCTTTTCTGAGTTTAGCAGGCTGGGTCATTGTAGTGCTGTGGATTATGGGTATCATTCATGCCGCTAACGAAGCTCAGAAACCTGTGCCTCTGATTGGTAAAATGTTTGAAAATAAATTTGCCTTTATCGGCTAAGTCAAATCAGTATGAAAGATCAGCTATTAATCTCTTCGGCCAGGTTGATGACAGGAATCCTGTGTTTACTACTGGTTACCGGAACAGGCTGCAATCTGGTGAATAGCCCGGGTGAATATTTTGACCGGGCTGCTTTAAATACCAATATGTTATCCAGATTTGGCAGTGAGTATTTCCGCACTTATGTGAAATATATTAAAGGCGGGGCAGGAACCAATGATTTTAATACCTGTGAAAAGTATCTCAGGAATTATTCCATCGCATCTGCAGAAAGAAATCTGAAAAAGGTACAGGATCTGTATCCCAATGAAGAGGCAGCGCCACTGATAAATGCTTCTGTTGCACTTCATGTTTATGTATTGGAAAGTTATAAAACTGATCATCTTGCTATAGCCAGGATGATCGATAAGCAGGAATCGCCCGAAGTTATCAATCAGGCTATTGAAGCTCTGGATAAAAAGAGTTATGCCGGTTTTGCAGAGAAATATGACAAGGTCTGGGAGATAGCCGGAGTCTATGCAAAAAATAACGGTATAAAAATAAAAGAGATGCCATTTTAATCTGATCAGCCATGGAGACATTTAAATATTTTGAACAGCAGGACAATATTTATCATCTGAAAGTACAGAAGGGATTTTTTTATACTATGGCAATTATAGCCTTTGTTGCTGTGATTGCCGCCCTGATTTACGGAACCACTAAAGGAAGTTATTTTGGTGTAGCAATACTGGTCTTTATTGGGGTAATGGGGGTGCTGCGCAGTACAGCTAGTATGGAGTTTAATACAACAGAGCGGGAAATACAGCAAAAGTCTTTCTTTTTCAGCTCGCCGGTTACTTACAGTTTTGACGATTTTGATCACTTTCTGGTATCTAAACTTAAAAGTACTTTTATCACTGTAGGCGTATCGGGTGTTTTGGTTATGGAAAGAAACGGAAAGACCAAAAATATTTTGTTGCGACAATGTTTTTTCACGTCGAAACCTCTTCAACGACTTAGTGATGAATTGTATGTGATTTTGGGGTTACCTGAATAAACTGATTAAAAACAAGAGCAGATGATACGTATAAACAAAAACCACCTGTACCTTAAAACACTGTCTGTGCCTCAGCTTGATTGTCCGTTATGTCACTTGGGTAATGGCATGGAGATGAGTTTTTATCAGTTGCAAATAGAAACAGACAATATTCATAATACCAAAAAAATTACGGCCTCCGTCAGTTGCAAGCATTGCGGGCAGGAGATACCGGTAGTACGCTGGGATAAGGAACTCGACGCTTTTTACAAGACAGAGAAAAAACAGATCAAGGTAATTACATCCTTTAAAATTGGGACTAAAGGGAAAATACTGCTATGGATTGCTGCTGTATTCTTTGGCGCAATATTTCTGTTGCTGGCCGGACTATACATTTACGGACATTTAAAACCGAAAGTATGATGTTGAATGGCTTTTCTATATTCAGGAAACTGATCGTCCTGTTTTATGCGATACCTTTTCCTATGATTATGTATTATGGGATCACGGGTGATGATCCAACAGATCTGGTTAATGCCGATCCACGGCTGGCTCTGGGGCTGGTTGCATTGTCTGTTGTGCTCTGGATTGCCGTTCTGGCAGGTTACTACAAAAAACGGGTATGGAAGACGTTTGCCTTAAAACGAAGAATAGAACGACTGAAAGATAACGGGGAAAAACGGGAAGCCAGGATTCTGACCAGTATTGATGTGTCAGTTCCTGATATTGGCTATAGTACTTATGAGTTAAACCTGGCGTTTAAGAATCTTGCCGGTGCAGAAATAGAAGAGAAAATGACTGTAAACGATACCAAAGCTTATGAACGGAGGTTTCAGGCAGGTAATAAGGTAGAAGTTGTGCTGGACCAAAATCCCAGTGACTATCCTTATGTGGTATTGTCCAGTTTCCAGGTAAAGATTAATATAAAGCCATTGATATGGATTCATCTGTCTACACTGGCTATCGCAGCCATAATAGTTGGTTATTATTATTATAGTTATCAAAGAGAAAGCGAAGGAATGGGCTGGCGTTTTATGGTTTTTTATCATCCTTTGATTATCTGTGCGGTGCTGTTGATACTGGGCAATATACAGCTCTTTGGAAAATTGATCTCCAGACTGATGAATCAGAATTATAAGAATGATTTTTTAATCAAGTACAAAGGACTGCATGCTAGTGCAAAAGTACTGCAAGTCAGAGAAACTGGTACTTATATTAATGAACAGCCAATGATTGAGTTTGTGCTTCAATTTACAGATCATCACAACCGGAGTCATGAAGTCAGTAAAAAGAAAGTGATAGGTCTGTTGGATCTGGACAGAACCCGGGAAAAGGAAGTGGATATATTATATCTTAAGGAAGATCCCGGACGAATTATTTTTGCCAAAGATTTAGAAGAGTTAAATGTAGTTTATGAAAGCCTTAAAAATCGTCGTTCACCTCATCGCAGGTAGTATCTTGCTATTGCCGGGTTGTAAGGAAATTACAAAAAGTATAGATGATACACTCAGACCCGGTGAGACTGTTGTTAAGCGTCATGCGCAAAAATATGGTTCTTCCACAACGAGTTCTGCAACCAGTACGACACGTGTAGAAAGCCGGCAGGTAATTGTGAATGGAGATACACTGAATACTAAAGAGATGGAGGATAAGTCCAAAATTTTCTTTGAAGACCTGGAAACATTGAAAAAAAATGGTGACAGCAAAAAGATTCAGAAAAGAGTAAATGAATTTTTAAAAAGTATAAACCTGTCACATCAGGCAGGTGTAAAGGCAACGGTAAAACCGGTTACAGAGAAAAATAAGGAAGGATTTATGAATACTGTTCAATTGGAAAAAGCAGAAATGAGACTCAGAGCATTACCTCAATATGCGGGAAAAAATATCCAGATATATCAGTCTGTTCATTTTGATCAGGATGGTCGTATCAGGCTGACACTCCAACATCCGGAAAATCCAAACTACCTGGATGAATATGTTTATGCAAATGGCAAATGGTCAGCTCCTGAACCAGTTCAGGCTATTACCCGGAACATAACCCGCCGGTTAATGCCGCTGGATAAAATAAGCTTTCCCTGCGCCTTTAAGGTATTAAATCTATATAATGAAAAGGCGGCTCAGGTGGAAGGTGCGAAGCCAACAGCTTATGTTTATGTATCTATCTGGGATGATCGCATGCGTTGGTTTCCAGGCACGATCAACGGTACACGTGAGCGCTATTCAATAGAATTCAATCCTGATGGCACTTTAAAAAGCTATGGGCAGGAGTGAGGGATAACCAAAATCTGAAATCAAAACTATGGAAAACGAAACGGATAAAAACGATAAGCATTTTGCCAATGACCATGTCTATAGCGGCAATAGAAAAGAACCTTATATCAAAGCTATCAGTTACCTGCTTATTGGTGTATTTTTCATCACAGCAGGTATTATCAATTTTATTAAAATAAGAAACTGGGAACAGCTGAAAGGAGATTTTGAAATGAATCAGGCAACAGAGCTGATGTACAGTATAGGAGGAAAGTGGCTGATTCTGGGCTTTATGGCTGTGCTTGGTTTTTTTGTTTTACGCAAAGGTTATCTGCAATGGAGAAGAATAAAAGCACAGGAAAAAATATAGGACAATATGGCGGCATATAATCTGAAAATAGAAAACGGGCAATTAAGCTTTCAGCCCAAACGCGATTACTTAGGGAAGATCTTGTTTTTCGGACTGATTGCAGCGGTAATATTTCTCGTCACACCGATGCTCAGTTTGTACTATCAGACCAAATGGGGTGTGCTGACTATCGGAATAGTATCGGCCTTTACAGCGATATATGATTTTATATTCCACTTTAATGTCACTTATGTATTCGATCAGTCTGTTGGTTATGTTTTCCGGAAAATTCCTGGTCTGTATACTTATAAACTTATGTCTTTTGATGAGATGTACATCATACATACCCAGGAAGACGGTCTGCTGTATTACGCACTTTCAACTAAACAAAACAAATTTGGTAAAAGCTATGCTATCAGTCAGCCTTTTGGCAGTAACCGTAAAAGTATAAAACGACGGGAATTATTTGAAACAGAGGTGCTATCTGTTCTGGAGAGTTTTACCCGGACCAGCTGAACTCCTTGTTATTCTACTAATTAAGATAATCTGATAAAGCCATATTACATGAAACAAAGTGATCTGTTAGCGTTACTGGGACTTCCTGTAACTGATCCCGGACTGATCTTTTTCTTTAAAGAGCGTCATCTGATGCTGCCACAATCTGTTGCCCTGATGAAACCCAATAGCCAGACACCTGTCTCTATAAAAAACAGCGCAGCTGTTCAGGATAAAGAGTGGGGATTTGCGTATTATTTTCGCTCAGAATTACAGAATGAGAATTTTCCGGTACGTCAGGAAGGATGTAATTATATACCTTACTTTAGTGAGATTATTTTTGACGGAAAACTGTACCAGAAACGGGAGAGAAAAGAGTCTGCTGATTTTTGGAATGTAAGCCCTTCACCTGATAGCAGCATCAAAAGTATTGAAGATCATTTTGGCCGGTTTGACAGGAGCAGGAAATATCCAAATCATCGCTATTCTTTTAGTGAACAGGTGGAGGTCATTGTGACATTGATCACAGAACAAAACAGGCTGAGTAATTATTTTGCAGCTATTAAGGAAGTTTAAGATCCTTAATCAGAACCGGAGTATTGATCTGCAATGGCTGAAGAATATTCCGGCCTGAATACGGCATTTATTATTTTAATACGATATCCCACATTTCAGTACTGGCTGAACGGTCTGATAGCTGGACCACCTGTCCGTTTTTCCAGTATACCGGGAAATTGCCTTTATAACCTGCCACATACACATCGTTGCCGTTTACTGCGATGGCATTGCCATGAGCACCTTCGGTAATACCATCGCTAAGCTGAACTGCATTTCCGTTTTTCCAGTATCTGGCAATATCTATGTTTTTAATTGTGCTCCTTTCCCAGCCTGATACGTAAACATTTTTTCCTGATATGGCAATTGAATTAGCTATAGCCGGTACCCTGCCATCAGTAAGTGATACTGCAAGACCATTTTTCCAGTATTTGGCAACAGTGTTGTTCCCTTCTGTTTCGGACCCTGCCACATAAACATCATTATCCCGTACAGCAATAGCATTTGCAAAGGCTGATTTGCTGCCGTCAGTAAGGATCACAGCCTGACCGTTTTTCCAGTACTTGGCAACCATTCGTGTTCCATTGTATTCGCCGCCACACACATAAATATCATTACCGGCCATAACTATATTCCCGGTACGGTTGGTTTTGGTTCCGTCAGATAGATTCGTAGCTACACCATTTTTCCACACTTTAGCTACGTAAGCTGTACCATTGTGTTCAGATCCTGCTATATAAATATCAGATCCGTTTACAACAATTCCGGTTGCAGTAGCGTCATTGTTTCCTATACTAAGTTGAGTTACCACGCCATTTTTCCAGTATTCTGCTTTGTTTTTGCCATTACCTAAAGGTATTCCTTCCCAGCCTGCGGCATAGACATCGGGACCCTGGATTTTTATGGAATTAATATGTGCACTCATTATCCCATCCGAAAGTGTTACAGGTACTCCGTTTTTCCAGTATATGGCTACATTGCTTCCCCGGCTTGTCTGATACCCGGCTACGTATATATCTGTTATCGGAATAGCGGGATCATTCTCATTGTCGCCTGGTTTGTTTTTGTCTTTTTTACAGGCGGCCAGATTGATGACCAGAAATAAGATTACAATTGACTTTAAGTTTTTCATGGTTCGGTAGCTAAATGATAGGTTATTTAAGGTATCAGTTACCGGTTGATTTGAAGATGCTTGTGCCATCTATGGAAAGTGTATTCACATAGAAGCTGATTTGTACTGCGGAATTAACCTCTGAGCCATAAAAGCTTTCGGAAGAGCCAGCGGGTCTGCCACCTGTAAAGGCAATGTTCCTTGTTTTTTTACTCCCATCTGCTGACACCATTGTAATTACGCCAGTTGCATTCTTCATTTCCCCGGCGATCCATTTGAGTAAAAAGGGATCCATATCCTGACCCAGATCCAAACTTATGCTACAGCTACCTTCACGGAGCTGCTTGCTTTCGTCTTGTGCCGGAAATGCGTTACTGACTATATAAGTTACATTGTTAAGGTGATAAGTATGACTGGTCTGTATTGCCGGATCGGTCAGCTTAAAGTTTATCTGTCGTTTCGATTCCTGTTGAGCCACAGCTGTAAACTGAGTACACAACAGGACTAAAAATAGCAATGGATAAAAATGACTGATTTTCATAATTCTGATTATTAATAAAGGTTATTTATTCAGCTCCTGATTTATTTACAGGATCTTTAGTTGCTTTGCAAAGGATGTTTAGAAGAGAAATTGAATTTTCCTTCAAATATTTTTCCGATGAGCGGTACTGGTTTTTCTACTTCATTAGAGGCGGCGACAATACCGAATAACAGAAGTACAAGAGGCAGTAATAAAATGAGGTATAAGATTGATCCTAGAGCTGGGATTATGACCAGAATAATACTACTTGTTATACTGAGTACAACGCTGATGATCATCAGACCTAAAGCCTGTCCCAGATGATAATTAACGAGCGTACTTTTTCTATCTGTTTTTTTAAATTCCAGATAGGCAACAATCCATCCGATAAGTGTAATGTAGGCTATAATTGCCATAGTTCTGTTTTTCATATATTCCATATTTAATAATGATCTGCTTATACAAAATTAGCCCCGTACTGATCATGAACCAAGAAACACAGGACTACGCATTGACTACTGGTTTTAATGAAAACGTCTACATTGTAACTACGGTAAATGTTTAAAATGTTTTAATTCAGTTATTTAGCTTAAATTCTTGTTTTTGGAACTATTTCTTTTTTCTATTTTTGAAGCATGCGGCTACCTCTGAAATCCTTATTGTCTACTTTATTTTTTGTGCTTATTTTTTGGAAAGGCGTAGAAGCGCAGAAAATATATATCGATTCGCTGAACGATTTTCTGCTACGTAAGGACCTCCCTGCTGAAGATAGGGTGAATGCGCTTTGCAAACTGGCAAAGGCTAATTTTGAAAAGGATCTTCCTCTTTCTTTCAAGCAGGCCCGTGAGGCTCTGTATTATGCTGCAAGATTGAAAGATGGGAGAGGTAAAGCCATGGCATTTGCTACGTTGATTCACCTTTATATCAGGCAAAAGGATCTGAAGCATGCTTATGAAAGCAGGGATAGTGCCATGTACTATATCACAAAGACGAAAGATCCGGTAACTACAGGTTTTGTATGGTTCAGAAGTGGCTGGCTGGATCTGGTAAATGATGAGAATGATAAAGCAATTGCTAAACTGCTCAAAGCTCTGGACTATTTTAAAGGGCAGCAGGTTTATGATTATGAAAGTACTGTATATCATTATCTGGCCAGTATTTACGGATATGGCAATGATCCGCAAAAGCAAAAGAAGTATGCAGATCTCTGTTATTCGGCTGCGCTCAGGAGTAAACAGGTAGATCCTCTTAATACAGCCTATTATACCAGTGGACAAAGTTATTTTGATCGTTTTAAGCTGGATTCTATTCATCGCAGTTTGCTGGATTCTGCACTGATGACTAATAAGAAATCACTGGCTCTTTCCAAAAAGGAAGCCGGTCGTTTACTGATACAAAGTAATACCGCCGCGGTGGCTTTAAATACAGCTAACAGTTATTTTCAATATTTTCCGGGTACTTACAGAGACAGTGCTGAAAAATATATTGACATCGCTATTGATATTGCGACAAAGACCAACCTGCAGGAGGTTTTGTTAAACTGCTATGGTTTAAAAAGTGAATATGCTTTGCGCGACGGAAACTATGATGAAGCGGAAAAAATATTATTAACAGGATTGAGTGCTGTAGCGGCTGACGTAGTCAAAATGCCGCTGACCAAAGCCAGAATATTTCTGGGTCTTTCTCATATTGCAGAGAAAAGAGGGGATAAAGCTGCTGCGCTGAATTATTTGAAACAGTATATGCAGTTTAATAAAGAAGCTTTTGATGAAGAAAAAATCAATAGTATCCAACGGGTGGAAGCACAATATCAGGCTGAAAAAAAAGAACAGGAAATTACATTCCTGCATCAGGAAGCTGCTTTTACTAAAAAGATGAATCTTTTTTATATTATGTTAGGCTTAACAGGAATAGCTGCTTTGCTTTTTCTGCTCAGGTCATATAATTATAAGCTGAAGGCATCTGTCAGAAAACAAAAACTTGTGGATCAGGAAAAAGCGGCGGCGGAATTAAGGGCCCAGTTGAAAGAGGCCGAAGCTACACAGCTCCAGACGGAGCAGGTTTTGCTTAAAGAACGTCAGGAGCGTCTGCAGAAAGAATTACTTGCCGGGACTTTGCAGATTGAAGAAAAAAATGAATTGCTGCAGCTGCTGTCGGGAAAGGTAGATAGTGAAAGTCATCTGTCTGTTGACGAACAGATCAAAAAGATTGTCAATCAGCAGAAAAGAATGGATAAAGATTTTGAAGAACTTAAAACCGACTTTTTTGAGACCAATCCTGTTTTCTTTGAACGTCTGCAACAAAAGGCAAATCATACATTGACCCGCCTTGATTTAAAATATTGTTCTTATATCCTGATGGGGTTATCTAATAAGGAGGTTTCTTCCCGGTTGGGGATTGAACCAAAAAGTATCCGGATGGCACGTTACAGAATTAAGCAGAAATTCGGGTTGGACAAAGAGGAGAATCTGGACAATTTCATCAGGTCTCAGGAATAAGGTAAACAGGAAAGGGGATTGAGTTTATGGCTGTTTGGTCATCAGATAACTGGTTAGTTTTCTGATTAATCCGTTTTCCATTTCAAAGATATCACAGAAAACCAGGTTAAGGATAGTTCCGTCCTTCTTTTTTGCCCGGACTGTTCCTTCAGCGATAACTACGTTATTTTCTTCTATCATCCGGCTGACTCTGATGACAGGGCTGCCTGTAAAAGCTTCGTTTTCTATTTCTTTATCAAAGGCAGCCTTACCCTGATGAAGATATACGCCTGGTAATTCCCAGGTTACATCTTCAGTTAAACAGGAGGTTATTTTAGCGTGATCGGTGGCATTAAAGCCTTCCATGTATTTGATCACGGTGTTTTTGTTCGTGCTCATGTGTTTTATCTGCTGAGATTTAACGGAATTGGTAAAGGAAATCAGAATCAGGCAGGGCAGTATTAAAGCCCTGCATAAAGAAGTTGTTTTCATAAACTTAAGACTGATTAGAAAGTAACAACAGATTCAGACGGTCAAACATTTTAAACCAGCTTTGTAAAGCGCCTGTTTTTCTGGCTTCAGCTTCTGCAACGGTTTGGTGCAGGGTGACTTTGGTTTGTTTACCGATAGCATCAAAGGTAACTGTGGTCACTATAGCCTGTGGCCAGTCTTCCGGTTTTCCTGCTTCGGCAGCGTTAACGGTGTCTCCATATTCATTGGTAAGAATCATAGAGAAAACCAGTTTCTCCGGAAATGTTACTTCCTGATAAATTCCTTTGATCCAGCAATCTCCATGGATGGGATCATGAATACAGGAGTGGAACCCTCCACCTTCTTTTACCTCTATGGTTTTAAATTCTATGGTACATCCGTCCGGGGCATACCAATGGTTTAGCTGGTCGGGGTTTGTCCAGGCTCCAAATACTAATTCACGTGGAGCATCAAACAGATGCGTAATCAAGAGTTCTTCTTTATTATTTTTCATCGCTTTTGGTTTTTACTTCCTCTAAATATTTATCTAATTTTTCAAATCTTCTGACCCATAGTTTTCTGGATTGTTCTATCCATCCGGATACTTCATTGAGCTGATCCAGCTGTGCCTCACAAAATCTGTCTCTTCCGTTTTGTTTGATTGTAATCAGCCCGCAGTCGACAAGTATTTTCACATGAAGGGAAACTGCCTGTCTGGTCATGTCAAATTTTTCAGCAATAGAATTTACATTATATGGCTGTGCAGCAATAAGATTGATAATTTCTCTGCGGGTTGGATCGGCTATTGCCTGGTATACGTCTCGTCTGGCTTTCATGATATGCAAGTAAGTGCTTGCAAATATAAGCGCAAGTATTTACTTGCGCAAATAAAGTTGTAATTTTAAATGATTTTCTGTGTAGATTGTCAGATTTATCGGGATGAAAAGAAGCCGAAGGGTTCGAACCCCTTCGGCTTTTATTATAATTTGGAGGAATAGTAATTTGTTTATCCGAAGATTATATTCCATTCATTGAGAGTAAAATATCACGTATTTTATCATGTACGAACTGAATATCAATTTGATCAGTATTGCTTAATAAAATAATTCCCAGTTTCTTTTCTGGAATCAATGTCAGTACGCTTCTGTAACCCACATCTCCTCCATCATGTGTATAGTTCATCATTCCTTTATAAGGATACATAAACCAGCTTAATCCTACGGATGCTTTTATAGTAGGGTCTACGCTAAATGTTGGTGTTATCATCATCGTATAGGTGGCAGGAGAAATAATCTGTTTGTTTTTATATTGCCCCTGATTGAGATTGGCAATTGCCCAATGTGATAATTCCTGAATGTTTGTGTTTAAAGTAGAACTGGGTGAGTGCATTCTATTGTAGGGATATACTGAACTTACTACCGGTGGCTTATTGGTATGAGGTGAGGTACGTGGATTATTTTTGACTTCCGGGAAATAAAAACTGGACTGGTTCATTTCTAATGGGTTCAGGATATTTTCTTTGACATATTTTTCAAACGGCATGCCGGAAACTTTTGCAATTAAATCTCCCATGACATCGTATGCTATATTACTATAATGGAATTCTGCTCCCGGATCACTAATCATTTTTTGATCAGCCAGGCTTCGGGTATATCTTTCTGCTGCCCCTTCATCTTCGATAGCTTTCTCCCATTCATAGTTTTGGACGTCTGGCATTCCCGAGGTATGATTGAGCATTTGCTTAATCGTGATTGTTTGGTAACGTCCATCATTCAGCCGGAAATAGGGCAGATAGGTAGTTAAGGGCTTATTAATGTCAAGTTTACCTTTTTCTGCAAGCTGCATTACTGCAGCTGCAGTAAATGTTTTGGATATGGAGGCAATGTGAAAATTGTGCCATGGTTCTAATTTTTCTTTGGTTTGTACATTGGTAACCCCAAATCCTTTGCTGTAAACAATGTCCTGCCCGCTTGTAATCGCTATTGCGATGCCTGGAACATTGCCTGTATCAATTAGTGTTTGCAGATAATTTTCAATTTCATGAAAGTCTTTGTGATTTTTTTGGGGTGTTGTCTGTGTAGTTTTCTTGCAGCTCAGGGTAATCATTAACAGAGCTGTAATCAGCCAAAAGCCAGTTTTTTTTGAAGTCATTTTTTTCTCGTTTTAATGGTAATAATATCAGGATTTTATCAAATGACACCTTCAGGTTGATTTACCCTTATGTTATGCCTGAATTAATTTATATGATCATTAGATAACTGTGTCCATTAAAAGATGTAAAACTGAGATCGAAATTGTTGCCATCCTTCTGGTACCTTTACTATTGGTATTTTGAAACTCTTAATACGCAGGATATGTATAATTTAACCCTACTTTTCTTTATAGGAATGCTGGCAGGAGCAATGAATGCTGTGGCTGGGGGTGGCTCATTTATTACTTTTCCTGCATTGTTATATGCAGGTGTACCTGCTGTTTCAGCTAATGCCTCAAGCACAGCAGCTTTGTTTCCGGCTAGCCTTGTCAGTGCCTGGGAATTTAAAGAATATATCAGGCCTTTTCCTGATGTTTCGATGAAGCTGATGATTGTTTTGACATTTGCAGGTGGCTGTACAGGAGCATTGTTGTTATTACATACTACTTCTGCAAGTTTTACTGTGATTGTTCCCTGGCTGCTGTTAACAGGGGCAATGGCCTTTGCTTTCGGCAAACAACTGGGGAATCAGCTGCGAAGAAAGATCCATATAGGAAGTGGTATCGTACTTAGCGGGCAATTTCTGCTGGGAATTTATGGCGGTTATTTTGGTGGAGCGGTTGGAATTATGATGATGGCAATGTGGAGCTTATTTGGCCTTTCTGATATTAAAGTGATCAATGCCAATAAGACCTTGTTTGTTGGTATAGCTAATGCAATAGCTGTGGTACTGTTTATTATTGCAGGAAAAGTGGCCTGGTCTGAGACCTGTGTGATGCTGATAGCAACGATATTGGGTGGTTACTTTGGGGCAAGATATACGAAACAGATGAATCCTGTTAAACTGCGGATGTCAGTCATTATTTTTAATTTCGTTATAACGGCAATATTTTTTATACGAGTATATCTTTAAAAGATCAGGAAGAATCGAATACTATAGTAAATTCCTACAGGGTTATTTACACAGAGATACTTCTTCTGATCTGTCGTATGTAAAAAACTGTGGGATAAAATCTTGCCGGGCCTCTTATGGTTATGGAGACCAGAGATATTTGATAAACAAAAATATTTTACCGCATTTTTGTATTTTGGTCTAATCAATAACAAACAGTTATAGGCCGGATTCTTACTGAACTGACATACCGTATGAAACTTAAATTAAGAGATGAAAACACTGGAGGAGAATTGTTTTTCTTCAGAGAAGAACCAGGTTTTGACAGGTTGTCTTTTACCAGAGATCAGTATAATAAGTATTTTACTATAGTATGGAATCCATCGGAAAACCAGATCGTTATTATTGATGGTGTTGAGCATGAATTCCCGGCAAATACCTTATTGACGCTTTTGTTCAACCAGACTTTTAGTTTTAGGGATTCATCTTCGCTCGTGGTATGGCAGTTCAACCGGGAATTTTACTGCATTATCGACCATGATAGTGAGGTGAGCTGTGTTGGTTTTCTATTTAGCAGTACTGACCATTTGCTGATTAAGTTAAATGATCAGGCCAGCAAAAAGCTGATTTTATTATCCGAAATCTTTGCTGAAGAATTTAAGACTTCAGATCAGATCCAAAATGAGATGATGCTGATCCTGTTAAAGAGACTGATTATTTATGTGACCCAACTGGCAAAACTGGGATATGTACCTGCCAAAAAACTGGAAGATTCCAGATTTCATATTATCCGAAAATTTAATCTTCTGGTTGAAGGACATTTCAGATCAGAACATTCTGTTAGTTACTATGCTCAGCGACTTTATAAGTCGCCTAAAACGCTATCCAATCTTTTTGCGATCTTTAACCAGAAAAGACCTTCTCAGATTATACAGGAAAGGATAACTATTGAAGCCAAAAGACTTTTATCGTATACGGACAAATCTATAAAGCATATTACTTTTGAGCTCGGATTTGAGGATGTATCCTATTTTTCTAATTTTTTCAAAAAGAACGCCGGCTCTTCGCCTTCAGACTTCAGAAGTTCGGTACAATCTGGGAAGGAAGGGAAATAACTACAACAAAACGGGACATTGGTTAATGGTCTTTGTCTGGTTTTCATCGCAACTTTGTATTGTTGATTCAAACTAAACTCTCAACAATCAAGATTATGAAAAAGCAGACATTAAAAAACATTTTGAAAAGCAGTGTACTTGCTGCAACAGTAGCTTTGTCCATTGTAACAGGAGCAGTAACAAAGACTCAGGCACAGGAAATAAAGAATGTAGTACTGGTACATGGAGCATTTGCAGATGGGTCAGGCTATAAAGGCGTTTATGAATCGCTTACTAAACAAGGCTACCATGTTACGATCGTGCAAAACCCATTATCTTCACTGGAAGATGATGTAGCAGCAACAAAACTGGTATTGGATAATCAGGATGGGCCAACTATACTTGCAGGACATTCCTGGGGAGGAGCTGTAATCACTCAGGCTGGTAATCATCCAAAAGTTGCAGGACTGGTTTATATTGCCGCTTTCCAGCCAGACAACGGCGAAACAGCACTTCAATGGTTCCAGACTGCTCCTCCTGCACCAGAAAATGGTGTGTTGCCTCCGAATGAAAAGGGAATTGTTTATTATGACAAAGGAAAGTTCCACGCCGGATTCTGTGGTGATCTGAGTAAAGCAGAAGCAGGTTTTATGTATGCGTCACAAGGGGCATTTTATGCCAAATGTTTTGTAACACCTATCACTGATGCAGCATGGAGAAAGAAACCAGCTTTCGGTATTGTCGCAACTGATGATAAGAGCATACAACCAGATGTTCAGCGCAAGATGTACAAACGTTCCAATACTAAAGTTACTGAGATTAAAGGCAGCCACGCTGTTTATGTTTCCCAGCCAGAAAAGGTAGCCGCTGTGATCATTCAGGCAGCGAAAGAAGTATCTGGCAAATAGCCTGTCAACTTTAGATTAGTATCTGGAAATTTATAATCCTCTTCCAAACAAAATGTCCGGAATATTAATCCGGACATTTTGTTTGGAATATAACGGCTTTATTTAGCCTTTACTTATTTTATCTGCGTACATTCTACTTCGAATTAGCACCAAATATATACCTGATATTTTCGGACATTTGGTCTTGGCAATTATATTTAAATGAAAAAGATCCTTGCATTAAACATTTTAGTGTTGAGTTTTGGATTAGCCAAAGCTCAGTCAAATAGGGAAGATATAGTTATACAGTGGCCTGAAACAGCTCAGTGGAAGCTTGATCAGTCGTTATCCATCCAGACAGATTTTTCTAAACGCCATCAGGCATGGTACCTTAAGGATCAGGGGAAGGAAAGCTGGCAGGAAATGGTTGGAATAGTTAATGAAGACATTATAAAAAGTACAAAGAGCCTGGATAGTATTAAATTTGTTGCTGACTTATCAAATGCGAATGGTACTAATTTTAAGGTTCTTGCAGAAAAAAAGAATGGTCCTGTAACTTATAAACTGCTCAGTATAGAAAACAGGAAGTTTAAATCTGACAAGGCACCCATTTCCAGCATTGTTTACATCACAGATGGGAAAACCTGCAGACATGTAGTTATGGTTTCAGTAAAAACGGCTAAATTTTCAGCAGATTTCCTAAAACAATGGTCAGGGATTTTGTTGCAGAGCCGGATTATTCCAACAATCTCCGGGAACTTTGAATACACAGATGATGCTTATCTTGATATCAAAGAAACAGATGGAATCGGTACGGTCAATATTATTGCCCGTTTTAAATCAGATCAGATACAGCATTTGCTTAAAGGACAGCTCGTTAAAGTTGTTGTAGATGAATTTCCTGAACTTAGTCTTTCAGGTAAAGTATCAGAGATCAGCAAGGAGAAAAATGAAGAGAATGGATTTGTGCTTACTTCACCCGATACGCAGAGTGGTAATTTTGTGAAGATTATTCAAAGACTTCCTGTTACCATTACAGCTGAGATACCGGCAGAAGTTAAAGCTCAGCTTAAAAATAGAATGAACTGCAGAGTCAGTGTAGCTACTACTCCAAGATAGGATATAGGTTAACAGATTAACAAAAAATCCTGCAGATAATTATCTGCAGGATTTTTATTTTCAGTACTCAGAGCGGGAATCGAACCCGCACGACTTTTAAGGTCACAGGATTTTAAGTCCTGCGTGTCTACCAGTTCCACCATCTGAGCAGGTGTTAAACCTTGTAAATATAAAAACCTTCATAAAGAAGGCTTTAGAGCGAAAGACGAGATTCGAACTCGCGACCCCGACCTTGGCAAGGTCGTGCTCTACCAACTGAGCTACTTTCGCATTGGTATGATATTATCGGTTCTGTATAACTTTATACAGTTAGTACTCAGAGCGGGAATCGAACCCGCACGACTTTTAAGGTCACAGGATTTTAAGTCCTGCGTGTCTACCAGTTCCACCATCTGAGCAGGTGTTAACCTTTTAAATAAACGCTTCCGGTAAAGAAGACATTTAGAGCGAAAGACGAGATTCGAACTCGCGACCCCGACCTTGGCAAGGTCGTGCTCTACCAACTGAGCTACTTTCGCATTGGTTTTAATCACATCATCCGATGGATTCCTGAACTTTGCAAGGCTTAAAACTGTATACCTTGTTTCCGTTTGGGATTGCAAATATAAGGACTTTTATATTACTGTCAAGTTATTTTTAATAAAAAAAACAGGTATTAGCATAAGTTATTGTCATTCAGTACTTCAGAAATTAAATTATTTTCAAAGCCCTTCGTCATGAGATAGCTGATCAGCTTGTATTTTCTTTTATAAGGATCCTTTTCAGTTAAAACAGCTGATTTTTTTTCAGCCGCAGCAAGGATAGTTTTTAAATAATCGTCGTAATCGATCGTATTTAGCGCCTTTAAAATCATCTTTTCCGGGATCTTTTTCAGTTTGAGCCCCTGTTTGATCTTAATCTTGCCCCATTTCTTGATGTTAAATTTGCCGGAGACATAAGACATAGCGAATCTTTCTTCATTCAGAAAGTTATTCATGATGAGTTCAGTGATGACTTCTTCGACTTCATCAGGTTTTAATCCCCAGTCATAAAGTTTATTTCTGATTTCCTGTTGCGCACGTTCCTGGTAAGCACAATAACTTTCGGCCTTAACCAAAGCCGTTCTTTTATCCAGTGCGGGTTTTGAATATTCTTTTTCCAATGCTTTTTGTACCAGCAGCTATTTATTGCTGCTAGTACAAATATCCGCATTATTCTCAGAGCCTGTTTAAAAAATAAGCGATAAACAATTTTATAAGCTAAACTTAAACAGGCTCTGATAAAAGATTAACTTTACCCCTGATTATTAGTATCCGGGTCCATGAGTGAAATGAGTTATACCATTCAGCAGCTTGCTGAACTTTTAAATGTAAAATCCTTCGAAGCAAAACATTCTGCTTTAATTAATAGCCTGCTTATAGATAGTCGTGCAGTGATCAGTCCGGAAACCTCTTTGTTTTTTGCGATAGCAGCATTACGCGACGGACATGAATTTATAGGCGAGGCCTATGCCAATGGCATTAAAAACTTCGTTATCAGTAATCCTGCATACCAGCAATCATTTCCTGATGCTAATTTTTTGTTGGTGAATGATGTCCAGGCCGCTTTACAAAAGATTGCAGCAGATCACCGCAGCAAATTTGACCTCGAGGTTATAGCCATTACAGGAAGCAATGGGAAAACTATTGTTAAAGAATGGTTATACCAGCTGTTATCAGCAGACTTTAATATTGTAAGAAGCCCAAAAAGCTTTAATTCTCAATTAGGTGTACCCTTATCTGTCTGGCAGATTGGTAAGGAACACAATCTTGGTATCTTTGAAGCCGGTATTTCCAGAAAAGATGAAATGCAGAAACTGACAGAGATTATACAACCTCAGATTGGTATTCTGACAAATATAGGAGAGGCCCATGCTGAAGGTTTCGCATCGCCTCAGGAAAAGCTGAAAGAGAAACTAAAGTTGTTTACAGGTGTCGATCTGCTGATTTATTCTCCTGATTACACTGGTGCAATAGCTTCGGCTGATCTGCCCGGAGCGCATAAATTTTCCTGGAGCACAAAAGGCAATGCCGATTTGTCTGTTCTGCTGGTGAAACCCATCAATGGGAAAAGTTATATCAAAGCCTTTTATAAGCAGGAAGAGATCGAATGCCTGCTTCCTTTTAGCGACCGTGCCTCGATAGAGAACGGAATAATCTGCTGGGCGGCTTTATTAGCTATGGGGTATACTCCGGAGCAGGCAGGACTTCGTTTAGAAAGACTGACGGCCGTAAATATGCGTCTGGAATTAAAAAATGGAATCAATCAATGCTCTATCATTGATGATTCATATAGTGCTGACATTTCTTCGCTGGCTATAGCTCTTGATTTTTTGAATCAGCAAAACCAGCATCCCACAAAAACACTGATTTTATCTGATCTGCTGCAGACGGGGAAGGCCGATGCAGAGCTTTATCATGAAATTTCGGTTTTGCTAAAGCAAAAACAGATTAACAGACTGATCGGTATAGGCGAACATATTTCCTCGTTTGCCGCACAGTTTGATCTGCCAAAAGCATTCTACCAAAGTACAGAAGAATTCATAGAGAAATTTCCTGCTATCCCGTTTAACAATGAAACTATTTTAGTTAAAGGTGCCAGGAGATTTGAGTTTGAAAGGATCAGTAAACTGCTTACACAGAAAGTTCATGGAACTGTCCTGGAGATTGATTTAAATGCACTGGTCAGTAATCTGAAATTCTATAAATCAAAGCTTAAACCAGGAGTGAAAGTTATGGCTATGGTAAAAGCTTTCTCTTACGGGAGCGGGAGTTTCGAGATTGCCAATCTGTTGCAGTACCATAAAGTGGATTATCTCGCCGTTGCATATACAGATGAAGGAATTGCCTTAAGAAAAGCCGGGATCACACTGCCAATCATGGTCATGAGCCCAGAACCTTTTGCTTTTGAAGCAATTCTGAGCTATAAACTGGAACCTGAACTCTATAACATTGATATTCTGAAAGCTTTTATAGCTTTTTTACCTGATACAGAGGAAGCTTACCCGGTACATATTAAAATTGACAGTGGTATGCATCGTCTTGGATTTGAAGAACCCGATTTACCGGAACTACTGCCTTTACTGACTCAGACCAGAAAGATTAAAGTTGTTTCTGCATTTTCTCATCTGGCAGCCAGTGAAGATGAACAGCATGATGAGTTTACCGGTTATCAGCTTAAAACATATCTTCATCTCAGTTCCAGGATAAGGGAAAAACTGGATTATGATTTCATCAGACATATTTCCAATACTTCGGCTATTACCAGACATCCCGAAGCACAGCTGGATATGGTCAGAATAGGTATAGGATTGTATGGGTATGACAGCGGATTAAAAGATACGAGTGGCTTACGTCCGGTAGGGGTCTTAAAAACGACCATTACACAGATTAAAACAGTTGGACCAAACGATACTATTGGTTACGGCAGGTGGGGAGTTTTACCGGAAGGAGGTACTACAGCAACGATCAAAATCGGTTATGCAGATGGCTACCGCAGATCATTTGGTAACGGCGTAGGGAAAATGCTGGTCAATGGTAAACCAGCCCCTGTAATCGGTACAATAGCGATGGATATGTGCATGCTGGATGTGACCGGGCTGGATGCTAAGATCGGAGATGAGGTTATTATCTTTAATCATGAGCTAACTGTTACTGATTTAGCGAAACAGATTAATACGATTCCGTACGAGATTTTAACAAATATCTCTCAAAGGGTAAAACGCATATATTTTTATGAGTAGTTTTGTGTTATGAATAGGATTGGGAAGGCACTGTTAAATTACCTGATTAAAGGGTTATTGATTGTATTGCCTATAGCGTTAAGTATTTATATAGTAATCTGGGCTGTGACTACGGTCGATAGCTGGTTAAACGTGAATAATATTTTAGGTGTTGATCCAAGAACAGGAGAAAGCAGAAATATTCCGGGTTTAGGCCTTGCGCTGGTTATTGCCTTAATTCTGATGGCGGGAATATTTGTGACAAATTTTGTGACAGAACCCATGTATAACTGGTTCAACCGCTGGATGAACAGATTACCTGGGTTAAATTTTATCTATTCTTCGATTAAAGATCTTACCGAGGCATTTGTTGGGGACGAAAAGAAATTTAACCACCCTGTTTTGGTGGAGATCACTGCTGATATTAAAAGAATTGGATTTTTAACACAAAATGATCTGTCGTCAATTGGTTTGCCGGGAGATTGTGTGGTTTATTTTCCTTTTTCCTACTCTTTTGCTGGACAGGTTTGTGTTGTCTCTAAAGACAAGATCAAAGAATTGAAAATGAATGCGGCTGATGCAATGAAATTAGTTGTATCAGGAGGGGTTAGTCATATCTAACCCCTGCTTACATTTAAGATCTAGAAATTTGGTTTCAGAACGTATTTATCATAGAATCTGAAGATATGTTCTGTTGCTTCTTCAGCAGTATCTGCTAAACGGAACAGATTTAAATCTTCTGCATGGATATTATGTTCTTTTTCCAGCATGGTGTTTTTGATCCAGTCAATTAAACCACCCCAGTAATCCTTACCTAATAATACAATCGGGAAACGGGCAATTTTACCAGTCTGAATTAAAGTGATTGCTTCAAATAACTCATCCATTGTTCCCATCCCGCCAGGCAACACGATAAATCCCTGCGAGTATTTCATGAACATTACTTTTCTTACGAAGAAGTAATCAAATTGCAGTAATTTATTATGGTCAACATATTTATTGTGGAACTGCTCAAAAGGCAGGTCAATGTTAAGTCCTACAGATTTTCCTCCGTTAGTATGTGCACCTTTATTACCGGCTTCCATGATACCCGGACCACCGCCTGTAATTACACCATAGCCACGGTCAGTAAGTAATTTACCGCAATCTACTGCCATCTGGTAATACTTATTGGTTTCAGCAGTTCTTGCAGAACCAAAAATAGATACACAAGGGCCAATCTTAGCCAGTTTTTCAAAACCGTCTACAAACTCAGCCATTATTTTAAAGATCTGCCATGAGTCGGTTACTTTGATCTCCTGCCAGTTTTTGTTTTCAAACGCGCTTCTTATTTTCTCTTCACTCGTCATTATTATGCTTATTTATATTTTAAAATTTAGTCCGGTCAACCGTGTTTTTTCCGGTAACCCAAAGTAGTATAAATGTAATCAAACCGTTTAGCACAATCAGCTCAAAGCTCATCGCATAACCAAACCATTTTATACTGTGTGTGTTGATTATAAAACACAGCACAGGGGATGCAATACACAGGTAAGGTACTAATTTATCTGTTACAGCTCTCTTTGTCAGCATCCCGAAGGCAAATAGGCCTAACAGAGGGCCGTAGGTATATCCTGCTGCAGTAAATATGGAATTCACAACCGAATCATCGTTTATCATTTTAAAAACCAGGATTACAGCCACCATAATAACTGAAAACCCTATATGTACCCAGTGTCGCTGGTTAACCAGTTTAGGGTCATTCTGATCTTCCTTTTTATCAAAATGCAGAAAATCTACACAAAAAGAAGTGGTCAGTGCTGTAAGCGCAGAATCCGTAGTGGCAAACGTTGCAGCAGTTAAACCCAGCATGAATATAATTCCCGGAATTATGTTCAGATGGTTTAAAGCAATCTCAGGGTATAGATGATCTGGTGTTTTTAAGTCAGCAACTGCTATGCCATTTTTTGCGGCATAAAGATATAATAAAGCACCTACACTCAGGAAAAAGATATTCATAATGACAAATACCCCTGTAAAAGTGAACATATTTTTCTGTGCCTCACCTATGGTTTTCATACTCAGGTTTTTCTGCATCAGATCCTGATCCAGACCTACCATTGCAATAGTCACGAAAATACCGCCCAGAAACTGTTTGAGAAAGTGCGACTTGCTGCCCATGAAGTCTTCCCAGAAGAATATTTTTGAATAACTGCTGTTTTTTACGGCTTCGAAAGTCCCGGCTATATCCAGATGGAGAGATTTTGAAATAAAGATAATAGACAGCACAACTGATAATAGCAGAAATACGGTTTGCATGGTATCAGTGATGATAATAGTTTTAAGACCACCCTTATGGGTATAAAGCCAGATAAGTACCAGACAGATAATTATAGTGAGCCAGAAGGGGACATTCCACGCGTCAAAAATGAATTTCTGCAAAACAATTGCCACCAGATATAATCTGAAAGCAGATCCGATAGTTCTTGAAATCAGGAAAATGACTGCTCCGGTTTTATAGCTGTAAGCACCCAGTCTTTTTTCCAGATAGGTATAGATGGAAATCAGGTTCATGCGGTAATAAAGTGGGAGCAGGACAGTAGCGATGATGACAAAACCCACGGCATTTCCCAGTACGAACTGAAAATAACCAAACTCACTTTTACCCACAGCACCAGGTACGGAGATAAAAGTTACCCCCGAAAGCGCTGTTCCAATCATGCCAAAGGCTACCAGATACCATTTTGAATTGCGGTTTGCAATAAAAAACGAAGCGTTGTCAGACGAGTTTCTTGAGGTGAAATAGGCTACTCCTATTAAGAGGGCAAAATATCCTAACAGAAAGGATAAAAGTATGGCGGGAGTCATATATAATTATACTTTAGGAGCTAAATGTAAGAAATTCATCCTCTAATAATCAAAAGCCTGTTTAAAATTTATCCAATAAATTTTAAACAGGCTCAGAATAACAGAAGATAATATAAATTTGTAAGATGAACTTTTCTTCCAAGCTTCTTGAAGATGCTGTTAACGAATTTTCTAAATTACCTGGTGTAGGACAAAAGACCGCATTGCGGCTGGTACTGCATTTACTGAACAAGGAACAAGAGGAAGTAGATACTTTCGGTAATTCCATAATCAGGTTGAGAAGAGAAATAAAACATTGCAGTATTTGTCATAATATATCAGATTTACCTGTTTGCGGTATCTGTTCTTCCGCCAAACGGGAGAAAGAAATTATTTGTGTGGTTGAGGATACCCGTGATGTAATGGCCGTAGAAAATACTTCCCAATATTTTGGTGTATATCATGTGTTAGGTGGCTTAATTTCTCCTATGGATGGTATCGGGCCATCTGATCTGTATATTGATACGCTGGTTCAACGCGTTGCAACTACACCGGTTAAAGAAATTATTCTGGCTTTAAGCGCAACCATGGAGGGAGATACCACATTATTTTATCTTTATAAAAGACTTAAAGATTTTCAGATACCCATTACTACTATTGCCCGTGGAATTGCTTTTGGTGGTGAACTGGAGTATGCAGATGAAATTACTTTAGGCCGCTCTATTGTAACCCGGGTACCATATGTTAATTCACTAACCAAATAATCAGAATGGATTTTAAGAATAAAGTTGTTGTTATTACCGGTGCTTCATCGGGTATAGGCAAATCATGTGCAGAGGAGTTTGCCAAACGAGGAGCAAACCTGGTGCTGGCAGCCAGACAGTTTGTTACTTTATGTGAGGTTACTGCTGATCTGGAAAAAAAATATGGAATTAAAGCTTTGGCCATACAGGCTGATGTCAGCAAAGAAGCTGATTGTGAAGAGCTGATTAAACGCGCTTTGCTGACTTTTAGTAAAATTGATATCCTGGTTAATAATGCAGGACTATCTATGCGTGCATTATTTAATGAACTCGATTTAACAGTACTGAAAAGCCTGATGGATGTTAATTTCTGGGGTACAGTATATTGTACCAAATATGCATTGCCTGAAATTTTGAAGACTAAAGGAAGTATAATTGGCGTTTCTTCTATTGCAGGTTATCGCGGATTGCCGGGCAGAACTGGTTATTCTGCTTCTAAATTTGCAATGAATGGGTTTATGGAAGCACTGAGAACTGAAATATTGCATACCGGGGTACACGTAATGGTGGCTTGTCCTGGTTTTACAACTTCCAATATCCGGGTTGCGGCTTTGGCAAAAGATGGTAAATCTCATGGTGAAACCAGTATGGAAGAGGGGAAAATGATGTCTTCGGAAGAAGTGGCTGAGCATATAGTGAATGGAGTTGCTGCGCGTAAGCGCACGCTGGTCATGACAGGGCAGGGGAAATTAACGGTATGGATTAATAAACTGTTTCCGGCACTGGCCGATAAACTGGTATTTAATCATTTTACAAAAGAAAAAAATGCATTAATTGAAAACCACAAATAAACACAACACAAACAAATGAAATCTCAAAAAACACATTTATTATTAGCCGGTATCGGGGTTTTTGCCCTTTCTCTTGGCGCTTGTAAAACAAAGAAAATTGTTGCCAAACCTAATCCGCCTGTAGTAGCGGAGAAACCATTAGAAAAGCCAATAGAGAAAGCTCCTGTTGAAGAAAAAACAGAAACTACACCTGCACCTGAAAAACCAGATTTTAATTTCAGTAATGTTCAGTTTGAGTTTAATTCTGGTGTATTAAAAACTGCATCGTTTCAGATACTGGATAAAGTAGCTGCAGAGATGAAGAAAGATCCATCAGTTAAATTTATATTGAACGGACACTCTTCAGCAGAAGGTACACCTGAGCATAATATGTCATTATCTGTAGACAGAGCAAATTCAGTGAAGTCTTATTTAATGAATGCAGGTATCAGCGGAAGTAATTTATCTATTAAAGGTTTTGGAGCCACAGAGCCACTTAAGCCCAATACAACTGAAGAAGGTAAAGAGCTGAACCGCAGAGTTGAAATCAAAATAAGCGGTAATTAAATAAAACTGATCCTGACAAAAAAAATATATTAATAAATAGTTGTTCTTTTCCAAAAACAATTCCATATTTGTCAGACAATGATACAAACAAACGGACTTAACATTTGGTGGTGGCACAACGCAATTGCGTAGTGTAACCCTATTTTTGTACGTTTTATTTTATATACAATATAATGAGGGTTGCTTTTTAAGCAGCCCTTTTTTGTTTTATAACCTATGAAGAAAATACTCAATCACTTATTCGAAAACAAATCTTTCAGCAGGGAAGAAGCCCGGAAGATTCTTACAGCAATTGCCTCAGGAGAATTTAATACTTCGCAGATTGCTGCATTTATTACGGCCTTTGGGATGCGTAATATCACAGTCGCAGAATTGCAGGGATTCCGTGATGCGATGCTTGACCTTTGTGTAAAAATAGATCTGTCAGGCTATGAACTGGTAGATCTGTGTGGTACAGGAGGCGATGGAAAAGATACTTTTAATATTTCTACCCTGGCTTCTTTTGTGGTTGCCGGAGCAGGATATAAAGTAGCAAAACATGGTAATTACGGTGTTTCTTCTGGCTGCGGTTCGTCCAATGTAATGGAACACCTGGGATATACTTTTACAGCTGATCAGGACGAATTAAAAAGAAGCCTTGACCGCTCAGGAATCTGTTTTATACATGCACCGCTGTTTAATCCAGCCATGAAAATTGTAGCTCCAATCCGTAAAGATTTAGGTGTTAAGACCTTTTTTAATATGCTTGGGCCAATGGTAAATCCGGCGCAACCTAAAAATCAGATTGTAGGCGTATTCAGTCTTGAACTAGCACGTCTGTATGCTTATCTTTATCAGGAAACAGATAAAAACTATACGATCATTCATGCTGTAGATGGTTTTGACGAAGTTTCACTGACCTGTGATTTTAAAACATTCAGTAAAAACGGAGAGGCACTGGTTAAAGTTAGTGATCTGGGTTTTGAACAGATTGATGTTAATGAAATTACGGGTGGTGATACCATAAAATCATCGGCGGATATCTTTGTCAATGTATTACAGGGTACAGGAACCGATCCGCAAAACAATGTCGTACTATGTAACGCGGCTATTGCTATACAGACTATTAAACCGGAACAGTCTTTTGCAGATTGTTATTATGAAGCAGAATCTTCACTGGTTGGTGGTATGGCGCTTCAAAGTTTTCAAAACCTGATAGGATGAGTATTAAACTGAAAATCTGCGGAATGCGTGAACGGGGTAATATAGCTGAAGTGGTTGCCCTGCAGCCAGATTATATAGGCTTTATTTTTTATCCGGCTTCTAAAAGGTTTATCGGTGACCTTGATCCGCAGCTCATCAAAAATATTCCTGCAACTATAAAAACTACTGGCGTATTTGTGAATGAAGAACTGGAAATAGTAAAAAATGCAATTATGAAATATGACCTGAAGGCAGTTCAGTTACATGGACAGGAGAGTGCATCTTATTGTCAGGCACTGAAGGGAACAACAGAAGTGATCAAGGCTTTTGGTATAGATGCAGATTTTGATTTCAGTAAGCTGGATGATTATGAGGCACAGGTAGATTATTTCCTTTTTGATACACAGACTCCGGATCATGGTGGCTCAGGTAAAACATTTAGCTGGCAACTCCTGGGGAGCTATAAAAACAGGAAATCCTATTTTTTGAGCGGGGGAATAGGAATAGAGCAGCTTGCTGGTCTTGAACAGATTAAAGATGAACGTTTATATGCAATAGATGTCAATAGCCGGTTTGAAGTTTCACCAGGTCTGAAAGATATCGCCCTGCTGACTGTCTGTAAACAAATGCTGATTAAAATTTAAAATTCCAGGGTTGCCGGTGCAACCTGTTAAAAAGATAAGACTATGAATTATTTTGTAAATGAAAAAGGTTATTACGGAGATTTTGGAGGAGCTTATATTCCTGAGATGTTATATCCGAATGTCGAGGAACTCAGACAAAATTATCTTAAAATCATTGGGGATGCTGATTTTCAAAAAGAATTCCACCATTTGTTGAAGGACTATGTAGGCAGGCCTTCGCCACTTTATCTGGCTCAACGGTTATCAAAAAAGTATAATGCGAATATCTTTCTTAAAAGAGAAGACCTGAACCATACCGGGGCGCATAAAATAAATAATACCATTGGGCAGATTTTACTTGCTGAAAAATTAGGTAAGAAGAGAATTATAGCTGAAACTGGTGCAGGACAACATGGCGTAGCTACAGCAACTGTATGTGCATTACGTGGTTTGGAATGTGTGGTTTATATGGGGGAAATCGATATCCAGCGTCAGGCTCCTAATGTAGCCCGTATGAAAATGCTTGGTGCAAAAGTCGTTTCGGCGGTTTCAGGTAGTAAAACTTTAAAGGATGCAACTAATGAGGCTATGCGTGACTGGATTAATAATCCTGTTGATACTCATTATATTATAGGATCAGTGGTTGGCCCGCACCCGTATCCTGATATGGTTTCTGTTTTTCAGTCAGTTATCTCTGAAGAAACAAAAAAACAGTTAACAGAACAGACAGGGAGCGATCAGCCAGATTATGTATTGGCTTGTGTAGGCGGTGGTAGTAATGCAATGGGAATGTTTTATCATTTTATCAATGATGAAAATGTAAAACTGATTGCTGTAGAAGCAGGAGGAAAAGGAGTGGATACCGGATTCTCGGCAGCGACTACTTTTTTAGGTAAAGAAGGTGTATTGCACGGCAGCAGAAGTATCCTGATGCAAACTGAAGATGGACAGGTCGTAGAACCGCATTCTGTCTCTGCAGGTCTGGATTATCCGGGAATTGGCCCTCAGCATGCCCATCTTTTCAAAACCTCGAGAGCAAAATATGTTTCGATCACAGATGATGAGGCTCTGGACGCGGGATTACTTTGTACACAGATGGAAGGAATTATTCCTGCAATTGAAAGTGCACATGCACTGGCATATCTGGAAAAAATGAAATTTACAGGTGGAGAAAACGTAGTCGTTTGTTTATCCGGAAGGGGAGATAAAGATATGGATACCTACATGAAGCATTTTGGTTTATAAATAGCCCTATCTTACATATTATAGCATACAGATCAAATGAACAGGATAAATAAAATATTCAAAGAGAAAAAAAACAATATACTATCTATATATTATACTGCTGGTTATCCTGGATTGGGTGATACGGTTACTATCGCAGCTGCACTGGAAAAAGCAGGAGCAGATATGCTGGAAATAGGTTTCCCTTATTCAGATCCGGTAGCAGATGGCCCTGTTATACAGGCTAGCAGTAAATTATCATTAGACCAGGGAATGGATTTAAACCTGTTGTTTGAACAGTTGAAAGAACTGCGTAAAACGGTTACTATCCCGGTTCTGCTGATGGGATATGTGAATCCGGTATTGCAATACGGTGTAGAGCGGTTTTGTAAAGCCTGTGCCGAGGTTGGTGTGGACGGTTGTATCGTACCTGACCTGCCAATGGTAGAATATGAAGAATTTTATAAAGAGACATTCCTGAAATATGGATTGAGCAATATATTTTTAGTTACGCCACAAACTTCTGTAGAGCGTATCCATAAAATTGACTCGTTGAGTAATGGATTCATCTATTTGTTATCTTCTTCTGCTACCACAGGACAGAATTTACAGGTATCTGATACCACAGAAGCATATTTTACCAGAATTGCTGCGATGGATTTAAACAATCCAACGATGATTGGATTCGGGATCAGCAGTAAAGAAACTTTTGATAAAGCATGCAAATATGCAAATGGAGGAATTATCGGTACTGCATTCGTAAAATCTATTGCAGCAGGTAACCTTGAAGAAAATATCGAAACATTTATGGCAGGATTCAGGTCATAATACCTGGATATCATAACCTGTAATCCTCTTTGTATTATAGGATTACTTTATAGTAGGATACTGGTTAACTACAAGTAGTTTTCCAGTATTCCTTTTCCCTGACGGATAATTTCAAAGTCGCCTCCGGTGCAGTCTACTACTGTCGAAGCTTCATTATCTCCATAACCACCATCAATTACCAGATCTACCAGATCTTCATATTTTTCATGGATCAGTTCAGGATCTGTAGAATATTCAACCAGTTCATCATCATCTTTAATTGAAGTAGATAAAATCGGATTCCCTAATATTTCTACTATTTCTCTTGCAATGCTGTTATCCGGTACCCTGATTCCAACAGTTTTTTTGTTTGAACTCAGTAATTTCGGAACATTGTTATTTGCATTGAATATAAATGTAAAAGGACCGGGAAGAGCTTTCTTTAACAGCCGGAAAACGGTAGTGTCTATCGGTTTTACAAAATCAGAGATATGTCTCAGGTCAGAGCAGATAAATGAAAAATTTGCTTTCTCAGGTTTTATGCCTCTTATCTGACAAATTCGCTCAATCGCCTTCTGATTGGTGATATCGCATCCTAATCCATACACAGTATCAGTGGGATATATGATAATTCCGCCCTTTTTAAGGACTTCTACCACTTGTTCAATCGCCTTTGGATTTGGATTTTCAGGGTATATTTTGACTAGCATATGTAAATTTACAGATAATTTTGTTGAGTCGTTGATAAATGTTCGTACTATTGCCCTTGATTTTTAATAACCAAGAGTATGAGAAAAGCATTTATTGCGATTGCCGCATTTTTAGTCACGGCAACTTTGATGATTAGCATGGCATGGCCCCCATTTTACTGGGCCTTTATTTTTATTGGTCCCATCGTTTTATTGGGTATTTATGACCTTTACCAACCAAAACATAGCATTGTTAGAAACTACCCCGTTTTAGGGCGCTTAAGATATCTTGCAGAAGATTTGCGTCCTAAAGTATATCAGTATTTTGTAGAGAGTGATACCAACGGAAAACCTTTCAGCAGATTGAACCGTTCCCTGATTTATCAGCGTGCAAAAAAAGATAATGATACTATTCCTTTTGGTACGCAGCTTGACGTTTATGATAACGGATATGAGTGGTTAAGTCACAGTATTGCTGCGATCAGCCATCATGAATTAAATGAAGATCCAAGAGTATTGGTTGGTGGACCTGATTGTGCACAGCCTTATTCTGCCAGTATATTAAATATCTCGGCAATGAGTTTTGGTTCACTAAGTCAGAATGCTATTCTTGCTTTAAATGGCGGTGCTTTCATGGGCAATTTTGCACATAATACAGGCGAAGGTGGAATCAGTGATTACCATGCTGCTCCAAAAGGAGACTTAATCTGGCAGATAGGTACTGGTTATTTTGGCTGCCGTAATGATGATGGTACATTTAATTTTGATGCTTTTGGCGTACGTTCAAAAACTGAACAGGTTAAAATGATTGAAATTAAACTTTCTCAGGGGGCTAAACCCGGACATGGTGGTATTTTACCGGCAAAAAAGGTAACTCCTGAAATTGCAAGAATCAGATTGGTGAAAGAAGGATTTGACGTGATTTCTCCTCCTGCACACTCTGCATTCTCCACACCTGTGGAAATGCTTCATTTTGTAAAAAGATTAAGAGAGTTATCGGGCGGAAAACCTATAGGATTTAAATTATGTATCGGCCGTAAAAGTGAGTTCTTCGCTATTTGCAAGGCAATGGTAGAAACAGGCATCTATGTAGATTTTATTACCGTTGATGGTGGTGAAGGTGGTACTGGAGCAGCACCGCAGGAATTCTCTAATGCAGTTGGTATGCCACTGAGAGAGGGTGTTGCCTTTGTATATGATGTGCTTTCAGGTTTCGATTTAAAGAAACATATTAAAATCATTGCTTCAGGTAAAGTTTCTTCAGGTTTTGATCTGGTTAAAAACATTGCACTGGGTGCTGATTTATGTAACTCTGCAAGAGCGATGATGTTTGCTTTAGGCTGTATTCAGGCATTGGAATGTAACAGTAATACCTGTCCTACTGGTGTGGCTACACAAGATCCGAGTCTGATGAAAGGTTTGGTTGTAGAAGATAAAAAAGTACGTGTATTCAATTATCATCGTTTGACAGTAGCCAGTGCGGTTGAGCTTTTAGGTGCGGCAGGTTTGCGTCATCCTTATCAATTAAGCAGAGCTTATATTAACAGAAGAATTGCACCTAACGTGATGCAGTCTTACATGGAGACTTTTCCGTATATTCCGGAAGGAAGTTTACTGAATACTCCTTATCCGTTAAGGTTTGAATTGGGAATGGCTTTAAGTACCTCATCGAGTTTCGCACCTACAGATTACAGGGTGACTGCAATTGATTATGCACATGCGAATTCATTTACAGATACGCAGCCATCAAATAACTAAGAGGCTGTCTGACAGATAAGATTAATAATCTAAATGAAAAAGGGGATGTGTCTTTGAAGTGAACCCCAAAAGTTGGACAAAAACTTTTGGGGTTTATCATTTATGGCAAAACACACATTTGAGGAGAAGCTCGATATAGTTTCTCAAGTGATAAAAGGGACACCGATTCTTTGGATATCCCGAGAACGGCGTATTGATGATGACATGATATTGGAATGGGTTCGGAAATATAACCTCCATGGAGAAAGTGGGCTACGCAAGCAAGCCAATATCAAGTCTACTTCTGGTTTCAAAGAAGAAGTTGTAAGGCTCATTATAGAAAAAGGTGTACCTTTAAGACAGGTTGTTCTGGAACGTAAAGTAAGTAGAAGTGCCTTAGAGAGCTGGGTAAGATTAGTACGAGGTGAAGGCTACGCAGTACTATACAAACAAAAGCCCCGTGGACGACCACCTAAAGGCATGGGAAAATCAAAGAAACTTGGACCTGAAACAGAACTAGAGAAGCTCCAGGCGGAGAATGCCCGCTTGCGAGCAGAGAACGCGCTATTAAAAAAAGTCAAGGCCTTAGTACAGGAAAGAGAAGCCCGCGAACGTATGAGTGGGCAAAAGCCATCGAAGAACTAAGGCCGGAACATGATATTGCAATTCTATTGGATTGTAAACAGATGGCTCGTTCGGTATTTTATTATCATCATAAGCGGCTGAATGCTGATGATAAGTACAAGCATGAAAAAGAAGAGATCGCAAGTATATACCACCTGCATAAAGGCAGATATGGTTATCGGCGAGTCACCGCCGAAATGAAGAACCGGGGTTATAACATAAATCATAAGACTGTGCAAAAATTGATGGGAACATTAGGCTTAAAATGCACTATCAGGAAAGCAAGTTATCGATCATACAAAGGCGAGGTTGGCAAAATTGCCCCTAATGAACTTGAAAGGGATTTTGAAGCAAGTTTGCCTAATCAGAAATGGGCTACGGATGTCACCCAGATGAACATTAAAGGGGAGAAGATTTACCTGTCTCCTATAATTGACATGTTCAATGGGGAAATCATTTCCTATAGTATTTCAAAAAGTCCAAATATGCAGATGATAGAAGAAATGTTATACGAGGCTTTTGATAAAGTGAAAGATACAAAGGGACTTATTTTTCATTCTGACCAAGGCTGGCAATATCAACATTACGGATATAGAAAGGCTCTGGAAAAAAATGGAATTATTCAAAGCATGTCCAGAAAAGGAAATTGCTTAGATAACGCCTTGGCCGAAAGCTTTTTTGGTATTATGAAGACAGAATTGCTGTACAGAGAGAGCTTTGAAACTACAGAAGAATTTATCACTTCTTTAAAAGAATACATTCATTACTACAACAATAAAAGAATAAAAAACAGGTTAAATGGAAAGAGCCCGGTGGAATACCGAGCTCTCGTACAAAAAACTTAATTTTGAATCTGTCCAACTTTTTGGGGTCACACCACTTTACAGATACATCCCCTTTTCTTTATCCTGTTGTTTTTACTACCAAACACCTACGCGATTAGCAGGAGCAACATACATTTTTGCGGTCGCTGGTACATTAAATGCTTTGTAAAAAGCTTCCATACTATACACAGCACCGTTAACTCTGAACATCTCAGGAGAGTGTGGATCAGTTTTTAAACGTACACGCATAGATTCATCTCTGCTTTTAATACGCCAAACTTGTGCAAAGCTTAAAAAGAAACGTTGATCAGGAGTAAAACCGTCGATTTTTTTGTCACTTTTTCCATCGGGAGTTAATTTGAATGCCTGATAAGCAATAGCCAGACCACCAATATCTGCCAGGTTTTCGCCTAAGGTCAGTTCACCATTTACATGCTGATTGTCCAGTAATGTAAAGCCATTGTATAAGTCTACTACTTTTTTTGCTTTATTCTTGAATTGAGTAGCATCTGCAGCTGTCCACCAGTCTTTAAGGTTGCCGTCTTTGTCGTATTGCTTACCCTGATCATCAAAACCATGGGTCATTTCATGACCAATAACAGCACCGATAGCACCATAGTTGATAGCATCATCAGCCCCAAAATCGAAGAAAGGGAACTGAAGGATTCCAGCCGGGAAAACAATCTCATTAATAGACGGATTGTAATAAGCATTTACAGTTGGCGGAGTCATTCCCCATTCAGTTTTATCTACAGGTTTTCCCAGCTTTTCTACCATTTCTTTATAGGTATGTTTTTCTGCAGACTCAAGATTGGCAAAATACGTGTCTTTGGAAATGACTACATCATCGTATTTTTTCCATTTATCAGGATATCCGATCTTTTTAATAAAAGCATTTAATTTCTCTAAAGCTTTTTGTTTGGTAGCCGGGGTCATCCAGTCCAGTTTTTCTATTCTTGATTTATATACCTTTTGAAGATTTTCAACCAGTTCAAGCATTCTTTTCTTAGCTTCAGGAGTGAAATGTTCTTTTACATATAATTGCCCAAGCAGCTCCCCGATATGATCATCAGTGCTGCTTACTATAGTTTTCCATCTCTCTTTAGGTTCTTTTAATCCTTGCATGGTCTTACCGAAGAAATCAAATCTGGCAGTCCGGAAATCTTTGCTTAGTGCACTTGTTGCATTATTTATTGCATCGAACTTTAGTTTTTCTTTCCAGATGGCAATTGGCTCTGTTTTAAGCAGGTTATTCAAAGTTTGGTAGTACTTAGGCTGTCCAACGATGATTGTGTCTGTTTTAAGCTCTAATTTGCTCATTACAGATTTCCAGTCAATATCAGGAGTCATTTTCTGAAAGTCCGCCAGATAGTATTTATTGTAGTTTTTCTGTGGATCACGCAGTTCGACAGGAGTAGAGTGCGATTTGGCAATACTTGTTTCCAGTTTAAGGATATTATCTGCTGACTTTGCTGCATCTTCTTTTTTAGCACCGGTTAAAACAAAAAGCTGTGTAATGTAGTTCAGGAATCCTGTTCTGATTTTTTTTGTTTCGGCGTCTGTATTAAAGTAATAACTGCGTTCGGGTAAAGTAATACCCGACTGGCCAAAATTAACTGCATTTTTACTGCTGATTTTATCATCAGCACCTACATGAAAATCAAGTAGATCCCCGTTTCCGTCTTTGTAACCATCTGCTATAAAACTAATCAGTTCTTTATAGTCTTTGATTGCGTCGATTTTTGCTATAAGCGGCTTTATTGGGGTATAACCTAATTTTTCAATTGTAACAGTATCCATTCCGCTGGTATAGAAGTCGCCGACCTTTTGTTCTAGGCTTCCTTTACTGTGATCTCCTTTAGCCGCGTCGGTAAGGATTTGATTCAGCTCTTTTATATTGTCGTTATACAAGGTGTAAAAAGAGCCCCAGCCTGTTTCTGTTTTTGGAATCTGTGTGTTTTTCATCCACTTCCCATTGGCGTATAGGAAGAAATTATCTCCTGGAGTAACCGTAGTGTCCATTCCGGATTTATCAAAGAATTCTGTTCTGACCTCTTTGCCGGCAGTATGACCTTTGTCCTTGTTCTGACAAGCAGCAAGGAGTGCCAGTCCTGCTAGTGATAGACTTAATTTCGCTTTCATATTTAAAATTTGTGTTTAAAACTAAGAAAATAGGTAGCCATAATTAAATATTGCGATGTAAAAAAAAAAGGTCTTTTTGGATAAGGTGTTTTTTCTCTGGCTAGAGGATAACACTATCTTTATGGTCAAATAAATTAATATGAATAAACGTTCTGTTTTATCAGTTTTTTTGATATTTTTCTGTACCGCAATAAATGCACAGCAAACACAAACCCGGGATAATGCGGGGGCATATGGGAATGAGGGAGCTACCAATGGTTTTTTTGAGACTTTTAATCCTGTAAATTTTCCTTCGGGGGCAAGGGAATGGTGGCATTTACTGGATGTCAGACATTCTAATAGTGCTAATAATTATGCTATGCAGTTTGCGGGTAGTTTTTTTGATCAGAATTTATGGTTTAGAAAAACAAACAATAATGCCGCTCAGTCCTGGCTCAGAGTAGTTACTGAAAGTGATGGAAAGGTAACTTTGGGCAATTTAAATATTACGGGGCCGGGAAGTTCTATCAGTGCGGATAATCGTGCGCTAACAGGAGGTAATTTAATTATTCAGGCTAATACTGGCGGGCGTTTGACAGATAAGGGAGCTTCTCTGGAATTTGCCTTACCAGCTGGAACTGATGGAAACAATGCATGGGGGCAGGGCAGGATCCTTACTGTAGCTGCTAATGGAAATAATGGCGATGCTACGGGAAAAATGATTCTCGGTACCCGCAGGATGTTTAATAAATATGGTACCGGCGATCAGTGGTATTATGGAGATGATATAATCATTGATGGTCTTGGGAATATTGGTATGGGAACTTCCAGTCCAGGGGAAAAACTTTCTGTTAATGGTAAAATACGTGCGCAGGAGATTCAGGTTGAAATACAGAACTGGCCCGATTATGTGTTTGAAGACAGCTATAAGCTGAAAACATTGACTGAGCTGGAAAATTATATCAGGCTGAATAAGCATCTGCCGGAAGTGCCTGCGGCAGGAGAAGCGGAGCAGGAAGGTATTGAGCTGGGTAAGATGAATAAGCTGCTGCTGAAAAAAATTGAGGAGCTGACCTTACATCTGATCGAACAGCAAAAGATGATTGATAAGCAGGGGAAGCAGATTGATCTGTTACTAACAAAAAAATAAGCAGTTGTTTAATAGCTGTTGGTTATGTAATGCAAAAAAAAGCTTCACAATTGTGAAGCTTTTTTTATATGATTTGATTAAAACTCGGCATTTTTAGGGAAACGTGGGAAAGCGATTACATCTCTGATATTAGTCATACCGGTAACAAACAGAACTAATCGTTCAAAGCCTAAACCGAAACCGGCGTGAGGAGCAGAACCGAATCTTCTGGTGTCTAAATACCACCATAGTTCTTCCTGTGGGATGTTCATTTCGTCCATACGCTGGGTTAATTTGTCCATTCTTTCTTCTCTTTGTGCACCACCAATCATTTCACCGATTCCAGGAAATAAAACATCCATTGCAGCAACGGTTTTTCTACCTTCAGCATCCGGTTCATTCTGACGCATATAGAAAGCTTTAATGTCAGCCGGATAATCTGTAAGGATAACTGGTTTTTTAAAGTGTTTTTCTACAAGGAAACGCTCATGCTCAGACTGCAGGTCAGCACCCCATTCGTTGATCAGATATTTGAACTGTTTTTTCTGATTAGGTTTTGAAGAACGTAAAATAGCAATAGCCTCAGTATAAGTTAAACGCACAAAATCATTGCCTATACAGAAGTTTAGTTTTTCAATCAGAGACAATTCACTACGCTCTTGCTGCGGCTTGGTTTTTTCGTCTTCTAACAACCGGTTATTTAAGAACTCGATTTCTTCTTTACAGTTCTCCAATGCGTAAGTAATGATGTATTTCATCATATCTTCTGCAAGCTGCATATTATCTTCCAGATCAGCGAAAGCAATCTCTGGTTCAACCATCCAGAATTCCGCAAGGTGACGTGTAGTATTTGAATTTTCAGCTCTGAAAGTCGGGCCGAATGTATAAATCTGACCGAAAGCCATGGCTGCCAGTTCACCTTCCAGCTGGCCGGAAACAGTAAGATTGGTCGCACGGCCAAAGAAATCTTCTGAAAAATCTACATTTCCATCCTCAGTTCTTGGTGTATTGTCAAAATCAAGTGTGGTTACTTTAAACATTTCGCCTGCACCTTCAGCATCAGAAGCTGTAATTACAGGGGTATGCATGTAAACAAAACCTCTTTCGTTATAAAATTGATGTATAGCGAATGCCAGTGCATGACGCACTTTGAAAACAGCATTAAAAGTATTGGTACGGAAACGCAGGTGTGCAATTTCTCTAAGAAATTCAAGACTGTGTTTTTTTGGCTGCAAAGGGAATTTTTCTGCATCACTATCTCCAAGAATTTCTATTGAGGTTGCTTTTACGTCAACACGCTGACCTTTACCCAAAGATTCTACCAATTGACCAGTAACAGCAATAGCTGCTCCGGTAGTGATTCTTTTTAATAATTCCTCCGCTGTATTTTCAAAATCAACAACTATCTGAATATTTCCCATGCAGGAACCATCATTGATGGCAATAAACTGGTTGTTACGGAACGTTCTTACCCAACCCATTACGGTCACTTCTCTGTTAAAATCAGTAGTTTCTAACAGGCTTTTTATTTTTTCTCTTTTAATCATGATTTTTTTGTGGAGCGTTCAAAAATAATGAATTCAATTTAGAAATAACAGGGTTGAAGCCGGAGATTTAAGATTTTTAGCGCATGGGAGGGAATTAGAGAAATGTGATATTATATGTAAATATGGTGTTTTTTTGTGTTTTATGTGCGTTTTTTTATTTTAATGGATTATTTATCGGTATTTTGTGTGTTTTTGTTTTGTTCTATCCTTATTTTAATTTATTTACTTGTTTTTGTATTGTTTATATGTTGTTATTTTGTTGTTTATTTTATATTTGTGTTATTATTATGCTTATTATTGTTTTTTTTTAATGTATTTATTGTTGTTTAATTGTTTTTATTTGAAATATTTCAAATAAAATATATGATAAATGATTTTTAATCAAAAAATATACTATATTTGTATTGCTCGTTTAAATTATATTTGGTTAAAAACCTTTGGCTTAATTGCCGGAGGTTTTTTTTTGACCAATGTAAAGCTGATAAGGATGTTGTTCTTATAGGTCCGCTCAAAGTCTTCTTAAAATGCTGTTTATATAATTTTATCCTTATTTCTTCAAACCTGAAGGACAAAAAAAGCCGGTTGTTTTTACACAACCGGCTTTTTTATATATAATTATTGTCTTTTTTTATTTAGCTTGTAAAACTAAGAAGACGTTAAGAATCTCTTTTTTCTGTAAAGATTAAGCTAAAACTTTAGTAACTAAAGCAGCAGCATCTTTTAAAGCAATTGCTGAGAATACTTTCAGGCCAGACTCATCAATTAGTTTTTTTGCTTCAACGGCGTTTGTACCTTGTAAACGACAGATAATTGGAACAGGAATATCTCCGATTTCTTTATAAGCGTCAATAACACCCTGGGCAACACGGTCACAACGAACAATACCACCAAAGATGTTAATTAAGATAGCTTTAACATTTGGATCTTTCAAGATGATGTTAAAACCAGCTTTTACAGTTTGTGCATTAGCTGTTCCACCTACATCAAGGAAGTTAGCCGGCTCACCACCTGCAATTTTGATAATATCCATAGTTGCCATTGCTAAACCAGCACCGTTAACCATACAACCAACGTTTCCGTCTAATTTTACATAGTTTAAGTTTGATTCGCTTGCTTCAACGTCAGTAGGATCTTCTTCCAGTTTATCACGCATTGCTGCATAATCAGGATGACGGAATAAAGCATTCTCGTCTAAATCTACCTTCGCATCAACAGCAATAATTTTATCGTCTGATGTTTTTAAAACCGGGTTGATTTCAAACATTGAAGAATCAGTGTTGTCATAAGCTTTGTAAAGCGCAGTAACAAATTTTACCATTTCTTTAAAAGCGGCACCGCTTAATCCAAGGTTGAAAGCAATTTTACGTGCCTGAAATCCCTGAAGACCAACTTTAGGATCGATCTCTTCTTTGAAAATTAAGTGAGGAGTGTGTTCTGCAACTTCTTCGATATCCATACCACCTTCGGTAGAATACATGATGATGTTTCTTCCATTAGCACGGTTTAATAAAACACTCACATAGAATTCTTTTGTTTCAGAAGCTCCAGGATAGTAAACGTCCTGAGCAACAAGAATTTTGTGTACTGTCTTACCTTCTGCACTAGTTTGAGGTGTGATCAATTGCATACCTAAAATATCGGTAGCTCTTTGTTTAACCTCGTCAAGGTTTTTAGCCAACTTAACACCACCACCTTTACCTCTTCCACCAGCATGTACTTGTGCTTTAATTACTACCCAGTCAGAGTTGTAGTCTGCTTTCATTTTTTTAGCAGCTTCTACAGCCTGCTCAACAGTTTCGGCAACTATGCCTTCTTGTACGGCAACACCAAAACTTTTAAGTATTTCTTTACCTTGATATTCGTGTATATTCATTTGCTGAAAAAATTTGATCCAAATCTACAATTTCATATTGGTTTTAAAAACTTAGAGTCAGTTTAAATTTATAAATTAACCTTGTTTATAGCTTATTTTTGAGTGAAACAGGACAAATATTGCCAACATCATATTTTCTGCAGGACGGAACACCTGGTTTTTCGTCAATATGAAAACCCGCTGCTTACACGTTAACAGAAATTAATCTCAAATTTTGTAAGTTTGTCGCATGCTAAAAGCCACAGGTATAAGAAAAGCTTATGGAAGTCTGCCGATTCTGAAAGGAGTAGATTTTGAGGTTGCCAAAGGAGAAATTGTCAGTATCATCGGGGCTTCGGGTGCAGGTAAGAGTACACTGTTGCATATTTTAGGCACACTTGATAAACCGGATGAGGGTATTGTTGAACTGAATGGTACTCAATTGGCTCAGCTTTCGGGTGAGCCGCTTAGTGTTTTCAGAAATCAAAATATTGGTTTTATTTTTCAGTTCCATCATTTGCTGCCAGAATTCACTGCACTGGAAAATATCTGTATTCCTGCTTTTATTGCTAAAAAAAGCAAGAAGGAAGCTGAAAGCCGTGCTATAGAGCTCCTAGAGTTACTTGGGCTGAAAGATCGTGCTTCACATAAACCAACAGAATTATCGGGAGGAGAGCAGCAGCGGATTGCTGTTGCAAGGGCATTAATTAATAATCCTGCTATTATCCTGGCTGATGAACCTTCCGGAAATCTGGATTCAGCAAATGCGGAGTCGTTGCACCGGTTTTTTATTACACTGCGTGATAACTTTAAGCAGACATTTGTAATTGTAACGCATAATAAAGACCTGGCCGAAATCAGCGACCGGGTAGTCACCATGAAAGATGGTTTAATTGTATAAAATTTGAAAACACTCATTACCGGAGGCAAATCTGCCCAGGCATTAAAAATATTAAAAGCGTTTACCACAGACCAGGTGCTATTGGGAGATTATGGTGAAATACCTTCTTTTGCATCAGATCAGTATCAGTTTGTAAGTCTTGGTGAAAGAAATGATGACACTATTGCCCATAATCTGCTTAACACTTGTCTGGACCTCGAAGTTGATCGTCTGTTACCACTATACCAGTTCGAACTGGAGGCTGTAATGAGATCATCCATATTATTCCAGGAATTTAATATTCATGTTTTATTGCCTGATTTACATCATTTCCCGCTTTATGCTCCTGAAGAGGTCGTAGATAAGCAAAACTGGGCTGTATTTGATAGAGGTGAGTTGCTTTACGCAGCTATACCAGCCGATAATCTCTCTGTTCTGGGTAAAGAAAAAGCGCTGAATGGTGTCTTTTATATGTATGAAACTGTAAACAAACAAAAGCAATCCTTATTTACTATTGCCTGATGAAATACCAAGACCATATTAATACTAAACAGGCTTTTGTTTTTGGCCTGGATGATGTTTTATATCCTGTAAAAGATTATCAGTTGCAGGTGTATTATCTCTTTGCCCAATTTATTGAGTATGGTGAACAGCTGGATGCCGGGGAGATCATTCTTTTTATGAATGAGACTTATCTGAAAGACGGTGCTGAAGATATTTTTGCTAAAACAGCTGCGAAATTTGAGTTACCCCAGAAATATATAATCAATTTTGATTTGTTACAGCAAAATGCAAAATTACCCTTGAAATTATTGCTTTTTGCTCCAGTACTGGATTTTCTTAAAGAGATCCGTGCCGCAGGGAAGCCTATCTTTTTATTGGTAGACGGAGATCCTGTTCAACAGTTAAACAAGATAAGACAAATGGAATGGAATGGGCTGGAACAATTTCTTACGGTCTATTTTAGTGCCGAAACCGGAACCTTTGAACAGACACTGGATATGCTTGTTATGAAACATGATCTAAAAAAGAAAGAAGTTTTAGTCATAGGTAAAAGTCTGTATGACAACGTAGATAAAATTGAATTTTTATCTGTGGACCAACTTTGATTCACATTCTTTCTCTACCTTAACTGCATAATTTATATTACCTATTTATGAGGACTAATTTACTAAACAATCGTTTGACGGTGTGTGCGTTGTTTCTTTTTGTCGTGATTTCCAGTTCATGTAAGAAAAGCCCTAAGCCGGAAGTGACAAATAATACAAATGGCAGAAGTGGAGATACCCCAGCCGGCACAAGGACACAACTAACACTGGATTCACTCTATTTATACGCACAGCAGATTTATTACTGGAATGATGCACTTCCTGATTATAGTGCTTTCAATCCGAGACAGTTTTCTGGTAAATCACAGCCAATAGACAATTATGATGATGAGCTGTTTGCGATCAGTCAGCTGAAGATAAATCCGGCGACAGGCAAATCCTACGAGTACAATGGATTTGGATATCCTAAATATTCAAGGATAGATGATCTTACTCAGGCCAATCCAAGTACTACAGCTTCAATAAAGTCTGCAGATGTAGACGTAGATAATAATGGTTATGATGTAGGTATCAGACCTGTTTTTTATACTTTCAGTAATTCTGATAAGTATGAACTATTTGTTACTGCAGTTTATCCGGGTTCGCCGGCTGCTGCTGCTGGTGTTAAACGTGGCTGGTTAATCACGAAGGTTAATGGGAGTGCTGTGGGTGCCAGCTATACCAAGGAATCGAAGTCAGTATTTAATTCATTTTCTGCATCGTCTGTGACAATAGAAGGTTTTAATGCTATTGACAGGGTTCCATTCAGTATGACACTAAACCGTGCTTCTTATAAGAGCAGTCCTGTTTATGCAGCAAAAGTTATCGCCAGAGGAGGAAAGAAAATAGGATATCTGGCTTTTGCAAGATTTTCTTCTTTATCCAGTAAGGATGGATCGAATGATATGTATCTGGATCCGGTTTTTGCGGATTTTAGCAGTCAGGGAGTGACTGATTTGATTATCGATTTAAGATATAATGGTGGGGGATATGTCAATACTGCAGCCTATCTGACTAACCTGATTGCTCCATCTGGTACTAACGGACAGGTTATGTTTACTGAAATTTATAATGCAACAATGCAGGCGGGTAAAGCATCTATTCTTTCCAATCAGCCTTTGATAGGTATTGACGGGAAAATATTATATCAGAATGGAAGAATGCTGACTGCTGCTGATGATAATTATACGCCGGCCGCCAATACAACTAAGTTCAGTAAAAAAGGAAGTCTGGGCGGAGTAAACAATGTAGTCTTTATTGTATCCAGAAATACAGCATCAGCAAGCGAGATTGTAATTAACTGTCTTAAACCTTATATGAATGTGAAATTGGTAGGAGATACTACTTATGGGAAACCTGTAGGGTTTTTCCCGGTTACACTGGAAAACAGGTATCAGGTATTTATGCCAAACTTTGAGACTAAAAATGCAAGAAATGAAGGTGGATACTATACCGGGATCAAGCCTGATGTATTGGATGAATATGATGATCCTGAATATGTTTTTGGAGATGAACGGGAAAACTATATGTCTAAGGCGTTGAATGTACTTGCGCCTTCGGGTACTACTACACAGGGTGTAGCCAGTACGGGCAGTAGAAGAGCTAATACAGAAAGTTTCAGAAGTCAGCAGATTAAACCAGTTAATCCTAACAGTGAATTTGTAGGAATGATTGAAAGAAGGCATTTGCCGAAGAAATAAGTTAAGATAAAACAAAAAAAAACACGCTGCAAAGCGTGTTTTTTTGTTTTATCTTCTTTTAGACTGGAGCCTGTCTCTTAATATTTTCTCTACAGTACGTTCTTTATCGAAATTATCTGTGATTTCCAGAATGCCATTGGCAGCATTGATGAAAAATGTCTGGTTAAGGTTCTCAAATTTGTCTGAGGCTTTGTGATAATCTTTATGATCTTCTACTCCAAAATAGATAAATGGGATGTTTTTTGCATTAAATGCTGCCTGATCACTTTGCTCTGTCCAGTCATCTGCTGCCAGTTTTGAGTTATCATGTCCAAAAAGAATCTTTAAATCGGGATTAGTTGTAGCAATGTAATTCTTAAGCTGGGGGTATTTATAGGTTCCTGCAGCATATAATTCTCCTTTATCGTTATGACTGATCATATCAAGGTTTAAATTGAGCTTGATCTTTTTAAGATCTACCGGTGGATGGTTTACAAAATACTCAGAACCCTTTCTGCCAAATTCCTCTGCATCAAAGGCTGCAAAGATCAGCGTGTACATAGGTTTGTTTCTTGCATAGTGTGTAGCTATTTTTAAGAGTCCTGCAACGCCAGAAGCATTGTCATCGGCACCATTATAAATCTTTCCGTTAATCACACCTAAGTGATCATAATGCGCAGAAATTACGATAACCTTACTGGTTGTACCTTTGATATAACCAATCATGTTCTTTCCAGTGATTTTTGGATCATCTATACCTGAAAAATTGAATGATTGCTGATAACCATTAAAGCATGAATAAGATCTGAGGCCAATTTCCTTGAATCGCTTAGCTATATATGTTCTTGCTAATTCGGCACCTTTTGTTCCGGTTTTCCTGCCTTCGTAAGCATCTGAAGAAAGAATCTTTACATCATTAATTAATTGGTCAGCGTGAGAGGGTTGATTGGATGTTTTTACTGCATTGCAACCCAGAGTAAATGCCAGGGGTAATAGCAAATATAATTTCATAGCGCCAGGTTTTTGTTAATAGGTCATTGTGTTGAATATCCTAATATATTACAAAATAGTGACACATCAATGCGCTATCGGAAAAACTTATGGCAAGGGTAAAGTAGTTATTTAATACATTTAGCTTATTAATTACAGAGATAATCTTGCTAGTAGGACGTAATGATTATAAGGTTGAAAGTATAAATTATAAAACAATTTAATATATAAAACTTAAACAAATGGAATACAGACGATTAGGAAAATCCGGGTTACAATTGAGTGCACTTTCTTTAGGTAGCTGGCTGACATTTGGTCAGCAGATCAGTGATAAAGTAGCTGATGAACTGATGGGAATTGCTTATGATGCCGGTGTAAACTTTTTTGATAATGCCGAAGGTTATGCTGCAGGAAAATCAGAAGAAGTAATGGGAAAAATTATTAAGGCACATGGGTGGGAGCGTGAATCTTATGTGGTTTCCAGTAAAGTCTTTTTTGGCACGGAAAACAAAGGTCCTAACCGTATAGGATTATCGAGAAAACATGTTATTGAAGCCTGTCACGGAGCATTAAAGAGATTACAGGTTGATTACCTGGATTTATATTTTTGTCACCGTCCTGATAAACAAACTCCTATTGAGGAAACGGTGTGGGCAATGAATACTTTATTGCAGCAAGGCAAGATTTTATACTGGGGAACTTCGGAATGGAGTGCATCAGAAATTATGGAGGCTATCCGGGTTGCCCGTCAGTATAACCTGATAGGCCCGACAATGGAGCAGCCTCAGTATAATCTTATAGAGAGAAATAAACTTGAAAATGAATATTTGATGTTGTTCAAAGAGTACGGTATGGGTACTACCATCTGGTCGCCTTTGGCTTCGGGAATACTTTCGGGTAAATATACATCGGGTAAAGCTAAGGACACCCGTCTGGATATGAAAGGATTGGAGTGGTTAAAGGAATCTGCACTAACAGAAGTGAAGCTGGCTAAGGTGGAGAAATTACAATCTTATGCTGACGAGTTAGCTATTCCTATGGCCAAACTATCATTGGGCTGGTGTTTGAAAAATCCAAATGTAAGTTCAGTAATATTAGGTGCTTCAAAAACTGAACAGTTGAAAGAAAATCTGACTACTTTGGAGGTATTGCCTTTACTGACGGATGAAGTAATGGCAAACATTGATAGAATTATGTGGACCAGACCTACATTACCTCATTTTTAATGACAAGATTGCTTGAAATAAAAAAAGCGGGAAAATTTTCCCGCTTTTTTTATAGTTAAATTTATGTCAACCTGTTTTAGGATGCCTTAGGCACTAATCTTAATAGTAAGTAAGACGTACCACGCCGGCCAGTTTCTTAGCCAGACGAATAACCTGTCTGGTGTAACCGTATTCGTTGTCATACCAGGTATAGATTACTACAGATTTATTATCTTTTGCTATAATTGTAGCCGGGCCGTCAATAATAGAAGCATGGCTGTTTCCAATTAAATCAGAGCTTACCAGCTCATTTGAGATTGAGAATTCTATTTGTTCAGATAAATCTCCAAAAAGAGACGCCTGTTTGATGATATCAATTACTTCATCTCTCGAAGTAACTTTATTTAAGGATAAATTCAGGATAGCCAGTGAAACGTTAGGTGTAGGAACACGTACTGCATTCCCGGTTAGTTTTCCACCCAGATGTGGGATAACTTTGGCTACTGCTTTGTCTGCTCCAGTTTCAGTAATAACCATATTTAAAGCCGCAGATCTGCCACGACGATATTTTTTATGATAATTATCTAATAAATTCTGATCATTTGTATAAGAGTGAATAGTCTCAATATGGCCTTTTTCTATACCAAAGGCATCATCCATAACTTTTAATACCGGAACAATGGCATTGGTAGTACAGGATGCATTTGACACGATAGTCTCTTTGTTAAAGTCGAAGTCAGCATCATTGATTCCGGCAACTATATTTGGAATATCACCTTTGGCTGGTGCTGTCAGTAATACTTTGGCAATACCTTTGGATACAAGGTGACGACTCAGGCCTTCACGGTCACGGAACACACCTGTATTATCAATTAATAATGCGTCTTCAATACCATAAGTTGTATAATCTACATCTTCGGGTTTATTGGCAACGATAAAATAGATGGTCTGGCCATTAATGATTAACGCTTTATTAATGAAATCTTCAATGATGATTCCATTAAAAGTACCATGAACTGAATCTGTGCGTAATAATTCTGCACGTTTGATCAGTTCTTCATCACTGTAGGTTCTGGTTACAATAGCACGGAGTCTGAGTTGTTCACCTTTACCAGCCTGAAGAATTAATTCTCTCGCTGCCAGTCTTCCAATTCTTCCAAACCCAAACAAAACTACGTCTTTTGGTAACAGACTGATTTTGTCTTTACCAATGTGACGGCTAAGTTTGCTGATTACAAAATCATGCATTGTTGCAAAATCATTGTTTTCATCCAGCCACTCAGCTGCTAGTCTTCCTATATCAACACGTGAAGGGGCGAGATTACATTTTGCAATTTCATTTGCCAGTTCCAGTGTCTCATAGATGTTAATGTCTTTGCCTGAAATTTCTTTAGCGTACTGGTGGTGAGCAAGGATTTCGCTGCTACCTACATCGAATAATGGTTTGCGGAAAAGTACAAGTTCAATAGATCTGTCAAACCATAGCTGGCCAACAACATTTAGTAATTCAACTGCTTTTTTCTCTTTTTCAATCCAGTTCTGAAATTCGGATTGGTATTTATTAAACATATCGGGGTTATTTGGTTAGAGTGCCACAAAAGTAAAAAAGATTGGGGGAAACCCAATCTTTTTCTGTCCGATTATTTAAGTAAAGAAGCTATTTAAATTCAAATAGTCTTTAAAGGATTAACCTAAGTATGATTTTAATATTTTACTACGTGAAGTATGACGCAGACGTTGCAATGCTTTGTCTTTGATCTGACGGACACGTTCACGGGTTAAGTTGAATTTCTCACCGATTTCTTCCAGAGAAAGCGGGTGATTAGTACTTAAGCCAAAGAAAAGAACGATGATTTCACGTTCACGCTCTGTTAATGTAGATAGAGAACGTTTGATCTCTTCAGAAAGTGATTCGTTGATTAAACTGCTGTCAGTATTAGGCTCATGGTTTTCCAAAACATCCAGTAGCGTGTTTTCTTCACCCTGAACGAAAGGAGCATCCATAGAAACATGTCTTCCTGAATTACTCAAAGTATCAGAAATCTTATCAACGGTTGTTTCAAGAATATCAGCCAGCTCTTCAGGAGAAGGCTCACGTTCATATTCCTGCTCTAATTTAGAGAATGCTTTACTGATTTTACTCAGTGAGCCGACCTGGTTTAATGGAAGACGTACAATACGACTTTGTTCAGCGATAGCCTGTAAAATTGACTGACGGATCCACCATACAGCGTAAGAGATAAACTTGAAACCTTTAGTCTCATCAAAACGTTTAGCCGCTTTGATCAGTCCAAGATTACCCTCATTAATTAAATCACCTAAAGTTAATCCCTGATTCTGGTATTGCTTAGCTACAGAAACTACGAAACGTAAATTGGTCTTTGTCAGACGCTCCAGAGCGGCCTGATCACCTTCGCGTATCTTTCTTGCCAGTATTACTTCTTCTTCTGCGGTGATTAAGTCTACCTTACCAATCTCATGAAGATATTTGTCTAGAGATTGACTCTCGCGATTGGTTATGGATTGGGTAATTTTGAGTTGTCTCATTTATGTGCTTTGGTGCTCTTTATGTGTTAGAACGTGCAAAAGTAAGGATTAAAAGGCAATTTTAAAACATAAATTCCTGAAAATGTTACAGTTTACACTGGTTATTTGTACGATAATTTAATAGCAATAATTATTCCAAAGTACTTTTGGCAGTCTGTTTGTCTTATATTGAAAAATGTACATTATTTATCGTATTTCAATCATAAATGCTTGTTTTTTAATAATTCATCTTTTGGAAGTATCAATTATTTAAGCCCGGAATACATCATTTTATTGAATTTATATGATAATTTAATGGAAAATATCTTTTCTGAATAACACCTGTCATCTATCATTATTTAATGTTGTCATGATCATATTTTAAATTTTTTTCCTAAAATTCTTTGAATTCGGAAAAAGATGTCTGTAAAAGCCGACAATTTTACCGATTTTTATCTTTACGAATTCAGAATATGAATTTATGGTTTTCTTATTTTTGATAAAAGATCTGCATATGCCTATAATTATTAATCTGGATGTGATGCTCGCTAAACGTAAGGTATCTCTGACCGAACTGAGCCTGAAGGTTGATATCACCCTTTCTAATCTTTCTATATTAAAAACCGGAAAGGCTAAGGCTATCAGGCTGGAAACCCTGGAAGCTATCTGTAAGGCACTGGATTGTCAGCCGGGAGATATCCTGGAATATATCCCATAAAACATTTGTTGCCGATGCTGGCAATCCGGTGCATTTTCAATCAGGAGGAACTTATAAATCCGCCAGTTTCAATGTGTCTTTTAATCTGATTCCTTTTTCCGTTTGTTGCACAGTACAGCATTCATTTATAGAATCATGTTCTAAATAAAGGATATAGTTATTTGCAGCTGCTTCTTCCAGAAAGTTTTTTTTCTCTTTTAAGGTCTGTAGTGGAAACATATCGTATGACATGACATAGGGTAGGGGGATATGGCCTATAGATGGCAGCAGATCTGCCATGTATACAATTGTATGGTCTTTGTAAGTTAACTGGGGTAGCATCATCGCATCTGTATGGCCAAAAGCGAAACGTACTTTAAAATCCTGCTGAAATTCAACTCCTTCCTGATCGGAAATAAACTTCAGCTGACCGCTTTCCTGAAGTGGCAGAATATTGTCTTTCAGGAATGATGCTTTTTCTCTGTCATTGGGATGCACAGCCCAGTCCCAGTGTTTTTCATTACTCCAGTAATGTGCCTGCTTAAATGCGGGAACTAACTTTTCACCTTCACGGACAATTGCACCTCCGCAATGATCAAAATGCAAATGCGTAAGAAATACATCCGTAATATCTTCTTTGCTGAACCCTTTGGCTGCAAGTGATTTTTCCAGTGTATCATCGCCATGCAGATAATAATGACTTAAAAATTTTTCATCCTGTTTATTACCTATGCCTGTATCAATCAGAATCAGACGGTCACCATCTTCTATTAATAAGCAGCGCATAGCCCAGGTGCACATATTATTTGTATCTGCAGGATTACTTTTTTGCCAGATAGATTTTGGGACAACGCCAAACATTGCACCTCCATCCAGTTTAAATAATCCGGTTTCTATAGTATGTAAGTTCATCATTTAAAAATTTGGTATGCTGTAAAATTAAGAAACCCGCTGAGTTATCAGCAGGTTTCTTAATTTTATATGGATGATGTGACTTACAGGTGAATTACTTCTCCGTAAGCATCAGCAGTAGCTTCCATAATAGCTTCACTCATGGTAGGGTGAGGGTGTACTGCTTTTAAAACTTCATGACCTGTAGTTTCCAGTTTACGGGCAACAACGATTTCTGCAATCAGTTCAGTTACATTGGCACCAATCATATGGGCACCTAATAATTCACCGTATTTTGCATCATAGATCATTTTGATAAAACCGTCTTTTGCACCTGCTGCACTGGCTTTACCGGAAGCAGAGAATGGGAATTTACCAATTTTCAGTTCATAACCCGCTGCTTTAGCCGCTTTTTCAGTGTAACCAACCGAAGCAATTTCTGGTGAACAGTAAGTACAGCCAGGGATATTGTTATAATCTAATGGTTCCGGAGAGTGACCAGCGATTTTCTCTACACAGATAATTCCTTCTGCTGAGGCAACATGGGCTAAAGCCTGTCCACCAACGATATCGCCAATTGCATAATATCCTTTTACAGAAGTATTATAGAATTCGTCTACTACTACTTTACCTTTTTCAGTTTTGATGCCTGTTTCTTCCAGACCAATGTTTTCAAGATTAGCAACTACACCTGCAGCAGAAAGAACGATATCACATTCTATAGTTTGCATACCTGCAGCTGTTTTAACCTGAACTTTGCAGCCTGCACCACTGGTGTCAACTGATTCTACGCTTGAAGAAGTCATCACTTCGATTCCTGCTTTTTTAAAGCTGCGTAATAATTGTTTGGAAACATCCTCGTCTTCTACAGGAACAATGTTTTCCATGAACTCAACTACGGTTACTTTTGTTCCCATAGTTGCATAGAAATAGGCAAATTCCACACCTATAGCTCCTGAACCAACAATAACCATTGATTTAGGCATTTCAGGTAAAACCATTGCCTGTCTGTAGCCAATGATTTTTTTACCATCTTGTTTTACACTTGGCAATTCTTTTGAACGGCCACCTGTAGCAAGAATAATATTTTTTGCTGTTAATTCTGTAGTAGAACCATCAGCACCTTTAACTTCAACCTTATTGCCCGGTTTAACTTTACCGGTTCCCATTACTACGTCAATTTTGTTTTTCTTCATTAAAAACTGAACGCCTTTGCTCATTCCTTCGGCTACGCCACGGCTGCGTTTAATAACAGCTGCAAAATCTGCTTCAGCTTCGGCAGTTTTAATACCATAATCAGCTGCATGATTGATATATTCAAATACCTGCGCACTTTTTAATAAAGCTTTGGTTGGGATACAGCCCCAGTTAAGGCAGATTCCTCCTAAGGATTCACGTTCTACAATTGCAGTTTTTAAACCCAATTGTGACGCTCTGATTGCAGCAACGTATCCGCCTGGACCGCTACCTATTATAATTACATCGTAGTTCATATCTTTTAAAAGGGGACTTTACTTAGTAAAGCCCAAAATTAAAAAAAAATGTTCGTTAAACAGCGAATTTGATTTTTGTGACATTAAGAAACTATTTAAAGTTCACCTGGTCATTTGTTTACAATACTTTTTGCTGTAATATCTGCTTATCTGTCCCTGGTAAAAAATGTCGTTAATATCCGGCCCTTTCTATTCAAATATTAATTTTAAATCATTTTAGCTGCCTGATTTGCCAGAATGTATAGAAGAAGTCTGACTTTAATAAAATACCGTCATTTTGAATTATTCCAAATAATGAACTGATAAACTGTTGGTTAAGCTTGTATTATAAATGTTAAATGTGGATAAAAAACATATATAATTAATGATTTATTAACATTGAAAGCTAAAACGTTGTGTATTTTATCTATACTTTTGTCGCTGTAAACTATTATAAACTATTTTTTACCCGAACGCCCAGCGTTTCAAACAAATAAATTCATTAAAAAAGGATTATGAAGAAATCTCTACTATTTAAAATTGTAGTAATTATCATGGCTGTTGTAGGAACATTTTTCTCTGCGAATGCTCAGGTTACTACTTCAGCGATGACCGGTGTCGTTAAAGATGCAAAGGGACCATTGCCAGGAGCCAGCGTTAAAGCTGTCCACGTACCTACGGGATCTGTTTATACCACCACCACCAACGGTGATGGTCGTTTTACTATTGCCAATATGCGTGTTGGTGGACCTTATTCTGTTACGATTACTTTTATTGGATTTCAGGCTGCCAAATATGACAACCTTAATCTTAAACTAGGTGGATCTTATCCATTGAATGTTGTTTTATCAGATGGAGCACAGCAATTAAGTGATGTTGTTATTACTGCTAACAAAAACAAAGTAATTAACAGCTCAAGAACTGGTGCTGCAACCAACGTTTCTCAGAAACAAATTCAGGAGCTTCCTGCTGTTTCAAGAAGTATTACTGATTTAACCAAACTAACTCCTCAGTCTAATACTAAAGGTGACGGTTTTTCATTTGCAGGTAGAAACAGTTTGTTTAACTCGCTGACTCTGGATGGTGCACAAATGAATAACGTGTTTGGTTTATCGTCACTTCCAGGTGGTGGAACGAGTGCTCAGCCATTTACTTTGGATGCATTAGACGAGTTACAGGTGAACTTAGCACCTTACGATGTAAAACAAAGTGGTTTTACAGGTGCTGGTGTAAATGCGATTACTAAAGCTGGTACCAATGATTTCTCAGGATCTATCTATACTTATTATAAGGATCAGAATTTACAGGGATACAATGTTGGTAGTACAAAACTTGATAAAGCAAGTCAGGCCTTCCTGAATAAACAATTTGGTTTCAGATTTGGCGGACCAATTATTAAGAATAAATTGTTTTTCTTCGTGAATGGTGAGATCTCACGCCGCACTTCTCCAGGTACTAACATTCTGGCTAATCCGAATGCTGTTGCTACTGCAAATGATCCGATCAACGTATCAAGAGTATTGGCATCTGATCTGAATTTAGTTAGAAATACATTGATTAACAGATTCGGTTATGATCCGGGTGTATATTCAGGATATAGCAATTTACAGAATGCAGATAACGTTACTGCGCGTTTAGACTGGAATATCAACAATTCAAACAGATTAACTGTAAGATATAACTATCTGAAATCTTTTAAAGATCTTAACCCCAGTACATCAAACTCTAACAGAGGTCGTGGACAATCGTTAACTTCTATGTTTTACGATGGTATGAGATATACTCAGTATAATAACATCAACTCAGTTACTGCAGAGTTAAACACTCGTTTCAGCGAAAAATTTGCAAATAACTTACAGTTGGTATATACTGGTTTCCGTGATTACCGTTCAACAAAAGGAAATCCATTCCCTGTTGTAGATATTGAAGATGGTAACTCTGGTAATTATATCTCTTTGGGAACAGAGCCTTTTAGTGGTTTAAATAAATTAAATCAGGATATCTATACCCTGAATGAAAACTTTAACATCTTTGCCGGTAACCATACGATTACTATTGGTGGATCAGTAGGTTATCAGAGATTTGAGAATGCTTTTGCTCAGTTCCTTTACGGTCAGTTCAGATATAAATCAATGAGTGACTTTTTAGGAGCTGCTACTGGTAACCAATCGATTAACCCAACATTATATCAATTGACTTACTCAACTGATAAAAATAACGCTGTTCCTGCTCCTGCTATTTTTAGTCAGATGCCGGTTGCAGTTTATGCACAGGATGAATGGTATGTTAAACCTAATTTCAAACTGACTTACGGTTTAAGATTAGATATGCCTATCTATACTTCAAAAATTCAATCTAATCCATTGGTAACTGCTGCGACTTTCCGTGATGGTGAAAAGCTGGATGTAGGTAAATTACCTAAAACTCAGATCTTATTCTCTCCACGTGTTGGATTCAACTGGGATGTTAATAGTGATGGTAAAATTCAGGTACGAGGTGGTTCGGGAATCTTCACTGGTGCAGTTCCAGCAGTATGGTTAACTAACCAGGCAGGAAATACAGGATTAGGTACAGGTAACGACTTTTTAACTAATCCAAAAAACCGTCCGTTTAGCCCTGATCCATCAGCTTATATCCCTGCTAATCCTACTAATCCAGCTACTTACGCAATTAATCAGGCTGTAAATAACTTCAAAGTACCTCAGGTATGGAGATCTAGTTTAGCAGTTGATTATAAATTGCCAGGTGGTGTGATTGCTACAATTGACGGGATGTATACTAAATCAATCAATGAAGTGTTCCACAGAGATGCTAACCTGGTTAATCCTACGGCTAATCTTACTGGTACTGGTGATACCCGTCCTTATTTCCCAGGTGGTAATGCAAACAGAATCAATCCATCATTGACTAATGCAATTGTATTTGATAACACCAACAAAGGATATGCATGGAACATCACAGGACAATTACAAAAAAGATTTGGTAAATATGTAGATGTAATGGCTGCATACACCAGAAGTGATGCACGTGATATTACTTCAACTCCAGGATCACAGGCTGCTTCAGCTTTCAATGGTAACCAGGTTGCTGGTGACCCTAATAAGCCAACATTAGCCTATAGTAGTTTCCTTGTTAAAAACAGAATTATTGCATCTGTTAACTTTAACTTCTCTATCATTCCTCAGTTACCTACTTCAATCGGTGTGGTATATGAAGGATCTCCTTATGGTGATGTTTTCGGAAATACAAGATTCACTTATGTAACTGCAGGTAACGTTAACAACGATAACTCAACTTTTAACGATTTAATGTACATTCCAAGAGATCGTAAGGATATTGTTTTAAAAGATATCGCTGCTTCAAAAACAACTTTCGCTGAAACTGCTGATCAGCAATGGGCAAGGTTAGATGCTTATATTAATCAGGATGCATATCTAAGCAAACACAGAGGTCAGATTTCTGAAAGAAATGGTGCTGAATATCCTTGGGCTAACCGTTTTGATGTAAGAATCCTTCAGCAGTTCAAAACTATTTTTGGTCAGAAAGCAAACAGCAGATTTGAAATCTCTGTGGACATTATCAACTTTGGTAACTTACTGAACAAAAACTGGGGATTGACAAAAGCTCCGGGTATGACTAACTTCTTACAGTCACAAGGTGTGCAGAGTCCAACAACATTAACTCCAACCTATACTGTAAACCAAGGTTTAACTACTGATACTTTTAGAAATAATACTGATATTTCTTCAAGATACCAGATTCAGGTTGGGGCAAGATACAGCTTCAACTAATCTGTAATATAATTTGTAAAAGCCCCGCTCTGAGCAATCAGAGCGGGGCTTTTTATTTTTGCTGGTTTGATAATCTGTTTCATCAACACTTATACCTGCTTAAAATGTTTGAGCTTTTACATTACCCCCTTTTTTATGATCTGAATCACTTTTTTGTCATTTTAGGTTAAACAATTATTTCATATATTTAATTTGTGTTTATTTGTAACCGAATGAACGTTCAATTAGAAGATAATACAGGAAAACGTGTTGCTGTCCTAAACAGCACACTCGCTCTGATTAAAGAGCATGGATTCCATGGCGCTCCCATGAGTCTGATTGCTAAACATGCAGGTGTAGCAGCAGGAACTATATATCACTATTTTGATTCCAAAGAAACCCTCATATTAGAGCTTTTTGTCCATGTGAAGGATAAACTGGCTTTAGCCATATCAGCAGGTGATGATCCTTCAAAGCCCTATAAAGACCGATTTTTTAACTTCATGATTAATCAGTTTAACTTTTACATTGAAAATGAAAACTCTCTGTTTTTTCTTGAGCAGTACATGAGCTCTCCTTTCGCAAAGAATTTTCCTGAGAGGGATAGTCAACTATTTGCAGATAAGGTGATTGGATTGTTTCAATATGGCATAGAAAATGCTCACTTCAGAAATATTGATTCGAGGCTGCTGGCCCCGACAATCAAAGGGACTCTTGTTGCTGCTGCGACTTTCCAGTTGTCAGAACAGATTGTGTTCACCAAAGAAGATATTATCGAAGTAGTCAGTGTAATATGGGATGGAATTAAAAGGCAGTAAAATAAATTGTAAAACAAATACCCTTAATATATATATGAAACCTCACAAATTGATTTTAATGATGCTCGTCGGCATCCCCGTTCTTTTGCCGGGGCTTCTACATGCCCAGACGACAGTTAGAGAACAGCCGACGCTAAGCAATGCGACTTTGCAGGAATGCATTGATTACGCTTTGAGCAATAAGCCTGGGGTACAACAATCACTGATTGATGAAGAGATAGGAGAAAGAGATATAAAATCGGCATTATCAGGTTGGTTGCCTCAAATTAATGGTACAGGAACAGTGAACCATAATTTTAAACAGCAATCTCAGATTCTGACTACAAACGGACAGTCTTCTTTACTAACCTTCGGGGGTAAAAATACTTCATCTTTTGTTTTGCAGGCTGATCAGCAGTTTTTAAATGCAGGGTTGATTCAGGCATCCAAATCTGCCAAGTTTTACAGACAACAGTATAAACAGAGTACAGAGAATACTAAGATCAACACGATTGTTGACGTTAGTAAAGCATTTTATGATGTCCTGACCAGTAAAGAGCAATTGAATATTATTGCAGAGAATATTGCCAGACAGGAAAAACAATTTAAAGATGCCCGTTCACAATACGATGCTGGTCTGGTTGATAAAACAGATTTTCAAAGAGCCCAGATCAGTTTAAGCAATTCAAAGGCTGACAGAAAAAGAACGGAAGAATTGTTAAAGTACAAGTATGCTTATCTGAGAGAATTAATTGGCTATAGTGCAGATAAACAATTTGGTTTGTCTTTTACTTCAAGCGATATGGAGAAAGACGTTATGATTGATACCGCTCAGTTGCTGAACTATCAGAACCGTATAGAATACCGTTTGCTGGAAACACAAAGACAATTGCAGAAAATTACAACGAGTTATAACAAATGGAGTTATTCACCTACGCTTTCTGGTTTTATCAATTACGGATGGAATTATCAGAATAATAAACTGGGTAATCTTTATGATCAGACTTTCCCAAGTTCTGTAGTAGGACTGAAATTAACTATGCCGATCTTCCTTGGTGGTAAACGTACGCAGGAAATCAAAAAATCGCAGTTACAGGAAAGAAAAATTGATCTTGATATGATCAATACCAAGAATAAGATCAATACACAGTATGAACAGGCAATTGCCACTTATAAGGCTAATCTGAATGATTTAAATACCAATAAATCTAATGTTGACATCTCGAAACAGGTTTACAATACAATCAAGCTTCAGTATGATGAAGGTATTAAGACTTACCTGGATCTGACAACTTCAGAAACAGATCTTCGTACTGCACAAATCAATTATCTGAATTCATTATATAACCTTCTTTCGTCAAAATTAGACGTAAAACAAGCATTAGGAATAATCACCGTAAACCAATAAAAGACATGGACATTAAATACATAAAATTAGGCATCTTAATCCTTGGTTCAGTAACATTAGCATCTTGCGGTGGTAAACCTGCTCCTCAGCAGGGACCTCCTCCGGCAACTCCTGTAACTACTTATACGGTTGATGAGCAACCAGTAACTACAGTGGACACTTATCCGGGGGTAGTGGTTCCATTGAATGAAGTTGAACTTCGTGCTCAGGTTGGTGGTTATATTACTGCTATCTATGTTAAAGATGGTCAGCATGTGACCAAAGGACAAAGACTATATGAAATTGACCGTACTAAATACCAGGCTGCCTATAACTCAGCTCAGGCTAATTTATCGGTCGCAAAAGCGAATCGTGATAAAGCAAAGAAAGATGCTGATCGTTATACTAAATTAGCGCAGCAGGAAGCTGTTGCCAAACAACGTGTTGATTATGCATTGACAGATCTGGCTAATGCCGAATCACAAATTGCAGCTGCTAAGGCAAATCTGGCTTCTGCAGCAAATGATTTACAGCGTTCTATTATTGTTTCTCCTTTAACCGGAACAATTGGTATTTCACAGGTAAAACTGGGCGCTCTGGCTTCTCCGGGTACCACACTTTTAAATACGGTTTCTACAAACAATCCGATTGCTGTAGATATTCCGGTTAGCCAGGCTGATATTCCTCGTTTTGTACAAATGGAGAAAAATGTATCGGCAGTCAAAGACTCTCTTTTCAGCATTGAACTGCAGGATAAAAGTATTTATCACCGTCAGGGCAGAATTATAGCAATTGACCGTGCGGTTGATCCTCAGACCGGTACGATCAAAGTAAGAATCAGTTATCCGAATGAAGGTGGAAAACTGATAGCTGGTATGAATGTGAATTTACTGGTACTGAATAAACAGATAGGCAATCAATTGGTAATTCCTTATAAAGCAGTTACAGAACAGCTGGGCGAATTTAATGTATTCCTGGTTGGAGACAGTAGTAAAGCTCTGCCACAGGTAATTAAAGTTGGTACTCAGGTAGGCCAGAGTATAGTTGTAAAAAGTGGCTTGAAGAAAGGTGATGTTATTGTGGTTGAGGGGGTGCAGAATGTGAGACCGGGTGCTGTGGTACACGCAGGATCGGCAGCTGAAGCAAACGGACAACAGCCAGCAGCAGGCGCACCAAAAAAATAGTTATTATAAGAATTTCAAGCATATGATATCAGAAGTATTTATAAAACGACCGGTCACGGCGATCGTCATTTCCATATTAATTGTACTGGTTGGAGCAATTGTGATTACCACATTGCCAATCAGTCAGTATCCGAGTATTGCCCCACCGACAGTTACTGTGACAGGTACTTATACGGGAGCGGATGCGCAAACTGTAGAGCAAACAGTAACTACCCAGGTTGAAAGTCAGATTAATGGTACGCCAGGGATGAAATATTTATCATCAAACAGTACATCTGATGGTCGTTCAGCGATTACAGTAACTTTTGATGTAGGTACAAATATTGATATCGCCGCGCTTGATGTGCAGAACAGGGTAGGTATTGCAGAACCGGGATTACCTGAAGCGGTAAGACGTTTAGGAATCACGACTAAAAAAGCAAATAATGATATTCTGATGGTTCTGGGTCTGTATTCTCCAAATGGGACATATGACCAGAAATTTATTTCCAACTATGTCAACCTGTATGTTAAAGATGCGTTATTACGTATTAAAGGTGTAGGGGATGTACAGGTATTCAGTCAGCCTTTTAGTATGAGGATCTGGCTGGATGCAGGAAAGTTAGCCAGATTAGGTTTAACACCAACAGATGTTTCTGCTGCTGTCAATGAACAGAATACACGTACCCCGGGTGGTAGTGTAGGAGGGCCGCCACAGCAAAACTCACAGACTTTTGAATTCTCTGTGGTTATGGATGGTGATTTGAATACAGAAGAGCAATTCAGAAATATTGTGATCAAAACCGGACAGGATGGTTCTCCGGTATATCTTAAAGATGTTGCCCGTGTAGAACTGGGTGAGTTTGCCTATGTAACTTCTGCAAAGGTAAACGGTAAAGTTGCAGCCTTGATGGCGGTTAACCAGACTCCAGGAGGAAATGCAGTTGAAACTGCTGCCGGGATTGACAAAACAATGGCTGAATTAAAGAAATCTTTCCCTAAAGATCTGGATTTTAAAATCAGTTATGAGACAGTTTCTATTATTAAGGTATCCATCAGTGAGGTAATTCATACACTGGTTGAAGCGCTGATCCTGGTAACGATCGTTGTATTCTTCTTCTTACAGAGCTGGAGAGCAACATTGATTCCAGTACTGGCAATTCCGGTTTCCATTATTGGTACCTTTATTCTGTTTACCCTGTTAGGTTTCTCTATCAACGTACTGACGATGTTTGGATTCGTCCTCGCCATCGGTATTGTGGTAGATGATGCGATTGTGGTAGTGGAGGCGGTTCAGCATTATATGGACCACGAGGGGCTTTCTGCACCAGATGCTACACGTAAAGCGATGAAAGACATTACTGCACCGGTAATTGCGATTGCTTTAATTCTTGCCGCAGTATTTATACCGGTAGGATTTATACCAGGTATGGTTGGTCAGTTGTATCAGCAGTTTGCAATAACAATTGCGGTATCGGTATTGCTTTCTGCATTTATTGCACTTTCACTGACTCCGGCATTATGTTCTTTACTGTTGACGCCGATGAACCTGACTAAAGATTCAAAAGGCTTAAATAAATTCTTCTTTAAATTCAATACCTGGTTTGCAAATGTAACTCATGGATACTCTAACGGAGTGAGATGGGCCTTGAAAAAAGCACCCCTGGTAATGATCATACTGGCCTGTATTTATGTCGGTACAGTTGGGTTATTTATGAAAAAACCTTCTGGTTTTATTCCGAATGAGGATGCAGGTATCTTTATTATGGGAGCTACCTTACCTGAAGGCGCATCAGCAGTACGTACAGATGCTTTCATCAAAAGGGTTACTGATTCACTACAGAAAAACATTCCTGAACTGCAGAATATTACTTCTGTAAGAGGTATCAATATTCTGAACAGATCATTTAAGTCTAATGCCGGAACATTCTTTGTTCAGTTAAAGAACTGGGATGAACGTAAAAGAGATGTGGCCACAGTTCTGGCTAATGTATCTAAAACGTTTGCCGGTGATAAAGACGGTAGTATTCTGGCTGTTACCCCTCCTCCGATTCCCGGATTAGGTATCAGTGGTGGTTTCTCGATGCAGATCCAGGAAAAACAAGCAGGTGATATTAAGAAATTTGAAGGTATAGTTGGTAAATTCCTGGCAGCAGCTAATCAGCGTCCTGAAATTGGATTTGCCTATACTTTATTTAATGCTAAAACTCCAAATTATCAGTTGCATGTAGATCGTGACCAGGTGAAGAAAATGGGCGTTTCCATAGGTGCTGTTTATAATACGATTTCTATTTATCTGGGTAGTACGTATATCAATGACTTCACTAAATATGGACGTAGTTTCAGAGTACTTTCTCAGGCAGATACGAATTTCCGTAGCAGCATTGATAACCTGAACCAGATCTATGTGAAAAATAATGTGGGTACACCGGTGCCATTAAGTTCATTTGTGAGCTATAAGATGACCGAGAATGCCTCTATTATTAATCACTACAATATGTTCAGGTCAATTGAGATTGGTGGAGCTGCAAGACCGGGAAGAAGTTCCGGGGATGCACTGCAGGCTTTGAGAGAAGTTGCTGCGCAAACGCTTCCACCGGGTTATACTTATAATTTCTCTGGTTTGAGTTTAGAGGAAACTGAGGCTGGAAATAGTACAACAATGATTTTTGGTTTGATCGTTGTCTTTGTATTCCTGCTGCTTGCTGCTTTATATGAGAGTTGGTCGGTTCCATTCTCTATCTTACTGGCGGTTCCTCTTGGTTTATTCGGGGCAATTCTTGCTTTGATATTCCTGCCAAAACTGGATAATAATATTTATGCACAGGTTGGTCTGATTACGCTGATTGGTTTATCGGCCAAGAATGCGATTCTGATTGTCGAATTTGCAAAAGAGCGCGTTGACTGGGGTATGGAACTGATTGCAGCGACTATTGAAGCTGTTAAATTAAGGTTACGTCCAATTATCATGACCTCTCTGGCATTTATCCTGGGTGTTATTCCATTGATTATTTCTTCAGGTGCAGGTGCTGTATCCCGTATGACTATTGGATGGACAGTGGCTGCAGGTATGCTTTCGGCAACTATTCTTGCCTTGTTTATTGTTCCTGTACTTTTTGTACTGATCACTAAACTGGCTTATGGTAAAAAGAAACTTGCAGAATTGCAGGCTAATTATAAACCGGAAGAACATACTGATACGCTCCATGCGGATTAGATAAGATATAAGCATAAAAAAAGGCTGTACCAGATTCCGGTACAGCCTTTTTTTATGCTGGTCGTTTTGGAAATTACTTCACCTCAAAACTATAAGTTGCTCCCTGCCAGATTCCATCATATTCTTTGCCTTGATGATCTCCTTTTACTTTTTGAAATTCGGTTATTTCAATTACATATCTTCCAGGCCAGATCGGGGTAAAATGGACAAGTCCATTTTCGTCTGTTTTAGTCTCTTTAGCCCAGCCTGAAGGAGAAAATATAGAAACTGTTTTTGCTTTTGCCAGATCATTGTTTAATGTAGCAGTCAGCTTAACTGTTTGATTAACTTTTGCAGAGTTGATTTCGTCAGATTTCAGATATAATACATTGCTGCTTTTGGTTTGCACAGCTGAGTTTTTGCCAACTGCCACATTTGCACTGGCCAGAAAGTGATATTTGGTCGTACCACCAAGTTCCTTTGCTTCATGACTTACTTCCAGAATATAAGATCCGTTTTTATCCGGAGTAAAACTGCTGGTAAATGAATTGCTGTCGGCATTAAGCTTCAGCTGTGTTCTTTGCTGATCAGGTCCGGTCAGCCATAAAGTGAAGTCTTTGACATCAGAGTACCATTTGGATACATTTTCTCTTTCATTTGCAGCATATTCACCATAATAGATCTTTACTGTTTGTACCTGACCGATTTTTCCGGTTGCACCTGTTTCTATCCAAAGCGCATGTGCTGACAGATTTTTAGTGACTAAGCAAAATAAAATGCTCAGTGTTAGAAAAGCTAGTTTTTTCATTATTTTATGATTTATTGAGTTAATTGGATTTTTTATTGTTTAATGATATCCGGATCTGGGTTTTTACTTCTTTTTTTTAGAATTGTGGGATTATGAATGAATAACCTCCTCCCGTAATTCTTTTTCTGGTACCGGAGCTTTAGCTTTGATGTTTTTTGTGGTATTCAATTGCTCAGGATTTTTACTCTTTGTACCCTTTTTCTTGAACTTTCGGCCATACCAGATCAGGAACCCTGTGATAGGTAACGAAGCGCCAATCAGCGAAGCCAGAAAAGCCATAACTTTACCCGGAAAACCAAGAATACTTCCTACATGAATGTCGTAATTCATTTTCCGTAGTTTACCTCCAAATCCGGCATCTGCATAGGATGAGGAATAAATATCATCCGATTTTAGCTCTTTTAAAGTATGCTGATCAAAAGTATAACCTACATTATTATAGAACTGCCCCGGGCTCGGATATACTCGGATATCTATGGTAGATTTTGCTTCGGCAGTATCAGGAAAACTATAGTAGAAGCCTACCGATTTCTGGTGTCTGACAACAACCTTTTTCCATGCGGCATCCATAGCCTGTTCCGGTTTATAGGTTTTTTTTGCCTGTAAAGAGTCAGATTCAAGACGCTTAAATTCTGTAAGTTTCTCTCCTCCGGTAGTTATCCAATAGAGCCCTTCACTATACCATCGGATACCATATACCATTCCCGTAAGTGCAATTGCAAGTAAAAACAGCAGGGAGTAAAATCCAAGAACATTATGCAGATCAAGGTTCACTCTTTTGAAAGAAGCTCCCCATTTAATTTTAAAACTTTTATCCCGTGTAGATTTATTCCATTTTTTTGGATACCACCAGATTAATCCGGTAATCAGCAGTACTACAAAAACCAGAGTTGCATAATTGACGATAGGTCTTCCGATTTTATAGGGCATCCATAAAAATCTGTGTCCGTTAAGGATAAACCTGAAAAAATCAGCTTCCCCTTTTTTACGCTCAACAGCACTGACAATTTTCCCGGTATATGGGTTGACTTTCAGGGTTACGCCACCACTTCTGCGTTCTTTTTCTTTAGGATCTTTTAAAAATACATTTATGGTACGGCCCTGCTGATACATGGCATAGGAAATTGCCTTACCCGGGTAAAGACGGGTAGCGATTGCATTAAGCTGAGAAGGAGTGAGGACTGCCTTATCCTGCTTCTCTATCTTTGTCTCTGGCTCCAGCAGACCTGTTATTTCTTCGTTAAATACCCATATACAGGCTGTAATACAAACGATTAAAACAATGATTCCGGATACAAGCCCCAGCCAAAGGTGAAGCCATTTATTGATTCTTGTAAAAAGGGAATCTGTTTTCTTCTTTTTTTGCGGAGGTTGCTTAGTTCCGGTAATCATTTTTGTAATATTTGATGATGATTCGTTATTTTTTCTCAACTTAATAGTTTAATGCCTGTATGGCAGTAATAGTTCCTCCTTCTACCTTTAATCCGCGTCTGGCAACAGCAAGACTGGCATCAAATACATAGACATAACTTCCTTCACTTGCGGTCGTTATTCCTATATATCCTTTTATCCCATCTTTAGGCGAATAATTTGTTGTGGTAGTTTTTGTAATATCAGCAGGAATACCAGTTACCCATTTAAATCTTTGATTAATCACATCTGCTACAGCAAATTTCCCCACGGGTCCGGTAGTGGTATTTGGATTGGTATACAAGTGTAAAATGAATATTCCTTTACCAATATAGGTCTGATTGGAAATATGATAACCTCCGGATTCTTTTTCTATATTAAAAAAGTAGCTCTTGTCAAATTCTGTTGTTCCCTTGTTAATACGGATAATAGCTGATGGATTCTTCGAGATAGGTTTACTGTTACTTGTTGCAGAGGCTCCTGAAAATGCATAAGCATCTCCATTTTCAAGTTCGACCAGGCCGTTGTTGAAATAGGCGCCGATAAAGCTTGTGCGGTTATCTCTGATGATTTTTTCCAGTTTGAGTTCCGGATAAGAGAATACAGCTACCCAGCTACTGTCGGGATAGGCTGTTCCAAATACATCTGGAGCTGCACCTTTAATACTCATATAAGGTAGAAATACCTTGTCTCCAATTTGTGTTGCTCCGTTAAAATGTGCACGCTCTCCGTTACCGGCAAGTTTGACTATGTTGACCTGCTGCTGGCCTACAATCTGATATTTACGGGCATCAACGCGATACATACCTGCAGATTCGTTACCTGATCTCGGTACTTTGATCAGCAAAATATCATCCTTTACAGCTGCATTAACCTGTACTGTTTCACTTTGGAAATTAGCCAGCTTGATTAATTTACCAGTTTGATCAAGACGGTAACTGGTTACTGCACCAGGGTTGCCCTGTCCATATAATAAACTGAAGAATCGGTTTTTATGGGAAATATAATATCTGTAAGATCCATCCTGTTCTATTCCGTTACGGTAGGTGGTGACCATCCCTTCATTCAGGTTGTCGGCAGTTAAAAGATAATCAGCGATGCCCGTTGTACCAATTGGTGTTGCTGTGATGATGTATTTAGTTGCACCTGTTAATTCGGTTTCTGTATCATTTACTTCTGAAAAATCTAAAGGCGGATCACATGCTGCTAAAAGACTGATCATCCCTAAAGTAAGTAGTAAGGTATTTTTATATTTCATGTTATTCTCTGATTAGCGGTTATTGCTGATAAAGTATCTCACTTTAGCATAAAATGCTCTCCCGGGTTTTTGAAGTGAAAAATTGTCGTAAATTCTGTTGTTTGTAATGTTTTTGCATTCAAGAGCGATATTGTATTTACCATTTCCAAGCGTATAAACCATATTTACATCCTGCATCCACTGTCTTGGAATACCATATTTTGTATGATCGGTACCCTGACTTGGCCACGACAAATAATAGGCATGAACGTACAATACATTGTAACCTAACGTAAGTGTATTATCCTTTTTGCCAATATGGTTAAAGAACAATGAGGCATCGGCGTTTCCAAACAGGTATGGGATATTTGGTATTCTATCTCTGTATAAAGGACTTTCCTGAGTTTGTTGTTGCTCATATTTAGTGTTATTACGCAGGTTCTGATAAGTCACGTTTACACCCGTGGTGAATAAATTTTTGAAGGAGTACCTGATCTCTCCTTCCACTCCAAAATTATTTACATCAGAAATATTGGCCATAATTTGCTTGGTCTGATTCTGATTTAAGGTAGGACGGATGAAATCTTTTGCGTTGCGGTACAATACACTTCCATCAAAACTAAACTTATGTATTTGATTGATTTGAGTCTGGTAGCCTAAACCAAGGTTGTAATTATGGCTATACTCTGGTTTGAGATCGATGTTACCATCAAGATTCAGGACGTCACCAAAGAGTTCATCGTTGTCAGGAAGACGGTAACTCTTCTCGTAAGATCCTTTAATCTGAAGGTTGGGTTTCAGGAAATATGTCGATGCAAAACCATATCCCAGTTTATTAAAACTGTTTTTTTGATTTAAATAAGCTACATCCCCCCAATTGCCGCTTGGGTTATAGGATATAGAGTATTTATTCTGCTGGAAAAAATACTTTGTAAACAGGGAGGTATTCCATTTTTCGGAAGGACTGAACTTATAACCGAACCCTAAAACATTTTTAATGTTTTTACGCGGCTGCTCATATTTATTGCTCTCAGGATAAAGTTCATCAGATCCTTTTCTATTGAAGGTATTGAAAACATTATTCAGGGCAAATGAATGTTTGTCATTCAGGGAATAAGTAAGATTTACCGCGCCCATGCCGTTATTGTTTTTGAATTTGTACATGGAGCGTTCACGTTCACTTCCCTTGCCCGGGTAGGATACGAAGTCGCCAAACCAGTTATAACGACGGTTAACAGTATCAATACTTTGTTCCTGTCCAAAATTGAAATTTCCGTTCACTCTCAGATCAAGACCTTCAATAAAGAAGTTTTTCTTTGTATAAAGAATATTTGGCATTACAATACTGCCTTTCCTGTGCCAGTCACCAAAAACGCTGATCATACGTGCACCGGTTTGAATTTCAGCATAATTTTTGCCCAGCGTGATACCAAATAGCAGCTGATCTGCATAGGATTTGTTAACCACACCTGCACTGGCAATAATAGTTTCATTATGATAAGTATCATGAAATCTCTTTACTTTCTGATTTCTGAGATCTTTTTGCAAAGGAATTGCTACATCGGTTGTTACTGTATAATTATTATCCGAGTAATTCTGAAAAGCATTCAATTGAAACTTAAATCCGGAAGCAGTGGTATAGCCGGTATTGATCGAAGTCTTGTGAGTATTAAATGATCCGTAGGAGTAAGATACATCAGCATAACTTTTCATGTCATTGGCCGTCACAATATTGACTGCTCCACCTAATGCGTCTGAACCCAGCCAGACAGGCACAACACCTTTGTATACTTCGACGCGCTGGGCAAGATTAATTGGTATATTATTCAACTGGAATGAAGAACCGAAATTATCCATTGGTACACCATCTAAGAAAAACTTAACCTGTCTGCCAGAAAAACCATTTAGTGAAAACTCCATTCTTGAACCGACACCACCAGCTTCACGTACTCTTACCCCCGAAACCCGGTCCAGTGCATGTGAAATATCAAGCGTAGAATTGTGTAATTTTTTTGCATCTACTGATGTTACGTTAAAAGCCTGTCTGTTTACTTCCTGGTTAGCTGTACGACCAATTACAGTTACTTCTGATAAATTATTCTCATCTGTACGCAACGTGAACAATGTTCTGGTTTTTTCGGTTGAAGGAAGAGTAACTTTAGCAGTCTGTTCCTGATAACCGATATTTCTGATACGTATTTTGTAAACGCCTGCAGGAAGTTCCTTAAAGCTGAATTCTCCAAGAGAATTGGTAAACGTTGATTTATTAATTTCAACTACTGTGATTCCTGCGCCTTCGAGTGGCTGACCATTAGCTGCCTTTACTACCCCTTCAAACGTGTGCTTTTGTTGTGCAGCAGCATCAAAAGTGAAGTGGAATAGTAAAAGCAAAAGGAGAAAAACAAAATGTTGTTTAGTAAAAATTTGCATGTGTTGTTTCTTTTGTGTTTATTTAGACTTGTTATTGATATGTGCAAAAGTAAAGTATTCGAACTACGAGTTTTGCAGCAAAGTATACGCAATCAGCAATCAGGATGGTAGAAATTTGTATTAAAGAGGGGAAAGAGACATCTATAGAATCTATAAGGATAATCAGGTCAGAGAACAAAACAATCAATAAGGCAGGAATAAAACTGGTAAATGCCAGCACTTTACTGTTTCTGCCGGATACCGTTTTCGATAACAATTTTTCTTTGGTTTTGCCGGTTGAACTTTCCGGACATCCGCTTTACAGGATTTCATATGATATTCAAAGAATTTTAGAGCTTTTAATGGAAAGGAATACTGGTAAATACACCAATTTCTATACTAAGATTAAAATCTGTGAGATTATTGTTCTGGTGATTGAAGCAAAAGAAGAAGCCTCAGAAAATCTGAACAAATGGAGTAAGAAGGAGGTCGCTGTATTTGAGATGATATCCAAAGTCATCAGCCAGAATCTTTCAAAGAATATTTCCATTGCCGGACTGGCAGAAAAGGCAGGTATGAACCGTACAAAACTTCAGGCTGGTTTTAAGGATGTAATGGGGCAGACGATTAATAGTTTTGCATTGGAACTCAAAATGCAAAAAGCCAGAACATTATTGATCAGTAAACCGGGTTATAGTTTGAAACAGGTTGCGGCTGAAGTGGGTTATAGCTGCGGGAATCATTTTTCTGCTGCCTTTAAGAAGAAATTTAGTTTCTCCCCATCAAATTTAAAGAGAACAGCTCATTTGATATTCTCCTGTCTGTTATGGGAATTAATGTTGATTTAATTCCTATAAAAAAACGGAGCCTGTTTTTGTGCAGGCTCCGTTTTTAGTTTATCTGGCAAAGATCTATTCGTAATTGAACTGACCTTTTTCACTATTGATAGTTACTTGTTTATGAGTAGAATCTTCAACACGGCCAATAATCCGGGCATCGATATTGAAGTCTTTTGAAATAGCGATGATATCGCTGGCTATTTCCTGTGGTACATATAATTCCATTCTGTGCCCCATATTAAATACTTTGTACATTTCCTTCCAGGCTGTTCCTGATTGCTCCTGAATCAGTTCGAAAAGAGGAGGGACAGGGAACAGGTTATCTTTAATGACATGAATGTTATCATTGATAAAGTGAAGTACTTTGGTTTGAGCACCACCACTGCAATGTACCAGTCCGTGGATCTGATTTCTGTGTTTTTCCAGTACTTTCTTAATTACCGGAGCATAGGTGCGGGTAGGAGAAAGTACCAGTTTTCCTATAGTAATTTCCGTGTTTTCATCAATACGGATTTTATCAGTTAGTTTTTTGCCACCAGAGAAAACAAGATCATAAGGTACTGCAGGATCGAAACTTTCAGGATAACTGTCAGCTACTGATTTATCAAATACATCATGACGTGCAGAGGTAAGACCATTAGAGCCCATACCACCGTTATATTCTGTTTCATAGGTAGCCTGACCCGAAGAAGATAGTCCTACGATAACATCTCCAGGCTGGATATTGTGATTACTGATTACCTCATCGCGTTTGATACGGCAGGTGACAGTTGAATCTACTATAATGGTACGTACAAGATCACCAACATCGGCAGTTTCACCACCAGTAGAATAAATGGAAATTCCCATTTCTCTCAGTTCGGCAAGAATTTCTTCTGTTCCGTTAATAATCGCAGCAATAACTTCACCTGTAATCAGATTTTTATTTCTGCCGATAGTAGAGGATAGTAAAATATGATCAGTAGCCCCTACACAGATCAGATCATCAAGATTCATGATAATGGCGTCCTGTGCAATACCTTTCCATACAGAAATATCACCGGTTTCTTTCCAGTAAACATAGGCTAATGAAGATTTGGTCCCTGCGCCATCTGCATGCATGATATTACAAAAGGCATCATCGTTACCTAAAATATCAGGGATGATTTTACAAAATGCTTGTGGGAAAATACCCTTATCTATGTTTTTGATGGCTTGATGCACATCTTCTTTCGAAGCCGAAACGCCACGCTGGTTGTACCTGTTATCACTCATATTGCTGCAAAGATAGAGAAACGTCCGAATGTAGACGATTCAAACAAAAAAAAATAACCTCTGTCCCTTAAGGGCAGAGGTTATTTCAATAAATTAATGGAATTCTATTTTAAAAATAACAACTCTCTGAATTTTGGTAATGGCCAAACGCTGTCATCTACAATCTGCTCCAGTTTGTCAACATTATAACGGATGGTATCAAAATAAGATTTAACCTTCAGATCGTAAGCGATAGCTTTATCTCTTGAATCTTCGATAGTGTTAGCTTCTTTACGTGCTTCCAGCATCGTATCAATTGAAGTTTTTACAATTGATAAGTGCTCAGATAGTTTATTGATAATGGCTAATGGAGCAGTTAATGCTTCTTTAGACAAACCTAGTTCTTTAAGGCTTTTTGCATTTTCCAATAAAGTATTCTGGTAAGCAATACAAGCAGGAATAATCATGGTATTCGCTACTTCTCCCATTACTCTGGCTTCGATCTGCAGTTTTTTGTAATAGCTTTCTAAAAGAATATCATGACGGGCATGTAATTCGCGTTTAGTAAAGATATTAGCTCTTTCGAATAATTCAGTTGATTTTTCAGAGATATAGGCATCTAAAGCTAAAGGAGTAGTTTTGATGTTGGCTAAACCACGTTTTGCAGCTTCGTCTTCCCAATCCTGGCTATAACCGTTTCCTTCAAAACGGATATCTTTTGATTCTTTAATGTATTTTTTGATAACTGTTAAAAGAGCGATGTCTTTTTTCTCTCCTTTTTTGATCAGTTTATCAACTTCAACTTTAAATTTAACCAGCTGATCTGCCATGATTGAATTCAGAACAGTCATTGGTGCTGATGAATTTGCTGAAGAACCTACCGCACGCAATTCAAATTTATTACCTGTAAAGGCAAAAGGAGAAGTACGGTTACGATCTGTGTTATCCAGTAAAATCTGAGGGATTTTAGGGATACCTAACCACAATGCATTGTCTTCCTTGATTTTTTTGCTGATACGTGAGTGTTCGATTTCGTCTAACACTTCATTTAACTGCTGACCCAGGAAGATAGAGATGATTGCCGGTGGCGCCTCATTGGCACCTAAGCGGTGATCATTACTAACAGAAGCAATACTTGCTCTTAATAAATCTGCATGCTCATGTACTGCTTTAATTGTATTGACAAAGAAAGCCAGGAACATCAGGTTATTTTTAGGTGTTTTGCCCGGAGCTAATAGGTTTTTACCAGTATCGGTAATTAAAGACCAGTTATTATGTTTACCTGAACCGTTGATACCAGCATATGGTTTCTCGTGCAGCAGCACTTTGAAATTATGACGGCGTGCAACTTTTTCCATCAGATCCATCAATAATTGATTATGATCGATAGCCAGGTTGATTTCTTCGTATAATGGTGCACATTCAAATTGCAATGGTGCAACCTCGTTGTGACGTGTTTTTAAAGGGATACCTAATTTGAAAGCCTCATTTTCAAAGTCTACCATGAAAGTGAATACACGTTCAGGAATTGATCCGAAATAATGATCATCTAATTGCTGTCCTTTAGCTGACATATGACCAAACAAAGTACGGCCTGTTAAAGCTAAATCCGGACGTGCATTATATAAGGCAAGATCTACCAGGAAATATTCCTGCTCAATACCTAAAGATGCTGTTACTTTACTAATGCCTTTATCAAAATACTGACAAACGTCAACTGCAGCTTTATCCAAAGCATTTAATGCTTTTAATAAAGGAGCCTTGTAATCTAAAGCTTCACCAGTATATGCAACGAATACTGTTGGAATACATAAAGTTTTTCCAGCTTTACTTTCCATAATGAAAGCAGGAGAAGAAGGATCCCATGCAGTATACCCTCTGGCTTCAAAAGTATTTCTGATACCACCATTCGGGAAACTTGATGCATCTGGTTCCTGTTGTACTAATGCACTGCCTGCAAATTTTTCAACCGGACCATCGATTGTTGGTTCGAAAAATGAATCATGTTTCTCAGCTGTAGAGCCTGTTAATGGCTGAAACCAATGGGTGTAGTGAGTAGCTCCTTTAGACATTGCCCAATGTTTCATCGCAGTAGCGATCTGATTGGCATCATCCTGATTAATTAATTCACCTTGTTCAATTGCTGAAATTAATTTCTCATAGACTTCTTTTGATAAGAAATCTTTCATTTTCTTTTTATCGAACACATTTGAGCCAAAAAACTCAGAAATTTTGACCGATGGAGCCTTAACTTCTGGTGAAACTCTGGTTTGTGCTTCTTTTAGTGCGTTTGTCCTTAAGCTTTTCATTAGTTTCTTTAAAATTTGATCAAAAATATAATTTTTATAATTAATTATTGAATAATTGTGAGTAAAAAATCAAATGTCAATATATTATTTGATGTTTTACAGTGTGTTTTTGTTTGCTTAATGAAGCTGATGTGTCTTAAAATAGGTTTTTTAAGAATTATCTGAGATTTTCAGTCTTGAGTTTTTTATTTAGTCAGGCTGATCTGTTGGTGAAATTTAATCATTTATATCCTAATAAATGCTATCCTAATCCTAAATTTGTGTTAAATATTTGATCATATCATTTATTCCTACCTTTGATCTGGATTTAAATTTCAAATCAACCTATGTTTAACAGAATTCATCATGTTGCTATAATTTGTACTGACTATATCGTTAGTAAAAACTTCTATGTTAATATACTCGGGCTAAAAATTGTTCAGGAAGTATACAGAGCTGAGCGGAAATCCTACAAACTGGACTTATCTGTAAATGGTTTGTATCAGATTGAATTATTTTCTTTTGAAAATCCACCTGAAAGACCTTCAAGACCGGAAGCTGCGGGTTTGCGGCATTTAGCTTTTGAAGTTGATGATGTTGCTGTTGTCGCTGCCGAGCTGAATACCAGGGGCGTGATAACCGAAGACATCAGAATTGATGAATATACAGGCCGGCAATTTACTTTCTTTAGTGATCCTGATGGTTTGCCGCTGGAAATCTATCAGAATTAAATGGGACGTATTTTCAGATTTAAACAGTTTGAAGTAGATCAGGCTGGTTGTGCAATGAAAATAAACACTGATGGTGTCCTTTTGGGTGCGGTTGTGAACCATCCTGCACCGGTAAATATTTTAGACATAGGTACCGGAACTGGCGTGATTGCGCTAATGCTTGCACAGCGTTTTCGCAGAGCTGATGTAACTGCGGTGGAAATCGATGAATCTGCGGCGCTGACTGCTTCAGCAAATTGCTTAAACTCTCCTTTTGCTGAGAGGACCAGGGTCGAGCATTCAGCTTTTGAAGATTTTAATTCGGATTTGAAATATGAGATGATTGTTTCCAATCCTCCTTATTTTGTAAATGATTTAAAGAATCCTGAGAAGAGAAAAGAGATTGCCAGACATGCTGATGAAGACTTCTTTGATTTGTTATTAAGAAAGGCTGCTGCAATGCTGACCGGAGATGGGGTTATCTGGCTCATTTTACCTGTAAAGCAGGCGGAAGATGTCATAATTAATGCAGTACTCCAAAAGCTGTTCCCTTCAAAAATTATTCATGTTTATTCGGATAATACCAAAGCATCTTTCAGGCAGATCATTTGTCTGGGCTTTAATAATGAACCACCTTTGCAGGAACACTTATATATATATAAAGCACAAAATCTATATACCGACGAATATAAATACCTGCTCAGGGATTTTTTTCTGGCATTTTAATATTTTTAAATGAAGAAGATTGGATTGATTTCAGACACACATGGTTATTTGGATGATGCAGTATTTAAGCATTTTGAGGACTGTGATGAGGTCTGGCATGCGGGTGATTTTGGGCCCGATGTTGCAGAAAAGTTAAAAGCGTTCAAGCCGCTTAAAGGAGTGTACGGAAATATTGATGATAAAGCAATCCGTGCAGAGTTTCCAGAGCATCTGCGTTTTAACTGTGAAAATGTAGATGTATGGATGACGCATATTGGCGGGTATCCGGGAAAATACGCTCCGAATGTAAAGGGTGAAATTTACACTAACCCCCCGAAGCTTTTTATCACTGGTCACTCACATATCCTGAAAGTGATGTTTGACCCAAAAATCAACTGTTTACATATAAACCCCGGTGCAGCGGGCAAATCTGGCTGGCATAAAGTTAAAACTTTAATTCGTTTTTGTATTTCGGAAGAAAAAATCCATACCTTAGAGGCCATAGAAATGGGTAATAGGTAACGTATAAAGTACACTAAGTATATATGTCGGGTATAAAAACATTAGGACAGTTTATAATTGAGAAACAGGCTGATTTCTCTTATGCAAAAGGAGAGCTTTCAAGACTATTGAGAGATATAGGAATCGCCGCAAAAATTGTTAACCGGGAGGTAAATAAAGCAGGTCTGGTAGATATTCTCGGGGATGCCGGAACGGTAAACATCCAGGGAGAGGGACAGAAAAAACTCGATGTTTTTGCGAATACACAATTTATATCTGCTTTAACCAGCGGAGGGGAATGCTGTATCGTTGCAACAGAAGAAGAGGATGATTTTGTTCCGATTGATTCGCCGGTCTCTAAAAATGCCAAATACATTGTCTGTATTGATCCTCTGGATGGTTCTTCAAACATTGATGTTAACGTCGCGGTTGGAACTATCTTTTCAATCTATCGCAGAAAATCTGTTGAAGGTATGGCTACACTGGCTGATGTACTGCAGAAAGGTACAGAGCAGGTTGCGGCAGGTTATGTGATTTATGGTTCTTCGACGATGCTGGTTTATACTACCGGTAAAGGAGTGAATGGTTTTACACTTGATCCTTCTATAGGTGAGTTTTGTTTGTCTCATCCAAATATGAAAGTACCTAAGGATGGTAGTATTTATTCTATCAATGAAGGTAATTACGTGCATTTCCCGATGGGAGTGAAGAAATATATTAAATATGCACAGGTTCACGATGAAGCTACCAACAGGCCTTATACTTCAAGATATATTGGTTCTATGGTTGCTGATATTCACCGTAATTTAATAAAAGGGGGGATTTATATTTATCCGACTACTGCCAGTTCTCCAAATGGTAAGTTGAGATTGCTGTATGAATGTAATCCGATGGCATTTATTGTAGAGCAGGCAGGCGGTACTGCTTCTGATGGTTTCAGAAGGATCCTGGAAATTGAACCGGTTGAACTGCATCAGAGATCTTCTATCTTTATTGGTTCAGAGAAGATGGTGAAAATGGCCGAAGAAATGATGGCTACTTATGCAGAAGCAGAAGCGTCCAGAACTAAAAGCGCTTAAACATTATAACTAACATTGATATAGAGGCGGGATAAATTAAATTTGTCCCGCTTTTTTATTTTACAGCAGTGTACCTCTGCTTTTTTCTGCTTCAAACTCTGTATCGATCTGCTGTGTTGCTTTATTTTTAGAGGCTGCTACAGCCAGTACATCGCATCTTTCGTTCTCGGGATGATCATTGTGTCCTTTGATCCAGATAAATTTTACCTCATGTAGCTTATAGGCTGCAAGAAAACGGATCCACAGATCTTTATTCTTTTTGTCTTTGAATCCTTTTTTTACCCATCCAAACACCCACTTCTTTTCTACTGAGTCAACAACGTATTTGGAATCGGAGTAGATAGTAACCTGTGCTCCGGGTTTTTTAATAGTCTGCAGACCTTCAATAACAGCCAGTAATTCCATTCTGTTATTCGTGGTCATGCGGAAGCCTCCGCTTAATTCTTTATAATGACTGCCTGAACGTAAAATAACTCCGTAGCCTCCAGGTCCTGGATTTCCGCTTGCTGCACCGTCAGTGTAAATTTCAATCATAATAAATAATTAGTATCTGCTTTGTATTGTGTTTTGAGCACCAGAGGTGCTTTGTTGTTTAGTTTAGTTTTTTGAACAGCAAGTGTAGGGGAAGTCTGATTGATTCGCTCTTATCCGGGCTATTCGGTGTAAAGTTAGGAGATTTTTGGAGATACGGCTTTAGCGAAGGTGGATTCCTTGAAATTGTGATTGGAGAAACAGAAGAAATTAGGAAGACCTGAAGTGAAATGTACGGTCATCTGTAAAAATATCATTACCAGAAATGTCTGTAAACAAAAAAAGCAGTCCCGAAAGACTGCTTTTACTGATTTTATAATGGGGTGGAATATGGGGCTCGAACCCACGACCCTCGGTACCACAAACCGATGCTCTAACCAACTGAGCTAAAACCACCGTGTTTTTCAGTTTGACAAAAGTACGATTTTTAATGTTCCTGTCAAATATTTCTGCACTTAAATTTCAATTATTTTTTAAACAATTCATAGACAGGATTTTAAATTTCAATAAATTTTAAAAAATTAGATCAACTTTATGCCGCTGGAGACGAATAAATGACTTTTTTGACGAAATGCTTCTCCCGAAATCGAAATTATTAGCTCGTTTCTGCATAATTGTGATAACCTTTACCCGATCCCCAAATAAAATAAATGGCCCTGTAATGGTGTACAATGAACACTTTAGCATATTAGTATCATAAAATCTTAAAAAGTGTTAAAATTTTCTTTTTGTTAGAAAAGAATATTACATTTGGGCTTACCCTTTCGAGGGTATGTTTTTCATAGGTAGATGTAGGGCCGGAAATTTATTTTCGGCCCTTTTTTGTTTCTATAGGTTCCGTATCTTTAGCCACTTTATGAAGAAAAAGAAAATCGTCGTTGCAATTACCGGAGCCAGCGGTTCAGTGTATGCCAAACTTTTATTAAGCAACCTTCAGCAATTAGCTGATCAGATAGAAACAGTGGCAGTAGTGATGTCTGATAATGCGAAAGAAGTCTGGCGTTTTGAACTCGGCAATAGTGATTACGATAATTATCCTTTTGACTTTTATGCGAAAATGGATTTTAATGCACCTTTCGCTTCCGGGTCTGCCAGATTTGATACGATGATTATCATACCCTGTTCTATGGGAACTTTAGGCAGAATCGCACATGGAATTTCCAATGACCTTATTTCCCGTGCTGCCGATGTGATTTTAAAAGAACGCAGAAAACTGATTGCAGTTGTCAGAGATAGTCCTTTCAGCCTGATCCATATTAATAATATGAAGACGGTTACTGAAGCAGGAGGGATTATCTGCCCGGCAAGCCCATCTTATTATAGTATCCCGACAACGATCGAAGAAGCCGCGCAAACTGTTGTGAGCCGGGTAATAGACCTTGCGGGATTAGAGCAGGACAGCTACCGCTGGAATGAAAATTAAATAAACAGCTCTTAAACATGCGGGAAATCTTATTTAATAAGAGATCGCGTTATAATTTGACAATGAACAAATTTTTGGGGTTATGCAAACATTAATCTAAAAACTTATCTTTGCACCTCAAATGAATACTGATCTATCTGCCACTATATGATGTCATATAGCGGTTCATCAGTCTCATAATATTAAATTTCAATGAAAAAAGTAGCATTTTATACACTGGGTTGTAAGTTAAACTTTTCTGAAACTTCAACTATCGGGCGTCTTTTTACCGATGCCGGATATGCGGTAGTAGATTTTACTGACGGAGCAGATGTATATGTCATCAATACCTGTTCTGTTACAGAACATGCGGATAAAAAATGCCGTAAGGTAGTGAAGGAAGCCCTTAAATATGCACCAAACGCATATATTACGATAGTTGGCTGCTACGCACAATTAAAACCTGTTGAAATTGCTGAGATTGAAGGTGTAGATATGGTATTGGGCGCTGCCGAAAAATTCCGTATCGTGGAATATATTTCAGACCTGACGAAACTACCCAAAGCTGTGATTCATCAGCAGAACATAGAAAAGGTTAATCATAATTTTATTGCTGCCTATTCTATAGGTGACAGAACACGTACTTTTTTGAAAGTTCAGGATGGTTGTGATTACCCTTGTACTTATTGTACTATTCCATTGGCAAGAGGTGGAAGCAGAAGTGACACCATAGAAAATGTGGTTAACCGTGCAAAACAGATTGCTGAAAGCGGTGTAAAAGAAATTGTGCTTACCGGTGTAAACCTGGGTGACTTCGGGATTCGCAGCGGAAAACGTGAAGATAAGTTTTTTGATCTGGTCAAAGCTCTGGACGAAGTTGAAGGTATCGAAAGAATCCGTATTTCTTCTATCGAGCCTAACTTGCTGAGCAATGAAATTATCAGTTTTGTAGCTTCTTCCAAAAGATTTGTGCCGCATTTTCATATTCCACTGCAGTCGGGCTCTGATAAAATCCTCGGATTAATGAAGAGACGTTACCGCAGAGATTTATATACAGAACGTGTGGCCACTATTAAAGCACTTATACCTGATTGCTGTATAGGAGTGGACGTGATTGTCGGTTTCCCGGGAGAAACACATGAAGACTTTTTAGATACTTACCAGTTCCTGAATGAGCTGGACGTTTCTTATCTGCATGTATTTACTTATTCAGAACGTGAGCAGACTGAAGCTGCTGATATGGCTGGCGTTGTTGCCGGAAGTGCACGTGCTGACAGAAGCAAAATGCTGCATATCCTGTCTGATAAAAAACGCAGGGCATTCTATCAGTCGCAAATTGGTTCTGTTGGACAGGTCTTATTTGAAGATGATCAGAAAAATGGTTTCATGCACGGTTTTACCAAGAATTACGTAAAGGTAAAGGCAAAATATGATCCGGTAATGGTCAATGAAATTAAAACTGTCAGACTAATGGAATTAACTGCCGACGGTGAGGTAGAAGTTATGGAAACTGAAGAAGTTTTAGCACATTAATCTTATATTCGCGTAAAAAAAATTACGCGTATGTTTCCTACCGTTTCCCATTTTATAGAATATCTTTTTGGTATACAGGTTCCACTGCCTTTTAATACTTTCGGTGTATTCGTTGCCCTGGCTTTTATTGCCGGTTACTGGGCCTTTACACAGGAGCTGAAAAGGAAGGAAGCTCAGGGTATACTGCATCCGGTAAAAAGGATCATTACTATTGGTAATCCAGCCACAACTACAGAACTGTTATATAACTGTATATTCGGCTTCCTGATCGGCTATAAACTGGTTTATGCGCTATTAAACTACCGCTTGTTTGTCAGCGATGCACAAACCGTATTATTATCCCTGAAAGGTAATCTCCTGGGCGGTTTATTCTTTGCCGGATTATTTGCTTACTGGGATTATAAAGAAAAAAACAAATTCAAATTAGCCCAGCCAAAAAAAGTAGAAGTTACAGAACACCCTTATGAATTAATGGGGAATATGATCGTATGGGCTGCTGTATGGGGTTTTCTGGGTGCGAAAATATTTGATAATCTTGAACACTGGGATACTTTCATTAAAGATCCTATAGGAGGTTTACTGTCTTTCAGCGGACTTACATTTTATGGAGGACTAATCTGTGGTGGAGCTGCGGTATTATATATAGCAAAGAAAAATGGGATTAAACCCTTGCATATGCTGGATGTAGGCGGACCTGGGATGATGCTGGCCTACAGTGTTGGCAGGATTGGCTGTCATTTATCTGGTGATGGTGACTGGGGAATTGTAAATATGAATCCTAAACCCTTTGGCTGGTTACCTGACTGGTTATGGGCTTATACTTATCCGAATAACGTAGCAGGTGAAGGAGTGCCTATCCCTGGATGTGCAGGTAAATTCTGTAATGTATTACCATTACCGGTATATCCTACACCAATTTATGAAGTAATTGTATGTTTTATCCTGTTTCTTATTCTCTGGCGCATACGTCACCAGATTAAGCTTCCGGGAATGATGTTTGGTATTTATTTAATGATGAACGGAGTAGAACGGTTCTTTGTCGAGCTGATCCGTGTCAATTCAAAATACCATGTTGCAGGTATTTCTTTTACACAGGCAGAGCTGATTTCTTCTCTGTTGTTTATCTGCGGTCTGCTTCTTGTGGTATTCTCTATAAGGAACAAAAGCACACAAACCAATTAAATTTAAAAATTTGAATTACGAATTACTGAGTTCACAGGTTATTGCAATCGCAAGGTTAGCAGGCAATTTCATAAGAAAGGAATCTATGCGTTTTGATAGCAGCGCTATAGAATTCAAAGGGTTAAATGACCTGGTTTCTTATGTAGATAAAACTGCAGAAGAGATTATAGTTGAAAATATTGACCAGTTAATACCAGGCGCAGGTTTTACAACCGAAGAACAAACGATAAATACGAAAGGGAAAACATATAACTGGATTATTGACCCGCTTGATGGTACAACCAACTTTATACACGGTGTACCAACTTATTCTATCAGCATTGCGCTGTATGAAGAAGATAAACCCGTATTAGGGGTTGTTTACGAGATTAACAGGGGCGAAATGTTCCATAGTTATAAAGATGCGCCAGCTTATCTTAATCACAAGCCTATAAAAGTTTCCCGGAGAAATACGCTTGCAGACTCTTTGCTTGCAACAGGTTTTCCGTATTATGAGTTTGATAAACAGGCTCAGTACATGAAATTACTGGCAGAGCTGATGCAGAAAACACATGGTTTGAGAAGAATAGGATCCGCAGCAGTAGATCTGGCTTATGTTGCCTGTGGCAGATTTGATGCCTTTTTTGAGTATAATCTGAATTCTTATGATGTGGCCGGTGGGGCCTACCTTGTTCAGCAGGCAGGAGGTAAGGTCATGAATTTTGGAGGTGGTGATGAATTTATCGAACGCAGGGAAATCCTGGCTACCAATGGTCTGGTAGATTTAGAAATGCTGGAAGCTATCCAGCGTCATTTTGAAAATTAAAAACAATTCTTAATTCATAAAAGGTCTCTGGTTTTCTGTCAGCGCATGCAGACAACTGACAGAGAGAGCTTCAAGCTAGATTAGTGTTCGGAGTTGGTATAGGGTTGGTATACCCCCGGGGTATACCAACCCTATACCAACTCCGAACACTATACGTCCCGCGAGAGGACTTCTTATTATCAGTCAGGCCATCTGGTCAAAATTTTCTGCCTGATGTAAAACGGTCAAATTTCCTTGCTTTCTCCTGTGATTTTTAATGATCACACGAAATATCACTACATAAAAAAACGGCCTGTGATAATTCACAGGCCGTTTTTTATTAAGCTGGTTTACTTATAAAGCGTTTGAAACAACTTCTTTTACTTCAGGAACCATGCGTTGCAATAGATTCTGAATACCTGATTTTAAAGTAATTGTAGAGGAAGGACAACCACTGCATGAACCACGAAGTTCAACAGTTACCACACCTTCTTCAAATGATTTATAGCTGATTGCACCACCATCCTGTTCTACAGCAGGACGTACATAGTCATGTAAGATCTGCTGAATTTTAACCTCAAGATCTGATCCTTCAAAAGCAGGAGCTTCTTCGGCTGTTGCCTCTTTAATTTTATATTCTGATTCAACAGCACCTTTAACAAACTCTTTTAAAATAGGTTCGATATCCGGCCATTCAGCATCTTCAGTTTTTGTAATGGTAACGAAATTGCTCGCAAAAAACACACCATTAACAAAGTTAAACTTGAATAATTCTTTTGCAAAAGGAGAGTGCTCAGCACTTTCTTTTGTAGCGAAATCTTCACTGCCGTTAATCAGAAGCTTATTCACCATAAACTTCATGGTAGCAGGATTCGGGGTTTGTTCTGTATATACGTTAATAGTCATTCTCTCTTTTTTCTTACAAAAATAAATAATTCGCAATTCAAATACAGATATCGATGTCTGTTTTAGGTCATTATATAGTTTAATAGATTAAGACCTTATCTGAACAATAAATCCTTAAAATACGCCGGTGTAGTTAAAAGGAGTAATCTGTTTTAATTCCTGTTTCAGATCTTCGCTGATCTGAAGCCCATCAATAAATGCTGCCATGGTATGTGCAGTAATTTTCTGATTGGTACGTGTCAGGTCTTTCAAAGCTTCGTAAGGATTAGGATACGCTTCTCTTCTGAGTACTGTTTGTATCGCTTCGGCAACTACTGCCCAGTTATTTTCAAGATCAGCAGCAATAGCCTCATTGTTTAACAGCAATTTATTCAGTCCTTTTAAAGTAGATGCAATCGCAATCATAGTATGTGCCACTGGTACACCTACATTTCTCAATACCGTAGAATCTGTTAAATCTCTCTGGAGACGTGAGATTGGTAATTTAGCAGCGAAAAATTCAAATAATGCATTCGCGATACCAGCATTTCCTTCTGCATTTTCAAAATCAATAGGATTTACTTTATGAGGCATAGCAGAAGAACCTACTTCTCCTTCTTTAATTTTCTGTTTGAAATAGTTTTTGGAAATATAAGTCCAGATATCTCTGTCAAGGTCAACAATAATAGTATTAATCCTTTTTAAAGCATCACATTGTGCGGCAAACTGATCATAATGTTCAATCTGAGTGGTATGCTGTGCGCGATTTAAGGTTAAGATGTTATTCACGAAGTTATTGGAGAAATCTACCCAGTTGATACCAGGGTAAGCAATATGATGTGCATTGAAATTTCCTGTTGCTCCACCAAATTTTGCACTGTGAGGAATATTTTTCAGATTATTCAGCTGAATTTCCAGTCTTTCTGCAAAAACCAGGAATTCTTTACCCAGTTTAGTCGGGGATGCCGGCTGACCATGTGTATGAGCCAGTAAAGGAACCTCTTTCCATTCTGCTGCCAGTCCGTGAAGTTTAGTGATCAGTAATTGTATATTCGGATAGTATTCTTCTTCAAGAGCAAGCTTGAAAGTATATGGAATAGCCGTATTATTAATATCCTGAGAAGTCAATCCGAAATGGATGAATTCTTTAAAATCTCCAAGACCTAAATCATCAAATCTTTTTTTGATAAAATATTCAACAGCTTTCACATCATGATTAGTGATCTTTTCTGTTTCTTTTACTTCCTGTGCATTTTCATCACTGAACTGCTCAAATATACTGCGCAGTTTGCTGAAATTTGTTTTATCGAAATGGCTTAAACCTGAAAGACCGGTTTCACATAAAGCGATGAAATACTCGATTTCAACATATACTCTATACTTAATTAAAGCTGATTCCGAAAAATATTTAGCCAGATTTTGAGTGGTATTTCTATAACGGCCATCAACTGGTGATATAGCTTGTAGAGGAGATAAATTCATGAATAGGAATAATTTTACAAATGCAAAGGTAGCATTTTACTCAAACCTATGGGCACAAAAAAAAGGCTTTGGAGAACCAAAGCCTTTTCGTAGATTTTATCTAGCTTATTTTTTAGCTTCAGCAGCTGGTTTAACTTCAGTTGTAGTAACTTTAACTGCAGTATCTTTAACTGTTGAATCTTTAACTGTAGTATCAACGTCAGTAGTAACAACTGAAGAATCAGTTACTGTAGTGTCAGTTGCACCAGCTTTTTTCTCTGAGTTACAAGCTGCTACTGATAAAGAGATTGCTAAAGCTAAAAAGCCAAATTTGAATAAGTTTTTCATTTGAATTCTGTTTAAAATAATTAATTAATTTTACAGATTAATACCACAATGTTTAAAAGGTAACCCACCATTTTAAAAAAAAGATTTAAAATAATTTTTTTGTCTAATATTGGGTTACCATTCACGTATAAATGTATTAATTGGTGAGTAAGAAGTTAAGCGATTCAGTTCCAACAGATAGAGAGGTAGTTTTAGGGATACTAAATAACTCGGAAGATGCTCTTAATAAACTATACATCGGGTATTTTCCGATGGTTTTACAGTTTATTTTAAATAATAACGGTGACGAAGACGATGCAAAAGATGTCTATCAGGAGGCAATTATTATTTTATATAACAAAATTAAGAGCGGAGATTTTGAGTTAAGCAGTAAACTAAAGACCTATATATATTCAGTATGCAGACGCATTTGGCTCAAAAAGCTCGCACAGCAGAGCAAAAAGACAAATAACGTTGCCGATTTTGAAGATGTAGAGTCAGTTGAGGTAGATTTAGAGTATCATGAAGAGAAGGATCTTCAGTTTGAGAAGATGGGTTCAGCACTACAGAACCTGGGGGAGCCCTGCAAAACTATTATTCAGGATTTTTATATTAACAATCTCTCCATGCAGGATATTTGCGAGAAATTTGGTTATACCAATACGGATAATGCCAAAACTCAGAAATATAAGTGCCTGCAGAGATTAAAGAAATTATTTTTTCAATCTTAAATACGGTATGAGGAACGACATGGAATTAGATGCTATCATTGAAGATTACCTTCAGGGTAAACTTACAGCCGCAGAAGCAGAAGCTTTTGAAAAACTGCGTGCCAATGATCCTGTAATTGATCATAAAGTAGTTGCCCATAAAGTTTTTACGGACGCAATCAAACAATATGGTAAAGTCCTTTCTCTGAAAGAACAGATGGATAAAGCGCATGCTGGTATAGATGTAGCTTCACTGAGCGAACAGCTGAGACCACATCCGTCGTTTATTATCAATATGTGGCGCAAAAATAAATCTGCAATGGCTATTGCAGCGTCATTTATCCTTTTAACTATATTCTCTATCTATTCTATACAGCATAATACCCTTCAGAACGGTACTTATGAAGTGATGCGCAGAGAGATCACCAATATTAAAAACAGTCAGAACAAACTGGTGAGAACAATCAATTCAGGTCCTAAAGCTGAAAAAGGACATGTGAATGCTGCTAAGTTTGGCGGAACCGGATTTGCTTTAACTGCCAACGGATATCTTTGTACCAATTATCATGTAGTAAGAGATGCTGATTCTGTCTATGTACAGAACAATAAAGGCGAATCTTTCAAAGTTAAGGTAGTTTACCGTGATCCGCAGTATGATATTGCTATCCTGAAAATCAATGATGAATCATTTACACCACTGGCATCAATCCCTTACAAACTGAAGAAAAACAGTATTGGAATGGGTGAAAATGTCTATACTTTAGGTTATCCTAAAGATGATGCGGTTTTAGGTGAAGGTTATATCAGTTCAAAAACCGGTCATGTTGGTGATACTACGCAATACCAGGTTTCTATTCCAATTAACCCGGGAAACAGTGGTGGTCCGTTACTGGATAATTATGGAAACATCATTGGTGTGATCACTGCGAAGGAAAATCAGGTAGATGGTGCAACATTCGCCATTAAATCCAAATACATTCTGGAAGCACTGAATGCAATTCCTCAGGATTCATTGGGAAAGAAAGTTGTGTTTGCTAAAAAGAACCCGCTTCAGGGTCTGAACAGAACTAAACAGATAGACAAAATTGAAAACTACGTCTATATGATCAAAGTATACAATTAAGCGAAACGCTTTTTTTAAAAACCCCGAAACATAATGCTTGTTTCGGGGTTTTGTTTTTAAAGCGAATCTTATGGAATTTGGAAAAGTAAATCCGGAGCAGGTTAATGACATCGACTTCACCCTGCCTGAAGACGGAAAGCAAACTCAAAAGATCTTAAACAGTAAAAGTAACCAGAAGGCAAAAGTCTTTATCGGATGTGCCAAATGGGGCAGAAAGGAATGGTTAGGACTCATCTATCCGCCTAAAACTAAAGAAGCCAATTTTCTGGATGAATATGCCAAACATTTTAATGCTATAGAATTGAATGCTGTTTATTATCAGATTCCTTCTGTTGAGTCTGTACGCAAATGGAAAAAGCAGGTGAATGACAATGCTGCCGGTGACTTTTTATTTTGTCCTAAATTTCCAAAAATTATCAGTCATGATCAGCGATTGAAAGGATCAGCACAAGCTACAGCAGAATATTTTAAAGCAATGGCAGAATTTGGTGAAAATCTGGGGCCGTGTTTTTTGCAGTTAAGCGAGAGCTTTGGCGTCAAAAATCAGGCTTTGCTGGCAGATTATCTTCAATCATTACCCAAAGATCCTGTTGTTTATGTTGAATTGAGACATGAGCAGTGGTTTGCTGATCTTGTAGTCAGACAGCAGGTTTTTGAGCTCTTAACAGCAACAAATAAAGGAGCTGTAATTACTGATGTGAGCGGAAGAAGGGATCTGGTTCATATGGAAGTGACTATTCCGGAAGTGTTTATCAGATTTATAGGTAATGGGCACGCACACAAAAAGAGTGATTTTGCCAGAATTGATGAATGGGGCGAAAGGCTTAAATCGTGGCAGGAGAGAGGATTGCAAAAGATATATTTCTTTCTGCATCAGCACGATGAACTGGATACTCCTTTACTGGCTACCCATGCGATAAAAGTGTTTAATGAGCAATTGGGGCTTGATATTCCTGAAATATCTTTCCAGCCCAGATTGTTTGCCTAGCCTGGTCAGGATTGTTTGATTTAGATCATTAAATTTCTGACTGTTGGAGGTTGTTTAATTATCTACTATATTAGTAGTGTTTATCAATAAGCGTAATTGTTCGGTTTTTAAATCAAAAAAAATAATAAGTTATGAGTATCAGAATAGGAGATACCGCTCCAAATTTTAAAGCTAAAACATCAATTGGTGATATAGATTTCTATGAATTTCTTGGCGATAGCTGGGGAGTTATTTTTTCACACCCTGCGGATTATACGCCGGTATGTACCACAGAACTTGGTCGTACAGCTTCATTAAAAGGGGAGTTTGAGAAAAGAGATGTTAAAGTTATTGCTTTAAGTGTAGACTCTGTTGAATCTCACAAAGGATGGATACAGGATATCAATGAAACACAGGATACCCATGTGGAGTTTCCGATCATCGCTGATGAGGATAAAAAGATTGCTGATCTGTATGATATGATTCATCCTAATGCTTCTGAAACACTAACTGTACGTTCTCTGTTTGTGATTTCTCCGGATAAAAAGGTTAAACTGATGCTGACTTATCCTGCCTCTACCGGAAGGAATTTTACTGAAGTACTCAGAGTGATTGATTCGCTGCAGCTTACAGCTAAATATAGTGTAGCTACGCCGGCTGACTGGAAAGATGGAGAAGATGTGGTAGTCATGAACAGTATTAAAACAGAAGATATTCCAGCAAAATTTCCTAAGGGTCACAAAGTTATCAAACCTTATCTGAGAACTACTCCTCAACCCAATAAATAATTTTAAATACCAGATGCTTTTCTTTAAATTTGATATAATTGATAATTTAAAGAAATATTAATTTTTATACTTGAATATTATGAGTACCGGAAAAGTAAAATGGTTTAACACGCAGAAAGGTTATGGATTTATAATCTACGAAGGAAACAAGGATATTTTTGTCCATTTCAAAGATGTTGTAGGCGGTATTGAGAGTCTTCAGGAAAATGATAATGTAGAATTTGACGTCACTGAAGGAAAGAAAGGTTTACAGGCCGTAAACGTGAAGAAGGTATAATCCATTGTCTGTAAGACTGGCTGAAGCCTCCCGCAAGCGGGGGGCTTTTTGTATTAATAATGCTGTATAATTGTCCCTCTGATAATCACTTTACCAGCTGTGCTGCTTTGCGTAAAGATCATAAAACTGGTGTCGTCGGGCTTAATCTGATACTTGTCTGCAAGAGCTGCTGCTTTATCGGGATAATTCCTGACAATGACATTCCCAATCAGATTTTTCTCTTTTTTGATTTTTGCTGCAGACACTACTTCATCGATTTTAAAGATCCTTCCCGGAAACTCCGGATGAATAACAGCAGCTGTATATAATTGGGTCTGCTGATGGAATTTCTGTAATCCATATCTTTGAGCAATCAGATTAAAAGCTCCGCTTTTTAAAAGGGCTACGTCAGGTTCATATAAATACTGTCCGGGAATAATAGTTCCAGTGATGTTTGCAGGTTCTTCATCGCCCATGGCAAAGCTGAATTGTTTCTGCTCTGCATTTAAAGTTGTGCAAACAATCTTTGTGGAGGCTTCAAAAGCTCTTTCTATCACCCAGATCAATTCCTTGCATTCATTTTTAACGCTGACAATATGTATTTCGGCTACGTGTTTTAATTCTTTAAGACCGGCACTAAGATCAAGCAGGGGTGCGGTTTTGATTAATATCCGTTTGGCTTTAACTAATAACAGACCCAGGTTTTCCACCACATTTGGTGTGCAATCCTTCAGCATAAAAACTTTACCTGAACTGCTTCTTCTGGCAGGATCAATATAGACGCTGTCAAACTCCTGAGTGGTCTGCTTTAAAAATTCAATACCATCTCCGCAAAAGAAAGTGACGTTTTCTTCTTTTAATAAAATTCCGTTGTAGCTGGCAATTGCCGATAATTCATCATTGATTTCACAATGTGTGACAGTCTTCACTTTTCTGGAGAAATAATAACTGTCTACTCCATAACCACCTGTCAGGTCAATCAGTGTGTTTCCAGCTGCCAGCTCTGCTTTATAAGCCGCAGTGAGTTCTGATGAACATTGTTCTACAGATAGTAAAGGCGGATAATAAATTAGTTTGGTGTTAAACCAGGTAGGTAATTTGCGGACAGACTTTTTCCTGGCAGCGATCTGATTAGCCAGTTCTTTCCCCGTAATGCCAGGGAAAGGGCTTTTCGCCATGGCAATTTTATGCACATCTGCATTTAAATTCTCCTGGATATAATCCTGAACGTGCTGATCTGTGAGTTGTTTATTCAATAGCTGATTTATCTTTCATTACAATCTGGCAGGTATGACGGCTTTTTACTTCCAGCAAAATATCTTTGTTTACAGTTACCCTGTTAATCGTATCCTGGTTATAATAGCGGATAGTAACCAGTTCCAGTCCTTTATTATATTTCACTTTATACAGAACAGATAACTCTTCAATGAGATTGTTGATTTTTTCTGCATCATGGTCCACGCTTACTGAAAAACTAAGTGCAGAATTCAGCATCGTATTTACTTTCACCTTGTGTTTATGAAACAGGCTGAAAATGTCGCTTAAATTTTCTTCAATAATGAAAGAGAAATCTTTCGGGAAAATCGAAATCAGCACCTGATTCACTTTGAAAATAAATGAAGGTACCGGTAATGCACTTTTGATGCTGTTAATCTCTGTTCCTTCGTTGGTTGGATGAAGAAATGACTTTACATATAAAGGGATATCTTTATTCTGAAGTGGTTTAATCGTTTTTGGATGGATAACCGTGGCTCCGTAATAAGTAAGCTCGATTGCATCGTGATAAGAAAGCTGAGGAATACGTTCGGTCTCGTCAAACCATTTCGGGTCAGCATTTAATACTCCCGGTACATCTTTCCAGATTGTTAAGGAAACAGCATCCAGACAGGCACAGAAGATAGCAGCAGAATAATCAGAGCCTTCGCGGCCCAGAGTAGTTGTGAAATTCTCACTGGTGCTGCCAATAAATCCTTGTGTAACGACGATGCTCTTTTTCAGTAAAGGAACAAGATTCCGCTGGATTTCCAGTTCGGTTTTATCCCATTCTACTTTTCCTTCCCGGTAGGTGTTATCTGTTTTAATGAAATTTCTTGCGTCTGCCCAGGTAGTTATGATTCCGCTTTCATTCAGATAGGCAGCTACAATTTTAGTGGAAAGGACTTCGCCGATAGAAACGATCTGATCATAAATATAATCCGGGGCATCACTGGCTTCTTCTTCCAGCAGCCACTCGATTTCTACAAATGTATTGGCAACATCGTTGTATACCGGGTGGTCATGATTTTTGAAAAGATCATTTAAAATATTAAAATGATAAGCTTTGACTTCTTCCAGTAACTGATGTGTGTTTTCCTGCCCGTATATGTAGGCATTGGAAAGTAATTCTAATTTATTGGTGATTTTGCCCATCGCAGAAATTACGATCAGCAAATTTTCTTTTTCAGCCTGCTGAATAATTGCAACAAGATTCTTTACTGCTTCTGCATTTACCACAGAAGCGCCACCGAATTTAAATACCTGCATTTTTAGTTGAAATTGTTTAAAATGGAACTTGGCTTCAATATATCTTTGATTTCCGTATAAGGAATGGTTTCTATAACTGGTCTTTACTGAATGAAGTATTTAACCAGCCTGATTCAATATGGGCATTGTATTTCTTATAGAAATTTATAGCCGGTTCGTTCCAGTCCAGTACCTGCCAGGTCATTCCGTTATAATTGTTGTCTTTTGCCTCTTTCATGACTCTTTCAAACAGTAGTTTGCCTAATCCTTTTCCTCTCTGACTTTCAGTAACAATAAAATCTTCTAAATATAAGCGGCAGCCTTTCCAGGTAGAGTATCTGGTATAATACAATGCGAAACCAAGGATTCCTGTGGCATCTTCTGCTACAAAAGCTTTCCATACGGGCTGCTTTCCAAATCCGGCTTCTATAAATTCTGCTAAGGTAACTGTAACTTCTTCTGGTGCTTTTTCGTATTCCGCCAGTTCTTTAATCAGCTCCAGCAAACGCGGGCAATCTTCTTGTACTGCAAATCTGAGTTGAATATTCATTAGGTTTATGCTTTATAATGTTTGATTTTTCTGACGCCAAAAATACTACTGCCTATTCTTACCATCGTACTGCCTTCTTCGATCGCTAATTTATAATCACCCGACATTCCCATAGACAGTTCTCTGAATGAATCTTCTTTTCTGAAAAAGCTTGTCTTAATACCATCAAACAATACATTCAGTTCCTGAAATTCATCTTTGGTTTGTTTTTCAGTAGCATTATTACTGGCAATACCCATCAAACCCGTGATCCGGATATTTTTCATTGCAAGATATTCTTCTGATCTCAGTAATTCAATAGTCTCGGCATAATCCAGACCAAATTTTGTGTCCTCATCGGCAATATAAATCTGCAGCAGACAGTCAATCACCCTGTTCTGTTTTGCAGCTTGTTTATTAATTTCTGCCAGTAATTTCAAACTGTCAACTGACTGAATTAAGCTGATAAAAGGCGCGATGTATTTAACTTTATTGGTTTGCAGATGACCAATCATGTGCCACTGAATATCTTTAGGCAAAGTTTCCTGTTTTTCAACTAATTCCTGAACAATATTTTCTCCGAAAATTCGCTGTCCTGCATCGTATGCCTCCTGAACTGCTGCTGCATCATTGAATTTGGATACGGCAATTAATTCGACATTTTCACCTTCTAATTCCTTTTTATATTTTAATAAGTTATCTGCTATGCTCATTTATCAGTATTTTTGGTAAAATTAACAACCTTAGCTCAAATAGCTACGGAAAAAATAATGTTTTATACACAATGAGAAACTTTTTGTGCATTTGCCTGCTGCTGATCGGCATTGGAGGATGTAAGCCAGGTATACCTTCTAATATCATTCAGCCGGAGAGAATGGAAGAGGTCTTATATGATATTCACATCACTGACGGTTATATTTCCACTATTCCGGCACCGGATTCTGCAAAAAACATCAGCGCCGCTTATTATAAAGGTATTTATAAGAGATTTGATATAGATTCTTCACTTTATGCCAGAAGCATGAACTATTATTATGATCATCCTGAGGTTTTAAATGTCATGTATGAAAAGATTACGGCAAAACTTAAAAAGGTAAAAGAGAAAGAGGATAAAATCAATGCTAAGAGATTAAAGAAAATTGAAGCGATCAGAAAGGCGAAAAAAGATAGCCTGGATAAAGCTGATCCGCAAAGGGTGATCAGGGAGGCTGCAGCTAAAAAAGATAGTCTGGCAAAAGCTGAAGCACTGATCAAAAAGACCCGTATTGAAGCAGCCAAAAAGGTTAAAAAAGATAGTCTGGCCAGAGTAGCGGAATTGAAAAAGGCGAAAAAAGCAGAGGCTAAAAAATTAAAAGAGCGCGCAGGTCAGGCAGCTGTTCCAAAAAATGGAATTGATGCCGGTGCAGCTAAAAAGATAAGTAATAATGATATACCCCGATAATTGTTTAGATAGACTTGGCTTCACTGAAGTCAGACAACTCATCCTGAAGCATTGCCTGAGTCCGATGGGACAATACATGGTCAGCAAAATGCAGGTGATGAATAAATATGATCAGATTAATAAATTTTTAAGACAAACTAAAGAATTTAAAAATATCCTGGAAAACCAGGAGCCACTGCAGATCAGTACTTTTTTTGATATTAAATCACTCGCTGAAAAAATCAGAGTGGAAGGTAGTTATCTCATGGAAGATGAATTGTTCCAGATTTATCTTTCTTTGCAAACGGTTTTTTCGGTACTGCGTTTTTTTGACGAAAGAAAAGATGTTTACCCAAATCTGGAAGCTCTTTTTGAGCATTTGCCAGTAGAAAAAAACATCCTTAAAAAGATAGAGACGGTTCTTGATGCTAAAGGTAAAATCAAACCAAATGCTTCGCCCAAATTACAGGAAATCATTGGTGATATTGCCAAGGGTGAACAGGAGGTACGTAAACGGATGGACGTTATTTACAAGCAGGCTGTTGCCAGCAACTGGGTAGCAGACGGAAGTTTAACGATCAGGGACGGCAGAATTTGTATTCCTATTCTTGCTGAAAATAAGCGTAAACTCAAAGGATTCATTCATGATGAATCTGCCAGCGGACAGACCGTGTACATGGAACCTGAGGTTGTATTTACACTGAATAATAAGATAAGAGACCTGGAATTTGATAAGAGAAGGGAGATTATCAGGATTCTGATTGCGCTGACTGATGATTTAAGACCATATACGCCACTGCTGCTTTCTTATCATGGCTTTTTAACCAAACTTGATTTTGTAAGGGCTAAAGCTTTATTTGCAATTGAGGTTGAAGCAGATATGCCGGTACTGGTAGCAGAACCAAGAATTAAGCTGATCAATGCAAGACATCCGCTGTTGTATTTATCTTTTAAAGAAGATAAGAAAACGGTTGTTCCTTTGAATATTCATATGAATGAAAATTTAAGGATTGTTTTGGTCTCAGGGCCCAATGCGGGTGGAAAATCAGTTTGTATGAAAACTGTTGGTTTGTTGCAGTTAATGCTGCAATCGGGTTTGCTGATACCTGCGCATGAATCCAGTGAGGTTGGAATATTTGATAACATATTTGCCGATATCGGTGATGATCAGAGTATAGAAAGTGACCTGAGTACTTATAGTGCGCATTTAACCAAAATGCGTTATTTCGTAGCGCATGCCACACCAAAGTCGCTGGTTATGATTGACGAATTTGGTACCGGAACTGATCCGCAGTTTGGCGGACCAATGGCCGAAGCGGTTCTGGAAGTACTGAATAATAAAAAAGTAAGAGGGGTGATGACAACGCACTACTCTAACCTGAAATTATTTGCAGGGAATACGCCGGGACTGGAAAATGCTTCCATGTTATTCGATAATGATAAAATGAAGCCTTTGTACGTGCTGGAAATAGGTAAACCGGGCAGTTCTTATGCTTTTGAGATTGCGCAGAATATCGGACTGCAAAAAGAAGTACTGGCACTGGCCCGGGAAAAGACCGGAACAAACCAGAACCGGATAGATAGTTTACTGGTTGATCTGGAAAGAGAGAAGAAACAGATTTATGATACCAAAATTCAGCTTTCCACGCAGCAGAATAAAGTAAAGAACCTGGTTAAGGAAAATGAGGAATTGCAGCAATTTCTGGAAGAAAACAGGAAAACCCTGATCAAAGAAGCGAAGCTTGAGGCGCAGACTATTATTAAAAACGCTAATAAACTGGTTGAAAATACAATTGCCGGTATCAAAGAAAATCAGGCCGATAAAGTTGTGACCAAACAGCTGAGACAGAATCTGCAAAAGGTTTTGGTACAGCATCAGGTTAAGGAAGAAAAGAAACCTGAAAAGGCAGTCCCTTCAAATACGCCTATCGAAGTTGGTGACTGGGTACAGCTGATTAATACAGAAACAACGGGACAGGTACTGGAGATCAACCGGGGCAATTTAGTCCTGGCATTAGGAGATCTGCGTTCTGTAGTTAAGAAAGATCGTGTACAGAAAATCAGCAACAAGCAGGCTAAGAAAGTAGTGCAGAGCAATTCTTTCTCGGGCAGAATATCTGAAGCTATAGGAAACTTTACTGCAGAACTAGATCTGCGTGGAATGCGCGGAGAAAATGCAATACAGGAAGTGGAAAAATACATGGACAAATCTATTATGCTGGGCTTCCCTTTTATCAAATTGATTCATGGAAAAGGGGATGGCATTTTAAGAAAGTTAATCCGGGAATATCTGAGAAAATACAGTCAGGTAAACCGTGTCGAAGATGAGCATGCAGACCGGGGTGGTGATGGTATTACCTACGTGTATTTCAATTAATTAAACATAATTCATTTAGGATTGTTTATCTTGTATAACACATAAACATCCTGATATGAAAATAATATTTACTTTATTTTTTATTGTGTTTTTTCTTTCAGCATGTGAAAAAAACACAAATAATGAGAGCCCGGGAGCATTACCGGATGCTGATATCAAAACGGAGGTACTTACCCAATCCCTGAAGTTTCCATGGGAGATCATATACGGACCAGATAATTTTATCTGGTTCACCGAAAGGGCTGGTAAAATCAGCCGGTTAAACCCGCTTAACGGGGTCATCACTTTAGTACATACCATTGCAGAAGTAAACAGCCTGGGAGAAGGTGGATTGCTGGGAATGGCATTACATCCGCAGTTCAGCAGTAATCCTTATGTTTACGTAGTTTATGATTATGGCTCAGGTAATAGTTATAAAGGGAAAGTAGTTCGTTTTACTTTTAATAACGGTGTATTTGTTGCGCCGCTGGTTTTACTGGATCAGATTCCAGCATCTTCCATACATAATGGCTCCAGGTTACTGATTACTCCGGATCTTAAATTGCTAATCACCACAGGTGATGCCAATGCAGCAGCTCAGGCACAGAATACAGGTAGTTTATCCGGGAAAATATTAAGGCTGAATCTGGACGGCTCTATTCCGTCTGATAATCCTTTGCCAAATAACCCACTGTGGACTTATGGACACCGTAATCCCCAGGGACTGGTACAAGCCAATAACAAATTGTATTCTTCTGAACACGGGCCTGATAATGATGATGAAATTAACCTGATTCAGAAAGGCAGAAATTATGGTTGGTCAAATGTAGAGGGCTTCTGTAATACGGCTGTCGAAAAAGACTTCTGTGCCCTGAATAATATTGCCGAACCTATGATGAACTGGACGCCTACAATTGCACCATCAGGCTTAACTTATTACAATTCGGACTATATTCCGCAGTGGAAAAACTCTTTACTGGTCGTTGCGCTTAAAGGATCCAGACTTTTACAGCTTAAACTGGATGAAGGGGGTAGTAAGATTACTGCGGCCAGAGATTTTCTGCAAAACCAGTTTGGCAGGTTAAGAGCAATCTGTCAGTCACCGGAAGGAAAAGTATACGTTGCAACCAGCAATGGAACAAATGACCAGATCATAGAAATTTCTGCGCGATAATTTACCTGGTTACTTCTTTTATCCATTGAATGCAGTCCTGAGGATCTGCTATAGACCAGGAATGCGGATGTCTTGTCCCATCTAACCGGTATCCTTTGCCAATGGCTGGTACGAATTCTGCCCGCTGATTGCCCTGTAATTTTAATATATTAATCATGGCGGATAAACTCGCTGCGTTCATGTCAAAATAATCCCGGTTTCTTTCTTTGATTGCCCATAAGATATCAGGATCAGAGCAGATTCTTACCGGGACATCAATCAGATATTTTGCATTACCACCGTCTCTTTGTGATCTTGAAAATATAGACCGTTTGCTATATTGTTCGGGATATTTTTCTGGCGGACCTCCATAAGTTTTATCATAGAAATCTACAATGAATTTTGCTTCTCTTAGTCCATTCTGTTTAGCCGGAGTCAGGCCTGCTCTGCCTTCGTTCATGGCTAAGTCTCTTCTGGATGAATTATAAAGCTCTGCAATATCTACGGGTGGGTCAACGCCTAAAACTGCACAAGGTACTATTGTAGTCCGACTGCGGTTTTCCCTGGCCAGTTCTGTATATCTCAAAGCAATCATACCTCCGTTGGAAAAACCACTCAGTACAAATTTATCTGACGGGGCAGTGTATTTAGTTATAACCTCTTTAAAAACAGTATTTAAAAAATTTAAAGCTAATTGATCATCATCCATACCACGGTCATGGTTAATGGAAGGAACAATAACCAGTATGTTCTGCCGGGTAGCCAGCTGGATGAGCTGCTTATTACAATTAATCACATTTTCAACAAGTTCACCACTGCTGGGTAGTAAAACCAGTGTGCTTTTAACCGATCCTTCGGGTAGCAAACTGTAATAGAACAGTGGATTTTGTGTCCCTTCATTGATATAGATTGCTGTGCTGTCAGTTAGCGAAGTCTTATTGTTTTTAAGTTTACTCAGGTAGGGTTCATCCAGGATGAAAAAACGGCCATCTGAAAAAGTTCCATCCATTTTAAGTCCTGTGGCAAAGGTGGTTCTGCCTTTTCCTTCCATAATTCCATTAACGAAATTTCCTTCCAGTGAGAACTGCGTGTCCGGAAATGTGAATTTTCCTTTACCATTCAATTCTCCTTTATGCAGCATTCCCACATATTTTGTACTCTCTTTATGGAGTGTGTACCAGGTTAAAATCCCATAACCTTCTGCAAAATTGTCTTTGCAGGCTCCGGTCCAGGTGATACTGATTTCGGGTGAATTATTTTCATCCACAATCCGACAGCCTGTTTTCTGATCTTTAATATATGAGCTGGATTTCTGCTGTGCAGAAGTATTAAAAGAGAAAAGGCTAAGTAGCAGGAACGGTAGTATTTTGAAATATCCCATCTTGAATTTTTTAAAGACTGTGGCTGATTTAATTGGCTGAGCTTTGCTGGTTTCTTTGACAATTGTACGAAATTGTTCCTAAACAGATCAGTGTAATAAAAAATATTAATAAATCATTAATATTTTGCCGGGCCTGTTTTTATCTATAATTTAGCGATCAAACCAAATATATGATCAATAAGAGAGTAGCGGATGCCGATGAAGCAATCCGCGATATTATAGACGGACAAACGATTATGCTTGGTGGTTTCGGCCTGTGTGGTATTCCTGAAAAGTGTATTGCTGCATTGGTAAAGAAAGGCGTTAAGGAACTTACCTGTATTTCTAATAATGCAGGTGTCGACGATTTTGGAATCGGCCTGATGCTGAAAACCCGCCAGGTAAAAAAAATGATTTCTTCTTATGTAGGAGAAAATGCAGAATTTGAACGCCAGTTACTGAGCGGAGAACTAGAAGTCGAATTAATTCCTCAGGGTACATTAGCTACCCGTTGTATGGCAGCTGGTTATGGGATGCCGGTAATTTATACTCCTGCCGGTGTAGGTACTGAAGTAGCCGAAGGCAAGGAAGTCAGAAACTTTAACGGAAAGGATTACCTGATGGAGTATGCTTTTGAAGCAGATTTTGCCATTGTAAAAGCATGGAAAGGTGATACTGCCGGTAATCTTGTTTTCCGTTCCACAAGCCGTAATTTTAATCCTGTAATGGCTATGGCCGGAAAAATTACCATTGCTGAAGTAGAGGAGCTCGTAGAGCCGGGTGAACTTGATCCTGATCATATTCATACCCCTGGAGTTTATGTACACCGTATTTTTCAGGGTAAAGATTACGAAAAAAGAATAGAGCAGCGCACGATCAGACCGCGTAATTAACCAATCAGATATTGTATGTTAGATAAGAACGGAATTGCGAGACGCATCGCTAAAGAAATAAGAGACGGTTACTATGTGAATTTAGGAATTGGTATTCCAACACTGGTAGCAAATTATATCCCTGATGGAGTTAATGTAGTGCTGCAGTCAGAAAATGGTCTGCTGGGTATGGGGCCTTTCCCTTTTGAAGGGGAGGAAGATCCGGACATGATCAATGCTGGAAAACAAACGATTACTACCTTGCCTGGTTCTTCTATTTTTGACTCAGCAATGAGCTTTGGGATGATCAGAAGCCAGAAAATTGACCTGACTATACTCGGTGCAATGGAAGTTTCTGAGAATGGTGATATCGCGAACTGGAAGATTCCCGGGAAAATGGTGAAGGGGATGGGAGGAGCTATGGATTTAGTTGCTTCGGCCAAAAATATTATTGTAGCTATGCAGCATATTAATAAGGCAGGAGAAAGCAAGCTGCTTCCGAAATGTACCTTACCACTGACAGGTGTGAATTGTATCAGAAAGGTAGTAACTGAGTTAGCTGTTCTGGATGTTTTACCGGAAGGTGGTTTCAGATTGATAGAAAGAGCACCAGGGGTGAGTGTTGACTTTATTAAACAATCTACCTCAGGAAAGTTATTCGCTGAGGCAGATGTGAAAGAAATGGATTTAAACTGATCTCTTTAAGGTCAGTATAGTTTCTTTTAATTCGTCTGATATCTCTTTAGAAGTGGTGATAATATCTTCAGCCACATGTTTATTGTTAATGATAACTTTCTGACAGGATTCCTTGTAAGGAAGCAGATATTGTTTATAAGCAGGCATAACGTGGTTAACCCATTGATACATAACCATGTCACGGGTATAACCACGTTCTATCTCATCTCTTGAGATTCTGCGGTTAAGCGTAATTTCTTCATCTGCATCCATGAATATTTTAAGGTCGAATAACTGAGATAATTCCGGATAATGGAATACAAATAATCCTTCTACAATGATAATCGGTGCACTTGTAATATTCATTAAACGTGCACTCTCCTCGTTGATATTAAAAGTATACTCTTTTCTTGAAATTGACTGACCATCAATAAGCAATTTTAAGTCTTCCAATAATTTGGTGTCATCTATTCCTTCAGGGAGGTCAAAGTTGACCCATCCGTTTTCATCTACCTTTTGTTCACCAATTGGTTTGTAATAATCATCCTGGGAGATTAAACATACTTCCTCTGTACTGAAATGGTGGAGAAAACACTTTAAAAAGAATGTTTTTCCCGAACCACTGCCTCCAGCAACACCTATTATATAGGGTTTGTTATTGTTCATTCGCTTGTCCACTGTACGTTAAATTGCACAAAAACCTTTTATCCAATGCGCCCAATGCATCAGCTACCGCTTTTGTGACTACAATAATAACATCTTTTGTGGACTCATTCTCAGTAAATTTACCAACAACCTTCGCAAAAGTAGATCTGTTACTCATCGGATTGGTAATTTTCATGATAGTTCCGATAGGTGCAGAGCGATGTAATACCAGCATTTTTGACGGGTCAAGATCCTTATCTGTGATCCAGACGCCAGCACCTTTTTCATCCATCTGGCTCAGTCCGTAACGGCTTGCCGGAAGCCTCAAAGAGGGGTTTTTAACAGATTCTATGGTATCTGCATCTTTGGTGTCTTCATTGCTATTTCGCTCAGCTTTAACAGGATACTGCCCGTTTATCAGTAATTTCTGACCAACAAAGAGAGAGTTTGTTGTCAGGTTGTTTTTTGCTTTTAACTGATCAAGTGTCAGGTTATATTTTGTTGCTATGGAATACATCGTTTCATTAGATGCAACGATATGTTCCAGGAACTGATTTTTGTCCGGGCTTTCCTGACGGGCCAGAACTACCGGTTCCGTTTTAACAACAGGTGTTTCTTGTTTTTTTACAATTTCAGGTTTTTTCTCCTGAACGGGAACCTGTACTGGCGGAGGTGTTGGATGCGCCGGAGTAGTTACTGCAGGATTTGTCTGAGCAGTTTGAACCGGTGTTGTCTGTACAGGTGTTTTTTGCAGCGGAGTTGATGAAGCAGTTTCTCCTCCGGCCTTTACAGGCATTTTTAGAATCTGTCCGATCTTAAGATTTATAGTTTTAAGGTCGTTGATCCGTTTAATATCAGCTACTGTGGTGCCATATTGTCTGGCAAGCATCATTAAATTCTCTTTAGGCTGAACGGCATGTTCAGTAAATTCTGAATTACCTTGATCAGTAGCGGTATTTTCTGCTGGTTTATTTACTACAACTGCCTGTTTAACAGGTTCAGTATGTTTGGTTACTTCAGTTTTTACCGGTGTGGCAGCAACTGGTCCTGAAAAAGGGATGTTTGTTGGTACTTTGATCAAAACTCCGATAGAGAGGAATTTGTTCTCGTTATAAGCGATAATGTCTTTTGGACTAACATTATATCTTCTGCCCAGGGAGTAATAAGTGTCCTTTGCAACGACCTGGTGTAAAATAAGTTTTTTGCCATGTAGATTCTCAACACCTATTGAATCTCTTAGATTATCGGCCTTTACTGCAGATAAATTGAGGAAAAGGCCAAATAATAACGGTATATAATATTTTTGCATTAACGTTCTTGTGAGTGATTAAGTAGGCAATTATACGAATAATATATAAGAGCCTCAATTTTGAATATAAAACGACGATATATATGTCTCTATTGTATCATATAGTTTTTTTTCAAAACCATTTGCGTTCTGCAGTTGTTCTTTTATTATAGATTAACAACCCCAATATTAAATAAAAAATACATTATGGACGCAAAAGAAATTAGTTTGAGTGAGAAACAAGTTAAACCAGTAGTGGATCTATTGAATGATTATCTTGCAAACTATCATATTCATTATCAAAAGCTAAGAGGATGTCACTGGAATGTTAAGGGACAGAATTTTTTTACACTGCATCTTAAATTCGAAGAACTATATACCAATGCACAACTGACTATTGATGAAATCGCAGAACGTGTTTTAACTTTAGGAAAACCACCTCATAGCCGTTTTGCTGATTATATTAAGGAATCAGGTATTAAAGAACTAAATACTATAGGTTTGCAGGATCTGGCAATGGTTGATGCTATATTAGAAGATATGGCTCATTTAATTCAGTTAGAACGTGAACTGCTGGATGCTACTGCTGCTGCTGGTGATGATGGAAGTAACGATATGGTAAACCGTTTCATGCAGTTTAAAGAGAAAACTACCTGGATGCTACGCTCATTTGCAGGCAAAAAATAATTGGGCATAAGCTCTTCATAATTCTATTGTAAAACCATGTGAAAACATGGTTTTTTCTGTTTTAATGGGGGCTACAAACCAGAAATCTTAATACCTTTGATCCTGATGGGATATAAAAGTTTAGCCGAATGTGTGGCTGATTTAGAAAAACATGGTCATTTGCTCCGGATCAAAGAAGAAGTAGATCCTTATTTGGAAATGGCCGCTATACATCTTCGGGTGTATGAGCAAAAGGGGCCGGCGATATTTTTTGAAAATGTCAAAGGCAGCCCGTTTCCGGCAGTTTCTAATCTGTTTGGAACGCTGGAAAGATCTAAATTCATGTTCCGTGACAGCTTACCCCGGGTAAGTCAGCTGGTGGATCTTCGCTCTGATCCTATGAAAGCGTTAAAGAATCCTTTTAAGTTTGCCGGAGCTGGTTTGACCGCATTTTCAGCGCTGCCTATGCAGCAGCACCTGTTTAAATCTGCATTTAAGAAAACAACTATCAGTCAGCTGCCACAGATTGTAAACTGGCCTATGGATGGAGGCCCTTTTGTGACTATGCCGCAGGTCTATACAGAGGATGTAAATAAACCAGGGATAATGAATGCTAATCTGGGTATGTATCGTATTCAGCTGGCAGGAAATGATTATATAAAAGATAAAGAGATCGGATTGCATTATCAGATCCATAGAGGGATAGGGGTTCATCAGTCTAAGGCGAATGCAAAAGGAGTGCCTTTGAAGGTAAGTATTTTTGTAGGCGGGCCACCTTCACATCCACTTGCAGCAGTTATGCCTTTACCTGAAGGTTTGTCTGAGATGACATTTGCAGGTGCATTAGGTAATCGTCGTTTTCGTTATTTTTATGATGAAGAGGGATTTTGCCTGTCTGCCGATGCTGATTTTATCATTACAGGAACAGTGTATCCGCAGGAAAATAAACCGGAGGGACCATTTGGAGATCATTTGGGTTACTACAGCCTGACTCATCCTTTTCCTTTAATGAAGGTCCATAATGTATATCATAAGGAAGATGCCATCTGGTCATTCACTGTAGTTGGACGTCCGCCACAGGAAGACACCAGTTTTGGAGCATTAATTCATGAAATTGCCGGATCGGCATTGCCACAGGAAATACATGGTTTAAAAGAGGTGAACGCGGTTGATGCAGCTGGGGTACATCCTTTATTATTTGCTATTGGCAGTGAGCGATACACGCCGTTCCTTAATGAACGCAGACCACAGGAAATTCTGACTATTGCCAATCATATTTTAGGTAAAAATCAGTTAAGTCTTGCCAAGTATGTTCTTATTGCTGCACGTGAAGATAACGAACAGTTGAATACACATGATATAGAAGCTTTTCTGACACATATATTATCCCGTATTGATTTAAAGAGAGATTTGCATTTTTATACGGAGACCACAATTGATACGCTTGATTACAGTGGGGGAGGATTAAATAGCGGTTCAAAAGTAGTGCTAGCCGCCGCCGGAGAAATCAGAAGAGAATTAGCTAAAGAATTGCCGGCAGGTTTCAGTTTGCCATCTTCGCTGGAAGCACCTCATTTTGTTATGCCAGGGGTAATAGCAATCACAGCAGGTGCTTATACCACACCTGAAGAAGCCAGGGTTTCAGTTGCGGCACTGAATACTCAGTTAAGAGATAGTATACTTGATGGAATTGTTTTGATTGTATTATGCGACGATGCCTCATTTACTGCAGCTGATATTAATAATTTCGTTTGGGTAACCTTTACCAGAAGTAATCCGGCGGCTGACATTCACGGAATAGGTGAGTTTACCAAAGACAAACATTGGGGTTGCACGGGGCCGTTAATTATCGATGCAAGGAAAAAACCTCATCATGCGCCTGAACTCATTAAAGATGCTGCGGTTGAAGCTAATATTGACAGGTTTAAACTTAAACTGTAAATAGGAATTCGGTTTATGTGTTCTGCATAAGCCAGGAAGAGAATATGATTAAATCAAAAAGGCCCCTTTCCGAATTTCGGGAAGGGGCCTTTTTGATAAGAACTTTAGGGATTAGAATTTAACTCCCACAGTTAAAAAGACATTATTTCTGGCCACCTTAGCTGTTGCTATTGGCTCTGAGAAATTATTAAGCTCATATGGTGCAAAAGTATTGGTAGTTTCTGTACGCTGATAAGCTACATCCACATAATACTGATTAACGCGGTAACCTAAACCTCCTGAATAATATTTTACATCAAATACGTTTTTATCATCGCTTTTATAAGGAGTACCATTTAAACCATAACCTGCTCTCAGACTAAAGTTGTCAATTCTGTATTCACCACCGATTCTGTAGTTAACAGCACTTTTATAATTCTGTTTGATATAGTCATTATTCTCTCCGATCAGTGCAGAATAGCCATCACTTACAGAAAGTTTAGTTGACTTATAATCAACGTAATCAATATCAGCACTGATTAATCCATTTTGTGCTATAATTACGCTACCTCCAAAAGATGCTTTATATGGAGTACGCAGATTATAATTGAAATTACTGTTGTATACATTATTAAGACGGGTATCTACTACTGCTCCGCCCTGAGAGAAACGGGTATTTAAAACTTCTGCATAATCTTCTTCTACGTGCATCCAGGTCGGAGCCTGAAAAGTAGCACCAAGTCTTACTTCATTAATTGGTTTGTAGATGATACCTATACGACCGTTAATCCCGGATCCTGTTGTATGCTGACTGGTTGAATAGGCCAGGTCATAGTTTCTGCCAACCTGAATATTTGGACGGGCTGGTACAGGTGCTCCCGGAGCCAGTGTATTAATGATTGTTCCCTGTTCTGTATAAACTCCATCATTAATATAACGCATATTGACAAAGCCGATACTTGCACCCAGGTACAGCTGGTTGGAGATGTTTATAGCTCCGGAGAAATTAAGCTCAGAAGTTGATCCTACTCTGCTTTCACTTTTACTCTGTTTATTGGTCTGGCTGGTTGCAGGTACGTAAGAAAGGTTATCACCACTTTTCTGATCGATCAGATAGTTATCGAACGCCATACCCGGAGCTCCGGCTAAATCAGGTTCCCGAACGCCATTGGCTCTTTCTGCAAAAGCATCTGCCATTGAACTGTTATTGTTTGTTCCTGCATAGCTAAAGTTACCTCCGAAATCATTATTTCTGTTAAAACCTATTCCCCAAACCACACTAAGCACTCCCTTATTTAAATTAGATCCTTTTGGTCTGACAACAGGATTGTACCAGACAACAGCTGCCTGATTAAGGTTTAAGCGGTTTTTAGTGTCTTTTGTGTTTTGGCCAAGAAAGCTTGCATCAGATTTGGTATTGTTGAATTCAGGAGTAACGCTAAATTCAGAACGGGTAAACATACCCAATCCGGCAGGGTTACCACCAATTGAGCTGATATCACCACCCAAACTTATTTGTGCATTACCTAAGCCTTTAAATCTTGCTGAACTACCATAATCAGTGCGGGAGAATCTTAATGCATCACCTGCATATGTGCCATTTTGAGCATAAATATTACCTGTAGTACCTACTATAGCTACCACCAGGAGTTGTACGAATTTTTTCATTTACAATGTTAGATTATTAATTACCACGTCCTCCGCGACCACCACCGCCGCCGCCGCCACCAGTTCTTCCGCCACCGCCGCCGCCATAATTGCCGCCTGAGTAAGATGGGGTATAAGAAGATCTTTCAGAACTCCTTTGAGGAGTGTAGCTCCGTGATCTGTCTGGTCTTGTAGAAGATTGAGAAGAAGATCTGGAAGTACCGTAACCATTACTTCTTGCGTTATAGCCTCTGTTGTAACTTGATGATCCGTTATTATATCCTGATGATCCGTCACCGCGTGATGATCTTCTGCCTGGTAAAGAATTGCCGTTAGCGTCATATCCTCTTGCACCGGAACCGTTGTAGTTACCTCTTCCGTAGTTGTAGTTATCACTTCCTCTGGCGTTTCTTGGTGCGTAAGTACTGTTATAACGTCTGCCATAATAGCCTCCGCCATAATAACCGCCACCCCAGTAGCCGCCGCCCCATAATCCACCACCATAATAGCCACCGCCCCACAGGCCGCCGTAACCACCGCCCCATCCCCAGGGAGAATAGAAAGGAGAGTAAAATCCGCTACCCCAGCCATATCCAAAGCCTAAACCCCATGAACTGCCGTAATAGCCATTACCAAACCCTAATCCAAAGCCTAAACCTGAGTAATAAGGAGAGTAACCATATCCGCCACCATAAAACCCATCATAATAGAAAGGATCATAGTAGCCTCTGTATGGACTGCCGTAATAAAATCTGTTGATACGTGAAGAATAATCCATGTCAGCATATAAATCACTGCTGCCATAATAATCATCACCATCATTATATCCGTCATTTACTGATTGTGATGAATAGGTACGCTCGGGGGCAGTATACTCTACCGCCCTTGCGGTTGATCCGTAAACGTCGTCATTATGACGAGTTTGCTGGGCCATTTGAGGAGCAGAACAGGAGGAGACGGCGAGTGCCGCTACAACCAGCATGCTGGAAAATAAATGGTTAGGTTTCATAATATGTGAGTTCTTTGTGTGTGTAAACAGTTTTTTTGTAGGCATAAATTTATAAATTTGTAGCCTAGCATGCAAGTTATTTAACACAATAAACGTTCCAAACAGTTATGAGCAAAGGTATTACAAGTAAAAACGAGGATTATTCCCAGTGGTATAACGACATTGTTATGAAAGCCGATCTGGCAGAACATTCCGCGGTAAAAGGATGTATGGTTATAAAGCCCTATGGCTATTCCATTTGGGAGAAAATGCAGGCTGTTTTGGATCAGAAATTTAAAGATACGGGGCACAGTAATGCCTATTTTCCTTTATTCATTCCTAAGTCATTTTTTTCTAAGGAAGCGGCGCACGTAGAAGGTTTTGCGACAGAATGTGCAGTTGTGACACATTACCGTCTTAAAAATGACGGAGAGGGCAATATTATTGTTGATCCTGAAGCTAAATTAGAAGAAGAACTGATTGTAAGACCAACTTCTGAAACCATTATATGGAACACTTTCAGAGGATGGGTGCAGTCTTACCGTGATTTACCTTTATTGATTAACCAATGGGCAAATGTGGTAAGATGGGAGATGCGTACACGTCTTTTTCTGCGTACGACAGAATTTTTATGGCAGGAAGGTCATACTGCTCATGCTACTTCTGAAGAAGCAGTTGCTGAAACCAAACAGATGCTTGAAGTATATGCAGATTTCGCTGAGAAATGGATGGCTTTGCCAGTCGTAAAAGGTGTGAAAACGGCTAATGAGCGTTTCGCAGGTGCACTGGATACTTATTGTATAGAGGCATTAATGCAGGATGGCAAGGCTTTACAGGCAGGTACTTCTCACTTTTTAGGACAGAATTTTGCTAAAGCTTTCGATGTAAAGTTTACCAACAAAGAAGGAAAAATTGATCATGTATGGGCAAGTTCATGGGGGGTATCTACCCGTATGATCGGTGCATTGATTATGGCACATAGTGATGATCAGGGATTGGTTCTTCCTCCAATGTTAGCGCCGATACAGGTAGTTATAGTGCCTATTTACAGAAATGATGAAGATTTTGATAACATTTCTGCTTATGTTAATGAACTGACACCAAAATTGAAAAAATTAGGTATCTCAGTAAAATATGACAACAGGGATTCTCAACGTCCGGGATTCAAATTTGCAGAATACGAATTGAAAGGTGTACCGGTTCGTCTGGCTATTGGTGGCCGGGATATGGAAAATGGCACTGTAGAATTAGCAAGAAGAGATACAGGAGAGAAAAAGACAGTAAGTCAGGAAGGTCTGGATACATATATTCTTCAGTTGCTGGATGAAATTCAGGAGAATATCTATAAAAAAGCTTTTGATTACAGAAAAGAGCATATTACTATTGCTGATACTTATGCTGAGTTTAAAGAGCTTTTAGACGGTAAAGGCGGATTTATTTCAGCACATTGGGATGGTACTCCGGAAACAGAGCAAAAAATAAAAGAAGAAACGAAGGCTACAATCAGATGTATTCCGTTAGATAATAAGTTAGAAGACGGGATTTGTATTTACTCAGGTAAACCATCTGTTCAACGTGTTTTATTCGCCCGTGCTTACTAAGCTACGGCATCAGAAAATTTAAAAAAGAGCAACATGAAATTTGCAACGAAAGCTATACATGCAGGTCAGGAACCTGATCCAACAACAGGAGCGGTAATGACTCCGATTTATCAGACCTCTACTTACTGGCAAAAAGCGCCGGGTGATCATCAGGGGTTTGAATATTCGAGAGGTACAAACCCAACCCGTCAGGCACTGGAAAATTGTCTTGCTGCCCTGGAAAATGCTAAATATGGTTTGGCTTTCTCTTCAGGTATGGGGGCTACTGATACTGTAATGCGTTTATTGCAGCCAGGAGATGAGGTTATTACCGGTAATGATCTTTACGGAGGATCGTATCGTATCTTTACTAAAGTATATGCTAAATATGGTATTAAGTTTCATTTCCTGGATTTATCAAAACCAGAAAATATGCTGCCGTATATCAATGATAAAACCAAACTGGTATGGATTGAGACACCTACAAATCCAACTATGCAGATTATCGATATTGAGGGCGTAGCTAAGATTACTAAAGAAAAGGGATTGATCCTTACAGTGGATAACACTTTTGCTTCACCGTATTTACAGAACCCGATTGATCTTGGAGCTGATATTGTAATGCACTCAGTTACCAAATATATTGGTGGTCACTCAGATGTTGTTATGGGTGCATTGCTATTAAACGATGATCAGTTATATAAAGATCTTTGGTTTATCTACAATGCATGCGGAGCAACACCAGGTCCTCAGGATGCGTTTCTTGTTTTAAGAGGAATTAAAACCCTGCACCTGCGGATGAAAGCACATTGTGAAAATGGCGAGAAGGTAGCGCATTTTCTTAAGAACCATCCTAAAATTGATAAAATCTACTGGCCTGGTTTTGAGGATCATCCTAACCATGACATCGCAAAAAAACAAATGCGTGGTTTTGGTGGAATGGTTTCTATCACGTTAAAAGGAGCAGATCTGGCAGAAACTTTCAGAGTAGCATCTTCTTTCAAGGTATTTACATTGGCAGAATCATTAGGTGGGGTAGAGTCTTTGATTAATCACCCGACTACAATGACTCATGGTTCTATTCCTAAAGAAGAGCGTGAAAAAGTTGGTGTGACTGATAACCTGTTGCGTTTAAGTGTTGGGGTAGAAGATATTGATGATCTTTTAGCAGATCTGGCACAGGCATTAAGCTAGACAGGATCACCTCCTGGAAGCAGTGAAATATTGAATAATCAGGTATCTGATATTCATGTCATAATTATACACAATGAGCCAGTTTAAAATCTTCAGGGAGATTAAACTGGCTTCTATAAATAAAACCCATTGGAATTTTTAGAACTCAAGGACTTCCTGGATATTAAAGTGGCTCAATATAACAAGCCAGACTTTATTACTAATGATCCGATTTGTATTCCACATCGTTTTTCTAAAAAACAGGATATAGAAATTGCTGCATTCTTTGCGGCAATTTTGGCTTGGGGACAAAGAAAGACGATTATCAATAAATGTACTGATCTGTTTGAACGTATGGATAATGAGCCTTACAACTTTATGCTGTATCACGGTGATGAAGACCTGCGTCGTTTACTGAACTTTAAACACAGGACATTTAACGATACTGATCTGTTATATTTTATTTCATTCTTTAAACATCATTATACGGTTTCCGATAGTTTGGAAACAGCTTTTCTTCCTGATAATTTCAGTCATCAGGAAAATTTCACTGCTGAAAATGCCCTTAATCATTTTCGCAGTTATTTTTTTAGTCTCCCGGATTCTCCCCGCCGGACGGTAAAACATATCTCTTCGCCACTTCAGAAGTCCACCTGCAAAAGACTGAATATGTTTTTACGCTGGATGGTACGTAAGGATCAGACCGGTGTGGACTTTGGTCTCTGGAATACAATCTCTCCTGCAGATCTGATCTGCCCATGTGACGTACATGTAGACCGTGTTGCCCGTCGTCTTGATCTGATTACGCGTAAACAGACTGATTGGAGAACTGCTGTAGAGCTTACTGCTGAGCTTAGTAAATTTGATCCGCTGGACCCTGTAAAATATGATTTCGCTCTATTTGGACTTGGGGTGGAAGAGAAATTTTAAAAATTCTTTATCTTTAAATGGATAGTCTGAATTTGATTAGTGGATGAAAAGTATATATCAATTTAAAAAAAACAGAGGGTGAATGATAACTTTTGAAGCCGAAATAGAACGGTTCTCTAAAATGGGTGAAAAAACCGGCTGGACTTACGTCGTAATTCCAATGGAAATAGCTGCTCAGATAAAGAAGGATTACCGGAAAAGCTTTCGTGTCGAGGGGTTTCTTGATACCGTGCCAGTAAAAGGGCTGTCTCTTATCCCAATGGGGGAGGGAGATTACATTCTGGCCCTAAATGCGAATTTGCGTAAACAACTGAAAAAAGAAGAGGGAGCAATGCTCCGTCTGGAGTTAGCAGAAGATAAAACCTTCAGGATTGAAATGCCTGAAGATCTGGAACTATGTCTGCTTGATGAAAGGTATTGTCTGGAGAATTTCCTGAAATTGCCCAAATCTCATCAAAACTATTATATCACCTGGCTCAATAGTGCCAAAACCGAACCTACCCGTATTAAGCGTCTCACTCAGATTGTTATCGCTATGGATAAGCAGCAGACTTTCTCTGAGATGATGCGGAGCAATAAAGGAAAAGAGGCTTAAATGGGTTCTCAAAGAGAGATTAAGAAACTCTTTTGTAATCTCTGAACCAGCTGCTTATCTTCATCTGTATAACTCCTACAAATGCTTCTCTGAAAATCCTTGTACTCATTTTTGAGGTTCCTTCCGTTCTGTCTGTAAATATAATGGGTACTTCCACTACATTGAAGCCATATTTTATCGCTGTAAATTTCATTTCGATCTGAAATGCATAGCCTACAAACTTAATCTTGTCAAAAGGAATAGTTTCCAATACAATCCGTTTATAACATTTAAATCCAGCTGTAGCATCCTGAATATTGATTCTCGTGATGAATCTTACATACATAGAAGCAAAGTAAGACATCAGTACTCTGCTCATCGGCCAGTTAACCACATTAACTCCTCTTACATATCTTGAACCGATAGCAACATCTCCACCATTTACACAGGCTTCGCGAAGTTTAAAAAGGTCATCGGGATTGTGAGAGAAATCTGCATCCATTTCAAATATATAGGCATAGGAATGCTGTAATGCCCATTTAAAGCCGTGAATATAAGCTGTGCCTAAACCTAGTTTCCCGGTTCTCTGTTCCATGTGCAAGCCGGGGAACTCCTGTTGTAGTTTTTTTACAATATCGGCTGTGCCATCCGGGGATCCGTCATCGATGATTAAAATATCAAAAGAAAAACTCAGGCTAAATACCTTGCGGATAATTTTCTCAATGTTTTCTTTTTCATTATAGGTGGGAATGATGACTAGGCTATCTGACACGTGTGTGGTATAAGGGGTTATAAAATTATGTGCGAAAATATTGATTAAAATCGAAATTCAGGTAATTATCAGCTGATTTAACATCACTTAACATTATCACAGATGAAAAGAGGGTATTTAGTCAAATTTTGTAAAATGGCTGTTTACAACAAAACCACAAAGATCTCTCTTTATGGTTTTGTTTGTGCTTGCATCAATGATTGATGTATTTTTTATTTTGAATGATTAGAATCTCTTATTGACTAACTGGTCGCATTCATTGTTTTTTGTAACCACTTAGTGATGAAAAACAAAATAACAGAGGCAATACCTGCCATTACTACGAATAGCATAAAGAAATCATAAAGATTTTTAATTGTATAGCCCAGGAAAGTAGGTTTCTCAGGATTAAGGTTATAAACTTCTACTACAGATGCAGTTTTGTCGCTACCCTTAACAATATATATTTCTGTTTGAGCTGCATTTGTACCCAGTAAGAATTTACCTTCTTTTTCTCCGGCAACAGCAAGTTTTTCAATTTCCTTCTCACTAAGTTTTTTAGGAGAGATTCTGTTAACTTTATTAGTGTCAATAGTAATTGAAGGGTGGGCAGATGTAATTGAAAGTGCTACTAAAGAATCAGGACTCAATGAGTGAGAATTCTTTTTAACGGTGCTCAGGTTCCATTGCTGGATATCCTTTTTGTTGTTTGCAACCTGCTGCCAGTCAATAGCACTGTTTGTTAATACCAATGGACTAACTTTATATTCTGCTATTTTAGCTTCTTCTTCAGGATATTTAGAACTTAATTTACCTGCCAGTACATTTGCACCTGCATTAGCAAGGAACCACACTGCCATTAAAAGAGATGAAAGTTTTAGCGGAGAAAGTTTATTTACCAGGGACAAACCAATTGGCGAAAGACATAACTCTCCCCAGGTATGAAAAGCATACATACCAATCAGGTAGATCATACTTACTTTTATTCCTGCACCAACATCTTTAACACCAGTTGCGATAACAAGGTATCCCAGTGCCAGCAGCATTAAACCTAAGGCCATTTTAGTAGGTGCAGAAGGTTCTTTTCTACCTAATTTGATCCACAACCAGGCAAATACTGGTGCAAATACAACTACAAAAATTGAATTTAAAGACTGGAACCAGCTGGATGGAACAGTAAAGAAACCTAAATTTCTCTGAGTCTGTTCTTCAGCGAAGAATGTTAAGGAAGCTCCTGCCTGCTCGAATGCACTCCAAAAGAATAATACGAAGAATGCAACGATGAAAATTACGGATATCTTTTTCTTTTCAATTTTAGAAAGCGTTTTATCCGTGAAGATCATGATCGCAATTCCTACTACAGCAAGTATCAGCAAATAACTCAGGTAGCTTACAATTTTAGCGTCAATATATAACATACCAACACATAAAGCAGAAAAGGCAAACAAACCTAGATAAACCAGGACTGGTGAAACCTTTTTATCTCCCGGATTAGCTGGTGTCAGACCTAAAAGATCTCCATTCGGATCACGTACATACTTATCTCTGAAATTGATAAAAACCAGAACACCGATAGCCATAGCTACTGCAGCAGCAAGGAAAGCCCACTTAAAGTCAGCCGGGTTACCTGTATCACCAAAATATCCGCAAATAAATGGTCCCAATGCACCACCTACATTGATTCCCATATAGAAAATTGTATAGGCTGCATCAATTCTGCGGTCACTTTTAGGGTAAAGCTGCCCCACCATTGAAGAGATATTTGGTTTAAAGAAACCATTACCTGAAATCATGAAACCTAAACCTGTAAAAAATAGAAATGTGGAAATATCAGGCATTGAATGATATAGGGAAGCACAGCCGAACATAATCAGCTCTCCCAATGCCATAAGTATACCTCCGGTTACAATAGATCTTCTGTTTCCCCAGTATCTGTCGGCTATAAAACCACCAATTAATGGAGTCAGGTATACAAGTCCTGTATAACTTCCATATAAATTTGACGCAAACGCTTTGTCAAATAATAAGGCTTTGGTCATAAAAAGCACCAAAATAGCGCGCATACCGTAGTAATTGAAACGTTCCCACATCTCGGTAGCGAACAGCACATATAATCCTTTTGGATGGCCTGTCTGAGCAGATTCTACTTGCCCTGGCTTAAGGATTTCAGATTGATCCATAAATGTTGTATTATAGTTTAGTTAAATTAAAAGTTTGCAAATTAATTCTAATTATTGGTTATTCCCGGTAACTATTTTATTCCTTTTTCTTCCATGATACCGTTTAACCATTTTAAAAGGCTAAATGCTATAATAGCGGAGAAAAGAAGTAGACTGAAATTTACCCAAAAAAAGTTGGCTTTATTTTCATAAGTATCCCAAAGCGTAGCCAGTACACCAGACAATTTATTTCCAATTGACGTGGCCAGAAACCATCCGCCCATCATCAGTGAGGTAATCCTTACCGGACTTAGCTTAGAAACGAGAGAAAGTCCCATTGGGCTCAAAAACAGCTCACCAATAGTAATTACTCCATAACCTGCAACCAGCCAGAGCACAGAAACCTTTTCTGTACCGTTACTGCCAGAGTAAACCGCACCGATCATTACCAATACCGAAAGTGCTGAAATAAACAGTCCGAATGCAATTTTTGTAGCCGTGCTTGGCTCGCTGTTTCTGTTACGTAGCCACGTGAAAAAGGCGACTACTAAGGGAGTCAGTAAAATTACCCATGCAGGATTGATGGACTGACTTAGATTTGTTGCCCAAAGTTCAACTTTACCACCTTCAGCAGGAAGTTTATCTGCTGGGATATTCTTGAAATATGTTGGGTAATTATATTCTTTTAACACAATTCCGTCTTTCTTTTGAATACGGAATGCCTGGTCATATAAAGGTATAGAGTCTTTCGAATAGGTGAAGTTTTGTGAGAAATTTAGTTTAGAAAATGTTTTTTCTGCAACAGGATTTTGTAGGTGTCTGTCTGTATAACGATCAGCCCAGGTAGTTAATGCAGTCCCGTTTTGCTTAAATACGGCCCAGAAAAGAATAACTACAGCAAATATTGTCAGTAAAGCTGCAATAGGCCTTTTTTCGTCCTTATCTGCTTTAGCAAGTAAGGAACCGTAAAAATAAATTACAGGTACGCAGGCAAAGATAAAAGCATCAGTAGAAGCGGAACCAACCAGTGCATGTCCCATTAGTTTGGTTGGAAGTACCCAGCCTATTACACCAGCAATAACTGATGGAACCAATATGACTAATATAATTTTCAGGAAAGACATGTCTCCTTCTTTTACACCTTTTTTAATGTCAAAAGCTCTGTAGTGTTTCATCCCATAAATAAATATGGCAACACCAATAAACATTCCTACTCCGGCTGCAATAAATGCATAACCCCATCCCAGCATGATGTATAGCGCTGCACCAAAGAAATTACAGATAAAGGCTCCTATATTAATACCCATATAGAATATATTATAGCCTTCATCTTTTTTATCTGAGTATTCGGGGGTAGAGTAAATATTACCCAGCAGAGTAGAGATATTTGGTTTGAAAAAACCATTTCCGATAATAACCAGCGTCATGGAAAGATAAAGGACCGGCAGACTGTGTATGGCCATCATGCAATACCCAATACCCATTAACAGACCACCCAATATGATGGATTTGGTATAACCCAAATACCTGTCGGCAATTAACCCACCTAGAAAGGGGGTAAGAAATACAAGTGCTATAAACGTACCATAAAGGTCGGCAGATTCAGCCTCGGTCATCGAAAAACCTGCTTTAACATCTTTTAAATACAGGGTAAAGATCCCTATCATCAGGTAATATCCAAAACGTTCCCACATTTCGGACAGGAAAAGAAAAGTCAGTCCTCTCGGATGCTTTACTTTAATGGTTTCATTCATCAATTTCAAAAATTAGGTGTGTGTTAGCGAATAGACGCATCGCGCAATATAAGGACATGACCCCGTAATCACAAATTTAAACCCTATGGAGGCTGTGTTTTGCTTTAAAGTTAATTTTTTACTGGAATTTCTTTGGGTTTAGGATCTATATAGAAATCATCCTTTTCATTCGGATCATTCTTTAATTCGATATTTTCCATCAGTTTTAATTGATTACCGACCAGACGGTAACCATCAAAGCTGGAATCAGAAGCATAGTATTCAAAATTTCCTTCCATGTTGGTGTCAAAAGGAGCAAGGTGATCAAATACAATCATCTGTTCTTTTTTGTCCAGTCTTAAAGTCATGGAATTCAGTTTATTGTATTCAAATACAATTCTGTTCTTAACCTCGGTGTTTTTAGGACCCTGGAAAATTGCTTTTCCAAACTGAAGCTCATCATTTTTAAAAGAGAGCACTTCGATTACTTTTTTAGAGGTTTTATTGTTATTTCCTTTCCAGCCCAGCAGTACATATGAAGTATTCTGACCACTTACAATCAATGGAATTATTTCATAATAACGTGCACCATACCATTGTTTGTTGCTGGTAATCTGGTTATTATCTTTAATTTGATCTGTTTCATCAATCAATGGAAATAATTTTAGCTTTCCATCTTTAGTAGCTATCTGAACAGTACCAAAAAAACGATAGGTTCCTTCTACAGTAGGTATATACCAGGAAAAAATCCGGAAAGCATTATCTGGTGATTTTACTACAGATATGGTTTGCAGAGAATCAAAACCGAAATCAAATGATGAAGGTGTCTTAAGTGCTGTTACAAGTGTTTTGATGAAGTTTGCATTTTGTGCAAAGCGATCAGCATTACTTGGGGCAGAAAATAAGGTGCGGGTGATTTTAAGTAAAGAATCCTGATACTTATTCAGCGACTCTGCACCCGGATTAAGCTGTGCAGAGACATCTGTTGCTGCACAGCTCATCAGGATTAATATTAAAAAAGATTTAAAAACCTTTTTCATTAGTACATAATTGTTTTTGGATGATAAGGAAGCTATCATGTGCTAATAATTATTGTTTGTGTTCTAAGGCACATGATGGTCTGATTAATTTAATTTTTCAATAACCAGTGCACTTGCGCCACCACCGCCATTGCAAATCCCCGCAACACCGATCTTACCGTTATTCTGGTCCAGAACAGATAGCAGTGTGACAACAATACGTGCTCCGGAAGCACCAAGCGGATGTCCCATTGCAACTGCACCGCCATTGATATTTACTTTAGATTCAGATAACCCCATTTCCTGATTGTTTGCCAATGAAACGACAGAGAAGGCCTCATTGATCTCAAAGAAGTCTACGTCAGCAATGCTTTTTCCAGCTTTTTGTAAAGCTAATGGAATCGCTTTGGAAGGTGCAGTTGTGAACCATTCCGGAGCCTGTTGTGCATCTGCATAGCTTAATATGCGGGCTAGTGGTTTTAGACCAAGTTCTTTTGCTTTATCAGCACTCATTAAAACCAATGCTGCAGCACCATCATTTAATGCAGAAGCATTTGCTGCGGTTATTGTACCATCTTTTTTAAATACTGGTTTTAAGCCAGGTAATTTATCAAAGTTAACAGTATATACATCTTCATCTTTATCAACGATAGTTGCATTTCCTTTGCGGTCAACAACTTCTACAGGTATGATTTCTGCATTGAATTTGCCATCGTTTATTGAAGCCTGTGCCCTTTTATAAGAATTGACAGCATAATTATCCTGTGATTCACGACTGATATTATAGGTAGAGGCACATAGTTCTGCAGCAGAACCCATGTGATAGTCATTATAAACATCCCATAAACCGTCCTTAACAAGACCGTCTGTGATTTGTCCATGTCCTAATCTATATCCTGTTCTTGCTTTATCCAGGTAATAAGGAACATTACTCATACTTTCCATTCCACCGGCAACAACAATATCATTTTGTCCTAAAGTGATGCTCTGTGCCGCAAGCATAATTGCTTTTGTGCCAGAAGCGCATACTTTATTAATTGTAGTAGAAGGAACATCAGGTAAACCAGCGAATTTGGCTGCCTGAGTTGCTGGAGCCTGACCTACATTAGCAGATAAGACATTACCCATATATACTTCCTGTACATCTTCAGGTTTGATCCCTGATTTTTCAACAGCAGCTTTAATAGCAAAACCGCCCAGCTGGGTAGCTGTAAAACCTGACAGCGAACCGCCGAAACTTCCAATTGGTGTTCTTAATGCTGATACGATAACTACTTCTCTCATTTGTCTCTATTAAATTTGGTTATGGGCAAATCTAATAATTTAAAATTTGCTCAGAAAGGTCTTTTTTAAAACCTACAATAAAAAGACCTTAAATATAGCCTGACCTGCTATGTGAAGTTTAATCACCTGCATATCTGTTATCCATGCTGGATTAACTTTCCGGATCATCTTAGCCTTATATGGTTGTTTTTTGTGTTGAATTTTATGAGATTAATAGTGCCGGAATTAATAATCAGATTGCGTCAGATGATTTTTAAATTATTGGGATTTTTAATTTTTCAGACCATTAAATATCTGCTTAATTGGTTTTTTTTGCAATGTTGTTCATTTTTTTACAAAAAAAAATAGCCTTTTTGATAATTGAAAAAACGTTTTTGTCTTTTGAGAAGTGTAGAATTACACTCAACACCATTGTTGAATTGTAAAAAAGTTTTTAACATTGAACATTAATTTGTTAAACGTATTTAATGGAAATATTTGATAGGGAAATAATGCAAACTATAGGAAGTAAAATCAGGATCAAAGAGAAGTTGATCGGGAACCAAAACTTCAATTATAGATGATCATATAATTAAAGGTATTGCCATCAACGCCCGTTGCTCTGGCAAGTTTAGGTAAATAATAGTTAATAAGCCAACCGATGTTCGTGGATGCGGCATCGGTTGATTTTCTATGCCATCTTAATAAACTCAATCGTATAGATAGTATTTGGTGAGGAGAGCCATTTGCCATCTTTATTGAATTGCATTCCTTCGGGTTCAGTAACCCATTTCATAACACCTTCATCTATTTTAATTGCATAAACTTCCGTTTCTTTGACCGAAGACTGTATGATGTAAAACTCGTTTCCTTCACTGTGTATTTCATAAGTAGCTTTGGACGGAAAAATTTCATTCTCATTGCACTTCATGTTTTTTCCGTCCAGACTTATATTGATATCCAATTCAGTATTGATCTGATCTGGATGTATGGTATTTCCTTTCTTATCATTAAATGCGTACTTATCAGAGACAGCTTTCCATTTTCCTATAAGCTGTTTACTTATTTGTTCCTTATTATACATCTGTAAATTATTAATCACTTTCCAGTTTTTTCGTTACAAATATGCTACAAATTAAATTAGCGGTATCTTATTAAATATACCGCTAATTTAATTGGACATTATTGAAAGACTCAATTTAGTTTTGAACCTTGTTTGACTTCATCAGTGGCATGCAGTAAAATCTGATCACCTGGTTTTACGTCACCAAAAATCTCGGTTGAATCAGCACTTGTTAGTCCTTCTTTAATATCAGTTAGAAACGCTTTCCCCCTGATGACCTTAATCACAAATTGCCTTTCGGTTGAACGAACAATGGCATGGTTAGGAACTAATAAAGATTTTGCTGCAGAAAGTAAGGGGATTTTAACCTCTCCATACATACCAGGTTTTAACTTTAAATCTTCATTTGGTACATCTATCTCAATGGCCTCAGTGCGCATTCCTCCCAGAGAATTGGCTGACCTGCTGATCATTTTTTGAAGATTTAAGCCAGGGATAGCTGTGAAATTTATACTGACAGCTTTATGGAGATCGACTTTTTCTACATAGGCTTCTGGTATCTGTACTTCTAAACGTAACTTCTGAAGACGCTGAATTAGTAATAAGGGTTGCTGACCATTTTTTGAAGTACCGGAAAGTGCTCCTTCTGAAACGTTACGTTGTACAATTACACCATCAAAAGGCGCTCTGATAGTTAAATAGTTTTGCATGTTCTTTACTGAATTAACATTTGAACGTTGCCCGTTAGCTGTAGCCAGGTCACCTTTCATTTTAGCCATTGCATTATCAAGATCCAGTAAAGAGACAGATCCGGCTTCTTTTGAAGCATTTTTCAGACGTTTATATTTATCTTCACTGGCTCTTGATACTTCCAGCGCCTGTAAATATTGAGATTGTGCCGTTTGAAGCTGAGATTCGATTTCCGGTGCCTCCAGGGTTATAAGAAGCTCTCCCTTTTTAACTCTTGAACCCCGGTCTACGTAGATTTTTTTTACAAATCCATTTACTTTAGGATAGATTGCAACCTCCTCAAAAGGTTTAAGTTCGGCGGGTAATCTGACTTCACTTGTAAGCCCTTTTTGCATTACTACCCCAATTTCATATTTCTTAGCTGATGTATCTGCCTTCCCTGTTAAGTCATTTGGTTTTTCTTTTGAGGAACATGCACTTAAAAAGATCATGAAGACCGGCAGGAAATTTCTGATGATAATCAATTTTGATGATTTATATATTTTCATTGCTTTCTGGCATTAAAGAGGGTGATTGATAGGTTGTTTGACGTTGTATGGCTGCAAATACCTGTGGAAGAATAAAAAGTGCAGCAAGGGTAGAGGCAAATAAACCTCCAATAACTGCGATGCCTAATGGGGCGGTCTGTTCTCCGGCTTCACCCATACCTGAAGCCATTGGGATCATTCCGGCTATCATGGCCAAACTTGTCATTAAAATTGGTCTTAGACGTATAGATGCACTGGTAATAGCTGCTTTGGCAGAATCATGATAGTCGAGTCTTAATTTTTCTGCATTGGTTACAATTAAAATTGCATTAGCTACAGAAACACCGGTAGACATAATCATTCCCATATAGGATTGCAGATTTAAAGTACAGCCAGTGAGTAATAAAGCTATTAATGAACCTAATATTACTGCCGGTACGGTTGATAATACAGTTATGGAAAGTTTGAAGGATTGATAATTTGCAGCGAGTAGTAAAAAAATCACTAAAATAGCATATAACAAGCCGTTTTGAAGGCTGGCAAGCGTATCGGTAAGAAGTGTTGACATCCCTTTGATTTCTACCAGCACACCTTTAGCGGGCTTACCCATCTGATGTACAGTTTCAGATACATCTTTAGTAGCTGTTCCCAGATCTGTCTGGTTGATATTCGCACTCACAGTTAAAAATCTTCTTGGTCCTGAACGATCATACTCCCCGGGAACATAATTAATTTTAAATGTGGCAATATCACCCAATACTGGTGTTGATTGTCCTTTTACCAGTGGGATTTCCTTTAATTCATCCATTGTATTCATGACAAACTCAGGAACTTCGACCTGCACCTGATAAGTATAGGCCGTTTTGGAGTCCAGCCATTGATTTTTCTGTGTAAATCTGCTGGAAGAAGTACTGGCTGTTACTGAACGTGCAATTTCTTCAACATTCAGGCCCAGTTGTGCAGCTTTGATTCTGTCCAGTTGAATAGCGATTACCGGAAAATTAAGAGGTTGTGCAATATGAACATCGCGCAGATAACTGATTTTCTGCATCTTTTTAACCAGCCTGGTCGCATAATCTTTGATCTGATCCATATCTTTTCCTGCAACTCTTACTTCAATTGGAGTTGCTGCGCCCTGACTCATAATCTTTTCAGTCATATCAATAGGTTCAAAAGTTATACTAAGCTGAGGGAGTGAATAGCTGATGTTTTTACGCAAAACATCTTTTAATACGTCCATGTTGACTTTATAATCAGGGTTTAGATTCACTTGCAAAACTGCTTCGTGTGTACCTGTATTGAAAATATAAAGATTGCTGGTTCCGTAGCTGCTTGGAATTAAACCGACATAACCTGAACTAATTAGTACCTGATGGTCAACCGTTTTATCTATGATCCGCAATACTTTTTTTAATTCTTCTTCTGTGCGTTCCAGTCTTGTTCCATCCGGTGCTTTTATTCTGATTTGAAACTGACCGTTATTAACTTTAGGCATCATATCCTTTCCGATAAGAACAAAACAAAGCCCGGCGGAGATCAGCACCAGAAGAAGATATACAGGGATCATGAGTTTACGCAGTTTCATTAAGCGTTCGCAAATGCTGATGTACTGCATTTTGATCCTTTCATATAAATCATTCTTTTCAGGATGATTTATTTCCTCTTTGAAATGCTCTTCAATTTGCTCTTTCTCTGATTCATCTAAAGCCTCTCCGGCATGCGCATGAATTTTCTGATGATCATAGTGCTGATATTGTTCGGCTTTTATCAACCAGTTACACAAAATTGGAACTAAGGTCTGTGCAATGACAAAAGATACTATCATGGTAAAACCAATAGAAAGAGACAGAGGAAGGAACATGGCTTTTGGAATTCCATTCATCATAAATGAAGGTGCAAATACAGCCAGAATACATAACAGGATAAGTAAAAGAGGAAAGGCGATTTCTTCACAAGCTTCGTAAATAGCTACCCGTTTAGATTTTCCCATCTCCAGATGCTGATGCACATTTTCTATAGTTACAGTGGCCTGATCCACCAATATGCCAATAGCTAATGCGAGTCCACTAAGTGTCATTATATTAATAGTCTGCCCAAAAAAACTGAGCAGCAGAACTCCGATCAGAATAGAAACCGGGATGGTAATAACAACAATAAGACTGCTTCTCCAGTCTCTTAGAAATAATAAGACCATCAGGCCAGTTAGTAATGCACCTAATCCGCCTTCCGTCATCAGACTTTTTACTGCATTAATTACAAATACTGACTGATCAAATTCATAAGATATTTTAACATCGTCAGGTAATAAACTCTGCATTTCCGGAATTTTGCTTTTTACTGCTTTAACCACTTCCCAGGTAGAAGCATCAGCAGTTTTTACAACCGGGATATAAACAGATCTTTTGCCATTAATTAAAGCATAATCAACTGTGACATCTGCTGCATCTGCTACTCGGGCAATATCTTTGACTAAAACTGGTGTTCCATTTTTGACTGTTACAGGAATATCTCCGAATTCTTTTACTTGATCAACTAAGGAATTTAAAGTGGTGATGTACATGGTATTGTCAACCCTCAGGTTTCCGGAAGGAGACATTACATTGAATTTGGCTAAGGCTTCAACTACCTGATCAGGAGTCAGATTATAGCTCCTTAGCTTATCAGGATTCACACTTACTGTAATTGAACGTGAGTTTGCACCAAAGGGAGGAGGAGCAGATAGCCCGGCAACTGATGAGAACATGGGCCGGATCCTGGTCGCAGCCATATCATAAATCTCCTTTAGGCTCTCCGTTTTTCCTGATAAAACCAATTGTCCTACTGGTAGAGAAGAGGCATCAAAACGGACAACCTGAGGTGGTAATGCACCCGGAGGAAAGAATTTCATAGCCCTGTTGACCTGTAAAGCAACCTGTGCTGATGCTTCGGCCATATTGGTGCTTTCATAGAAGCTCAGTTTGAGCATGGTTAAGCCCTGGATATTTTTTGAAGTGATATTTTTAACCCCATTTACATATAAAAACTGATCCTGTAAACGGGTAGAAAAAAAACCTTCCATCTGTTTGGGAGACATTCCCCCGTAGGATTCTATTACATATATGGTTGGCTGATTGAGTTGTGGGAAAATATCAATAGGTATTTTCATTATACTCAACACAGAGAATATCAGAAGACTTATAGTGATAACTACAGTAGTTATCGGTCTTTTTAGTGCAGAGGTGACCAATGACATAATTAATTATTTTAAAGTGGTTATAAGTGACTGAACCTGGTTCCTGGTAATTGCCTGCTCAAATACTGCATGCAGGAATGAATATCTGGCAGTTGCATAATCGGCTTCTGCCCGGTAAAGCAGATTTTGTGCAATATTCAGTTCAATCAGATCGATTAATCCATTTTTATAGAGTGAATATTTCTGACGGTAGGCCGCATTTGCAGCTGAAAGCTGATGAGGGATTTCGTTCAGCCGGTCTACTGAAGTTTTTAATTCTGCATCTGCCTGATCTATATTAGTTTTCAGATTTACTTTTTGCGTCCGGAGCCTTTTTTCTTCATAAATACTGGTGTTTCTTTGTGTGTTTAATTTGAGCTGTTTTCTTTTGAGATCGGTCAGATTATAACTCACACCTATGCCTACCAGATAATTAGTGCGACTAAATCCCCATCCCTGGTTTAACGCATCAAATTGGTTGTTAGCGGTTATTGATGAACCTCTGCCCCAAACTGCACCTTCAATCATTATTTTAGGCAGATATGTTTTTCTGACCAGATTTTCTTTCTCTTTACTATTCTGATAAAGGGATTCATAATAATTGATAAGAGGATGAGAGATTGATGTGTTCTGTTCTGCTGTTAGCCGGCCGGTTATATTCCGTAGTGGCTCAATAATGGTGGTATCAGCTATTATCTTTTGATACGGGATTCCGCTTAAAGCAGATAGCTGCAATTGTATCTGTCTGAATTTATTGTTCAGTTCAATCTGTATTAATCTGGATTTGGATAATTCGGCTTCGGCAATACTTGTATCTACGCCAGCACGGATACCGCTTTTAGCCAGAGACTGAATAGAGTTGCGGATTTGCTCATTTCTTTTGATATTATCTTCTTGAATATGAAGTAGATTTTCAAAGTAATATAATTGCAGATAGTTTTCAATTACCGAAGCCTGTAACTGATATTTTGATAATCTATACTGATCCTGAACTACTTTGACATCCGAACCTGCTACTTTATTCTGGGCTTTATATCCACCAAAATTGTAGATTTCCCATTCCATAGACGCAATACCCAGGTTAGATAATGCGGTGCTGGAAATGTTGGATGATCTGATTCCGCCAGAATTTGAAGGAACAATCCCAAAACCGAAATAGGCACCGGGTACACTATTGTTTGTACCTATATCCGATTGATAATTTAATTTAACTGCAGGCAGCCAGTTATATTTTGTATCCTCAGCGATAGACCTGCGAATGTTGATTACTGAAGAGTCGGCCTGTAAGGATGGTGCCTGGTCAGAAACAGATACAAGCAGTTCTGATAATTTTAAAGGGGGATGATTTTGTTGGGCAGATAACCTTAAAAATGGAATAAGCAAGATTATTATGCCCGCTGTTTTTTTCAAAAGGTGCATGAAATTGGATTTGAGAATTTATAAATAGCTTATTGCTGCATATTGATATTTATGCAGAACGTTATAAAAAACTAAAATATAAATCTCAGATAGTCAGTTTTCCAATGGAAAGATAAATTGCTCTTTCGGGGCGAAGCCTTAAACTAAGTTCACGCAGATAATGCTGTGTTGCTTTGCTGAAAACAAGTAAAGGAATAATGATGTTGACAAAAAAACGGGATATTGTCCATACGAAAGTAAGATCAGAATCAGTAAGTTCTTGCTGAATAGCAATAAGTTCTGTCAGATCTTCATCCAGATAATCCTGCTTTCTTTTGCTGAAAAGCTTTTGAAGTAATTCAATATTTAGTCCACTGTCACTTTTTGCATGCTGAACAATACCAAAACCAAGAATTGGTTTGGCACTGAGGATCATTCCCGCAAAAAGAAATAATATCTTTAAATACTTAGCGTACTTCATAAGATCAATAACAGTGAAATGTTATACAAATATGTCTATTCGTATTAAAGGAATTAGAGGATATCTGAAATGTTACAGTTTGAATCTCAGATCTTCTTTGAAATTTATTTCGTGAAATTTTTATAAAATACCTTTTAATACCAGTGGGTAGGAGCTTTTTCCATTGCTCCATGTCCCTGTCAAACTCCCGTCAGCCTGCATTTTTAGTTTAAAAAGTTCCTTATTATTTGTTGTACCAGTTGATGGTCCGCCATTTAGTAGTAGAGAGAGATCTTTATTGAATGTGCCATTTAAAAATATCTTTTTGCCTTGCTGATCATAAAAGTAAGCGGCCTGGAATGAATTCTTCTCTACTCTGGTGATTAACAAAGTAATGGGATAAAGGTCATTAATTTTTCCTTTATATATGTTTTTGTTTAAACCGGTTGATTGAAACGGGATACATTTCTCGTTTTTAGCAGATAACAGACAATTGCCATATGCATTTAAATAAGGTTGAAGATATTTATTGTTTAATAAATTACTATAGATATCAGCATCTTCGAGAGCCTGAAAATAATGCGAACCTGAGCATGATTTACGTGTCAGGAGTAAACCGTTTTTCTGGAATTTCAGGTCATCAAGATCCAGATCATCCATATCCTGTCTTAGCAGGCACTCAGAATAGGTGTCAATAACATTCTGCTCCTTATTTGCAGAGCTTTTTAATGTTTTCAGATAATTGATAAGTCTTGTTTTACGGCTGGTGATAACAAATTTACGAACTGCATCATAACTTTCTTTTTTTATCAGATCACTAAACTTGAGCAGTTTCCCTGTTTGTGAATCGAAATTATAAATTGCTGTGTACTCATTAAGTGATCCTCCTGAATACTCGCTGTTTATCTCAATCGAAAATAATTTAGGGCTATTAACAAGAATTTTGTAAGCTAAAAAACTCGTCCCTGTATTTGAACCTTTTTTTGGAATTATATTTTCAAACAGGTTTTTTTTCTGTTTACCGGGCAATAAGTCCAGCCGGTCAGCTTGTAAGAATGTATTAATTTGATTTGCTGCTGTTGTTTTATCTGTTAGAACTGGGAAATCTAATTCACCAGATAATTCAGTCGGGCCTGATACATTTCTGAATTTAAAATGCTGAGCTTCTGTTTTTACAGAGAGTAAAGTAAATAGAATTATTAATAGTGATTTCGTAATAAGTCTCTTGATGTCCATATCATTAATTTAGATCCTGTGATTAATTTCCGTCGCTATTTGTGAAAATTCAATTAAAGATCGTTTGTTATTCTTCTTTTTCTGATTTGGTATTTTCACTTGTCAATATGTATTTATTTTCCCTAATCTTATAATTTTTTACCTTTTTTTTAATTCCGGTGTTTGTTTTAGTGTAGTGTGCACTGGAAAATGTTTTGTTCTTTGCCTGAAAGTCAAGATTAGGTGAGTTGGATAGTAAAGTATCAATCTTAAACAGAGTGGTTTTAGGATCGTATAAATAATAGTTTTTATACTGATTTCCAATATCTGCATTATCTCTTATATTGGTTATTAAAGAGAAATCAGGATAGCCGTCAAAATTATAATCATCCACGAATAAGAAGTCATTATTGATGTCTGCGCCATCCAGATCAGTAATAAGCTGTAAAGGCTCCTTATCTGATAACCTTGTTATTTTAAGTGCGACAGGAGTGGATTCATTGTCTTTAACAGATTCAAAGTAGTACAGGGGGGTGTGCGTTGTATAAACTGATCTGTTTTGCGGTAGAAAATTCTCTTTTGCAATCCAGCCTTTTATCAAACGATTAGTTGCAGTTGTGATCTCTGCATAAAAGAATAATCCATTTTCATCTTTAATCAATGCATAATCACCTTTTGAAACGGTATCTGAAAATACTTTGGATATAGTTTTGTCCTTGTAAACAGTTGCTGCAGGTGATAAAACTTCTGCTGTTTTATAGTGATGATCCACCCACTTTCCATTGATCAGTTCTCCACTGCTTTCTTGTCCGAAAAAGCCTGTAGAAGCATTTTGATCCCAATATGAGATCTTGGTAAGCTGCTGATTAATAAAAGTATATTTTTCTCCACCATGATGTGCCGCGCCATCACGCCAGTTACTGGTTATCATCTTATTTTTTGTATCTATTTGTATCTGAGGGAGCTCGGATAATTCCTGACTGTATTCAAAATTGTTATTATTTGGATTATACAGATAAAAATTATGAGTATCATTAGGACCAGCACCTCCTGTTTGCATCAGAAACATGAAATCCTGATAACCATCAAAATTATAATCACCCGTCTGGATTACATTAATGGGGTTATCTTTTAACTCTGACCATAGATCAAGTATTATTTGTTTCCTCCCGGTTTTTTTATTGATGATCTTTACGGCATTTACGGATTCCTCATCTGTAGAAATTTCAAATCGAAAAGATTTGGTTTGTTGTGTCTGCTTTATCCATGGATTATTTACCAGATCTTCTTTTTTGATCCAGCCACTAGTGGTATGAAGTAAAGTCGTGCCTGACTGCACACCATAATCCATATTGTAATATTTTTTAGTATCCTTTTGTACCTCAATTCTTTCTACTCCATACCATTCATCAGCATTGTCGGATGTAATAACTATGCATTCTCCCTTTCTAAAGTAATCTTTAACTGCAGGATGAGATTTTGATTGATCATATATCAGAATTTTATCCTTGTTTTCATTAATGCGTAAATCCAGATAGGGCAATGATCTTTTACCGCCCCAGACAAAAAATGCCTGCTCAAACTCATAGTTTTTCCCATTTCGGTAGTTTCCTGAAATAGTATCTTTTAAAAACTGATTTTTAATTGTCGGATGCTTATAAATTCCAAAATAGTTGTACCCGGATTGACTAAAAGTCCAGTTTCCCATCAGGTCTCTGGAGTTTCTCAGAGCGCTGTTATAATTATTACTGATGCGAATAGAATCTTTGAAGATGGAGAATTCTTTGGTGAAACTGATATTTTTTGTATCAGCTGTTTTTTTTAGAATTGAAGTATAGGTAAGTTTTCCTTTTGTACTGACTGTATCTCTTAAGAAAGCGATTTTGAGTTGTGTCTGTTCTGCGTTGATGGCAACAACTGCATATTCCAGACCATAGTCCGATACATCATTGTAAGGAATTACCTGCATAGATAAAAAGTCATCAATTGAATGAAAGAAACTGCTATAATGAGCAGCCCCAAAAAAATTCTGACGATTCTTATTAAATTGATAAATGCCGGACTGTGGAATTTGTGCATTTAAACAGAGAATAGGAGCACAGGCGAAAAGGAGCAGGAGTAAATAGCGCATTAAGGATTTTTTTTAGTCGTATCTTTGGAAATGATTAATCCTTCCGGTCGGATGGAACAAAAGTATAAAATAATGAAACAGTATATAGCACATATTGCGTTGGTGGTTGAGGATTATGATGATGCTATTAAATTCTATACTGAAAAGTTAAATTTCGTTTTATTGGAGGACCTTGTTTTAAGTGAAACTAAAAGATGGGTTGTAGTTGCTCCTGAAGGTGCAAAAGAATGTAGTTTATTACTGGCAAAAGCGGTCACTGATGAACAAAGGAAAAGCATTGGTAATCAGACCGGGGGGCGTGTTTTCTTGTTTTTATATACTGATGATTTCTGGAAAGATTATAAAAACATGCAGGAATCCGGGATTAATTTTGTTAGATCTCCTGTAGAGGAAAGCTATGGAACTGTAGCTGTATTTGAGGATTTATATGGTAATCTCTGGGACTTATTAGAGATGAAAAACAAATAAACCTAGATGATTCACTGACGATGTTTTTGGTTTTATTTGAAATTATTGGTGGTTTTTAGCAATAATTTTGTTGAAAAAAGCAGAAATTCTGTATTCGTAATATCTATCATCCTGAAAAAAATGATTTTTTAAGGATGAAAATAGACGGACATTATGACAGGTGTTTAAATACGCAGCTCGTTTGTGTCTAAGATAAGTAGCTATTCTTTTCTTTCTATTTCTGATTAAACAGGCATCGTATAGTCTATGATGTATTAGTTGATTTATCTTTTTTTTATGGATTAAATACCTTTTTAAATTACCCTTTTTAAAAACGATTTAGATGATTAAACATCTGATGTTTTATGTTTGTTTAAGATGGGGTTTTGACATAGTTTTTTCACATAAATTTGTTGTCACATCAGAAATTATAAGTCTCATTAAATTTGTTTTTTGGTATTGAATTCTTATATGGTTATGTCAGTTTTGCGCCCGCAAATCTACTGTCATTTTAGCATGTTTTTAATTTATAATAATCTGATATTAAGATATTTAAAAAATATTAATTGAGATTTTTAGATGTTATAATCTTTCTTATATTTAGCTGTGTGTTAATGCAGGACGCAGTTTTTTTGTTGTCTTCACAAACTAAAATGGACTATTAGAATAATGGGATTTTGCTGAAAACCCTAAACAGAGTAAGCAATTATTTTTAAAACTTATTTTATGAAAAAATTTAAATTTTCGATGCTACTATTTGTAGCTGCATTTCTCTCTCTTCCAGCGTTCAGTCAGGTATCTATGAAGATATCTAAGCCACTTTCTGAACGTGATAAACAAGAACTTCAGCAAGCGCTGAAATCTTTTGATGCAAACTCTTATATGGTTGATGTTAAAACTGAGAAAGGGGTCTTGAAAAGCGGTAATGCCAGAGGATTGGCAAGTGTTAAACAAGGTACTACTGTCAGACCGGATTTAGCAGGTAAAGCAGCCTCAACCAATACTAATATTAACATTTTTAAAAATGCTGCAGCCTCAACCAATACAAATATTAATATTTTCAAATCTTCTGCAGCCTCAACCAATACGAATATTAACATTTTCAAAAACGGAAAGTTCACTGATGCTCAATTGACCCAATTGGACAAGGTTCATCAGATTCTGAGCAAGTACGAATAGTAAATTCATTCTAATAGTCCGTTTTTATGAATAAGAAGAAGGTAAGAAGGGTTTTAATTACAGTACATTTTGCATTTGTTTGCATAACAGTATCTCATTTATATGAACTGATAAACTGGAAACCTCTGTCGGCATTGATGGAAATATATTCTTCGGTTACTTATACCAATAGAAATTTTGGTTTTTTTGCGCCTACGGTGAACGATGATTTTGATCTGAAATTAAGAGCATTCAAAAAGAACGATAAAAGGGGGCATGATTTCTTGTTTTATATACCTGATTCTGAAAACAGGATTAGATTTTCTACTATGTTGTGGCATTTTGCCGAAGGAAACAGCATTTCGCAAATGGATTTATATGCCAGATCATGGGCAATTTATTGCATGAACCAGGACAGTACGATTGATAAAGTTGTGATCTCAGTTTATAAGAATAATATTCCACTGATGGAGCAATGCAAGATGGGGAAGGGGCTTAGTAGGGCGTTATATTATCAGACAGTTTTTGATTCAAAATAGGTTAACTCAAGATGCAAAACACATTGAATAGAATAATTAATTCAGTATTCGGATTTATTGAAACAGAGAAACCGTTATATCCCTTGTTATTTTTTAGAACGGGATTGAGCCTGATCTGTTTTGGGAAGTTTTTTGTCCTTTATTCAAATTATCTGAATTTTTATGGTCAGTACGGGTTAATTCAATGGACTATTTCCAAGTTCAGTAATTATAGTTTTCTTCCTCATATTGGGGATTTCGCATTGTTTTTAGGTAAATACCTTCATATGTCAGCAGATAGCGCCACAAAATTGATCCTGCAATTATTTTTTTGTTCCTGTTTGTTTTTATTTGTTGGGCTTTTTACCAGGATGGCATCTATTGTTTGTTTTGTCCTTCATCTGACATTTATTAATACTGGCAATGGAATAATTTATGGTGTTGATGTTTTTACGCAATTGTCATTATTTTATGCCATGTTTTTCCCTCTGAATTCAGCGTGGTCTCTGGACACCAGATTCGGAATCAGTGAATTAAAAAAGAAGTCAGTAGCTGCTGGCATATCAATCAGAGTTATTCAAATCCAGTTATGTATCGTTTATCTTTCTACGGGAATAGAAAAATGCTTTGGTAAACAATGGCTTAATGGAGAAGCAATCTGGAGAACACTGATGATGCCGATATTTAAAAATTACGATTTTCATTGGATTGCGGGGTTCCCATTTATTCCTCATTTAATGGGAATTGTTGTCCTGATCATAGAGTTGGGCTATGCATTTTTTATGTGGCGAAAAGGAATCCGGATAATCTGGTTGTTTTTAATAATCAGTCTGCATTTTAATATTGGTCTGCTTATGGGAATGTGGTATTTTGCTTGTATTATGATTTTTCTTTCCTTATTTGCGTTTGGCGATGATGTGGTCAGTGATATCAGGTTTTACAGACGTAACCGTATTTTAAAACGGGTTGGCGAAATTCAGTTACCTTCAACCTCTTTGTAAATATCAACGGTAATACGTTCATGCCTGCAGTTTTAGTTCTGATTTTTTTTAATCAGATAGGTACCGCTTGTATAAGTTAATTTTTCTGCTTTTCTGTCTTTACCTGCTGATATCCGTGTTGACTTTAGCCTGAACGTAACATTGAAATTCTTCGTTTTTTTAGTAAAGCTGAGCATTTCGGCAGGAAGAATATATTCGGGTGGATCTTCGTTTGTTGTTTTTCTTATATAAGGTTTTAACCTGGATTCATCTTTGAATACATTTGACATCAGTTCTTTAAGGTTAAATAAGATTGTTTCATGATCAAGAGTGATCTGTAAAATACCTTCTTCCCCGGTATTGGTTTCGATCAGGGTTTTACCTACCACATAATGACCACGAACATCACTGTAATTTATATTGGTCTGATCAATAATGAAATCATATCCAATTACTTCCACGACTTCTGACTGTCTAATATTAAAATCATAAAACTGAGTTTCATCTTCATTTATTGAGCCTGGAGGATAGCGGTATCCCGAAAATTTCTTCAGCCCGAAATAGGTAACCAGCCAATTTATTCTCTGATTGCTTATTTCATATTTTGTATTCATGGTATGACCATAGGCATCCTTGAGTTTACTTAAAGAATCACTTACAGCTTTAAGATCCTGAGTTATATAAGGCTGGAAAATAGTTAAATCATTATGATTGATAAGATAATCTATGGTCGCAACAGCTCTGTTGCCGTCTTCTTTTGATGTTTTATTAATTCTTAAAAGCTGATTATTCTGGTAGGCGTGGTTTCTTTTGAAAATATCAATAAGGATAGTTTTTTGAGCATACCTTGAAACTGAGAAAGCACTTTGAGGGCCATATACTGACAATATGGTAACCAGACACAGAGAGATCGGAATTACTTTTATATTTTGTTTTTTTGATACTAAAAAATAAATAGTAATAAATAACAGCCAGAATGCAAGAAGTATCAGGAAGTAACGGGGTTCAGTAATACCGTAAAGGAATATTCTTGTGCCTACTGCTATGAATAACAGGGTCAGGAGTGGTAGCATCAGAAAATAAAAAGTACGGGCAAAAGTTTTGATCCACTTGTTTTCTGCCTGTTCGCGTATTGGAAAAATAAGTAATAAAGAAAGTATACCGAAAACAGCATAACCAAGAATTAAGTTGGATACCAGTCCTTTTGGTAACCTCCATTGAATTAATATTTTAATTTCGTAGGCCAGGAGGATCACAACATATAAAGTTGCGAGTGGGATCAACACATATTGAGTGAAAATCTTTAGTCCTTTTGGATAGTTGAAATCCTGATTTAGCTTTGGGAAATCGTTGGGAACACCAGCGAGGAAAAATAACGTATTAAAGAGACCCGTTATACAAACCCAGAGAATAGCAAAAGTATCTGATTTAAAATCAACACTAAATAAAAGGTTCATCGCACCTATTGCAGCAGCAATCCCTGCGAAAAGTACAGCACTGTAAAATGCACTGGTTAAAAAATTCAGAAACAGTGTCTTATTGAATTGCCAGAAACCTTGTATAGAATCCTGCTTAATGAATGCAGAGAAAGCAACGAGTAAATGTCCTGCAAGTGCCAGTAAGAAAAATCTGATATAATCGGCACTGTTTACCAGTGGGTTAAGGATGAAAATAAGAGATATGGCCAAACAGGCTGCGATCAGTTTAAAAAGTAAGAGTTGTGATTTCCTGAAACCTTTACTTTCACAAAATAAAGTAGTAGCCAGACTGATCACCAGGCCCAGGCTTGAAGTCATTAGTACCCTGATGCACCAACTCTCTTTTAAATAATTAAGATTATTCAGTTCTATGTAAGCAATTGACGCTATAGTTCCTGTGAATGCGAACAGCATTTCAAAAGGGAAGCGTTTGAATGTTGCTGCAATATTTTGTCTTAAGTTTTTAAGAGAAGGGAATATCATAGGTTGAAGTATTTTATCAAAGGTATTTAAAATCGGAGAGACTCTTTCGTATTTCTGTTTGTGTGATCAAAAGCCGTACAAAAGAGATAATTTAACTAATAAGTTACTCTGCTGATAGAATAAACCAAGAATTATTTTGTAACTAAATAAGAATGTTTAAATTGGATTTATTGAATATAAAAGGATCATTTATGGCTAAAACACATCAATATAAGACAACCCTTGTATGGGCAGGAAATAAAGGTTCAGGAACGATGGATTACAGGTCATATGATAGAGATTTTATAGTTTCTATAGACCAGAAGACTGATATACTGGGTTCCTCCGATTCTGCTTTTCTAGGGGATAAAACCAAACATAATCCTGAGGATTTGCTGGTTTCTTCTATATCATCCTGTCATATGCTCTGGTATCTTCACCTATGTTCTCAAAATGATATTATAGTTATGGACTATACGGATGAAGCAATAGGGATAATGACTGAGAATGCAGATGGAAGTGGACAATTTACAGAGGTCATCTTACAACCTGTAGTTCTGATAATTGATGAAGCAAAGCATGAAAAAGCAATTAGCTTACATGCGGAGGCGCGTAAAATGTGCTTTATTGCAAATTCATGCAATTTTCCAATTAAACACCTTCCTAAGTGTATTGTTGAGCCTAAACGCTAGTAAAGAATGAAATAAATATTGAATAAAGACGTGATTAAAAGAAAAGATATTTCTTCAATTATTACCGGCCAGATGGTAGAAATCCCAGAGGGAAGCATTGAATTGAGGAATGACAGAACAAAACAGAAATGGGTAGTTGAGATAAAATCTTTTTTACTTGCTAAATTTCCGGTAACGCAAATAAAAAAAACAAGCTAATAGCTGTAGTTTATCCATTTTTATCAATAAGAGTTTAAAATAAATAATCTGATGAAATTAAAATTAATTCTCCCTGTTCTGCTGTTCGCAAATCAGCTGTATGCTCAGGACTCACTGACCATACGCAAAATTTATGATGAAGCTCTGGTTAATGGTAAATGTTATGAAAATCTGCGTTATCTCTGCAAGGAAATTGGCCCGCGTTTAAGTGGCTCTGATAATGCCGGGAAATCTGTGATATGGAGTAAGAAGCTGATGGAGAGCTACGGTTTTGATAAAGTCTATCTGCAGGAGGTTATGGTACCGCACTGGGTAAGAGGCGCAAAGGAAACCGCTTTTATCATAGACGGGAAAAATCGTATTTCAGTGCCTATAGCTGCATTAGGAATGAGTGTTGCTACGCCTAAAGAAGGGCTTACGGCAAATATTATTGAAGTGCACAGTATTAAAGAAGTAGAAGAGCTTGGTGAGAAAGTTATAAAAGGTAAAATAGTTTTTTTTAACCGTCCGTTTGACGAAAGAATGGTTAATACTGGTGAAGCATATGGAGCATCAGGAGATCAGCGTTTTATGGGGCCGTCAATAGCTGCTAAATATGGTGCTGTTGGTGTGATTGTTCGCTCGTTGACTGGAAATCTTGATGATTATCCGCATACTGGTGCTACATTATTTGATAAGGACGGTAAAAATATACCAGCTGCAGCTATATCAACTAAGGGTGCTGATAAGTTAAGTGCTATGCTGAAAATGCGTAAACTGCCCCTGGTTAAATTCTATTTTAAGCAGGCTTGTCAAATGCTTCCTGATGTGGTATCATATAACGTTATTGGTGAATTAACCGGAATTGAGCATCCCGATAAATTCATTACAGTTGGAGGGCATTTGGATTCGTGGGATCTGGCCGAAGGAGCACATGATGATGGTACGGGTGTTTTACAATCGGCAGAGGTACTTCGTATATTCAAGGCTATGAGTTACCGCCCTAAAAATTCTGTTCGTGCCGTGTTTTTTATGAACGAAGAAAATGGGAACAGAGGAGGAAAGAAGTATGCTGAGCTTGCTGCTCAGAATAAAGAAGAGCATATAGCAGCAATTGAAACAGATGCTGGAGGTTTTACTCCACGTGGTTTCAGCTTTGAGGATGTGTCAAATGATTTGATGAAGAAACTTAGTGCTCGATGGAAGCCTTTATTGGAGCCTTATGAAATTGACAGACTGATAGCCGGTCATTCAGGTACTGATATAGGGCCGTTGAAGGATAAGCGTCCAGGGGTTGTTCTGATTGGTTTCAGACCTGATTCACAAAGATATTTTGATGTCCATCATTCTTCAAATGATGTTTTTGAAAATGTAAACAAACGTGAACTTGAGCTGGGGGCAGCGGGAATGGCAACTCTGGTGTATTTAATAGATCAGCATGGCCTGTAGCTTTTTGTCGAACAAATTATCTTGAACAAAAAAAAGCCATCAGATTAATCTGATGGCTTTTTTTAAGTCGGGGTGGCAGGATTCGAACCTACGACCTCCTGCTCCCAAAGCAGGCGCGATACCGGGCTACGCTACACCCCGAACTTGATCAACATCTCATGTTATAAATAACCTTCTTTGTTGTTGGGATTGCAAAAGTACAATAATATATTTAGTGAGCAAATTTATTTTTCATTTTTATGAAGAAATTTTGAAAAAATAAAACTCTCAATTTTTTGTTCTTATAGTAAGGCCTTCATTATTTGTTTGTTAATGCTTTATATGGAATTCCTCAAAGTAACTCTAAATGGAATTTGTATACGTTCTGTTGAATTGTCAAGCAGTAATTCGGCAGCTTTTTCCCCCATCATTTTAAAATCAGTGGAGATTGTTGTGATTCCATCCAGTATAATTTTTTTAATTGGGGTTTCATTATAACTGATTACCCCGATATCTTTTCCAACCTTGAAATTTCCTTCAATGATTTTCTCTATCAAAATTACCAGATCGTCTTCGGCAAGATTGATATAAACAGATCCGGGTTCAATCTTATGGTGATCAAGACTACTGATTACCTCATTTTTGAAATTATTTTTTTGACAAAAACGGAGAAACCCGAGTAAAATTTTCTTTGAGTAGTAAGTATTTTGAGGGAAAATCAGTCTGAGCATACGGTATCCGGATAATCTTTCTCTCAATTGTTCCAATGCAGAATAGATATCCTCTTCAAAGTTTTCATATACTGCTCCGAATTCTCCAGTTACGCCTTCGGCAAGCTTGTCCATTAAAATCAGCTTTTCTTTGGCTATAGTATTAATGAGTTTATATCCCATCTCTCTGTTTTCATAGAAATGTGGGATAATTACACATTTTGCATAGTGATCAATTTTTTCCTGAAGCAGATTTTTAAAAACATTAAAATCGTTGTTATAGATATAAAAATCAATGGCAGCTTCGTTTCCAAGGGTCGAAGCAAAAGCATCATAGATAATCTTTTTATGTATACTGAGCTTATTAAAAAGTAGTAATACTTTTACCGGTCTTTGAAATTGTGTATGGACAATAAAAAAACCTTTACCGGCAACAGACTGTACCAATCCCATTCTTTTCAGCTCATTATAAGCCCTTTCTATAGTGCTTCTAGCGGTTTCCAGTGCATAGCTAAACTCATTAATTGATGGGAGTACATCATTCTTTCTTATCTGTCCGGACTGGATACCCTGGAGGATTGAATTGATCAGTTGCAAATACTTAGGTGTAATAGAGTACGCATCAATCTTTGCAATTTTCAGGATGTTGTTCATATTTAATGACGATTCTTTTGTAGATACAATCTAAAGAAATACCACCCGACTCAGAAATTTAGAAAATAAATTTGCTCACGGAAGACTTATAACTCTCTATAGTTATAAGAGTTTTTATAGCGTATTTAAAATTATCAATAGGTTATACTCGTCCGTATGTGTTTTGCAGTGAGCTTATTGACTTGTCAGGATGAAGAAGCTTCTTTCCGGTTCAAACATTTTTTATGATTAATCCTTCATGTGGTCTTTATGTCTTAAGGATATAGGTTAAAAAAAACAGGTTAAAAATCAATTAAAACACACAGACATGAAAACATTTAGAAATCTAATGCTACTGACAGCAGTAGTGTCGTTATTAAGTTCCTGTATTGTACAGGATCGGGGTGAGTACAGATATCATAGAAGACATTATCACGGTGGTTACTGGTACAGAGGATATTAATTTATGGCCAAGGTCAACAAAATAATTAAACATGATATCCAGGGTGTAAAACCCATTGGATGATATAAAAAAGAGCGATATGTTATATTGCGGTATTTTTTTTAAGAGAAAAATGGCCGGGATATAGCGTGTCGCTTTTTTAATTTTTCAAGTGCTGCTGTAACCTTTTACCAGCTAAGTCATCTTAAAGACATATCCTTTCAAAGATGAAAAAACTAACCATCCGCATTCTGGCTTGCGTGTTTAGCCTTTTTACAATTTCAGCAGCAAGTGCACAAATCAGTAATAATGCCGGTAAACTTAGTGGCAAAGTTCTGGATGAAAAACATATTAATCAATCTTATGTATCTGTTAGTCTGTTAGCCGCAAAAGATTCAACACTAATCAAGGGTTCCATTACAGACGATAATGGAAGTTATCTTTTTGAACGCTTGCCGGAGGGACAATATCTTGTTGCTTTTAATATGATTGGTTATGCGAGGGTTTTCAAGGGACCATATGCTATCAATGCGTCACATCAAATCTATAACATAGATAATGTAGAACTGGTGCCAACCTCTAAACAACTTAATAGTGTCAGTATTGTTGCCCGTAAACCTTTGATAGAAAGACAAATTGATAAGACGGTACTCAACGTAGAAAACAGTGTTTTAGCAGCAGGTAATACTGCTTTGGAAATCCTGGAAAAAGCCCCTGGCGTGAGTGTAGATAAAGATGGAAATGTTAGCCTTAGAGGCAAAGCTGGTGTAACTGTCATGCTGGATGGAAAACCCACTTATCTTTCCAATGAACAATTGGCTAATCTGTTGCGCTCTACGGAAGGAAATGCCATACAGTCCATTGAATTGATCACCAACCCATCGGCTAAGTATGATGCAGCCGGAAACTCAGGAATTATTAATATTAAACTGAAGAAAAACAGAAATTATGGTACAAATGGCTCAGTAACTGCCGGGGCTGGGTATGGCAGATATTATAAAACCAATGGAGGATTGTCGCTTAATCACAGGGAGAAAAAATTCAATGCATTTGGAGAACTTAACTATGGGAAAAATAAAAGGTTTCATGATCTGAATATTGACCGGGTAAATAATACAGCTACCGATCAGACCTTCTTCAGACAGACCAGCTCCCAGATAGGCCTCAGAGAAAATTATAATTATAAAGCAGGTGTTGATTATTTTATCAATGATAAAAATACTATCGGTGTAGCAGTAAATGGATACAGAAGTACAGGAAATAACAATGACACAAAGGTTTTAACATTGATAGGGAGTCAGCCATTGAAAACAGATTCATCAGTTATGGCTAGTAATCCCAATCAGTATAAGTATTCAGGTATAACATATAACATGAATTATAAAGGAGTTCTAGATACTGCCGGTCAGGAAATTTCGGCTGATGCTGATTATTCCAGATATAGCGGACTGCAAAATTCAGAATACAATAATATCTATCTGAACGCTGATGGTCAGCCATCCAGAGCGCCCTATATATTTAAAAACAGGACACCATCATTGGTGAAGATACTGGCAGCAAAAGTTGATTATACTCTGCCTCTGAGTAAAAAAATGAAACTGGAGACCGGACTGAAAAGTAGTAAAGTCAGTACGGATAACGTTTCTTCTTTTGAAAATTTCCTGAACAATAACTGGCAGAGCGATCTGACCCGCAGTGATCACTTTATTTATGATGAAAATATAAATGCAGGTTATATTAATCTGAACCGTGAATTTACAGGTTTGACTGTGCAGTTAGGTTTAAGGGCAGAACAAACTAATTCTAAAGGAAACTCGGTACCTAAACAACAGGTTTCTAACCGTCATTATTTTGATCTGTTTCCTAGTATTTTTGTAAATCGTGTCCTTTCAAAAAATCATGAGGTTGGATTCTCTTACAGCAGAAGAATTGATCGTCCGGATTATGAAGATTTAAACCCTTTTGTATATTTCGTAGATCTTTATACCTACAGCATGGGAAATCCATTTTTGAATCCCCAATATACGAATTCGTTTGAAGTCTCTTATTCTTATAAAAAAACAATAAATGCAACGCTTGGATATAGTCATACCAACGATGCGATCTCAAGAGTGCTCGTTTCCGATACGATAAAGAAAACGCTGTTTATATCCTCTCAGAATCTTGCACAGAAAAAATCGTATAGTTTGAATATCAATTCGCCTTTAACTTTGTTTAAATGGTGGACTACCAATAATAATCTTACAATTTTTTATAATGAATTCAGTACACCAAATCTTCTTGGCGTACCTTATAAAGGAGGAAAAACGGCATTCAATTTTAATAGTAATCAAACTATCACATTAAACAGTACAACTAATTTTGAACTTTCTGGTTTTTATCGCTCTGCCCAGGTAGACGGAACCCTATCGGTCAAACCTATATATGGTATCGATTTGGGGATCAGTAAATCATTTATGGAAAAAAAGCTGAATATAAAATTAGCTGCCAATGACGTTTTTAACTTGCAAAAATTCAGAATTACCAGTGCTATCCCATCGCAGATCTATTCTGTAAATGAAAAAAGTGAAACCAGAGTTTTCCGTTTGACCTGTAGTTACAGATTTGGTAGTACAGCAATTAAAGGTGCCCGTCAGCGTTCAAAAGGCAGTTCAGAAGAAGAAAATCGTGTTAAATCAGGAGGATAGGCTCATAGCTATTCTCCTTTAAATTATAATGGTAATCCAATTTCAGCCTTTGCCTGCGAAATGACCAGTGAGCTATGTACATTACCAACATGATCAAGCGGAGCAATTTTCTGACGTAGAAAAGCATTATAAGCATGCATATCTGGAATGATGATCTTTAACATAAAATCATATTTTCCTGTAATATGATAACATTCCAGAATCTCGGGGTACGAGATGACAGTTTTCTGAAATGAAGCTAATGCATCTTCACTATGACTGGTCAGAGCAATCTGAGGAAATGCAATCAGGGAGGTAGTTATTTTCTCCCTGTCCAGTACAGCAACATATTTTTTGATATATCCCATTTCTTCCAGTCGTTTTCTCCGGTCAAAAATCGGAGAAATTGTTCTGTTGAGATGATGCGCAAGTTCTTTATTGGTTAGTCTTCCATTTTCCTGCAGAAGATTTAATATTCCCAAATCAGTAGGATCTAAATGCGAACTCATATGTCAGATTATTTGGCTTAGTGTAATATTATTAGCAGGTTGATGATAAGCCAAATATAAAGTATTTCGTGATTGAATGGGAAATAACTGATACAAAAAATATGATGTAGAATAGGATAGTGTATTGCTCTGTATAAGCAATGAGTTGATAAAACGATTTTTAATACCTTAAACTTCCCCTCTGATCATAATTTAATAACCGGAATTTTTCTGCATTATGCGCTGCAACTCGTTTAAGGTATTTATAACTGATCAGGATAAAACCCACCAGGCTTTTGACAGGAAATTAATCAGATTCTTATAATCTGAAGTTAACCGCAAGCGTAAGTCTGTTTTCCTGTTTTCTTAAATCTGGTTTCCAGGTTGGATCAATAGAATCATTGCTAAAACCAGTTTGTGATGTTGTTCCACCCGGGCCCGCAAAATAAGGAACATTGGATTTTCTGTAGCCATATTCCAGTCTGAAAGTCATGAAATCATTTGGCATATAATCCAATGTAGAAGTAAGCTGTGTAATTTTTAGATTATTTCCAGCTGCGAGTGCATTATCATAATCATTAAGGACTACATTTCCATTGTTATCTGATACGGTAGCTGCTGGATTAAAGGCCAGATAAGCACCAGGATTGCTTACAAAATCACCTCTTACTGTCCAGCCAATCTTATTCTGAGCAAACCATAATCGGCTTGATAAAGCGCTTCCGGTCATATAATTGTTCTTTGCTTTTACGCCATCACCTGATTGAAAACCATAGTGATTGTTGATACTGAATGCAGCTTGTGATAAACCTTTGGCAGCCTTATTTTTGTAATAACGATAAACCATGCTATCATCATGATGAAACCTTTTTACCTTTGATAAGGTATTTGTCCCGCTTTTGCTGTCGGTTCCGTAATAAAAATTTGCCGCCAGCTGAATATTATCGTTCGGACGATAATAGTTTGACGAGCCCAAACCGGGATTTTTACTCCAGCTATTATACGTTTGCCAGCCGTTTAAAATCCAGAGTTCAGTCTTGAAATTTTTAGTAGGGAAGTATTGTAATCTTGCTCCCTGAAAATAGAAGGGGGTAAAGTCACAGACCATAGAACGCTGATAGCTCCAGTTTTCCTGCAAAACGTAACTTTCGAGACCGATATAAGACATAAAAATCCCCATTTCTACATTAAGGCCATAATTCACATCAAAATGATAACCAGCTGCCGCTTCTCTGATTAGTTTTAAATTTCCCGTTCCGGTATTTCTGCCCCTTGTTACAGAACCGTCCGTTTCCTGGACAATATGTAGCATACTTCCGGTTTGCAGCCATAATCTGCCAATTACATTCTTGTAATTGCTTTCTATACCTATGCTTGCCTGATTTAATGAAAATTCATTGCTGCGCCCCATAGAAGCAGATATCGTTTGTGTATTATCTTTTGGACGGGCAAAATTATAATTGAAATAGCCATCAACTAAAGCTACCCCGGTCAATATGGTCTGGCCGGATTTATCTTTTAATGTCAGCGGGAAATCGGATTGTCTGTTTTGTCCGTTAATCCAGGTAAGATCATAATTTTCAAAAGGAATCTTTGTCTTGACCGAATCTTTTTTTACTTCTTGTGCCCTGGTGCTGAAACCAGCATGAGAAAGTATCAGTGCAATGAATACTTTACAGATAAATAGTCTTTTTTTCATTTTAATTTTTGGTGTATTGTTTATGCCGTGCGCCGGGACAACACTTATACCAAAAGCAATGATTGAAATGTAAAAGGCTGTTTATTAGTCTGTAATGGGTTTCATTTGAAAAAATGATCCGTGAAAATCATTTCATTTTGGAAGGCCTGATTATTGAAATAGTATGATTTGAAAAAAATCAGCACAAATTCTGTTGAGAGCAGAACTTGTGCTGATAATCAGTGATTTGTTATGGCATATTCCACCAGACAGGCGTTAATAATCTTGTTTTCTCAGAATTATCACCCACATTTTTTGGATTTCTTGTTGCTTCATTGGTTTCATAAACCATAGCCTGAATCCATGGATCACTATCATTTGAAGAGAAGATAGTTGTATTAATGTTAAGTGGTTTTTTAAGACTGGGCCCATATATATCTTTACTGTAATCCATTCTGCGCATATCTACCCATGTCTCATTATTTAAGCACTGAGTAATGTATTTCTGGCGAAAAATATGACTCAGACCCTGCGTTAGATTAGAAAAGTGCAGGGCAAGACCGTCAGCAAGCTGTGCAGTCCAGTAAGAATTAATGTCCGTTGCAGTTACCCCGAGTTTTCTCATATTTGCTTTAACGCCTGATTCATAATCGGTCAGTGCACCAGCTACATTACCAGAACGTAATTTGGCTTCAGCTTCGATTAGTTTTACTTCCGAATAAGTAATAAAAGGGAATGGAGAAGTTGTATTGGTATAGTAACCGCTTTTACTGAAAGGACCATAATCAGTTACAGCAGTTTTAGTTGCATCACCATTTGATCCGTTTGCTAACAGGCCCTGTCCACCGGCAAGCGCTCCCCCGGACCTCAGTCCTCTGTATTTTCCATCAGATGCAGCAGGGAGCATAATTTTTGTTATACGCGGGTCCTGATAAATGTTGTTCGTGACAGGGAAACTGGTTAGCATATTCACAAAAAACTGGCTCCATGTAAAATAGCGGGGATCAGTTGTATTGGTAAAACCACCCCAGCTTGACCATGGACTTTCATCAGTTTGCAGTGCACCTGCTATATAATCAAACTGTGCATCCATACCATCTCCGTTGAAAGAATTTTCGCAGGCATCAATGATCTTTGCAGGATTATAGAGAGCAGTTTTTTTAGTTAAATGATTCAGATAACGGGCTTTCAGGGCGTAGGCAAAACGTTTCCACTTACTTACATCACCCTGATACATGATATCCCCGTTTTTTGAATTTAATGAAGCAGTTTTATTGGTGCCGTCAAAGGCAGTGATGGCTTCATCCAGCAAGGTTTGAATACGCTGGTAAGCTGTTTGCTGATCATTGAATGAAGGGACGAGGTTGATGCCTGAAACCCCGTTGTAGAAGTCATCCACTACGATAGATCCATACTGGTCAGTTAACATGCCCAGATTCAGGGCAAGCAGTGTTTTACCTGCGCCGGTAAAATGAGGATTGCCTTCAGACTCACCAAGGTTGATGAGGTCTACACAATTTGGCATTGTATATACATAGGCATTTTGCCAGAAAAAATAAGAAGCCGTATATCGCCATTGTTCCGCATTTCTGTTGGTGCCTGTATTAAGCTGGGTAGTGCCATACTGTACCAGTCCGGCAATCTCTCTTGATCCGCGCCACATGGAAGCACCACTGGTAGTTGTAATTGCACCTACCAAACGGTTTGCAGCAGAAACTGAGGTAGGATTATTCGGATCTGTATTAACATCCAGATATTTTTTACAGGACGTATTAATTGTTAAAGCAGCAAAGCTTAAAACTGAAATAAATTTTATATGTAATGTCTTCATGATCGATAGAATTTAAAATGATAACCTCAAGCCTAAATCAAAACCTCTTGTTGCCGGAATACCCAGATTGTCGAAACCGAATGATCCTGAGCCATTAACCCCTGCTCCGCTGCCTGATACTTCGGGATCTACACCAGAATATTTAGTAATCAGAATCAGGTTCCGGCCAGTTACAGAAACCTGTAAATTGGATAATCCGATCCTGTTAATCATTGTTTTTGGGAAGTTATAACTTATAGTAGCATAACGTAAACGATACCAGCTGCCATCTTCCACAAAATCATATCCTTGTTTGGCATATAATGTTTGATAATAGTTCTGATCTAATTTTATACTTTTTGTATTAGGTAGTCCTGTAGACTCTATAATCCCATCAAATACTTTAGTTCCCCTGTCCAGCGTCTTTTTACTTGTGCCAGAATAGACCATTGTATTCTCTGTATTATTAAAAATGTCACCACCCCGTCTGATGTCAATCATAAAAGATAAAGACAGGTTTTTATAAGTAAAAGTATTAGTGATACCAGCAGTGAAGTCCGGATTTCTATCACCTATGATACTTAATGCCGGAGCTACCTGCGGTGCGCCATTGTTATCCAGTAATAATTTACCTTCACTATTGGTTTTCCATGTTGTACCATTAATGCCAAACAGAGAGCCATTCAGAAATGCAGCAGCCTGCGCCACATTTGTACCCCCGGCTGCTACCCAGGCATCAGATAACTCTATCCTGTCTAGTTCTCCCGGTAATGATTTCACAGTGGATTTATTTTTGGCGAAATTGAAGTCTACTGACCATTTGAAATCTTTTTGAATAACCGGCTGGATATTTAATATAGCTTCAACTCCACGGCTGTTTATGGATCCACCATTTAAATAAGCGAGGAATGCTCCGGATGATGGAGTAGTGCGGGTGCCAAGAATTTGATTATCAGAGGTTGAACTATAATAGGTTACATCAAGACCTATTCTGTTTTTGAAAAACCTGATATCAGTACCAATTTCAAATGAATTTGTGAATTCCGGCTGAAGCAGGGGGTTTCCATAATAAGCACCTGAATTGATGATGAAACCCCTTGGATTTATAGTAGAACTATTGGTTGTGGTACCTAAGGTAGTAGCGAGTACGTATGGAGGTGCGTCTTTACCAACGCGGGCCCACGAAGCTCTGAATTTTCCGAATGAAAAGACTTTGTCATCAGATTTAAGACCCATTTCCTTGAGTACTTCTGAGAATAAAATAGAAGTGCTGATTGCAGGATAAAAGAAAGAACGGGCATCTTTCCTTACTGTAGATGACCAGTCATTGCGTCCGCGGAAGTTTAGATAGACAAGATTTTTATAATCTAAATTCAGATCTGCAAAAACACCCATTATTCTCCTCCTGGAAATGTTATTTATACTTGTCCTGGTATTTGGCAACGTATTGTTTAACGAAGTAAATGTAGGGTCTATAAAGCCCAGTCCAGTGGTAGTTACACCTTCATATGATGTCGATTCAAGATTGTGTCCAAGCGTAAGGCTGGTATTGAAATCATTCCAGAAAGTTTTCTTTCCTGTAATTAACAACGTAGAGGTGGTGATCTGATTGGTTGAAGCCACTTCAGAAATAGCTCCTTTTTCTTCTCCGGCTACCATTGTTCCGGCTCCTCTGATGCTCTTAAACTTCTCATTATAGAAATCTGTTCCTAAGCGATAAGTTATATTAAGGAAAGCAAAAGGATCATAAATGATATTACCATTAGCAATAACTCTGTTGACTTTGTCCGTAACAGGTTTATAATTCCGGCTCCAGTAAGGATTGTCTATACCAGTAAGTGTTCTCTGACTACCATCAGCATTCAGATAATTGCTCATGTTATCACTTGATGGCCATAATGCTCCTCCCATTACACCACTGCCACTGCCCTGTAGCACATATTTGCGGTTAGATTCTACATAGTTAATGGTTCCGCCAACCTTCAGTTTATCTGAAATTCTGGAATCGCCACTTAGTCTGAATGATTTGCGGGTATAGCTGGTATTTTCTACAATTCCTTTCTGATCCAGTAAACCGGCAGAAGCAAAAACGGTAGTTTTTTCGTTACCACCACTTGCTGAAACATCATGTGTTTGCGAAAATCCATTTTTAAAGAAATCTCCAAGATTGTTGTAAATCGTTTCTCCCGGATTAAGCAGGGAGCCCCATGAACCGGTTGCTACAGCATTGGAAACACCTTGTTCTCCCTGTCTGTAGGTGGATTGGAGTTCGGGTAATTTATTCACATGATCAAAAGAAAAATTATTGGAATAAGAGATTTTACCTTTGCCGGAGACCCCTTTTTTAGTGGTAATTACAATTGCACCAGAAGCTGCCCTTAAGCCGTATAATCCGGCAGCGGCGGGGCCCTTAAGTACTGTAATCGTTTCAATATCTTCAGGATTGATATCTATTGCCCTGTTTGAAGCTGGTGCTGCACTGGCAATCAGTCCTCCCTGAGAGACCGGAGTACTGTTGTCAATTGGAATACCATCAACAACAAAAAGCGGTTGATTGTTTCCACTTAAAGAAGATCCGCCCCTGATATTAATACTTGCCGAAGAACCAGGGGCACCACTTGAATTATTAATCTGTACCCCGGCAACTTTTCCCTGAAGGGCATTGACAATATTCGGCTGGTTAGATTCAACAATCTCCCTGGCCTTTACATTTTGAGTGGCATAACCCAGGCCTCGTACCTGTTGCTTTACCCCAAAAGCAGTAACAGCAACTTCATTTAAACCCTTTGAATCTTGTCTGAGACTAATATTTATGGTTGAGGCTGTACCTATAAGCTGTTCCTGGCTTAAAGAACCAATAAAAGAGAAAACCAGCACCTGTCCGGCTTTAGCTTTGATAGCATAATTTCCATCGGTATTAGTCATGGCACCGGCCGATGTCCCTTTGATTTTTACAGTAACTCCGGGCAGAGGTAATCCATCTTCTGCCGAGGTCACTTTTCCATTTACTGTTTTTTCCTGTGCCGTGATCTGCTGGGAAAAGAGTAAAACAGAAATGAGGATTAAGAGTAAATTTTTTTTCATTTCTTGTTGATTTAGGTTGATTATTAAGCTAATATGTCTGTAAAATAAGAAAAATATATTTTTTTTCTCTTACCCGTAATCTGCTGACATACTGTTGTCATCAGCTGTTTTTATCTTTAGGTAAACCAAAAGGAAAAGCAATGTCTCAGGAAAAAACAATCAGGGAAACTACAGAATCTGGCCTTACAGCCTTAATGAAAAATTATGCAAATTATAATCTTTGGGCAAATGCCACTATAGTAAACTGGCTCAAAACTAAAGCAGATGAGGTTGTACAGCAGGAAGTACCATCAAGTTTTTCGAGTATAAAACTTACCCTGATACATATGAGAGCTACCGAGCGGTACTGGTTGTCTGTTCTTAATCAAAGCACTGAAGAAATCACTGATAAGACTGATGAAACACTGGAAGATGTTTATACTACTTTTCTTGAAGGATCAGTTGCGTTGGCAGATCAGGTTAACACGATGGGAAATGACAGGCTGCTGGATACTACATTAATAGTAAACCCATGGTTTCAGTGCGATTTTCAGAATTTTGATTATGTGATGCAGGTGATTAATCACACTACTTATCATCGTGGTCAGATTATTACTATAGGCCGGAACCTCGGCTTTACGGACGCACCAATGACTGATTATAATTATTATAATGTATTTGGTAAATAAGCTGATAATCAGAGCACGGCCGTTTGATGCCGGCTCTGATTAAACTTAATATTCAATAAATACTTCATCAGGATAACACCATAACCAGCGTTCACCCGGCTCTGCAGAAGATATGACGGGATGCTGAGTCTGATGATAATGTTTGGTCATATGTTTTTGTGGTGAATCATCACAGCAAAGTGTAACCCCGCAGGTCTGACAGGTGCGCAGATGCATCCATTCCGTATTTTGTCTGATACATTCTTCGCATACATAATCTTTACTTGATTTTACTTCTTTAATAGCAGTGATGTGGCTGCAAAGCTCTTGGTCATCCATCTTTTTGAGATTTAAATACTCCTAAAGTTAAATATTATTTATAATACAACCTTGCACTCTTAAAACTGCGCCCGCTATCATTGGAAAAGTTTGATTTACTGTGAACAATCCTGTGGTTATTGATAACCAGAAGATCGCCTTCATTAAGGAAATATTGTTCACCAATCTCATGAATAAGATTCTCCAGTTTTTTGAGTACATCTTTAGCAATATGAAGTAATGTGGTCGTATTGATATTTTCGCCGTTATACCGGAGATGATATTTATCTTCATGTTTGGTAAGTACAGCTGCTTTACCAGAGCTAAATTCGAATATAGGAGTACTCAGAATGTCTATATCTATATCTGATAGATTAGCTAATAATTTGTCAACGTTGCAGAGTACAGCCTGTTTTTTTTCTTCAGAAATTGAATTGAGGCATAAATGAGCAATTACATCATGGATGTAAGAATCCTCACTGGAAACTGCAAAGTATTGCTCTGTAATTGGTGAACCCACCTGGTCACAGATTGTTTTAAAAAGATCTAAAGAATTTATAGGTGTATTTTTAATAATACATCCAAAATTGTCTTTGTTTAAGTTCTCAGATACTGATGTGGAAATAGCAGAGACACGGTCATGCTGCAGTTTTTCATTTTGTAGATCAATTATATGCATGATAGTATGTTTTTTATAGGTAGATGCAGGTAAATGCTGGCTGTTTGCCAGTCATCGGGTGCAAGATTAATTACTATTTTTTGATATTCCAAAATATTTCACCAATTAGTGAATAATAAAGAGAATCCATTATTATAGCTGTTTTGAGTACAATAATCGAATCTTCCGGTTAAACCGGATAGCGAATAGAAATTAATTATGATTGGAGAAATGGAGTGGGGTATGACAAAGAAGGAGGGGAATCCTTAGCAGAAAAGATTTATAAGCAGAGCTAAGCTCTGCCTATAAATCTTTCTTTTGATTTTTAGCCTCGGTGTAGGTCCATTCAACAACTTGTTTAAGGCTGTTAATTATTCTGTCCTGGCCTTGTTGTTCATTAATATCAATACCACAAAAAGTACTGCCGTTAGATTTTGCATGCAAAACCAGATAATAAATACCACCAATCAATAAAGCCTGAATAGCTCTTAAGTCGACTGTAGTATTTTCAAACTGCGGATCTGTTAGTTTAAAAAGTTCATTTCCCATGACTTCTCTGGCGTCGGCAATTTCTCGCATCAGCTCATTTTTTTCACTGATTTCCCATAAGATGACTTTTTGCATCTCATCTGCCTGAAGAAAAAAGTTAAACTGATCAACCAGTATTTTACTGGCCAGGTCTTCTGCAAAATTTCCTTTGTGCTCTTCGATTAATGCTTGTATACCATCTGTAAAGCCCTCCCAGTAATCTTTTTGTCTGACATAGGTCTCTACCAGTTTATCAACGCTTTCGAAATAAAGATAAATCAGTTTTTTGTCGGCCTTGGCTTTGGCGGCAATATTATTCACTCCGAGTCCTTTATAACCCTCGGTTCTTATGATTTCGCCAACTGCATTAAGTAGTTTCAGTCTGGTTTTTTCTTTATTTCTGATTGGTCCATCAGTAGTTTTTCTGACCATTTTATACTCTTTGTCCAACTATATCAAGTTTTTGGTTTACATATTCAAACGCATTCAGGGCTTTGTCTAACTGCTCTATGGTATGAGTTGCCATCAAACTCATGCGTATTCTTGCGTCTTTTTTAGCTACAGCGGGATATAATATGGGGTTAGTATAAATACCGGCTTTAAGCAACAATTTGCCCGCATCACCAGTTTTATGCGCATCACCAATTTTTACAGGTACAATTGCAGATTGGGTTGTTCCCACATCCATTCCCATGGCTGTTAGTCCATTTTTAAAATAATTAATGTTTTCCCATAATTTTAATTGCCATTGTGGCTCCTCGTCGATTAGTTCAATTGCTTTAATAATGCCAGCAGCTGCCGGTGTGCTCGTTGCCGAAAATATCTGCTGTCTGGACTGGAACTTAAGAAAGTTAATCAATTTGGGGTTTGCAATAACGTAGCCACCAATATTTGCAAATGTTTTACTAAATGTACCCGAAATAAGATCAACCTCATGCAGTAGTCCGGTTAGTTCCAGCGCACCTCTTCCAGTGGCTCCCAGAACACCGATTCCATGGGCATCATCTACCATAATATAAGCACCATAATGTCTGGCTAGCTCTATAATTTGTTTCAATGGTGCAAGATCTCCATCCTGAGAATAAACACCATCAACAATCACAAGTTTAGTTCTGTATTTATCTTTGGCATCCCTCAATATTCGTTCCAGAGACTCAACATGGTTATGAAGGAATGTTTTAGTGTTAGTTAATATACAGCCTTCATATACACTGGTATGAACGGCCATGTCAATAATTGCCAGATCTTCCTTTTGCAACAGGCTCATTAATGTTGCGCTGTTGGCAGTATAACCAGTAGTATAAATAACTGATGAGTCTTTGCTGCGTCTAAAAAAGCTGGCAATTTTTTCTTCCAGAACTTCATGATAAGAGAAATGTCCGCCAATTAATGGAGAAGCACCTGCTCCCGTGCCAAATTCAAGTATTCCCTGCATAGCTGCGGCTTTTACTTTAGGGTGCTGTGTAAATCCCAGATAATCATTGGATACAAAACTTACGTAGTTATATCCATCCTGGTGCATGGATGTTTTTACATGCATTTCGGGGCCGCAACCCGAAAAATTCTGTAACCTGTAATTCATATGGCCATTATCCTTCATATACTGAAGGAAATCGCCAAAGACCTCTGCTCTGTCATATATATCATGACCTTCGATATTTTCAAAATTTTTAAATGTAGCCGTTGCAAAATCCATTTTTATTGGTGTTTTTGAAAGAGTGTGGGCGAAAAAATATCGGACAATTGTTACTAATTTCCGTTTGTGGCTGCAAAGATATTTCATTATGTGAATAAACTGTAACCGTTGTTTGTATTTTGAGTTAAAAAGACACGTTATTTGCGTTTTTTGGTTGCTTTTTCTCTGGCTGGTCTTCTCTTTTTGCTTGAAAGGAGACTGTGACCGGAAAACTTTGATGATTTTTACTCCTAATAAGCTTGGGTTTCCGACTTCCTGCGTTTATATTTGCGCAGTGAAAAAGGCATGTCTTTACATATTGTTTCCAATCCTTTTTTTGAATACTTCTTTCTCTGAAATATTCAAGCTGCCACATCTTGTCTGTCATTTTCAGCAACACCACCGGTTGAATAGCCAGATTGGAATTATCGAATTCTTATCCATGCATTATTTTGGTGAAGATTTAAATGATAATGATGACGAAGATGATATGAAGCTGCCTTTTAAAAAAATAAGTAATCAGGGGCATATTTCACAGGCCGTTTCTTTTTCAAAACCTATTTTGCTGAAACAGCAATATTTCTCCGTACTGGCTGCACCCTGTAAACCAGAATACAGCTGGTTGTCAAATCCGGCGCTGGATAATTTATTCAGACCTCCAAGAGCTTAACCTTATTTACTGAATTTTTAATTGTCGTATGGACTATAATGTGTCTCCATATGACTTATGTATTATTATTTTTTAAATAATTAGAATTTTATGCTTAATCTGATTATTAGCTATTCTATAAAGAATAAGCTGATTATTGGTCTGTTTGTACTCGCGCTGATTGGCTGGGGTACTTATGAGGTCACAAAATTACCTATAGATGCACTTCCTGATATTACGGATAACCAGGTGCAGATTATTACTGTTTCGCCTTCCCTGGGAGCACCTGATATCGAAAGACTGATTACTTTTCCGGTTGAACAGGCTTGTAGCAGTATTTCCGGACTGAAGCAGATCAGAAGTTTTTCTCGTTTCGGACTTTCTCTGGTCACTATTGTTTTTGATGAAGAAACAGATGTATACTGGGCGCGGCAGCAGATCAGTGAAAAATTACAACAGGTACAGCAGGAGATTCCTGCAGGTGCCGGTTCGCCCCAGATGGCTCCGGTTTCTACCGGTCTGGGAGAGATATATCAATACGTGGTCAGGCCGGTTAAGGGATATGAATCTCAGTATGATGCTACCGAATTAAGAACTATTCAGGACTGGATTGTACGGCGGCAGCTTTTAGGTACACCAGGAGTGGCCGAAGTTTCCAGCTTTGGAGGTAAACTCAAGCAATATGAAATAGCCGTTCGTCAGGATCAGTTAAAAGCTTATGGAATTACTATTGCTGACGTATTTGATGCCTTAGAGAGAAATAATGAAAACACTGGAGGTGCTTATATAGAGAAAGGACCTACGGTTTTATACATCAGAAGTGAAGGATTAACCACTACGCCCGAAGATATTCAGCAGATTGTAGTTAAAACGCTGGCTAATGGAATGCCGTTATTAATGAAAGATGTAGCTACCGTTCAGTATGGCGCTGCAATCCGATACGGAGCTATGACTTATAACGATAAAGGTGAAGTAGCCGGAGCAGTAGTCATGATGTTGAAAGGCGAAAACTCATCAGTTGTAGTTAAAAGAGTTAAAGACAGAATCGCCGAAATACAAAAAATGATGCCTAAGGGAGTAGTCATTGAACCCTTTCTGGATCGTACCAAGATGGTAGATAATGCCATACACACTGTTGAAGTCAATTTAATGGAAGGTGCACTGATTGTTATATTTGTACTGGTGTTTTTTCTGGGCAATCTCAGGGCCGGACTTATTGTATCCTCAGTCATTCCGCTTTCCATGTTATTCGCAATCATTCTGATGAATAAATTTGGTGTTGGTGGAAATCTGATGTCACTTGGCGCAATAGATTTTGGACTTATCGTTGATGGATCTGTAATTGTTGTAGAAGCCATATTGCACCGGTTTGCACATTCTAAACAATTTAGAAAAGCCGGGCAGATCAGTCAGCAGGAGATGGATAATGAAGTGGGTAAATCGACTGGTTCAATGATTAAATCCGCTGTTTTCAGCCAGATTATTATTCTAATTGTTTACCTGCCAATTTTATCTCTGGAAGGTATTGAAGGAAAAATGTTCAAGCCCATGGCTTTCACTATTGCTTTCGCTATCCTTGGAGCCTTTATTTTATCAGTTACTTATGTTCCGATGATGTCGGCCTTATGTCTGAGCAGAAATCTGAAGCATAAAAAAAATATCACAGATAAACTGATGGCCTGGCTGGAAAGAAGATATCAGCCTTTACTTGGTAAAATACTACGTTTCCCAAAAACTATTATACTGATCACTCTGTCCCTATTTATCAGCTCTGTATTTATACTGACCAGAATGGGTGGAGAGTTTATACCTCAGCTTGAAGAAGGTGACTTTGCTGTAGAAACCAGGTTGCTGACCGGGAGTAATCTGAATAATACGATAGAAACGACGCAAAAAGCTTCGAAAATTCTTTTAAATGAATTCCCGGAAGTACAAAAGATTGTTACGAAAATAGGCAGTGCCGAAGTCCCTACAGATCCTATGCCTTTTGAAGCAGGAGATATGATGGTAATCCTTAAAGCTAAAAAAGACTGGACTTCAGCTAAATCATTTCCCGAATTAAGTGCGAAAATGACTAAGGCACTGGAAGTTGTTCCGGGGATCACCGTAGGTTTCCAATTTCCCGTTCAGATGCGTTTTAACGAACTGATGACTGGAGCAAGACAAGATGTAGTCTGTAAGATTTTTGGAGAAGATCTGGACTCTCTTGCCAGTTATGCGCATCGTTTAGCGGGTATTATTCAGACCGTAAAAGGTGCAGTTAATATTTATGAAGAGAAAGTAAATGGTATGCCTCAGGTAGTTGTCCGGTACAACAGAGAAGGCATGGCTAAATATGGCTTAAACGTAAGTGATGTAAACCGTGTGGTTAACACTGCTTTTGCAGGTCAGGTTGCAGGTCAGGTTTATGAAGGAGAGAAGAGGTTTGACATGGTTGTCAGATTAGACGGGGAATCACGTAAAAACATTTTTGATATCCGTAATCTTATGATCCCGGCTAAAACTGGTGGTCAGATACCTTTATCACTTGTCGCATCGGTTGAAGAAGTAGAAGGTGTAAACCAGATTCAGCGGGAAGATACGAAGCGCAGGATTATTATCGGGTTTAACATCAAAGACAGAGATGTGCAAACCATAGTTGAAGAGTTACAGCAGAAAGCCGGACGTGAGCTTCATTTGAATAAAGGATATACCATACAATACGGTGGTTCTTTCGAAAATATGACTGCTGCAAAATCAAGATTAAGCATAGTTGTGCCAATTGCGCTTTTACTGATTTTCCTGCTGCTGTATTTTGCCTTTGGTTCAGTTAAACAGGGACTGCTGATTTATACCGCAATTCCATTATCAGCAATCGGTGGAATTCTTGCTTTATGGGCACGTGATCTGCCTTTTAGTATTTCTGCCGGTGTAGGTTTTATCGCTTTATTTGGTGTCGCTGTTTTAAATGGAATACTATTGGTTACTGAATTCAACAGGCTGAAAAAAGAAGGCTGGACTGATGTGAAGCGTATTGTGATACACGCCACGAAATCTAAACTCCGTGCTGTTTTAATGACTGCACTTGTTCCTTCTCTTGGATTTATCCCAATGGCAATCAGTACAGGCGCAGGTGGTGCCGTGCAAAAACCTCTTGCCACAGTAGTCATTGGTGGTTTAATCGTTTCCACTTTATTAACCCTATTTGTTTTGCCCATGCTTTACCTGCTTTTTGAAAAAGGATTTGGCTACTTCAAGCCACAAAAAAGAATAGCGACTGTGATGTTATTCCTGCTTTTTGCCGGTCTGCAATCAGCAATTGCTCAGCAAAAAATACATTTGCCAGCGGCGATAGACAGCGCGCTGAAAAACAACAATGCGCTGAGAGTTTCGATGATTCAAACCGATTATTATCGTGAATTAAAGAAAAGCAGTTTTGACGTACAGAAAGCCAATGCAGGATTTGAATTCGGACAGTTTAACAGCCTGAAAAATGATAACAGGTTTTCTATTTCCCAGAGTATAGATTTTCCAGGTGTTTATATCCATCAGTCAGCTATTCATAAAACCAATATTCAGCTTAGTGAAACCAATCTTTTGCAGCATCAGCTGGAGTTGAAAACAAGAGTGAAATCTGGTTATTACAGTTTATTGGTGATGGAAAACAAACGTAAATTATTGTTGCAGGCAGATAGTATTTACAGTGCTTTTCTGGAAAAGGCTGAACAAAGATTCAATTCAGGCGATGTAGATGCACTCGAGCTGGCAACAGCGAGAAACCAGCGCTTACAGATTTCCAATCAGCTTGAAGCACTCCAGACCGATTACGAAGTTTTATTGAACCGTTTTAATGTGCTGCTGAATGCTCAGCATCAGATGTGGCCTGAAAACGATAATGTATTATATAAACTTTCTGTCCTGCCAGATGCTGATCAAACGGCTGATAATCCATTGTTAAAATTACAACAGCAGCAATTACAGTTATCAAAGCAGCAGTATAAGCTGGAAAAAAGTAAACTTTTGCCATCTTTAAATTTGGGTTACAGTAACACGAGTATTGTTGGTTGGCAGACCCTGAGTTCAGGTTCAGAGATCTATTTTGATAAAGGAAAGCGGTTCTCTTCAGTAAATGCGGGTCTTGGCATTCCTGTTTTTTTTGGTGCCCAGCGCTCTAAAATAAAAGCCTCTAATGTGCTGATTAGGCAAAAAGAACAGGAGCTTGCTACCTCAAGACAGGATCTCAGTACTGCATTGGCAGACGCTTTGAAAGTTTATGCACGAAACAGTAAGCTGATCAGCTCTTATCAGGACAAGATTTTACCAAATGCCTCAAAGATTATTACAATCACTACAGATAAATTGAATGCCGGAGAAATAGGCTATCTCGATTGGGTAATTCTAATCAATCAGTCTATCCAGATCCGCAGTGAATATTTCAATACCGTGCAGCAATTGAATGAAGCTGCTTTTGAAATAGAAAAAATAAGTGCCGTTAACTAAGTTTAAAAATATTAAAATGAAACAAGCCATAATATTAGCATCCTTCCTGACTATCTTCTCTTGTTCCTGCACAAGCGAAAAAAAAGAACAGCAAGAAGAAGTGAAGAAAACGGTTGTAAAGACTGATGCAGATCAGGTTCAGTTATCGCCGGAACAGATAAAAAATTCCGGAATTGAAATCGGTGTTCTCGGGAAAAAGGAAATGCATACTACATTAAAGGTGAATGGTGTGATTGATGTACCACCAGAGAATATAGTCTCTGTTAGTATTCCCCTGGGAGGTTACGTGAAAAAGATGTCGCTGATTCCAGGGATGAGAGTTGCAAAAGGGAGTGTTCTGGCAACTATTGAAGATCAGCAGTATATTCAGTTGCAGCAGGATTATCTGACAGCAAAGAGCAGATTGAAATTTGCAGAAGCAGATTATAATCGCCAGAAGGGTTTAAATGCAACAAAAGCGACCAGTGATAAGCTGTTCCAGCAAGCAGAAAGTGAGTTTAGCAATCAGAAAATCCTTGTTCGTTCCCTTGCTGAAAAAATCAGGTTAACAGGTCTGAATCCGTCACAGTTGAACGAGACTAACATTTCCCGTTCAATTAACATTTATGCACCTATCAGTGGGTATATCACTAAGGTAAATGTGAATCCGGGTAAGTATGTAACCTCTTCTGATGTTTTATTTGAGCTGATCAATCCGGGAGCATTGCATGTAAACCTCACGGTTTTCGAAAATGATGCATCTAAACTGAAAGAAGGACAAAAGATTATCTGTACGACTAATAAACATCCTGAAAAGAAATATCTGGCAATTATCCATTTGATTACACCAAATATTGGCGAGGACCGCACAACCAGTGTGCATTGTGATTTGAAAGACAATGATAAAGATCTGTTGCCGGGAACTTTTATGAATGCGGCAATTGAACTGAATAATTCGAGTGTTAATGCAGTTCCTGAGGCAGCAGTAGTGAAATGGGAGAATAAAGATTATATCTTTTCTGCTGAAGGCGCTGATAAATTCAAAATGATCCGCGTGGAAACAGGTGTCATTAACAATGGCTTTGTAGAAATTAAATCTGCACCAGATGTGAAATCGGTGGTAGTTAAAAATGCTTATGCAATTCTGATGAAGATGAAGAATAGTGAGGAGGAGGGGTAATGATGATTTTACCACTATATTTACCACAAAAGGCTATCTGATATGGATGGTCCTGATAAATAACAGAACGAGATAAATGAGTGCTCTTCAGCAGATACTTTCTAAAAAGACAGATAAAGAACTATTGTTTTATATTAATAATATTGATAAACATACAGATGAGGCTGTAAGACTGGCTCTCGCTGAATTGCGAAAGCGAAATGTTGAATTACCTGATCAGATAGAATTGGATATCGAAGCAGGATTCAAGATCAGAGCAATACGTGTTCTGGAAAAAAAGAAAGAGATTTGGACTGAAAATGTTGAAGAGTATCTTGAGGCCCCTGAATATTATACTAAAAGAGCTATTTATGCTTTTTCAATATTGTTTTCTATTCTAATTGGGACGTTTATGATCGCTTCAAATCGCAAGACAGCTGGTAAAGAAATATGGTCGGTGATCCTGTTTGGAATATTGTACATTGGATTAGCTCCATTTGTTATGGCATTTATACATTTGGATAAGGTTCCATACTGGTATATAGCTAATAGTGCAGGAACTTTGATAATGTATGAATTGTTTTGGAATAGGGATTTTGGAAAAGATATTAAATACAGGACTAAATCAATTTGGTTACCATCAGTTTTTGGCCTGATCTTATTCGTTTTTTTCTTAATAAAGATAATAATACTCAGGAGTAAATAGTAACAGAAAATTGAACAAGCTAAAAACATATTTTAACTGGAGTACTGGAAAAGATTCTGCACTTGCTCTGCATTATCTGCTGCAGGATAAGAATTATAGTATAGAACATCTGCTCACCTCGGTTAACAGACAACATAACCGGGTGAGTATGCATGGTCTGCGCAGAGAGCTGTTCGAACAGCAAATAGAGGCACTGAATCTGCCTTATAGTACCATTGAGCTTCCTGAACAGCCTTCCATGCAGGAATATGAAACACTGATGGAGAAAGAAGTTTCCAGCCTGCAGCAAGAGGGATTTACTCATGCTGCTTTTGGAGATATCTTTTTAGAAGATCTCAGAAAATACAGAGAACAGCAATTAGCGGCTTTGCATATCAAATCAGTTTTTCCGCTTTGGAAAAAAGATACCAGACAACTGCTAACCGAATTTATTGATCTTGGCTTTAAATCTGTACTGGTTTGTATCAAAGCAGATCTGCTTGACCCTTCTTTTGCAGGCAGGGTAATTGATGCGGATTTTATTAAAGATTTACCACCAAATGTAGATGTCTGTGGTGAAAATGGTGAATTTCATACCTTTTGTTTTGACGGTCCGATATTTAAAAATCCTATTCCTTTTGAAATCGGTGAAAAGGTTTACAGAGAATATCAGGCTCCCAAAACAGATGCTGACTCCTGTTCATCGCAGCAGGTAAAAGGCAATAGCGGATTCTGGTTCTGTGATTTACTGCCAATTTCTGGCGGCTAATGTTTTCTTCCTGAAAATAACAGTAATTTTAATGTCTTAAGGAAAAGAAATACAAACACATGAACCGAAAATATTTTATTTCTTCTCTTGTAGCCTCAGGGGCGGTATTATCAACATTCGATGGCTGGGCAAATCTTTCCGCTAAAGCAGAAGAAACCGGGAAGGTGAAAATTCCGCCATATTTAAAAGCCGGAGATGTTATCGGAATTACAAGTCCGGCAGGATTTATAACTCCAGAAAATATTCAGCCAGCAGTTCAGCTGATGGAGAGCTGGGGTTTTAAAATCATGATAGGTTCGGCCATCGGCAAAAGAGACTTTACTTTTGGTGGTACAGATGAAGAAAGAAGGAAGGATCTGCAGGAAATGCTGGATAATCCTTCAATCAAAGCAATTATGTGTGCCAGAGGTGGATATGGTATAGTCCGTATCATTGATCAGCTAAATTTTGATGAGTTTGTTAAACATCCTAAATGGTTAATCGGATTTAGTGATGTGACTGTCCTGCATTGTCATATTAATCAGAATTTTGGTATTGCAACCATACATTCCAAGATGTGTAATAGTTTCCCTGATAGCTGGGCTAAAGCAGAGCCGATACAGGTTACTACAATTTTATCCATCAGACAGGCACTGATGGGTGAAGAATATACACTTAATGCTCTCGTAGTCCAGGGAAACCGGGTCGGAAAAGGGCAGGGGGTAGTAGTTGGAGGTAACCTGAGTATTATAGCCAACGACTCTGGTACAAAATCAGACCTGAATACCAATGGTAAAATCCTTTTCTTGGAGGATACCGGAGAATATCTTTATAGTCTGGACCGGATGTTCTGGAATTTAAAACGTACCGGAAAACTTGCTCAGCTTGCCGGATTGATCATAGGTGGTTTTAGTGTGAAACCAGATGATCCCGGCGAAATATTTGGTAAAACAATCTATGATATTGTACTGGAAAAGGTGAGGGAATATAGTTATCCCGTTTGTTTTGATTTTCCTGTCGGGCATCAGAGAGCTAATTTTGCACTCAGATCAGGTACAATACATGTTCTTGAAGTCGGACCCGGGGGGAGTACATTGAGATCCCTGAAATCATAATAAATAAAAAGGCCCTGCCAGAATCCTGACAGGGCCTTTTTATTTATTATGATTATTTTTTAGTTACACGGATATCAATACGACGATTCTGTGCTCTGCCATCAGGCGTATCATTACTTGCAATAGGATGTTCTGCACCATAGCCCTCAGCTTCCAGACGTTTAGCATCAACACCAAGTTTTACTAATTCCTGCATAGCTACATTAGCACGCTCATTAGATATTTTCTTGTTGACTGCTGCATCTCCGGTATTATCTGTATAACCACCCATTTTCAGATTTACATCAGGATAAGCTTTTAAAATAGCGACCATATTTTTAAGTTGTTCCTGTGATTCCGGTTTTAAAGTGCTTTTTCCGGTTTCAAAGTATAGCCTGTCAAAAGTGAACCAGGTAGTTTTATCAACAGGTTTGCTTTTGTCTTCAATAAATGAAATCAATCTGCTTTCCACAGAATTTTCACCAATGCTGATTTCAGTGCCATCAGGTAGTTTTTTGCTGATTTTAGCACCAAGATCTCTTACGAAATCTCCTGCTTCATTTAATTTTCCGGCAACAGTACTGGTTACTGCAGCAGCACCTGCTTTCATTGCACTGCCAGCCGAATCTATTTTGGTACCCATAGAGTCTACTTTTGCAGATAATGAATCAGTCACATTGCCAACAGTTGATTTATTACATCCCGATCGGCCCATGATCCACCAGGCTCCAATGATAATGATCAGCAAGGGGATTAACCATTTTAAGAAGCCGCCACCAGATTTTGGTTCCTGAATAGCTCCATAGTTAACCGGCGGTACTTTAGGGATGTCTACTTTGGGTACCTCCACCTTAGGAATTTCCACTTTAGGTACTTCTACCTTAGGTAGTTTTAAATTGGCTAACCCTAAAGAATCGCTTAAGCCCTGAGGCAATGCAGCAGTAATCTCTGATTTGCTTTCAAAAATTTTGCCTAGTAAATCAGAGAAGTTCCAGCCCTTACTAGCCATTGTTTTGGTAATAAAACCCATTACCAAAGGAGCAATCATTGCCAGCAATCCGGATGATTTCTCAGCACTTAATCCACTGGAAGCAGAAAGTGCATCAGTTACAGAATTTGTGTCATTTCCAAACAAACCACCTAACAATGATTTTCCTTTCTCCAGTAAAGAATCGTCATTTCCGCTTAATAAGTCTTCAGTTTTACTTTCCGCACCGGCACCAGTGAGATTTGGTAGTATTTTTCCCAGAAAGCCAGAATCTGATCCGGCTCCGTTTTTCATGATACCGGCCAGAACGGCGGGGATACCGGCAGAGAAACCAGCTTTTGCCTCGTCCTCAGTTACGCCAGCTTTCTGGCTCAGAGATGAGATTACATTACCGCTTACCTCATTCTTTAATAGCTCAATTAAATTCATGTTTATAGTTTTTAGGTTAGAAATTGTAGTTCTATATCAATCTTTTATCAGATAAAAGATGCATTAACTCATAATATTCAAACGGTCACTATACACCCTCGCCTTTAATTTCAATTCAGCACATCAGATAAAATGTGCCTGCACATACATAAATATAAGGTTATGTGCTTATATCTGCAAATTAAGTAAATAAGTCTTCTTTGCTGTTCAGAAATCTCCGCAGTATTTTTTCTGTAAGTCACTGAATTGTTTGTGGGCCTTATAAATAAAATAACCTCTGGATATATATCCAGAGGTTATTTCGGAGTATGATCTTTTTATTATCCTTTCTTTATAATTTTCTGTATTATTTATAGTTCAAATTCGGTTTCAAACATTCCATTTGTCAAAGCATATGCAGCTCCAAATGAAATAGGCACGCCATATACTTCAGTAGTATAGATTCCACCATTCACGATAAAGTTTTGAAACTCATCAAATCCCTTAACCGTACGAACAGCTGCTTGTCCATCCCCTCCGATAATACATATAGAGATTTCAGCCTGTGATAAGATTTTTTTAGTATTTGCATCAACCGATATTTGTCCACCAACAATTCCGGCATTGAATGCGGCACGAACTGCTACAGACAATTCGCTGTAATTTTCACTTGACTCTACCAAAATAATTCCTTTACGACCATAGTTTACAGTGTTTACATAAACAGGATCTTTTGCAAGGAAACTTTGTCTTGTAGGCTCATCTTTAAAAATATTACCATCATCAGGAATATCCATAGAGACATTGAAATAGATCTGGCTAAAATCGGCAACAAGTGCTGAAGTTCTCTGGATTTTACCACTTGCTACCGAAGCACTGATTGAAAATACTGAAGCAATATTTACATTGGCCCCAAAAGCCAGTTTGGCCTCTTTATAAGCATTGATCTGTTTCATCTTATAGGTGAAAACCTGAGATTGTCTTCCGCTAAAGTTTTTATCTCCAATAGCGTCAAGAACTGCATTACCTAAACCAGATTTGGTTGGAGCGATATCTCTGGAGCGTACAGGTAATGAAAATGATGCAGTAACAGTACGCTTTAATGCATTTGAGAATGCTACTGGCTCATATAAACCAGTGTTTATTGATTTAGCAGTAAGCACAGAACCTAAATAGATGAAATTTGGAGCCAGTGTAGCAATCTCGTAAAATTTTTCAACGTTGTTCGTACGGACACCTGAGTTGTTTTGAGAAGGTGTAATGTCAATCTCTTTACCATCTTTAATGGTGTAAATTTTATCCCATTGACCTTTTCGTTGTTGAGTAGGGTTTTGCTGAGCGGTGCCATTTTCCAGTTTTGGGCTGTTCAGATTTTCTTTACTGCATGAATAAAAGAGAACAGGCACTGCGAAAAGTAGTTTAAAAAACTGTTTCATAAGATTTTGTTTATTAGTTTAATTAATTAGAATATAAAAAGGATTTGATCTCAGGTAGTAATTCATTCGATACTCGTAGGCACTCCACATTCGACGGGGTTCACGTGGATTAGAAGGTGCTGGTCCATCGCTTTCATAAGATGAATGCTCGCGTCCAATACTTATTCTATTGGTAAGATTTATATTTCTTAACTTAAGAGTCTCATTATTTGGTTTGCAATCCACCAGGATTTTAGGCCAGTTTTTTGCATCAGTTTTGTATGTGCAACTTTCTTCGCTCTTTTCAACTTCAAAAACAATATCGGTGTACGGTTGAGCGGCTCTTGTTTTTTCCCTGTCTTTGTAAAAATTCAAATAAAGGTCTGCATAGCTGATAAAGTTGTTGCTGGAAACATCGGGCTGGTAAACACTGTTTTCTTTACTCAATTGAACATATAAGGGTTCTATCTGGGTAATGTTTTCGAACTCTGTCTCCACCAGCTGATGGGTATTTGCATCTGCAAAAGAGCAGGCAATAGGAACACCATAGCTTGTCTCGGTAAATTTTGAATTATAAATCAGGTTCAGAAAATGTGAATAGCCTTTGAAAGTTTGTACGCTATAATCGCTATCTCCTCCAAGAATCAGCACTTTAAACTGTGTTTCTTCAAAGAATTTTTTCTCTTCTGTAGTCAGCACCTCTGTCTTGTTGTAGAAAATGCGATCGAACTCTTTTTTGATACAGGATTCGGCAAACTGATATTCCTTATCCGTCTCGATGACGATCATCCCCATACGTCCGTAAGTGACAGAATTTACGTAAACCGGAGGCATGCCTGGTGTACCCTGAATAGGCTTATCAGCGATCGGTGCGATGTCCATATTGACTGTAAAGCTGGCTTGAAAGAATTTTACATATAGTCCTGTGGATTGCAATATTTTATGTGACTCTGAAGTGCTGGTTTCACTTTTTGAGGAGAATAATTTCCGGGTATTGATGTCTGTTCCGAAGGCCTGTTTTATCTCGTCATAAAAGGTGAAACGCTTATACTGGAACATGAATTTATCAGTCTGCTGGAAACTGCCGCCTTTAGCCATCTCCTTCACATAGTCATCCAATTTGGAATAGGAAGGATTTTCGATGACACGGCTGGTAGGTTTTGGGGTACTATGCGTCAATGACATTGACACGGTGATTGGTTTTCTGGTTGGCAGAAAAATTGGAAGATAATTTTGTTTGGAAATACTGTTTCCATCCAGGACTGCACCCGGAAATATATAGTTTTTACCCTGATACAAAAGGGCTTCTGTACTTTTTACCAGATGTTTTTTTGAAAAAAAGGCCTCATCTTCCGGAGTCATGCCGTTCGTAATAGTTGTTTTGCCTGGTTTTGCCACCTGATTATTATGGCCTCCCGGACGGCTGAAATAGTCGAGAGCCATGGATTTGTACAAGGAATCTCCATAATAGGCGTATGATGAATCAATCTTGATTCGATACGGTGTACGTCCGGTTTTTAATAACGCTTCATTGCTGGCATTTGCTGGCGGGTTCTCTTTTCTGCAGGAATAAAGTAGAACAGGTACTATGAAGAGTAACTTAAAGAGCTGTTTCATAAGATCTTGTTTATTGATTTAATCAAGTAAAATATAGAATGGATTTGGTCTCAGGTAGTAGTTCAATCTATGCTCATAAGCATTCCACGCTCGTTCGAGTTCGAGTGGGTTAGAGGGTTCCGGTCCATCACTTTGATAAGATGAATACTCAGTTCCAATACTCAATCTGTTCGTAATATTGATATTCCTTAGTTTAAGAGTTTCGTTTTTTGTATCGCAGTCCACTAAAATCTCAGGCCAGTTTTGATAATTGGGCTTATACGTACAATTATCTTCATTCTTTTCAACTTCGAAAATAATATCAGTATAAGGCTGAGCAGCTCTGGTTCTCTCCCGGTCTTTGTAAAAATTCAAATAAAGGTTTGCAGAGCTTCTATAGTTATTGCTATTGTATTCGGGTTGATAAACACTGTTTTCCCTACTTAATCTGACGTATAAAGGTTCTATATAACTGATGTTTTCAAATTCTGTCTCTACAAGCTGATGGGTATTCGCATCTGCAAAAGAGCAGGCAATAGGAATACCGTAACTTGTCTCTGTAAATTTGGAATTGTAAATCAGGTTCAAAAAGTGTGAATAGCCTTTGAAGGTTTGTACGGTATAGTCACTGTCTCCTCCAAGAATCAGTACTTTAAACTGTGTTTCTTCAAAGAATTTTTTCTCTTCTGTAGTCAGCACCTCTGTCTTGTTGTAGAAAATGCGATCGAACTCTTTTTTGATACAGGATTCGGCAAACTGATATTCTTTATCCGTCTCGATGACGATCATCCCCATACGTCCGTAAGTGACAGAATTTACGTAAACCGGAGGCATGCCTGGTGTACCCTGAATAGGCTTATCAGCGATCGGTGCGATGTCCATATTGACTGTAAAGCTGGCTTGAAAGAATTTTACATATAGTCCTGTGGATTGCAGTATTTTATGTGACTCTGAAGTGCTGGTTTCACTTTTTGAGGAGAATAATTTCCGGGTATTGATGTCCGTTCCGAAGGCCTGTTTTATCTCATCATAAAAGGTGAAACGCTTATACTGGAACATGAATTTATCAGTCTGCTGGAAACTGCCGCCTTTAGCCATCTCCTTTACATAGTCATCCAATTTGGAATAGGAAGGATTTTCGATGACACGGCTGGTAGGTTTTGGGGTACTATGCGTCAATGACATTGACACGGTGATTGGTTTTCTGGTTGGCAGAAAAATTGGAAGATAATTTTGTTTGGAAATACTGTTTCCATCCAGGACTGCACCCGGAAATATATAGTTTTTACCCTGATACAAAAGGGCTTCTGTACTTTTTACCAGATGTTTTTTTGAAAAAAAGGCCTCATCTTCCGGAGTCATACCGTTCGTTATAGTTTTCTTGCCTGATTTTGCCGCCTGATTATTATGACTTGCGGAGCGACTAAAATAGTCGAAGGCCATAGATTTGTACAAGGAGTCTCCATAATAGGCGTATGATGAATCAATCTTGATTCGATACGGTGTACGTCCGGTTTTTAATAGCGCTTCATTGCTGGTATTTGATGGCAGGTTTTCTTTTCTGCAGGAAACCGTTATCAATAACAAAAGGAGGGCAAATGATTTAAATAAGTTTTTCATAGTTACAAAGGGAGACTTAATATTTATTGTTAAATATTTGATGGTTTTTTAGATAAGATGATCCAAAAGATATAGGCTGGCCGTAATTAGCTGTAGTGATTTCAGCTTCTACATATTCCATCGCTTGCTGAACAGGTTGTTTACTCTCTAAATCAATGGAGTTATTCCCTAATAGGAGAACCCTGTAAATACAATTGGCCAGAATACTTTTGTCACGATCTGAGAGACTTTCTCTCTTCAGAATCTTTGCTAAAGCAGATTTAACTTCTGATACGCCAATATTTGATTCTACAATAATAATAGCTCTTCTTCCAAATGAAAGTGTGCTGGTGTAAATGATGTCATCAGGATTGTATTTTGCGAGTAGGCCATCATTTGTCCTGAACGTCCCTGTTTCAGGTAGTTCCATGTCAACAGTGAATGCGACGCGTTCTAAATTGATGGCCAGTAGGGTCATTGGTTTTAAGGATGGGTCCGGAACAGAAAACCAGGTTTTAGGATCGATTGTCTGGCCAAAAAAAAGCTCCATATCTTTGTAAGAACCCAATTCTTTTACTGCAAATGAAAAGCTTTTGTTTTGCCATTTTGCCAGGTTTGTAGCACTTATGGCTGCATCTATAGCTTTATATAGCGGTTCTTTCTGTGCTTTTATAGTTTTGCTTTTTGCATTCAGAGAATTAAAGTTTATCACGATGTCGTCTTGAATAATATCCAGAACCTCATGTTGGTTGTTGTTTATGGTCCTTTGCTCCATTGCAGCGCCTAAATACAATATCTCCGGTGATTTCGCTGTAATAACAGAAGCCTGCTGCTGTTGTGCAGCTGCTTCGGAAAAAAACACGAACAGAGTTGCGCACAGAGATAATAAGATGATTTTTACTTTTTGGGATCTCATGGCCGGTATTTATTTATAAAATGATTCTACATTTAACCAGATCAGTGTTGATTTGCCCGCATCCTTATTCATGATCTTTTCATAAGATTTTAGGTTGTATTGCTGACCTAAAATCAGACTTCCGGAAGATACAGGGGTACTTTTCTTCTTATAAAAGCTACTGTTTATCAGAAAGCCTGCCGGACCGGATTTCTCTCCCAGTAACTCCCAGTTATCACTACTGCCAGCCTGGAAGTAGAGTTTTTGTTTATCCCATCTGGATTTGAACTTTTCCATTACCCCGTACAATTTGACCAGTGTAGTTGAATCATTTTTTACAATAATTTCCTGAGGAATAAAAAAAGAAACCCTATCGCCGAAATGTGTTTCTATTTCGGTTTCTTTCAGCATATCAGATATACCAGATGACAGCACCCTCTGGAATGTAATTATCTTTTTGGAGTTAAGCCTGACATGCAGGTTCGTTGTATTTTCAGGGACAACAGGTGGTTTGACTACCTCGTCATTCTTTTTGCAGGAAAATGTAAAAGCTACTGTAGAAATAATACAGATTCCAATGGTTTTTATATTCATCTCAGGGTGATTAATTTGCTCAGGTAATCAGGAAAAAAGGGGTTTTTGTGATAATTATTTTTTTTAGTTCTTATTAAGAATTATTTAATAGTAATCGTATTTGATGTTAATTGTGTAATTAATTGCGTTTTATATTCTTTTTTGTGTCGTTATAAATGTAATTAGTTTTTATTAAAGAATTGAAATTTTCTTTTTATAGTTATTTTGTTAATTATTTATGAGGAGTAAGCCAGGGTTGTGATTGCCTTTTTTAAAAGTGGAATACATGGCTATTGGCTGTGGAATTATTCAATATAGTTGAATAAAAGTTTGAATAGCTGTTGTTTGAGACATATGTTTATACAGTCCGCCAGCGGATAGATGTGGTATGAGTGAGCTGGAAATCAGAAGCAGCTATAAAAAGGGAAGGAACTGTTTATTGTCGCGATACGAAAGAAGTTTTTGTCGCATAACCGCTTTCTTTCAGGAATATTTCAGGAGCCTTCTCCATCTGAATGATATCTGCAATTGCCTTTTGTTTGTTTTTGGATTGCTGGTAGTAGGCTTCACAGATCTTATAGCCAATTATGTAACCAAGGTCGGGAAGACGATCTTCATATTGATCAGACATAAACCATTTATCCTGGTTATTAGTTTTTATATCTTCCAGAAACTCCCGCCACAAAGATGCTTCGTGCGCTGTAAGATAATCGTAAGTTGATTGTTTGATAGCAGTTCTGTTTAAAACAAGGCGGGTAATAAATTCTGCAGAACCTTCCAGTAAACTTCTTTTTAGCAGGGTGCTTTTACCATTGTCATTTAGCTGCATAGTATGCACGTTTTCATGTACAACAAGAGCTGGCAGTAAATCCGGAGAAGCAAACATATTTCTTTGTTTCGGGCTGAAGGCACTCAGATCAGCGTGTTTGTCGTTACTTAACATTTCCGTGCCTATAATGAATCCACCTTCTACAGGTGTTCCGCCATGCTTTAAAGGAGAGATTAAAAAGTAAATATCACTGAAAGTAGCGGTAGGATAAAGTCTTTTTAACTTTCTATAGGCATTACGAATTGTATGTTCATGTTTTCGGAATGATAGCGTAGTATTTCGGATCGAATTTAAATATTTTGGTAATAGTCTGATGCAGTCCACGTAATCTTCAGCATGCAAATCGTCTTTTGCATTCAATCCTTTTAGTCCAGTGGTAGCTTTATCTATATAATACTTTTGGATAAAGCTAATCTGACGTAATGAATCAGAAGTAGTCATACAGGAATCAAAGGCAGTCCAATAGTTGTGAAGATCTGTCTGACTAATGATGATACTATCAGGAGAAGAACGTTTCCAGTAGACTTTGCCGGATTGAGCATTTGCAGACAAGCATGCTGCCAGTAAGAGAAAAGAAATGAATTTCAATCGTAGCATAAAAAGAGGATGGTTTTGCTTATTGTTAATTCTTAAGTGCCAGTACTTCACAAATCTAAATATATTATCTTTGTATAAGATGCTGCACCAAGAATTTGAACCTCCAGAAGAGCTGCGTGATACCATAAAATGCTTTTGGTATAACAGAAGAGACTTTGGAAAGATCCAGTCTGATTTTGAGGTAATACCTGACGGTTACGCTGAAATTATATTTCATTTCGGAAGTGGTTGTAGTATTTCTTCCCCTGAAGGCTTGCAGCCATTGCCGTCACCATTTATAATGGGACTCCTGAATCAGCCTGTTATTATAAGCGCAAAAAACTGTTTGGAAATCATTAGTATCAGGTGTTTTCCATGGACTATATTTGATCTGCTCGGATTGCCGTCAGGCAAAGGTGGAGTACACATATTTGAACATCCTATTGCTCAGCTTCAGTCGACGCTGGATAAATTGGTTCATGCTGGCAGGATAGGTGAAGCACTGGATCAGGTAAAACAATATTTTCTGAATGCCAGGTCGCAGGTGGCGATGGACAGTATGCTATTTAAAGCGGGAGTTGCAATGACGAAGGCAAATGGCAATATGCCGGTAAGCCAGGTAGCTGAAGCGGCACATGCCACAATTCGTACGCTGGAAAGGAAGTTCAGACAGTCTTCTGGTTATACAGTCAAAGACGTGTCGGGTCTGATGCGTTTTGAACAGGTAAGAAACCAGTTATGGCTTAATCCGGACGTTAATATTGCCGGTCTGGCGCATGACTTTGGTTATACAGATCAATCACATCTGAGCAGAGAATTCAAGCGTTACAGCGGTACTACGCCGGCAGCATTTGCGAGAAAAGCTAAGAAAAGGAAACAGGTTGTAATCAACGATTTTGTCGTGTTTATACAATCCTGAGACAGGAGCATTGCTGAATTTTGTGTTTCAATTATATTCAATATGAAAACAATGTCTGAAAGCAATATATCTGCACAAAATCAATCTACTTACGATGTAATCATTTCTGGGGCAGGACCGGTAGGTCTGTTTCTCGCCTGTGAACTGGCACTGGCCAGATGTTCAGTCCTGATACTGGAAAAGGCAGAAAATCCACATTCGCCATTAAAACAGATTCCTTTTGGAATCCGGGGGCTCTCAACACCCAGTATCGAAGCACTTTACCGCCGTGACCTGTTGCAAAAACTGCAATTACATAAACACTTTAATAACCCGCATCATAATACTAAGAAAGGGGCCCAGCGTCAGGGAGGACATTTTGCTGGTATTCAATTTCAATATGACGATGTCGACATGACGACATGGAAGTATCGCTTGTCAAACTCAACAGATACCAGCTTGATTTCTGAAATGCAGGAGCTTGAAACAGTGTTGACTCACCGTGCAGAAGCATTAGGGGTGAAAATCATACGTGGGCTAGCGCTCAGCGGATTTCATCAGACTGCAGATGAGGTTGCAGTACAGGCAGGTGATCAAACTTTTACAGGTCAATGGCTTGTAGGTTGCGATGGAAGCCGTAGTATTGTCCGTAAGGCTGGTGGTTTTGAATTCGCAGGTACTGAACCCGAATTTACCGGATACTCTACTCAGGTTGAGATTGCTGACCCGGAGAAGCTGAAGCCTGGGCGAAACGTGACACCAACAGGTATGTATCTGCAGTCGCAGCCAGGTTATGTCGTTATTCAGGATTTTGATGGCGGAGCATTTCATAATTCAAATCAGCCAGTTACACTCCAGCATGTGCAGGAAGTATTGCGACGTGTTTCAAATACTGATGTTACGCTAACTGCTTTACATATCGCAACAACCTGGACTGACCGTGCAAGGCAGGCCACCACCTACCGTAACGGAAGAGTATTTTTAGCTGGCGATGCCGCGCATATTCATGCACCGCTGGGAGGTCAGGGGCTCAATCTTGGTCTGGGCGATGCGATGAACCTTGGCTGGAAGCTTGCTGCAACAATTCAAAATAAAGCACCGGAAGGTTTACTGGATAGTTATTATGCAGAAAGGTACCCGATTGGTGTGCAGGTTCTGGATTGGTCACGTGCTCAGGTAGCCATCATGAAACCCGAGCCCGGAGCTCTTGCAGTATATGCAATTATACGTGACCTCATAAATACTAGTGATGGTGCTACTTATATGGCAGGCAGGATCTGGGGTGTATTTATGCATTACGATCTTGGTAGCAATCATCCTTTAGCAGGTTACAGCGTTCCTAATTTTGAGTTTGAAGACGGTACAACTATTGGTGAATTCATGCGCGATGGACGCGGTGTATTACTTGATTTTAATGGAGACCCATCACTTAAAACTTTAGCAGCTCAATATGGAGAACAGATCAGTTATGTTTCCGGCAGAGCAAAAGAACAATTAGGTTTGAGTGCTGTACTGATACGTCCTGATGGTTTTGTTGCCTGGGCGTCCGACAAATCTCCTGATCACAACGGACTTCAGGAAGCTGTGTCCCGCTGGTTTGTTTGTGATTAATAGATCAGTTACATTTTAGGCTTGCAGAGTTAATGAAACTGGTACAATTATTCGGTTTTGTTAACTCTGCAAGCTTTTTTGTGTAAAATCTACAAAAATGTTATCTATTGAAAATGAATTTACCATTAAATCATACCGGTAGATTTTCTGTTCCTCTTTACCTTAGTTAAAAGAACGTCTGAATTCCAGGGGAGAAAAATTAGTTTTTGTTTTGAATAACTTACTAAACGATTGTGGGTGTTCAAAACCGAGTTCATAGGCAACCTCACTCACTGATAAGCTGGTCGCAGATAATTTTTCTTTCGCTTTTTCAATCAGTTTATGATGTATAAGCTGCTGCGCATTTTGTCCGGTCAGTGAACGCAGCATATCACTTAAATAGCTAGGTGTGATATTCAGTTTTTCAGAAAGAAACTGAACTGTCGGAGTTCCCTGGCTTAATGATTTTGCACTGTTGAAATATTCCTCTAAAATTTCTTCCAGCTGTTGTAACAAACTACTGCTTGAGGCTTTTCGGGTGATAAACTGACGCTTGTAAAAACGATTGGCGTAATTCAATAATAACTCGATTTGCGAGATCATGACATCCTGGCTAAAATCATCTATCCTGCTGGTTAACTCTTCTTCAATGATCTTGAAAATAGAAATGACTGTTGTTTTTTCATTTTCTGAAAGATGCAGGGCTTCGTTGGCTGAATAAGAAAAAAAACCATAAGTTTTGATCTTTTTTGCCAAAGAATAGTTCCACAAAAAGTCAGGGTGGATCAGCAGCGTATATTGGGAACATTCCCTGATTTCATCCTCCTCATTATTCTTGCTGCCAATTATCTGATTTGGAGCAGCAAAGAGTAATCCACCTTCATCGAAATCATAATAATCCTGACCATATTTCAATTTCCTGCCGAGTTTGGGCCGGTATGATATTTTATAAAAGTTCAGCACATGAGAACCGGATGGCGGTGTTACTTCATTCTGCTCCATATTGGTGCTATTGATCAGGCTTATCAGCGGATGCAGAGGCCTGGGTAACCCAAAGGCCCGGTGTGCGTCTGATAAAGAATCAAATTTAAGCGGGGTGTTTTCTTCCTTTTTCATCTTATAAAATTAATACAAATAATAACCGGTAATGTTTATTAATCGCCAGTTATCAGTGAGTCTTTATTTGGGGTCGCCCTGAGCGGAGTTGGATACCGATTCCCATGCTTCCCAGGTTGCCAGCCGATCTGCATAAGCAGCCCGTACCCAAGGCAGATTTTGACTGCCTAGATTGAATCTTAAGGGCGGGTGCTCTGTATCTACGATTTGGAAGAGTGCTTGTGGTGTGGCTTCAGGATCGCCTCTTTCACCTTTTTTCAGCTTTTCAAAAAATTGCGTTTTAAAATCCGTGTAAATATCAAGGCCTGCTGCAAATTTCAAAGATTCCTGGCTCCCGAACTCAGTTGCATATGGGCCAGGTTCTATAATGGTTACTTTAATTCCGAAAGGTTGAACTTCTGAAGCCAGACTTTCGTGGATTGCCTCAAATGCCCATTTTGACGAGCAGTAATAGCCGATCACTGGCAAAGTTACATGACCAACGCCACTTGAAGTACCAAGGATGTGCCCACTACCTTGTTTTCGTAGTAAGGGTAAGGCAGCCTGGATGACTGCCAGTGTACCGAAGATATTTGTTTCAAAGAGTGCACGGACATCATCAGCTTCGGCTTCTTCAATTGTGCCGATAAGCGAATAACCGGCATTATTAAGTACAATATCGAGTCTTCCAAAGTGCTGATGCGCTTGCGTCACTGCTTTTTTTACCTGATCAGGTTTAGTCACGTCAAGCTCCAGCGTGAGCACGTTTTCGCCGTACTTTTCCCGGAGATCAGCAATACTTGTTAAAGTACGCGCAGTAGCAGCAACTTTATCTCCACGTTTAAGAGCGGCATCTGCCCAAATGCGTCCAAAGCCGCGGGAAGCACCGGTAATAAACCAAACCTTATTTACACTTGAATTATCATTTTGCGATGTCATAATTTTATGTTTTAAATAAATAACACAACAAATGTCTGTAGATATCAACTGTCGGTTGTAGCCTGATTGAGGATCTTTGTAGGCAAAATGAGAAAATCGATAGTGAAATTACATCCCTTTCTCTATCAGCAGCACATTGAATCTATGACCATCAGGATCAGCGAAGGCAAAACCATAATAATTGGTTTCATCTCTGCCCATCTCGTTAAAAATAGTACCTCCGGCTTCTTTAACTTTATCTCTCCATTCTTTCACTTCTACCGCTGTTTCAGCAGAAAGTGTGAATATAATTTCACTGGTTTTTGACCCCGGAGGCAAATATTCATCTATTTGTGAACCCTGTTCAAAAAAATGAATTACAAAATCATGATCACCAAAAAGAAAACTAACCAGCTTAGGATCGTTGCTTGGTTTATTGGGCTTAAAACCCAATTGTGTGTAAAATTGATTGGTGCGCTTTGCATCTTTTACACTAAAATTTGCCCATATTTTTTTCGCTTTCATATAGTTGAATTTTGAAACAATATAGGAAAAAATAAATATTTATGTGATAGACAGTGGTTTGTCTTGTCCTGTGGAATTTAGTTTACTTCTGTGAGGTAGTCTCAGTCCTGTTTTTTTTGATTAAGCTGATTCTGTATGCTGGTAATTTGCATTTGTAATTTCTGGTTTATCTCAGTTTGAGCGTGTTGCTTTTTATCGAGTTCATTGATTTGCTGCTCTTTCTCAATCAGATATAAAGTTAATTCCTCTATTTTTTTTGTCAGCAGCTTGTTTATCTCTCCCAGATTTAATCCATCTCTCATCAATGCTTTTTCTGAAGGGATATCAGGTAAATGCTGGTTCTGTTCGATAAAAGCTTTGACTGAACTTAACGTTGGAAGTTGATAATCTGGTTTCAAAACATAATCGGACCATCCATCTATATCTACTCTTACTTCTTTGGAATGAATAGTTCCATTTACCTCCAGTCTCTCTTTTGGACTGGTAATTCCTATTCCTACATTTCCACCATAAGGATTTACAATTATATTTCTCCATCCCAGCCCATGTCTTGCTGCGGAGATAATTGCTGCATCAACTTTATTATCGTATCCCATCATAATGTGGTTTGCTATATCTGTGCTATTACTAATCACAAGCTGGGCCGGTACGTTGGGCGCCTCAAGAATCTGACTACCATTTATATGTAGGGTACCTATAGGAGAGATTGTTCCCAGGCCTGCATTGCCTGTATGCTGAATCATAAATAACGGATTACCATTGTTGTTAGCAATATAAACTCCTGAAGTTCCTGATGCTAAATATGCCGGATAAGAATCACCAAATCTGATGTTGTTTGTTAATGTAGAAGAGCTAAGACTTACATCAAGCTTTGCTAAAGGGTTCGCAGTACCAATTCCTACATCTCCATCCGGAAGAATTCTATTGGGTTGAGCATAGGAAAAACGTCCCAGTATAACCAGAACCAAAATCAGAAGTTTTTTTTCATAACGTTAGTTTATATTTGTTTTTTAGGAAAGAGAAGTTATTTGCTTTTTTGTTTATCCTCCCTGTAAAATTTTTGAACTTATTTCTATCAGATTTACGGCGTTTAGCGGCTATAGTTGTTTGATGTTCAAGCTAAAATCGGTATTTTGACATTCTCTGGCAACGAATAAATTTTAATTAACCAGGATATTTCGACCATGGCTTATAAACTGACCGATCCTCCAAATGAAGCAAGCAAAAGAGATTTATGGCTCCAGCATGCATTGGGATTAATACAGACAGCAATACCAAAGAACTGGTTGTAAAAGGAATTGACGATGCCGCATATGGGCTGATTATGATCATGGACGGGGTCACCGGGTGTTTGCAAAATGACCAATATTCTGTTTTCATTGAGAGTATAATTAAACATTTTAAACTTCAAACCTAACTATGATCGATGAATCAAATGGTTACGAAAGCATTGCAGAAATATATATTAAGGGGAGAGGTCGGGCGATTAACGGAATAGGTTCGTCAACTGCTCGCGCCTGGGCTCAAACTTTAAAGCCAGGTTCCGTAGTTCTGGATCTTGGATGCGGAACCGGCATTCCGGTTACTAAGATCCTGCTTGAGGCAGGATTGAATGCCTATGCAGTGGATGCATCCCCAAAAATGGTTGAAGACTTCCGGCAGAATTTTCCCGATGTGCCTGTTGTTTGTGAATCAGTTGAGTGGTCTCCTTTTTTTAATCGCACCTTCGATGGCATTATTTCTGTTGGATTGATGTTTCTGTTTTCTGAAGAAACTCAGCGAGCCTTAATCCACAAAATGGCTGCGGCTTTGAGTCCCGGCGGAAAACTATTGTTCACCGCTCCTCTTGACAAAGTTGAGTGGAAAGATACAATGACGGAACAAGCCTCTAGATCTTTAGGAGCTGAACAATATAGAATGCTAATTTCAACTTCGGGATTATCCATCGGTGAAGAGTTCCATGATGAAGGCGGGAATCATTATTTCAGTGGTATTCGGTCAAGTTAAGCAACTTTATTGAACGACAATAGCGAGATTCTTCTAAAAGCTCCCCCTGCTGAATTTCGCGAACATCGCCTGCAAGGTCCGCCAAACTTAAACAGGATTCGGATTCATATTTTCCTGTATGCTAATGATTTGAAATTTACGAAAATTCAGGGAAAAAGAAAACCCGCGCTGGGCGCGGGTTCAAAAAAGTGTCGGGGTGGCAGGATTCGAACCTACGACCTCCTGCTCCCAAAGCAGGCGCGATACCGGGCTACGCTACACCCCGAAAATTGGTATCACCTTTTTCCCTTTTTCAAAGGGTCTGCAAGCTAACTAATTATTTGCAGAGACCAAACTTTAATAAATCAAAAATGTAAATGATTTTTCTGATTTGGTGTGCAACAAAGGTAAGTAAAGAATTGACATTTTTATCGCTCACATATATTTAAACCGTATAAAAATCTTAATGTGTTGCTTTTCAAGGAGAAAAAATTTCAACTCAGATGCGGGTACAGCATAAACAGGGGGCTTTTAGTCAAAAAAAACTGTTTAACTGGCTGTTCATGCAATTGAAATAAGCATAAACAACCAATTAAAATGATAAAATTAAATTAAGCCAGTGATTTTTTCCTGCGATAGTATCTGAAAACAAAATAACCCGCCACAGCTACCAGAATTAAGGCCCATAAATTTGCCAGAATCAGGATGAACTCTTTAAATACACTCCAGCCGTTTTCAAAACTCAGCCAGAAACGTTTAAAAAAGTCAGGGCGGTAGTCAGATAACTCATCATTGACTACGATCATCTTTTTGATTGAATTATCCTGGTAGAAATTTAAGGTAATGGTGCTGTATCTGACATTGCGGTCAGTTAACAGGTTACTGATCTTATGATCTACATACTCATCTTTAATGGCTAATGATTTTTCTGCAGCACTAATTTTTTTGCCGGGGGCTGCGTTATTCAATTGCGCTACTGCTTCCTGTTTGTTCTTGTTTTTCAGTTGGTTGCTCAGGTAAGTAATACTCTGATCATCCTGTTTTAAGGACTGATCATCAATAAACAAAGCCATCGCTGCCACCTGGTTAGTAAAATCATCCAGTTTTTCTGAGGGGATTTTAGCCACAATCAGGCCTTCTACCCGGTAAGAAGTCAGTTCGAGTAAAGAATCAGTTGAGTATTTCACCTTTTCACTTTGTCTGATCTGGCTATGCGTATTAAATTCGGCAATCGTACCACCTTCGGCCCGCAGAATGCTCCCTAATTTTTCTTTAGCAGACTGTACATCTTTTACCCTGAATTTCATGTCCGCAGTCTTGACAATTTTTTCAGCGACTGCAGTATCGGAAGTCATCACACCCTGTTGCTGATCAGCAGTATTATAAGCATGTGATTTTTTATCACTGCTGCAACCCAGCGCAGTTAAACTTAGTATTCCATAAATCAAATATTTCTTCATCATGTTAAGTATTAAAGGTTTCCCTTAATACTCAGATATACGATTAAGTAACCCGCTGTCACAAACATAATAGGAGAACCCGCTCCAGTTAATTTAAACGCTGTTTACCTGCGGATAACCTTCCATATCGGTAATCAACCCTTCCAAAATGGAAGGGTTTTCTTCTCCGGATTTCTGCCTGAAATTTGTTTTTCTGCTTAAAACGTTGAAAAGTAGTTGTTTGTGCGCCCTGGCTTTTCTTTGGTATATCAATTGGATAAGGCCATAAAAAATAAACACAATGATGACTGTATTACTATTAATCGCTCTGCTGGTCCTGACGTGGATCTGTTACAAATCAATCGACTGGTTCGAAAAAATCTAAAATTATGATCGCACTATTTATTATCGCAATCGCAGTATTTATCTATATGATTTACGTGCTGATTAAACCCGAAAAATTTTAATTGAACGCTATGAACACTGAATTATTTGGAATCTTCGCTACCTACCTGCTCACACTGGTTATAGCTATTCCTTTAGGTAAATATCTTGCAAAGATGTTTGCCGGCGAAAAAGTCTGGACAGACTTTTTAAAACCTATTGAATCTGGTATCTACAAACTTTCCGGAATTAACCCGAATGAACAAATGAATTGGAAACAGCATATGAAAGCGCTGATGACCATCAATCTTGTCTGGTTAGTTTACGGGTTTTTCGTTTTAATGTATCAGGATAAGCTGCCACTTAATCCTGACGGCAACCCGGGAATGACTCCTGATCTTGCCTTTAACTCTATCATCAGTTTTGTTGTTAACTGTAACCTGCAGCATTATTCAGGAGAAAGTGGTGTGACCTATCTGACACAGCACTTTGTTATGATGTTTCTTCAGTTTGTGAGTGCTGCAACAGGTATTGCAGCAGCTGTGGTTTTCTTTAAAGCATTCAGAGACAAGACTTCAACTAATCTGGGTAACTTCTGGGAGTTTTTTGTGAAATCGATCACCAGGTTATTATTACCACTATCATTAGTTATGGCAATTATCCTGGCATTTTCAGGTACGCCAACAAGTTATGAAGGAAAAGATAAATTTATATCTGTTCAGGGCGATACTGTAAACGTATCAAGAGGTCCTGCAGCTGCATTTATTGCGATTAAACACTTAGGTACAAACGGTGGGGGCTGGTTTGGTACAAACTCTGCACACCCACTGGAAAACCCATCATATCTGACGAATTCAGTAGAACTGATTGCACAGGTAATTATTCCTATTGCAATGGTTATTGCTTTCGGGATTTTTATCAGACGCAGAAAATTATCATGGATGATCTTCGGCGTAATGACTATAGGTATGCTGCTCTTGCTGATCCCGACAGTCAGCAGTGAATTAGGAGGTAATCCTGCGATCGCAAAAATGGGCGTTTCACAGTTATCCGGTGCAATGGAGGGTAAAGAAGTACGATTCGGACCTGCCATTTCAGGTTATTGGAGTACAGTGACCACGATTATTTCTACAGGATCTGTAAACAGTATGCATGACAGTACTATGCCATTAACAGGTTTCTGGCAATTACTGGGTATGATGATCAACTCATTTTACGGAGGCTGCGGAGTAGGAGTGCTTAATTATTTCATCTATCTGATTATTGCCGTGTTTATATCCGGCTTAATGGTAGGCCGGACACCAGAATTCCTGGGACATAAGGTCGAAGCAAGAGAAATCAAAATTGCAGCGTTAATTACCCTGTTAAGTCCGTTTCTGATTCTGGCCGGTACAGCTTTATCCAGCTATGTTTTTGTTAATCATGGCGATGCAGCATGGGCAGTACAACCCAAAGCATGGTTGAATAACCCTGGCTTCCATGGTTTTTCAGAGATGTTATATGAAATGACTTCTTCTAACGCAAACAACGGTTCTGGTTTTGAAGGACTGGGGGATAACAATGTGTTCTGGAATGTGGCTACAGGATTTGTATTGTTCCTGGGCAGGTTCCTGCCAATTATCGGTCCTATAGCTATCGCCGGATTACTGGGCTCTAAAAAATATATCCCGGAATCGGCTGGTACTTTAAAAGCAGATACACTGACTTTCAGTCTGATGACCTTTGCAGTAATTATTGTGTTAAATGCCCTTTCTTATTTCCCTGCCCTGACTTTAGGCCCGCTGGCAGAATATTTTACCCTGATTAAATAGATTATCATGAAGTCTTCTAATAAATTATTTGAACCTGCATTGGTTCAAAGCGCACTAAAACAATCCTTTATAAAACTTGATCCAAGGGTAATGGTGCGTAATCCGGTGATGTTTACTGTTGAAGTAGGCACTGTTGTGATGGCATATGTTACAGTTTATTCCTTCAGCCATGCCGGGCAAGGATCACCATTATATAATTTCTCTATTTTCTTAATCCTGTTCTTAACAGTCCTGTTTGCCAATTTCGCAGAAGCCATTGCAGAAGCCAGAGGTAAAGCTCAGGCAGACAGTTTGAGAAAAACAAGAGAAGAAACACCAGCTAAAGTAGTTCTGGCAAATGGGAAAATTGAAATGCGTTCTTCCAGCCAGCTGAGAAAAGGCGATATTTTCTTTTGTGAAACCGGTGATACTATCCCAACTGACGGAGAAATCATTGAAGGTATAGCTACCATTGATGAATCGGCCATTACAGGAGAATCTGCTCCGGTAATCAGAGAGTCTGGTGGTGATAAATCTTCAGTAACCGGTGGTACCAAAGTACTTTCGGACGAAATCAAAGTCGTTGTAAGTACTGAACCGGGAGAAAGTTTCCTGGATAAAATGATTGCCCTGGTAGAAGGAGCGTCACGCCAGAAAACACCAAATGAGATTGCTTTAACAATCCTGCTGGCAAGTTTTACCCTGGTATTCGTTATTGTTTGTGTAACGCTGAAACCTTTTGCAGATTATGCCAATACACCCATTACAATTGCAGCCTTAATCTCTCTGTTTGTTTGTCTGATCCCTACCACAATCGGTGGTTTATTATCAGCCATCGGGATTGCCGGGATGGATCGTGCATTACGCGCAAACGTGATTACCAAATCTGGTAAAGCAGTAGAAACAGCAGGTGATATTGACGTACTGTTATTAGATAAAACGGGTACCATCACTATCGGTAACCGTAAGGCTACTAATTTTTATCCTACAGCCGGAGTTGATGCCGGAATATTTACCAATGCTTGTGTACTTAGTTCATTAGCTGATGAAACTCCGGAAGGTAAATCAATTATTGAACTGGCAGCTGCGCAGCACAAGTTCAATTTACCTGTAAAACCAGAAGGAGCTGTATTTATCAAATTCACAGCCGAAACCAGGTCGAGTGGTATAGATACACCAGATGGAAAACGCATCCGTAAAGGAGCATTTGATTCTATCCGGAATATCGTGCAGAAAGCAGGTAATGAATTCCCTCAGGATATCGAAGCAGAAGTTAAAAAGATCGCTTCCAACGGAGGAACACCACTTGTGGTTTCAGAAAACGAAAAAGCACTGGGTGTAATTGAGCTGCAGGATATTATCAAACCAGGTATCAGTGAACGTTTTGACCGTCTGCGTAAGATGGGTGTGAAGACTGTGATGGTCACAGGAGATAACCCGTTGACAGCTAAGTTTATCGCTGAAAAGGCAGGTGTGGATGATTTTATCGCTGAGGCAAAACCTGAAGATAAAATGAACTATATCAAAGACGAACAGGCTCTTGGTAAGCTGGTTGCGATGATGGGCGACGGTACAAATGATGCTCCGGCTTTAGCTCAGGCAGATGTGGGCGTAGCGATGAACAGCGGAACACAAGCTGCAAAAGAAGCAGGAAACATGGTCGATCTGGATAATGATCCGACTAAACTGATTGAGATTGTAGAGATCGGTAAACAATTGCTGATTACCCGTGGTACACTGACAACCTTCTCCATTGCTAATGACGTAGCTAAGTATTTCGCTATAGTTCCAGCCTTGTTTATTGGTTCGATACCAGCTTTACAAGCCTTGAATATCATGGGTTTACATTCCCCTGAAAGTGCAATTATGTCGGCTGTTATTTTCAATGCGATTATTATCCCGATCCTGATTCCCCTGGCTTTAAGAGGTGTGGCTTATAAACCAATCGGAGCGAGTGCATTATTACGCAGAAACCTGCTGATTTATGGTCTGGGAGGTGTAATAGCACCATTTATAGGGATCAAACTGATTGATATACTCGTTGGGTTATTCGTTTAATATTAAAAAATAAGAAATCATGAAAAAGTACATATTACAGTCTATACGCCTTACAGCAGTTTTATTAGTTCTGCTATGCGTAATCTATCCACTGATCGTTGCCTTTGCCGGAGGTTTCTCCAAAGGTAACGGTGGTGGTGAAAAAATCACTGAAAATGGTAAAGTTGTAGGCTATGCCTTAATCGGTCAGTCATTTACCAAACCTCAGTATTTCTGGGGCAGACCATCAGCTGTGGGATATAAAGCAGATGGTTCCGGAGGTTCAAACAAAGGTCCGTCAAATCCAGACTATCTGAAAGAAGTAAGCGGTCGGGTAGATTCATTACTTAAATATCACCCCTATCTTAAACGCAGTGATATTCCTGCCGACATGGTTACTGCTTCAGGTAGCGGATTGGACCCTGATATCTCCGTAGAAGGAGCAGCTATTCAGATTAAAAGAGTTGCCATGAACAGAAAAATAAGTGAAAAAGAAGTCGCTGAGCTGGTTAAAAATACAGCTAGTGGTCCATTTTTAGGCCTTTTTGGTCCGAGTACCGTAAATGTACTGGAACTGAATGTTGCCCTGGATAAACTGAAAAAATAGGCAGAGCTTTTACAAAATTATATAGACCCTTACCAATTTAATACAACGCCTTACAATTTAATAATAGAAGAACAATGAACAAATTTTTGATGACAGCTGCCACTGTTTGTCTGGGTTTAGGTGCAAGTGCACAGGATGAACCAAAGGTTAAGATTTCCGGATATGCAGAAGTATACTACGGACATGATTTCAATAAACCAGCTAATAATAACAGACCTGGTTTTATTTACGCACATAACAGAAGTAATGAAGTGAATTTGAATCTTGGTTATATTAAAGCCGCTTATGATTCAGGAAAGATCAGGGCTAATCTGGCATTAATGGCCGGAACCTATGCCAATGCGAATATGGCAGGTGAATCTGGTGTGTCAAAAAACATACTCGAAGCGAACGTTGGTTTTAAAATATCAAAAACAGCAAATCTGTGGGTAGATGCGGGGGTTTTCTCTTCACATATAGGTTTTGAAAGTGCAATTTCCAAAGACTGCTGGGTACTGACCAGAAATATATCATCAGAAAATACGCCTTATTTTGAGTCTGGTGCTAAAGTGACTTACAGCACAGCCGATAATAAATTTACAGCTTCGGCCCTTTATTTAAACGGCTGGCAGCGTATTGCCCGTCAGGATGGAAACAGACAGCCTGCCGGAGGGTTGCAGTTAACCTGGAAACCAACTGATAAAATTACCGTGAACTATAGTAATTATCTGGGAACAGAAGGCGCAGACTCTGTGCGGGTAACACGTTTTTATCACAATGTATATGGCGTGTTCCAGCTGGCTGATGCTTTTGGTGTAACTGTAGGTTTTGACTATGCCACACAGCAGAAATCAAAAACAGATCACCGCAAAAATGAGGTTTTATCACCCGTAATTATTGCCCGTTATACAATGAGTCCTCAATGGGCTATGGCAGGCAGATTTGAGTATTATCAGGACAAGAATGGTGTACTGATAGCTACTGATACACCTAATGGATTTAAAACCAAAGGATACTCTTTAAATATTGACTATTCACCTGTTTCAAACGCGGTTGTCAGATTAGAAGGTAAAGTATACGATAGTAAAGACAAGATTTTTAAAAGGGATATGAGTGCTGTAAATTATAATGCAGCTGTAACTGCCAGTGTAGCAGTTTCGTTTTAAATTGATTAGCCGGGGAGTGATCCCCGGCTTTAAAAGCTATAAATATGGAAACATTTTTAGAATTTTTATTTACTGCATCAGTTACTGTTTTTGCAGGATTTTTGTGTTTAAAATACGGCCCCAAAACAAAACGGAGAGCCAGGGTTGCCAGACTGAAAAAAGCTCAGGAAATCAGGGTTGCTGCACCGCATAAAGGGGCTGTTTTAAAAGAAATTTACCGGAATTATTCCGCTAAATTTATACTGATATTGATCGGTGCAACATTGTTTACAGGCGTGTTTTATCTGGTTGATATCGGCTATGTGGTGATTAAATGGTAAACAGATCATATTGTGGAAGATAATAGTAAAGAACAATCTGTACGTCAGTTCCTTGACCTGGTAAAGAAATCACGCCGGGGTAAGTTCAAGGTATACATCGGCATGAGTGCGGGCGTAGGTAAAACCTACAGAATGCTGCAGGAAGCACGTGCACTGCTTAAAAACGGAATAGATATACAGATCGGTTATATTGAAACCCATAACAGGGAAGAGACCCATGCACTTTTGGCCGGGCTCCCGCTGATTCCAAGACGGAAGCTGTTTTACAAAGGAAAAGAAATAGAAGAGATGGATGTGCAGGCTATTGTAAGCCGGAATCCTGAAGTAGTTATTGTGGATGAGCTTGCGCATTCCAATATAGAAGGAAGTAAAAATACAAAACGCTGGCAGGATGTAATGGACATTCTGGAGGCGGGCATCAGTGTCATCTCTGCGGTGAATATTCAGCACCTGGAGAGTATGAACGAAGAGATTGAAAAGATTACCGGTATACCAATTACCGAACGGATTCCGGATCGGGTATTGGATATTGCAGACGAAATTGTGAACATTGACCTGACCTCAGACGAGCTGATTGACCGGCTGAAATCAGGTAAGATATATGATAAATCAAAAATTGAGAGAGCTTTGGGGAATTTTTTCCAGTCAGAGCGGATTTTACAGTTAAGGGAGCTTGCGCTGAGAGAAGTGGCTCATCATGTGGAGCGGAAAATCAGCGTAGAAATTCCTAAGCAGATTAAACTCAGACCAGAGCGTTTTATGGCTTGTATCTCAACCAATAACGTAACAGCAAAAATTGTAATCAGGAAAACAGCGAGACTGGCTTCCTATTACAGATCGCCCTGGATTGTACTTTATGTGCAGAATAATAACGAAAGTAGTGACAGGATTAAACTAGATTTGCAGCGGCATCTGATCAATAATTTTAAGCTGGCTACAGAACTTGGTGCAGAGGTGATCAAAGTCAAAAGTGATGAAGTAACCAAGACAATTATGCGGATTGCACAGGAAAAAGAAATTACAACTATATGTATCGGTAAGCCCCATCTTAACCTGTTTCAGGTGATTATGAGAACTGCAATTTTTAATGAATTGCTGCGGAATATTTCATCTACAGAAACAGATCTGGTGATCCTGTCTTAATACAAAGGGAAAATATAGAAAGTCAATAAAAACTACAATGAAAATAAAAACAAAACTCCGCCTCGGATTCGGATTCCTATTTGTGGTGGTACTGTTGTTCGGTTCAATTTCACTTTACTACATGAACCAGATTTCGGTGAGTGCGAAAGTGATTTTGAAGGATAACTACGAGACCCTGAGTTATACCAGGGAGATGAGATCAATCCTTGATCAGAATGATCTGCCTTTATCGGGAGATAAAAAGGCAGTTTTTCTGGAGAAACTTGCACTGGAAGGTAAGAATGTAACCGAGAAGGGAGAGGGAGAAGCAGTAAAAGCACTCACAGCTGCATTTTTGCAGCTGACAGACCCGATGTCCAATCCTGCGCAGCAGAAAATAGCTCTGGCGCAGGTAAGGGCGCAGCTGATGGTTATTGATCAGCTGAATATGGATGGCATTGTCCGGAAAAATGATGCCGCTCAGAAATCTGTTGAAAAAGCCAGTTTATATCTGGTTACTACTGCCTGTTTTTGTTTTCTTGTCTTGTTTTCGTTTATCGTGAATTTCCCTGGTTTTGTAGCCAATCCTTTAAGAGAATTTTCGGAGGCTATCCAGGAGATCGGACGTAAAAACTACAAACAAAGATTAGAGTTTGATGGTACCGATGAGTTCTCAGAACTGGCCAAATCTTTTAATGAGATGGTGGAGCAGCTGAATAAATGGGAGAATAGTAACCTGGCAAAAATTCAGTCAGAGAAACTGCGTATTGAAGCTATTATTGAACAGATGCAGGATGCCATTATCGGATTGAATGAAAAACAGGAAATTCTTTTTATGAATAAGGTAGCCGCTCAGATCCTGAATTTAGATGAAGGAAAAGTAAACGGGCTGAATGTAAAAGACCTGGTTAAAAAGAATGATCTGCTGGCCAGAATCATGAAACAGGAAAGAAATGATCAGCCTATAAAGATCTATGCGGATCAGAAAGAGTCTTATTTTCAGTTGCAGAAAAGAGAAATTATTGTTCCCGTATTTGAAGATCAGGAAGCGCCGGTTTTACAGACAGGAAAAACAGCAGGTACAGTTTATATCTTAAATAATATTACCCAGTTTAAAGAACTGGATGAAGCTAAAACCAATTTTATTGCTACTGTTTCTCATGAGCTGAAAACGCCGATATCGTCTATTAAAATGAGCTTAAAGCTGATGGATGATGAGCGGATAGGGCTCATGAATACCGAACAGAAACAACTGGTAGAACATATCAAGGACGATTGCAGCCGCCTGCTGAAAATCACCAGCGAACTGCTTGATCTGGCGCAGGTGGAAACAGGGAATCTCCAATTGAATTTCGTGAAAGCTGCTCCTCTGGAAATCGTAAACTATGCTTTAAATGCAGTCAGATTTCAGGCGGAACAGAAAAATATTCAGCTTGAACTGATCAGTAAAGAAAACCTGCCGGTAGTGAATGCTGATGTCGAGAAAACTGCCTGGGTACTGATTAATTTCCTTTCCAATGCCCTGCGCTATAGTGCAGAGAAATCAAAGGTACAGATTGAAGTACAGGAGAAAGATCATGGCATAGAATTCTCTGTGCGTGATTTTGGGAAAGGAATAGATGAACAATATCAGAAACGCCTGTTTGACCGTTATTTCCAGGTGCCTACAGATGGCAATAATAAATCGGGATCTGGTCTTGGACTGGCTATTTCCAAAGACTTTATCGAGGCCGAAAATGGAAAAATATGGGTAGAAAGTGAAATAGGGGAAGGAAGCCGCTTTTGCTTTTTCCTTCCCACTGCTGAATAATCTTTTGGTTAGGTGATCATGCTAAAGGCCAGTGCTGCTGCTAATTTAGCGGTGCGCTGGTCCTGATCAAAAACCGGGTTGCATTCTGCAATATCCATACTGATTACTTTGCCGCTTGCGATAACAGACTTTAAACAGGCAAAGAAAAATGCATCAGGAATTAATCCGCTGAAAGCTGCCGCACTCACACCAGGTGCAAATGAGGATGAAAATACATCCATGCAAATAGTCAGGTAGATATGTGTCGATCCTGCAATAAATTCTTCCACCTGAAGACGTATTTTTTCCTGTTCAGACACCATAAACTGCTCTGCAGGGATATGTTTTACCCCCAATCCGGCAGCAGTATCAAAAAGGTACCTGGTATTGCTGTTCAGCTGAATGCCAACGGGCATATACCTGAAAGGTTTTTCTGATGCTTTACAGTCATTGGCAATCTGCAGAAATCCTGTACCTGAATTTGTACCGTTCTCATTAGGTTCGCGCAAATCGAAATGTGCATCAAAATTGATAATACCAATACTGTCTGTGTTTTTAGTGGTTTCCACAGCGTTTACATAATTGTTGATACCGGTATAATGTCCGTAAGCAACTTCATGTCCTCCGCCTATAACCAATGGCTTATAGCCGCTGGCTAAAGCAAATGCAACAACACGGGCAAGCGAATGCTGTGCACCTTCCATATCCTGATCTGTACAGATAATATCACCCAGATCAAGAAAAACAGTATCATCAGCAAAATGAACCGGTAAATTACAGCAGGCTTTACGGAAATGAGCAGGGCCATCTTTAGCTCCGACTCTGCCACCATTGCGTCTTACCCCTTCATCGCAGGAAAAACCAATCAGGGCAATTCCCTTTTGGCCGGCGGGAGGTAAAATTGTATTTTCAGTACCCAGATCGACCAGTAGAATACGCTGATGCCAGCGCTGAACAGCCAGATCAGTTCCGTCATTACGTCCGGTCCAGGTATCTGCTGATGTTTTGCGGTAAAATGAAGAATTGATCATATCTTTTATATTCTTGTTCCGTTTTTCCAGACTATAGCAGGTTTGATTTTTCCCTGATGATAGAGGATTTCCCTGTAATCATTGCAGGGATAAGCCTGCATATCAGCGATCATTCCTTCAGTTAATATACCTCTGTCCTGGAGATTTAAGGCTTTTGCTGCCCTGAATGTCAGCCCGGCGAAAACTTCTGCTGTGCTCAGTTTTTCAGCTGCACTCATGACTGCTGCCTGCATGAGTAAATCTCCCATAGGAGCAGATCCAGGATTCCAGTCACTTGCGATAGCCAGACAAGCACCTGCATCCAGTATTTTTCTGGCCGGCGCATAATGCATCCCCAGTCCCAGAGAAGCACCGGGCAGTACAACCGCTACGGTTTCACTGTCTTTCAGCAAAGCCGCTTCACGTTCAGTACTGGCTTCCAGGTGGTCTGCCGAAACAGCGCCAACTTCAACAGCTACTTCCAGACCGCTGGCTGTAAACTGATCTGCGTGTACAGTGATCTCAAAACCCATTGCTTTGGCTGCCTGTAAATACGGAACCGAAGCCGCACGGTCAAAGGCACTTTCTTCAATGAAAATATCTACACGGTTAGCCAGTTTTTCTGCTTGAATCAAAGGCAGTAAATCTGCCAGAATATGATTCAGATATTCAGTAGCCGAACCTTCAAAATCTTTAGGTAAAAGGTGAGCAGCCAGACAGGTTGGTATCAGATCAGCCTGAGTAGCTGAGGAAACTTTTTTAATGGCTCTCAGCATTTTCAGCTCATTTGGAACATCAAGCCCGTAACCACTTTTAATTTCGATCGTAGTCACACCATCTGCCAGATGCCGCTGCACTCTTTGTGCCAGCAGATCAACCAGTTTTGCTTCTTCTGCAGCACGGGTCTGGGTAACAGAGTCCCAGATACCGCCACCGCTTTTAGCAATTTCCAGATAGGTTTTACCCTGGATACGTAAACTGTAATCTTTTGCCCTGCTACCCGCAAAACAGATATGCGTATGACAGTCCACAAAACCAGGAAGCAAGACCTGTTCACCTTCCACTTTTTCTATTTCCAGTTCAGGATCAGCATGGCGTAAAGACTCAAAATCGCCGGTTGCCCTGATGATCCCGTCTTCAATAATTACTCCGCCATTGCGGATAATCTGCAGCTGACTGTCTTCTATAGCACCATTCAGTGCTAAACCTGACAAGGTCAGGATCTCACTGAATGGTCCGATTAGTTTTTTCATATATGATGCTTTAAACTATCCTATTTTTAAGCCAAATTTTTCAGCCCATATTTCTGCCTGCTCATATCCTGCATCAGCATGACGGAATATACCCATTGCAGGGTCATTGTACAATACACGGCTGATGCAATCTGCTGCACGTTCAGTTCCGTCTGCCAGTACAACCATACCCGCATGCTGCGAATAACCCATACCTACACCACCACCATGATGGAAAGAAACCCAGGTAGCACCACCCGAAGTATTAGACATCAGGTTTAATAACGGCCAGTCAGAAACAGCATCTGAACCATCTTTCATCGCTTCAGTTTCACGGTTTGGAGAAGCTACAGAACCACAGTCCAGGTGATCACGGCCAATTACAATCGGGCCTTTAACCTTACCGCTTGCTACCAGTTCGTTGAAAATCAGACCTGCTTTTTCACGTTCGCCCATACCTAACCAGCAAATACGCGCCGGTAAGCCCTGGAAACTGATCTTATCCTGTGCTTTCTGCAGCCAGTTAATCAGGTGTGTATTTTCAGGGAATGCTTCCATTAATGCACGGTCTGTTACATAAATATCTTCCGGATCACCTGATAAAGCTACCCATCTGAAAGGACCTTTACCTTCACAGAATAACGGTCTGATATAAGCTGGTGTAAAACCAGGGAAATTGAAGGCATCTTTTTCTCCGCCCTGTCTGGCAAATTCCCTTAAGTTATTTCCATAGTCAAAAGTCACGGCACCCAGTTTTTGCAATTCCAGCATGAAACCTACATGACGGGCCATGCTGGCCAGTGAAAGTGCTTTATATTTTTCAGGATCACTTTTTCTTAAAGCAGCTGCTTCAGTTAAAGTTAAACCGTTTGGTACATAACCATTGATCGGGTCGTGTGCTGAAGTCTGGTCAGTCAGGATATCAGGAATTATACCATCAGCTGTTAAACGCTCCAGTAAGTCTCCTGCATCCATAACGATTCCTATAGAAATGGCATCACCAGTGGCTTTAGCTTCATTTACCCATTTAATCGCTTCTTCATAAGAATGCGTAATACGGTCAATATATTGCGTGTCAACGCGTTTTTGTATTCTTGTTTCATCTACATCGGCACCTAAAAAGATAGCACCTGCCATGGTTGCTGCCAGTGGTTGTGCACCACCCATACCACCAATACCGGCACTTACAATCAGTTTACCTGTCAGGTTGTGTCCAAAATGCTGGCGTCCGCATTCTACAAATGTTTCATAAGTACCCTGTAAGATTCCCTGCGTACCAATATAGATCCAGCTGCCTGCAGTCATCTGTCCGTACATCATCAAGCCTTTGCTGCGCAAATCGTTGAAGTGTTCCCAGTTAGCCCATGCAGGTACCAGGTTACTGTTGGCAATCAGCACACGCGGTGCCTGAGGATGACTGCGGATAATACCCACAGGTTTTCCTGACTGTACCAGTAAAGAATGATTTTCATCTAATTCCAATAAGATTTCGATGATTTTACGTAAAGATTCAGGGTTACGTGCAGCCTGGCCAATACCGCCATAAACTACCAGTTCTTCCGGGTTTTCTGCTACTTCACCATCCAGGTTATTTAAAAGCATACGTAATACAGATTCTGTTTGCCAGCTTTTAGCATGCAGTGTAGTGCCTGTTGGTGCTTTGTAAAAAGGATGTTTAGCGTAGGTGTTAATAAATTCTGAAGTCGTCATCGTTGAATAGGTTAATGTGGTTAGAAATAGCAGTTTCATTAGCAGTTTGCAATAATGAACCGTTGGTTATCAAATGATGTAATTGATTAATATCGTCTGCGAACAGGCGGTCTTCTTTAATATAAGGCACATGTTTTCTGATTAAGTCGTGACAGGCCTCAATGACAGGAGTTGATTTTAAAGGACGTCTGAATTCCATAGCCTGTGAAGCATATAAAAGCTCAATGGCCTGAATAAATTCAAGGTTATCAATTACCTGGTGTAATTTTCTTCCACTGATAGAACCCATAGAAACATGGTCTTCCTGACCCAGAGAAGTAGGTACACTATCGGCACTTGCCGGGAAACATAAAGTTTTGTTTTCTGTTACCAGTGCTGCAGTGGTATACTGAGGAATCATCAGCCCTGAGTTTAATCCTGCATCAGCAATTAAAAGCTTAGGTAAATCATATTTACCTTCGTTCATCAGGTAGCAGCGGCGATCAGCAATATTTCCTAATTCTGCGGCTGCAACAGTAGCATAGTCAAGAACCATAGCTAAAGGCTGTCCGTGGAAGTTTCCACCGCTGATTGTATCTTCAGCATTAAAAATAACCGGGTTATCCGTTACTGAATTCAGCTCAATTTCTGTAAGTTCTTTTAAATGTAACCAGGCATTACGGGAAGCCCCGTGTACCTGTGGCATGCAGCGGATAGAATAAGGATCCTGTACACGGCTGCAGTTAATATGCGAGGTGCCAATGGCTGATCCTTCCAGTATGGCTGATAAGCGATGAGCTACCAGTTTGGTACCTTTATATGGTCTTAAGTTATGTAAACGTTCATCAAACGGACGGGTAGAGCCGGTTAATCCTTCCAGAGACATGGCTCCGCTGATATCAGCCAGATCCAGTGCGTCGCTTAAACGCTGTACGGCTTTAACTGCAAAAGCAAGAATAAACTGGGTACCGTTAATCAGGGCTAATCCTTCTTTCGGACCTAGTACTATAGGTTTTAAACCATAAGTTTCCAGCATTTCTGCTGCAGGAACCTTCACACCTTTGATAAATACTTCACCTAAACCAATTAATGGCAGGAAAAGGTGAGACAGGGGAGCAAGGTCACCGGAAGCACCTACAGAACCTTTTTCAGGAACAAAAGGAATGATATCATTATCGATATGCCAGATAATACGATCCAGTGTTTGCGGAGCAATACCTGAAAATCCTTTTGCCAGTGCCTGAACTTTGGTAATCATCATGATTTTGGCAATTTCCAAAGGAATTGGTTTGCCTACGCCTACACTGTGGCTTTTAAGAATATTACTTTGCAGCAGTGAAGTGTCTTTTTCTGAAATATGGGTATCGCATAAAGGTCCGAATCCGGTATTGACTCCATAAACAGGTTTCTGACTGCGGACAATTTTTTGAACTTCGTCAAATGAAGATTGAATATTAGCTGCTGCCTGAGGATTGATCTGACCTTTTGTTTTACCTGCTGCAATAGCAAGACAGATTCCACTGGTCAGATGATCAGTTCCGTAAAAAAATGAGTTATGCATTTGATTGAGATTTAACAGGGTGATGTATTTTATTTTGAATGTTTTTAACGATATCTACTGATTTGAAAGCTGCTTCCAGTTTAGTCAGTGTATCTAATATGGCGCTGCCTTCAGGACTGCCGCCTGCAACTTCTTCCATAGTGGCTGTGATGGCATCCCAGACTGGTAAAATCCGCTCCAAAAGTGCGTTACCTTCATCGCTCAGGGTAACCAGTTGTTTACGGGCATCATCAGGACTGGTTGTGCTGATAACCAATCCTTTGTTTTTTAGATTCGTAACCAGTTGACTGGCTGCAGGATGCGAAACTTCGATCTGCTCACATAATTCCTGAATGGTCAGTGTTTTGTTTTCAGAAAGTAAATAAAACACCGGAAACCAGGTGGTCTCAAATACGATGCCTTCGGCACGGTAAGACTTATTAATTTCTGAGAGAAAGAGTTCACTCAACCGTTTTAACCGGCTGCCTAAAACCAAATATCCTAATGACTGATAGTAATTCATGTCTAAATATATAAGTAATTATATAAGTACTTATATAATTTGTGTAAAATAATTTTTACCTGATTATTAAACGGTGTTTACGGGATAGCTGAAAGTAATTTTAACAGGCGTTTGAGATCGGGGTTGGTATAGGGTTGGTATACCCCGGGGGTATACCAACCCTATACCAACCCCGATCTCAAACATACCGCTGAGTTATTCAGCCATTTCCGGCAATCTTTGTTGAATAAATGAGAAAATACCAGTAGCTACAAATTTCCTCCAGTATTCAATCCTTTCTTTGCTTTACATCTATAAGCATAAAGAAAGGATTGCATGAGATTTTTCAGTTTGATATTAGCGGTATGTTTACCCGGAATAGTATTCGCCCAGCAGGCAGATACTTTAAAAAGAGATTCAGTTCAGCAGGGTACCAAAGTATCCATGATGAAAACCCGTGGGTTGAATCCTCCACAGCTTAAATCATTTATAGTTCCTGCGGTTTTAATTAGTTATGGTCTGGTTTCTTTAGGGAATAATGCCATCAGAAGACTGGATTTCAGTACGCAGGCTGAGTTACAGGAAGACCATCCGACATTTGCGCTGAAAGCAGATAATTATCTGCAGTTTGCACCCGGGGTTGCATTTTATGCACTTAATCTGGCAGGAGTGAAAAGTAAACACGGAATTGCAGATGGTACAGCAATTTATGTACTGGCCGAGGCTATTATGTCTGGTTCTACTTTTAGTGTTAAACATATAGTTGGCCGCAGTCGCCCTAATGGTTCAGATAATTACTCATTTCCGTCCGGACATACAGCCAATGCATTTGCAGCAGCCGAGTTTTTAAACCAGGAATACCGGGATGTTTCACCCTGGATTGGCTATGCCGGCTATACTGTAGCCACAGCAACAGGTGTTTTAAGAATGTATAATAACAAACACTGGCTCAGTGATGTGGTTGCGGGTGCAGGATTTGGTATCGCTTCAACTAAACTGGCTTATCTGATTTACCCGCATCTGAAAAAACTGGTAATGGGTAAACAGACAGTAAAGTATTCTCTTGTACCTCTATATCAGCAAAAAGCAGCGGGGCTTTCATTCAGTGGAACATTTTAGAAAATATATCCTGATTCTGGTAATCACCGGTTTTGGACTGTGTCCGGTAAGAGCACAGCAACCGGAGAGAAATCTTGGTTATTTTTATGACGAGGCTGTTAAACGCAGTCCGTTGTTAAAGGATTATCAAAATCAGTTGCAGTCAAATAAAATAGATAGTATGCGCGTAAAGGCAGGTTATCTTCCCCAGGTTACCGGAGTTGCCAACGGACTGTATGCTCCGGTAATTAATGGATATGGCTTTGACGAAGTGCTAACCAATGGAAAGGCTCTGGAAGCAGTTTTGAATGTAAATTATAGTCTTGCCAGTAAAAAGAATATCAATAATCAGCTGGAGAGTATACACCTGCAGTCTGATTCTATCCGTTTTGCCACGGGCCTGTCTGTACTTGATTTGCAAAAAACAGTTACCGATCAGTATATCACAGCCTTTGCCAGTCAGCAGCAGGCTGTGTTTAATTATGAGGTTTATGAATTGCTGCGCAAAGAAGAAACTGTACTTAAAAAACTCACCAGGGCCAATGTTTACAAACAGGTAGACTACCTGGCTTTTCTGGTTACTTTTCAGCAGCAGCAATTGCAATGGAAACAGGCAGAGCTTCAACTGAAAAATGATTATGCTGCTTTAAATTATTTAACGGGTATTGCTGATACCACCAGACACCAGTTAGCAGAACCAGCGATCGAACCTGCATTTTTAAGTTCGGAGAGTGGTTTTTTTGATCAGAAGTTTGGAATTGACAGTTTAAAACTGATCAATCAGAAAAAAGCGGTTGATTTCAATTATAAACCTAAAGCGAGTGTATACGCTAATGGTGGTTACAATTCTTCTTTCGCCTTTCAGCCTTACCGGAACTTTGGTACGAGTGCAGGTTTTACTGTCTCAGTGCCCATTTTTGATGGGCATCAGCGGAAAATGCAATACAATAAACTCTCCATTGCACAAAAAACGGTCAATGCTTATAAAGAGTTTTTCAGGAATCAGCATACGCAACAGCTTAATTTGCTCAGGCAGCAGATCACAGATCAGGCAGGATTATATAAGCAGGTTTCAGAACAGATCAAATTTACCAAAAGCCTGATCCAGGCAGACAGCAGATTATTACAGACGGGGGATATCAGGATAGCTGATTTTGTGATTGCGATTAACAATTATCTGGCTGTACAGAATCTGTTGAGACAAACTAATATAACCCGTTTAAAATTGGTAAATCAGCTGAATTACTGGAACCGGTAAAGAAATCAGAATTCGGCAATACAGGAGTTTTAAAAATATACCTAATGAAAAAGATACTGATTAACGTTTTACTCATCGCTTTAACCGGGAGCTTCCTGGTTTCCTGTCAGCATAGTACACAGCCGGCAGAAGAAGAAACTGTGAGCCCGGAAACACCGGTACAGGTAGTGACTATCGCTAATGCCGGGCTGAGTGAGGATGTTATCCTGAATGCTACTTCAACCTATCTGGAAAAGAGCTTTGTAAAAGCGAATACCAATGGTTATCTGCAAAGTTCGGCTATACAGCCGGGGACAGTGGTCAGCAGTAACCAGGTCCTATTTAAGATCATGACTAAAGAAGCACGGGCAATAGGTAATTCGATTAATCAGCTTGATCCCGGATTTAAGTTCTCAGGAATTTCTACTATCCGTGCAGAAAAAAGTGGTTATGTCATACAGGTTAATCATCAGAAAGGAGATTATGTACAGGATGGCGAAGCTCTGGCTACGCTCATCAATCAGTCGAGCCTGGTATTTCTGCTGGATTTACCTTATGAAATGCGTGGGGTTCTCCTTCAGCATAAAACACTGGAACTTACATTGCCTGATGGAGAAAAACTGAAAGGTGAAGTAACATCGGCTCTGCCTGCAGTAGATTCTTTAGCACAGACACAGCGCATGATCATTAAAGTAAATGCTACGCATCCGATCCCTGAAAACCTGATTGCAAAGGTAAAAGTGGTTAAATCTGCTGTTTCGAATGTACAGGTATTGCCTAAATCGGCTGTGCTGACTAATGAAACTGAAGATGAATTCTGGGTTATGAAAATGATTAATGACTCTACAGCAGTGAAAACGGTGGTGAAAAAAGGTATGGAAGACGGGAAATCAATTCAGATTGTATCACCGGTTTTTTCAGCAAAGGACCGGCTGATTACTATAGGAAACTACGGACTGGCAGACACGGCGAAAGTTAAAATCACTAAATGATATGAAGAACTTTTTTATTTCGCATAAGAATCCGCTCGTTGTCGTGCTGATCCTTATCCTGGCAGGAGGATTGTTCTCCTATCAGCACTTAAAGACTTCATTGTTTCCGGAGATTACTTTTCCTAAAATAAAGATTATTGCTGACGCTGAATTGCAGCCGGTAAATCAGATGATGATTACGGTAACCAGGCCGCTGGAAAATGCAGTTAAACAAGTGCCGGATTTGCACCTGATCAGAAGTACAACCAGCAGAGGAAGTTGCGAGATCTCTGCTTATATGAACTGGAATGCAGATATTGATTTAAGTCAGCAAAGAATTGAATCTCAGATAGAGAAGATCAGAAATAGCCTGCCGCCCGGAGTAAATCTTTCGGTAGAAAAAATGAATCCTTCTATTCTTCCGGTGAGTGGTTATACGCTGGAAAGTCATACACAGTCTCCTATAGCTTTAAAAAAACTGGCTACTTATACCATCAAACCATTTTTATCACAGGTGGACGGAGTCTCTGAAATCAGGGTGATCGGTGGAAAGGATAAGGAGTACTGGATTCAGCTGGACCGGCAAAAGATGAGTGCTTTGTCTGTCAGTCCTGATCTGCTGAATACTGTTTTAACGCAGACAAATTTTATAAAGTCGAACGGATATTTATCAGATTATAACTATCTGTATTTATCCATTACCGATGCAACGCTTAAAACAAAAACAGATCTTGAAAATCTGATTATCAGTAAAAAAAACAACAGGATTGTCCGTGTAAAAGATATAGGAGAGGTTAAGATACAGGAAGGGGTAGCTTATACACGGATCAACGCAAATGGTAAAGATGCAATCCTGGTAGCAGTAATTAAACAGCCTAATGCCAATCTGGTTGATTTATCTACTCAGATGCAGGAGAAAATCATTGAGCTTAGAAAAATACTGCCTGCAGGGGTGACGATTAAACCTTATTATCAGCAGGCAGATTTTGTAGAAGCATCAGTGAGAAGTGTGAGTGATAGTTTACTGATCGGGCTTGCTCTGGCAATTATTGTGGCAATTATCTTTTTGCGTTCTGTGAAAGCAAGTGCAACGATACTGATCACGATTCCCATTACCCTGTGCTTAACAGTGATTGTACTGTATGGGATAGGGTATTCGCTGAATATTATGACTCTGGGTGCTATTGCGGCAGCTATAGGGCTGATTATTGATGATGCAATTGTAGTGGTTGAGCAGATTCACCGTACCCATGAGGAGCATCCGGAAGAGCCTACCGTTAACCTGCTTAAAAAAGCTATAGATTATCTGTTTCCGGCTATGCTGGGATCTTCGGTCAGTACAATTGTAATTTTTGTTCCCTTTGTGCTGATGACCGGCGTTGCAGGATCTTATTTCCAGGTGATGACCAATACGATGATTATTACCCTGGTCTGTTCGTTTTTTGTAACCTGGATTGGTTTACCGGTAGTGTATTTACTGCTAACCAAAGACTCTTCGTCGAATTCGGTGAAAGCTGCGGTACACCAGGTGCATCAGCAGAACTGGGTTTATTATTTTATTAAAAAGCCCTGGATCAGTTATCTTGCTATGGCTGTTTTAGCAGTTATTATCTTTTTCATTCTGCCCCGGCTGGAAACTGGATTTTTACCGGAAATGGATGAGGGGAGTGTCGTAGTTGATTATACCTCTCCTCCGGGTACTTCTTTGCAGGAGACAGACAGAATGCTGCGCGAGGTAGAGAAACTAATTGTTAAAATACCGGAAGTGCAGACTTATTCGCGCAGGACAGGTACACAAATGGGTTTTTTTATAACTGAACCTAATACCGGAGATTATCTGATCCAGCTAAAGGCAGATAGAAAGAGGAGCACTGATGAGGTGATCAGTGATATCCGGTCTAAAATACAGGCCTCTCAGCCAGCTTTGGTCATTGATTTTGGACAGGTGATAGGAGATATGTTGGGTGATTTAATGAGTTCTACTCAACCTATTGAGGTTAAGATATTTGGAAATGAGCAGGATAAACTGAAAGAACTCTCCAAACAGGTAGCTGAACTGACGGGGAAAGTGACCGGAACTGCGGATGTATTTAACGGGATTGTAATTGCCGGCCCATCTATAAATATACAGCCTGATTTTGCGCTGCTTTCACAATATGGAATCACACCTGGAGATTTTCAGTTTCAGGTCCAAAATGCCTTACAGGGAAATGTAATTGGTAATATATATGATCAGCAGCAGCTTACGCCAATCCGGATGATTTATCCGGGAAGCAGGCAGTTTGGTGTGACTGATATCAGTAAACTTCAGCTGTTTTTACCAGGAGGCGGGGTAGTACCTATTGAACATCTTGCTCAGGTGAATATTAAAGCGGGGGATGCAGAAATCAAGCGGGAAAATCTGCAGTCAATTGGCGTAGTCACTGCAAGGCTGGAGTCCAGAGATCTGGGAAGTGTAATGGCTGATATTCAGAAAGAAATTAGTGCGAAAATCAATTTACCTGCAGGTTATCATATTGAATACGGCGGTGCTTATGCAGAGCAGCAGCAATCTTTTAAAGAGCTTTTAACTATCCTGATTGCTTCAAGTTTACTGGTATTCTCAGTGATTCTGTTTCTTTTTAAAGATTTTAAAATTGCATTTATTATCCTGACTATCTCTCTGCTGGGTATTTCGGGAAGTTACCTGGCTTTATATTTAACCCATACTCCATTAAATGTGGGTAGTTATACCGGTCTGATTATGATTGTAGGGATTATTGGAGAGAATGCCATTTTTACCTTTCTGCAGTTTAAAGAGTCTTTACTGGATAAAACTGTGGATGAGGCAATTGTTTATTCTATATCTACCAGATTAAGACCTAAACTGATGACTGCTCTGGGAGCTATTATAGCCTTGCTGCCTCTGGCTTTGGGAATTGGTGCCGGTGCGCAGATGCATCAGCCTTTAGCGATAGCCGTAATTGGTGGTTTTATCATTGCTCTGCCTTTACTGCTGATTATTTTACCAAGTATGGTCCGGAGATTTTACCACGCAAAATAAAAAAGCGGCAGATAAAATTTATCTGACCGCTTTACTATTGGTGTGTTTATTTAAATTGGTGTGTTATTTGCCGAATGTTAATACATTGAATGTTCCCGGAACACGTCCTGGTTTCTGACCTGCTGCAGCTGGTATCAGTTCTGCTGTTGGCAGGAATATATGATGACTGGTGTAATCTAATGCCAGGGTACGGGCTCCTTTTCTGGTTTTTACATTTTCAAGTACAGCATATTTATCTGCACTTATTTCTTTGATGACAGTCAGTGTGCCTTCTCCGTTGGCACTGTAAATGAATTTGAGCTGCGGATCAAAAGCAACTCCATCGCTGCCTTCGCCGATAGGTAATGAAGCAATTTTTTTACCGGTTGGTGCATCCAGAACCAGCAGTACTTTATTGGAACAGCCGACAAACAGGCGGGAAGTTAACCTGTCAATAGCCAGGCCTGATGGTTCTTCGCCACCGGCTAATTTGTAACGTCTGATCACTTTAAAGGTCTGTGCATCTATGCAGACCACTTCATTTTTATCTTCTAAATTGACATAGACATTTCCCTTTCCGTCTGATACACCTGTTTCTGGTTTACCCCCCAGTGGTATGGTAGCAATCACCTGGTCTTTTACCGGATCTATTATACTGGCATTCTGACTACGGCCATTAAAGACAAATAGTTTTTTTGAAAAATCATCATAAAAGATAGCATCAGGATTATCCCCGACTTTTATCTTTCCCAGTACTGCATTGGTATGGCTGTTAAAGACAGTGCACTCTCCGGATTTACCATTGCTGGTATATCCTTTTTTTAATTCAGGGATCAGGGCGATACCATGTACTCCGGGCGTGTTTTTAAGTATGCCAACAGAATCTCCTGTGGTTGCATTGATCATGTTGACTTGGGTACCATGCGAAATGTACAGCTTGTTTTGTGCATGATCTGCCAGCAAATAATCCCATCCGTCATCACCACTTACTTTATGGCTGTTCAACAGATGAATTCCTGTCTTTGTCTGTGCAAATAAGGTTGTTCCTGCACTAAGATTAAATAGAAGTATGGCTAAGGCTGCCGTCTTTTTCATGATGAATTTTTCTACAAGCTAAGTATAGAGTCTGTAGTAATTCTGAAGAAGATTTTTTTATTGAAAAATAAGAATGATAGTTCCTCCGATAATCAGCAATACGGCAATCGCGGTTTTTAAAGTCAGTGGTTCACCAAGAAAGACAACTGATAATAAAATCGCTATGGCTACACTTGTTTTGTCTACAGGAGCAACCTGCGAAACTTTACCCATTTGCAAAGCTTTAAAGTAGAAAATCCAGGATAGACCGGTAGCCAGTCCGGATAAGAGCAGAAAGGTCCAGTTCTGCCTGGTCAGACTGGAAATTCCCTGATGATCATTCCTGAAGAATACAATTGCCCAGGCTAATAATAAAATAACCACCGTTCTGATCGCGGTAGCCAGATTGGAATCTATTCCTTTAATTCCAATTTTAGCCAGTATGGCTGTCAGTGCTGCAAAGAAAGCTGATAATAAAGCATAAATCCACCACATGTTTATCCTGGTTTATTTTTTCTGAAAAATGGAAATCTGATCAGCTGGAAAAAGCTGGACGGTGAGTGTCCATCATATACATCCAGTCCGAATTTGATCTCTGAGGCTTCCATTTCTTTATAAGTGCCAAATATTCTGTCCCATATACTAAATACATCACCATAATTGCAGTCTGTATAAGGTAATTCAAAATGATGATGTACATGATGAAGATTAGGGGTAATAAAGAGCAATCCGCAGATTTTTTCGGTTTTTTTTGGAAGCTGAAAATAAGTATGTGCTATTAAATTGGCAAATGTCTGTCCGGTTTGTCTCAGTAAAAGTAATCCAATAGAGGCTCCGGATAAACATACCCAGACAATCTGGAAACATACGCGGATAAAAGTCTCACCCGGATGTTCTCTTACGGTTGTGGAAACGTCCATTTCCACATCGGTATGATGCACCAGATGGAAATTCCAGAAAGGGCCTACTTTATGCATGATCACATGATAGATGTACTCAAAAAAGTCCATCAGAAAAAAGCCTGCAACGTATTTTACCCATATACTCTGGTGATGAGGCAACAGATATAAAATTCCCCAGTGATGAATACTAACCCAGCCCGAAACGAAGATAACCAGGAGGGTCATGATAAGTTGTATGGGCAGTGCGGTCATAATGAACATCAGATTAACCCAGGTATGCTGCCATTTTTTCTTGAGCGAATGGAGTGTAACACTGAACTCGGCAAGCCATATGGAAACAATTACGATGAGGTATAAAATGATTTGTATCAATGTTCCATGATCTTTTAGCATGGATGTTATGGTGTTCATCTTGTGGGTGTTAAAAATTTATTTATTAATATAAACAATGATAAGAGTTAATACTGTAGCAAAACTAAAGTTAGAACTAGTTTCGAAATTACCACATTAAATCTGGATTAAAATCGCCTGTGGCTGGTTTTGTGATTTTCCTGATTTATGAGTAAATTGTGGCACCTATTTATCATCTGCTATATCAATTTCTATTTATGTTTCACGAGCAACTCCTGATTGTACTTACCCTTCTTTTTGCTGTTTTTACCCTGACCATGGTTGGTCATAAGCTGAATATTTCTTATCCTATATTTCTGGTGCTGGCTGGTCTGGGCATCAGTTTTATCCCGGGTATTCCTCATATTGAAATAGAACCTGATCTGATTTTTCTTTTGTTCTTGCCTCCTTTATTATATGAAGCAGCCTGGTATACTTCATGGAATGATTTCTGGAAATGGAGAAGAGCCATCGGGATGCTGGCTTTTGGACTGGTATTTCTGACTTCGATTATCATTGCTTTTGTTTCCAGTGCAATGATCCCGGGTTTTACACTGGCAATGGGCTTTTTACTGGGTGGGATTATTTCTCCTCCCGACGCTGTGGCGGCCAATTCAGTGCTGAAAAATATCAAGATTCCTAAACGTCTTACCGCAACGCTGGAAGGTGAAAGTCTGATCAATGATGCATCCAGTTTAATTGTCTTCAGATTTGCTTTAGCTGCTGTGATGTCCGGTTTCTTTTCTATGGGACAGGCAACAGGCCAGTTCTTTCTGGTAGCGGGAATGGGCATAGTGGTTGGTCTTGCCATTGCGCACGTAATGTATGTTGTTCATAGGTTTTTACCTACCACACCCAGTATAGATGCTGCACTGACTTTAATGACTCCTTATATCATGTATATTGCTGCAGAGCAGTTCCATTTTTCGGGGGTAATGGCAGTGGTCAGCGGAGGTTTGTTTCTCTCTTACCGTTCTCATGAACTGTTCACCTCCGGAAACTCGCGTTTGCAGGCCATTAATGTCTGGGCTACCGTTATTTTCATTTTAAACGGCCTGGTTTTTATATTAATCGGCCTGGAACTACCGGTTATTATGGCCGACATGGGAGGTTATTCTATTGGAGAGGCTATTAAATATGGTCTGGTTATCAGTCTGGTATCTATCGTGATCAGAATTATATATGTGCAGTCTCTGGCTTATGTGCCCAAATGGGTAGGAAGTACAAAAAGGATGGATCGTAATAATCCAACCTGGAAAGCACCTTTAATTGTAGGCTGGGCAGGAATGAGAGGAGTGGTTTCGCTGGCATCAGCACTTTCTATTCCGGTTTTAATGACCAATGGACAGGCTTTTCCTCATAGAAGTTTAATTCTGTTTATCACTTTTGTTGTAATCCTGGTTACGCTGGTCTTTCAGGGACTTACCTTGCCATTGCTAATCAGATGGATTAATATTAAAGATACAGGTGATTTCCTTCCTGACGAAGAACAGGAAGCAGGTATCAACCTGAGGCTAATGAATATTGCCATCAGGGAGCTGGACGAAAAATATCAGCATGATTTGAGAGATAATGCCCTGGTAAGCTGTCTGAGAGATCAGCTGAGCAATGATGTTGCTATCATGGAACAGCGCCTGGAATCTCTGGAATGTGATGATTTGAAAAGAGAAGAGGTGGAACGTTATCATCATATCCTGCTGCATATTTATAATATACAGCGCCGTGAACTGCATGTTTTACGTAAGGAGAATTTTTACAGTGATGAGGAAATAAGAAAACAGGAAAGCCAGCTTGATCTGGATGAAGCTAAAATTACCAAAACAGGCCATTAACGAACACCTGATGTTCATTTCTGAACAGTAAATAATTAGAAATGCGCTTATTTATGGCTTAGTACGGTTTTTAAGGGATGGCATCAGGATCGCTATAACGAATCAGAAAATTAAAGCGCTTATGTTTCAGCATCACTTATTACTGATTTACAGAAATTTTAAAAAATACAAGAGTTCTTTTTTTATCAATCTTGTTGGGCTTACTGCTGGTCTGACCTGTGCACTGCTCATTTATTTATGGGTAAACGATGAGCTCAGTATGGATAAGTTTCAGGCTAAAGGAAATCAGCTGTATCAGGTGATGGAGAATGAAACAACGGATGCCGGAGTTAAAACCACAGATAATACTGCAGGACTACTGGGGGAGACTCTTTTAAAGGAAATGCCTGAAGTAGAAGATGCAGTTATGGTCTCACCTGCTTATTGGATTGCTTTCAGCAAACTTTCTGTGAAAAATAATACAGGTATTAAAGGAGGGGGACTTTTTGCCGGAAAAAATTTCTTTAAGATATTCTCCTATCCGCTGATTTCGGGTAATATCAGCCAGGTACTTAATAGTAAAAATTCCATTGCCATTTCAGAACGCATGGCGATGAAATTATTTCACAGTACAGATGTGCTTGGAAAAGAAATTAAATGGGAAAATTCAGATATGAAGAATGAAAATCATGCGCTGATTTCAGGTGTATTCAAAGATATACCTGCCAGTTCTTCAACCCGGTTTGATTTCGTAGTTTCTATGGATTTACTAATGGTACCTGAGTCTGGTTTGCGGGCCTGGACCAATCATGGTCCCAATACTTTTATAGTCTTAAAAAAAGATGCCGTTCCTGAGACTTTCAGTGCTAAGATTAAGCATTTCATGAAATCAAAGGGAGTAGACCGGAGGGATTTATTTATCAGATCTTATTCTGACAGTTATTTATATGATAAATATGAGAATGGTCAACAGGTAGGAGGCAGAATTGAATATGTAAAACTATTTTCACTGATTGCTGTATTCATTTTGATTATTGCCTGCGTTAATTTCATGAATCTGGCCACTGCCAGGGCTTCGGTAAGGATGAAAGAAGTGGGGATTAAGAAAGTTATGGGAGCGAGCCGCCGGTCACTGATTATGCAGTATATGGGGGAATCTCTTTTCCTGACCTTTCTGTCTTTATTTATCTCGCTGCTTTTTGTAGAGTTACTGCTTCCTCAGTTTAACGAAATTACCGGGAAAAATTTGTCTTTACATTTTGAGCTGAAACTGGTTTTAGCTTTAACAGGAATCACAATTTTTACGGGTATAATTTCTGGCAGTTATCCGGCTTTATATTTGTCAGGATTTAATCCTGCAGCTGCATTAAAAGGAAAATTAAGTCACACTGCAGGCGCATTATGGACCCGTCAGGGACTGGTGATCTTTCAATTCACACTTTCAGTTATCCTGATTGTATCGGTACTGGTTGTCTATAAGCAGATTGAATTTGTACAGCATGCTCAGGTTGGTTATCAAAAAGACAATGTTTTATATATTGAGGCAGAAGGAAAACTGAAAAATAACGCAGGAAGTTTTATTACAGAAGTAAGGAATATTCCAGGTGTGATTAATGCTTCGAGTATGGATAAGCGGTTTATTGGGGATGTGAAAGGTACAATCGGTGATTTCAACTGGGAGGGAAGGGACCCAAAACAGGTGATTTATTTTCAGTTTGCCGGTATTAACAGTGGCCTGATCGAAACTATGGGGATGGAAATGACACAGGGCCGTTCATTTTCCGGCAAGTTTGGAGCAGATAGTACAAAAGTCATCATGAATGAGGCAGGAATAAAGATTATGGGACTAAAAAATCCTGTAGGAAAGATCTTTACTTTATGGGGCAAAGAACTCCAGATTGTAGGCGTAATGAAGGATGTACATTTCGAATCTCTGCATGAAGTGGTAAAACCAATGTTTTTCACGTACAATGCTAAGAATACAAACCGGATCATGATTAAGATTAAAGCCGGGCAGGAAAAAGAAGTGATTGCTGCGGTTGGGCAGCTGTATAAGGATTTCAATTCGGGAGCTCACCTGGAATACAAGTTCCTGGATCAGGATTTCCAGGAGCAGTATGTAGCAGAGAACCGGGTTTCGTTATTGTCAAGATACTTTGCATTGCTGGCTGTTGTAATATCCTGTCTGGGTTTATTCGGACTTGCTTCTTTTACCGCACAGCGGAAACTCAAAGAAATTGGTGTCAGGAAAGTATTGGGCGCAAGTGAATGGGGGATAATTTACAGCTTATCCAGAGACTTTATCAAACCGGTGCTATTGGCTATTCTGATTGCTCTGCCATTGAGTTACGTGGTGACCAGACATTGGTTAGATACTTTTGCTTACCGCATAGATTTGCAGCTGTGGTATTTTGCTGGAGCTGGATTTCTGGCGCTGCTTGTTTCCTGGCTTACAGTTAGTGTGCAGGCTATAAAGGCCGGGATGAAGAATCCGGTAGCTTGTTTAAGGGACGAGTAGTTACAGATTTATATTTAAAAGGAAACGGCTGTCAGAACTTCATCTGACAGCCGTTTCCTTTTAAATATACCTGGGTTAAACAGTCTCTTTTGTCTAATCCAGTAAGGTCCAGGTTCTTTTGGTTTGTACCTGCTGCACCATTTGCTGCTCTGCAACAACGATATTTTCTTTGCGCTGACCAATGTACTCCAGCATACTTAGTTTATTCCATAGCGCTACCATTACTTTTAAAAATTCTTCAATGGCAGACATCGATGCATGGATATTCTGATGATCGTAAATCATTTCAATATTACGGGCCAGAAGCTCTTCAAAGTTTCCGGGAGTTACGTCACGCCACTCATAGAAATATTTAAGCATTTCTTCTCTTTCACGGGGTTCAATCAGTTTGATACCTGTGAAAAATACATGAGCCAGGTTTGAACAGTAACCAACGATATGAACTGGTGACTGCTGATATCCCAGATTCCTGTAATTGAAAAAGATCTGAGCAATATAATCGAGTAATTTCTCTGATAATAAGCGGATGTTTTTTCCCAGAGGAGTAATTGAATCCTTAGCAGAAGTTTTGTCTATGATTTTAAAAGCAGCCAGCTGCAGGTCATTAATCAGGGTGCTGAATAATTCATAATACCTGATCAGTACCGGATGACTGATGATAGAGCTGCTTGGCGGGATATAACTGGTGTTGATAGAGATCCGGCCATTCTCCAGAACAAACTGCCCGATTGTCAAATGATAGTTATCAGCTGAATTGGGCGTCATTTCTGAAGCAGGAAGGATTGAAATACTGTATTTTTTTGAAATGTCAGGATATCTGGGAGGATTATCCTGCGGATCAGGAGTCCCTGATGGTACTCTCTCAAAAGGATTTACCAGTAATAAGATATTATAAACCGTAACTTTAGAATAGTCGGTGTTTTCATTGCTGAAAAACTGGCTGTAAGAAAGCAGGTTGTCATAGTTTGAAGTGTTTGGAATATCGATTCTGCATCCCTCGGCAGTAATGGCATTACAATGTCTCACCTTAATTTCGATGTGATTGGTAGCCTTTTCAGTAATCTCTATATCGTGTGATACGCGCTCACCGGAAAAAGGAGGGAGAAGGCCATAGTTGAAATTATTTAAAGATATCGAGCTGGCATCTCTCACGAAATCCTGGTTAAACTGATCGGTAGCAACAAAATGGCTGCTGGATAGTTTCATTCCATCCACCCAGTTAACGGGTTTGTATTTTAATGGTGAAATCATAATAGTCTAATTAGATGAAAATAGATTCGTCTCCGATTGTTTCTGGTCTGTTTGCGTTTTCAGACACTCTTTTGGCATAAATGGTAACTTTTTCTGTAATCCTGTTTGTGATAATATCATGGTCAGGATCGATGAAAATATTCTTTTTGAAAAAAGAGGTCTTGATAAAAAATATCCATTTGAATGACTCATGATCATCACTGATATATTTAACAGGACTCTTTGGGAATTTCAGGTTATAATCTTCAATGAATTTGTAGAACCAGTTACCAAATATCATGTTTTCCGGCGCCTTGGCTTTTACACGCAAAGGTTCAGGATCATCTGTGTTTTTATATAATTCCAGTTCCAGTACCAGCATACGGTCAAAATCCAGGTGATCCATGTCTATGTTAATCGGGCTTGAAGGATATTGCCAGATCTTATAAATTTCTGTGGGAATGCTGATCAGTGCTACATAAGCCCACCAGAACAGCAAAGGGATAATAAAGGTCAGGATGCTGGTTGCTGCCCATATGCCAAAGTGTATATCACTAAGCCAGTTGAAGGCCAGCTGAAACAAATAAAAACTAAGCAGTGAACCTACCAGTATACCAAATATGATAAATAACTTTCTTTCGAGTAATTCTTTGGGATATTTTTTAGTGAACAGGTAAACAAACCAGATGCCTGTGATCACATAATAGATCTGACAGATAATGTAACCCCAGGGCATAAAATCAAAGCTCAGGAATCCAAGAAAACCAGGCAGGGCTAGTACTAAACTTAATACCAGTATGCCAATAATCAATCTTTTGTTATTAAGAAACTGATTTTTCTTATTTACAATTGAGAGTAAAGCTGCGGATACAATAAAAATTAGTGGGAATAATAAATATCGGATAAAGAATGATTGAACGTCCATTAAATTGTACTTGATGTTTTTGTTTAACTGTTAACAAATATAATACCTTAAATCTTTCAATATAAGAATGGTATAGTTATTAGTGTATATTAGTTTAATTATACCGTAAATAAATATATGAAACAGAGACTGCATTTAAGGAATGATCTCAATACTGATTTTGAAGCTATCACAAAAGTTGCAGAACTTATTGAGAACGGCGATTTTCACTCTGATCAGATTGCAGTTCTTCCTATAGGTGCAAAACAAAGGGCCTACGCAAAGGACATTGGTAATTATTCATTTTATTATTCTGATAGTAAACGTAAGGATTGCCTGAATATAGAAGTTAATCAGGAGGGCTTTTATGATATGTTGCCCGAAGGTTTATTTCATACGCCGCCAACTGGTAGTGCAGGCATGTCTGAAGAAGAAATGGTCGAGGATGTACAGCTGAGAAGGACGGAAGAGAAAGATGCCCGGAAATTTTTTATGCCCTTTGAAGCAGAAGTCAATTATCTTAAAACTGTATTACAGATTTATGAGAACAGACTGGACAAAAGAACAACGTATAATGATCTGACAAATATTTTTGCTGCCGGATGGAAAGAATTTGAACTGCTTGATAAGGAACAAAGCATAATCTGGATGCATTTTCTGCCTGTCATCCATCAGAAACGTAACGACCTTAAATTTCTTGGACAACTGCTGACCGTATTGTTTAAAGTACCTGTTGAGGCCGTATTGAAAAGCACAAACGTAAAGCCTCTGCCAATTGATGACAGCCTTCAGTTCAGACTGGGGTCAGGAGCACTGGGGATAAATTCTATTATTGGCAGCAGCTTTTTAAGTGATGAGGAACAGGTGTTTATCAATGTAGGACCTGCTGATATTAAAAAACTGGTCAACTTTATGCCGGGCACTGCGCATGCACATCTGATAGATCTTGCGGTGTCTTACCTGGTACCTGTTGAAACTGAAGTGACTACAAATCTGGTCGCCAACAGACAAAATCAGGTAGGGTCACTGGGGGAAGAAAGTCCTAATTCCTATTTAGGCTACACTGTCTATCTTTAACTGGCTGGATTAAATCTATTAACCCAGCAAAAGTCTGTAATGTATATTCATGGTACTACGGATTTCCAGTTTCGATTTTGTCAGACTCAGCATTGATTTCCACTCTTCTTCATTTAATCCGTTCTGCTGAGCAGGAGTAATGATGATATCGGTAGTTTTAAGAAATCCTTCTTTCGGATTCAGCGCAGGTATCAGCCCTTTCCTGATATTTACTGTCTTGATTTTGTTGCCTAATTCAAAGAAGCAGAAATTAATAATGTCTGATTGCGTGACTAACCTGTTACCTGTAGTCAGGCCGTATTTATAGGCCTGAACCCTGTTTGTCGCATTTAATCTGGATCTTCCGCCTTTTGAATTACTTAACAGAAAGAGACTCTCCGGGATGGTTTTACTGCTTTCAAACGATTGTAAATGACTGCCTGATTTGATCTGATTTCCTATTTCGGCATTGGTTGACCAGAATTCCAGAAAAAGAATGTCTGCGTTATTCAATGGTTTGACAATGATATAGTTCAGTAGTTCTTTAATGGTAATTAACTGAGCTTTGGTTTTTTGTTCTATAATGGATATGTTCTGTTCCAGCTCTTTTAAAGAGCTGTTTAAAAAGTCTGAACCATAGGCCGAGAATGCTGCTTTTTCATCTCTCAGTAATTCAAACAGGTAGTCTACTATTTCTTTTGCATTTCTGTTGTCAAAACGTTCTGATCCTCCGTAACGAATTGAAAATGAGCCTGCATTGGCATCGTCGTCCTGACTGTGCGGAATTTCTGAATAGGAGTTTCCCGCTTTATCTGTCAGAGACTCCACGCATAAGAACTGATCGTGATCCAGCAATTTGATGGGCATAATGTTAGTCATCATTTTCAGCCGGTGCTTAAAATCATGGATTCTTTTATTAACAACCGGGAATGCATTGATGGAAACATGTAACTCATCCAGCATAACTTCTGTAATTGCTGCAGGGAAGACCACTTTTAGCCAGAGTACAGGTTTTTTGAAGCTGTTTAGTCCATTTGCCTGGAATATCGTCTCAAATTCTTTTGGATAGAGCTGCAGATAGGATTCCTGAGGGAATATATTCTCCTGGTCTATGGTAAGGAATCTGTTAGCATAAAAGGCACTTACATCGTCTGTGATCAGATTTAAAACATCCTGATTCTCAAAAGGAGATTGAATATTCTTTTCTGGCTGTATATAGAACTGGTTCAATGAGAGATTAACTGGTAAGTCGTTTAAAAACCATTTGGATAAACCCAGAAGATCATAGACGCTATCGTTTACAACGTAATTGCGCCAGTCAAAATAGAAACTCAAACCTGGCAGCTGGGCTAGTAAAGGCGGGTTCTCGATACCAATATACAGGGTATTCGGATCAAGACTGTTTCCTGTCTCACTATGGCTATGCAATGATTTATTGTGCTGACCGTCAACCTTGAAGATATTCCCTCCATTAACCAGATAAGTAATTTCTGAATGATATATTTTAACCGGGCGTAAAGGGCTGAAGAATATGTCTGATGTGTTTTCTCCGCTATTTTCAGTTTTATCTTTAAGTCTCTTTCTGAAAAAGAACTGGCTTTTTGTATGGAGTATTTCCATGGGTTCTATGGCCCTCGCATGCAGGATAGCGTGTGCGGGAAGTGCTGTTGTTAAGGTGTCAGAAGCCAGAATACGGGAAATGCGATCCAGAATTCTGTTTTCCAGATTTTTCACATCGTTAGAGACATTGAAAAGTTCAGTACTTAGTGCTTCAATGAGTAGTTTAACCAGCGGATCAAAATCATTCGTGTTTTTTATACCCCAATAGTCGAGTGCATTTTTTAAAATTCTATTTCTTATTTCGTCTTTGGAGGAGTAAAATATGTTTTTCATCGGCGTGTTTATATTTTTAAAGGTGATGAAGCTACCATGAAGAATGGCGGTTTCATCGGCGTGTTTATATTTTTAAAGGTGATGAAGCTACTATGAAGAATGGCGGTTTCATCTGAATTGTGTATGATCTGGTGTCTGATTGTTGGGACAGACTTAATTAATTTAATTGCAGATTGCATTTGTTATACCCGCTTTATCTCATTGTAACGGATTTGTTATGTATAGTGCTGTATATAAATTAGTTCATAGTTTCCTTAAAATAGAACACTAATGTTAACTTGAAAGTGGACTTAAGAATAAGCCTGTGTTAAAATAATATTTCTCCCCTGTAATATTCATTTTACCCCAGATCGAAATGTCAACTTTTTTCTTGATTTCAGTCACGTTCCTCAGGGAAAATTTTTTCTCGACCTCAGTCATCTTTATTTCCACTTCAACCTGGTATAAACGGCGTTCATATTCGGTTATAGATCTCAATAAAGACTGTCTGAACTTTTCTTCCCATGTAGTCTCACTAACTATTAATTCGAAGTCCAGGTCCCATATTTCGCATCCGAAATTCTTATTATGTCTGTGTTCTCCAAACCTGGTGAAAATAATTAATTCGATATTCTGAGAGATGGATTTACCCAGATCTGTCTCTGCCAGGTCTTTGTTTTCGAGAATGTTTTTTAATCGAAATGGCTTGTTGTATAAGAAATCTGACATTCAATAATGCTTAAGTGGAACAATAATTGGTAAATGGTTAATCAATATTACGTCCAGAATTTATAAATTGGATATATAAGGTTATACAATTTAACAAACATGTTATTATAATTAAAATTTTACAGCTCCCGAATCTAACCATTTACTAATGAAACCCATAAACGCTCAGGAACTGAACAAGTCGTATCGGCTGTTCATTTTTAATTTTATCTTCCTTACTGTTTTCGCCGTCCTCTGCGTTTATCTGTTTTTTGCTGCTTCAAAGTTTGAATATGAGTTGCTGGAAAAAGAGGTGAAACAAACCGAACAGCTTCTGGCTAAAAGAAAAGATATCAATACCAGGTTTGATATGATCCTTTTAAGGTTTAAACAGCTCGCCAGATATACTTCCATTAATTCTGAAGAGATGAACAATCAGGCAATCATGCTTGAAGATATACAGAATACAAATTTCAAGATCAAAGAGATTATTAAAAAAGAGAACTCAACAGTGAGCAGTTTTCTTTTATATAAGAAAATGACCGATGATATCTCGCAGATGGCGGGTATACAGGATTCGCTTTTCACAACCAGATTTCAGATAGAAAATCTGAAAACACAACTTGACGCATGTTTTAAAACCAACAGCACTGCGGCGAAAAAGATAAGAGGGGGAAGATTTAACAGGTAATTATGATTAAACTAAGTATTAAAGAACGAAGAGACCAGTTCCTTTTTTTTATCGGTATATTTTTGTTTACTACCGCATTATTGAGTTTTGGTCTGTTCTATGATTATGGTAATGGCAGAGTCGTTTCCAAACAGGACCTTGCTGATAAACTGGAACAAAATGCAGAATTTGAGGCCACCGTTAAAGAACAAAGGGCTACAATTGATACCACTTATAAAGATATCATAACTTTTGATCCAGGCGTACAGGCAGTCTTTCTGGAAAATGACATCAAAAACTCTATGGCTTCCATTAAATCGAATTATGAAAGGAAAGCCTACGATCTGCGCTATAAAACCTTTCTGCAGGCCTCTCAGCTTTACAGCGATTTGTTTTACAACAGAAGAGAGCTGAAAGGAAATAATAAGGATACAGACAGATTGAACAAATCGCTTGAAGATTGCAAGTTATCTACACGCCAGTTAAGGCAAACCATGGGTAGCCAACCGAACCCGAGATAACCAGCGTATTAAGAATTAAATCAAACCAAAAAATAAACATATGGCCGACACTACTACTAATAATGGAAAATCAGTGAGCAGTAATTCGCAGGGATTTATCTTCCTGTATATTTTTATTGCTATCCTGATTATTGCAGCACTGATCTTTCTGCTTAAGAGTTCTTTCTTTGATAAACGTACTGTTGATGCAAGGATCTTAAAAGACGAAATGTACCTGAACGAAGATCTTGTATTCACTGATAATACCAGAAGTGCAAAAAAATGGGTCTGGGAATTTGGTAACGGAGCAAAATCAAATAGTCAGAATGGTAGCTACCGTTATAGTAAATCAGGATCTTATATTATCAGATTAACAGTTGACGGAGAATTAAAGGAACAGTTTCCGGTTACAGTAAGAGATACCGTTATTGCTGCACTGGATACGATGGTTACTATTAGCGGGCCTACATCGGGCGTGGTTAATGAAGAGGTCAGGGTAGAGGCTGAAGGAAAAGCCAATCAGTTTGAATGGTCTTTTGGAGAAACAGGCAGGGTAGACGTGAAGGGGAGAACTGCTTTATACACTTTCCATACTCCTGGTAAATTCATGGTTAAATTAACTACTGACAGGAGCCACAGACCTATTTATCATACTATTTTTATTACTGATCCAAATGCGGAGCTGGACGCTGATATAGTTGTACCAGGTGAGGGTGAACGTAAAGTTATTGATGATATCAGAGCCCGTTTGCAGGCAATTGCTAACGGAGCAGACTTTAATACAAACTATTATTATCTGATTCGCAGGTATATGTGTAACAATGAAAAGGTTACTGTTGCTGTAGATCAGGATGGGGTTAAAAAATCGAGTGATTTTTATTCTTACTGTATGGGACTGACTTTCGGAGGTGAAATTGTCGTTGATGAAGCACAATTGACCATCAGTCCTAATTCTACCTGCGCAACTCTGGTAAACATCAAACAACATTCGGCCAATACAGTAAAAAAATAAACCATATGAAAAGAATTATATCCCTCTCTATACTCATTGCCCAAACTGCTTTTGTAATGGCACAGTCGCCTGCGGCATTTGGGAAAAAAGTGAAATATATGCCTAAGGCTTATGCCAGGCCTTCTGCGACGACAAATTTAAGTGATGATGGTGGTAAAACAAGTTTGCCATGGATTGTTTTCTCTGACAGAGATGAAAATTATACGACCACTGCACCAGGCGGAAGTCTGATTATGAAGAAGCTGAACTTTATGGAACCTTTTTATGTTTCTAAAGATGAAAACGGGTATTTAAAACTAATTAAGTACAAGGCTGGAATGATCAGGGGAAGAAAAATCACCGATAAGAAAAGTGCCATCAGTTATGGCTGGATTCCGAAATCAAAAATGCTGTTATGGCAAAGATCATATTCTAATCAGAAATCTGGTTACCCGGAAAAATCTATTGCAATTATCAGTGGTAAAGTGCCGATGACTGAATCGAAGTTTTATTATGATAACACGGACTCGGCCTTTGTATACAGTTCTCCTGAACTTAAAAAGAAAGTTGCTAAAGTAAGATTGCATGAGATCAGCTATATCTTTAAGAAATCTGAAGATGGTAAGAAATATCTGATCGGAAATGAAGATCAGCTGGTTACTGACAGCGCAAAGAAAAGTATTTATGGCTGGATAGCTACTGATGCTGTTCATAACTGGGGAGACAGATTATATATTACCCCTAAACAGATTGATTCTTACGATCAGAGTGATTCAGTTTCCCTGGCGTTAAGCGGAGTACATATGGACCCGCTTTTATCTGCAAATGATATTATCCTGAGAAGTGCTCCTGTTATTAATGATGATGGCGCAGGAAACTTTACCTTAGGGGTAGCGAGTGATGTTTATAATAAATCAAATAATAAGCTGATTACGATTAACGGATCTACTTTAAGTTATCTGACTTATCTTGATCTAAGAAAGAATATTCATCAGATCAACGTGATTTTTGTAGTGGATGGTGGTAGTCCGATGTCAAGATATTTTTCGGGATTAACCAATACGATCCAATCCTTCGAAAATATCTTTAATGATTATGGCAAAAAACATAAGGTAAGTTATGGTGCGGTGGTTTACAGAAATGAAGCTGCCGGAACTTTAAGTACTCCTGGTGTATCTCCTGATTACAGAAAATTAATGGGTTTCCTGTCTACTGAAGCTAAAAGGACTGAAAGATTCAATGGACGAATTACTGCAGAACCTGTTTTTGACGGGGTAAAAGCAGGTCTGAATCTATTGAAAAATCATAAAAATGAAACTAACCTGATTGTCTTAATTGGAAGTACAGGAAATGAAACGTCTTCTGCTTACCGGTTAACTCAGCTTACTGAAGAATTTGCCCGTGCTGATGCAAGATTACTGGCTATTCAACTGTATAGTGATTATGATCAGCTGTTTAATAATTTTGTATTACAATCTAAAAAACTGGTTTCTGAATCTGCAGTTTATTCTGCGGATAAAAAGAAAAGATTCCTGGTTAAAGGTGAAGGACTGAATAATACACAGGCTTATAATACCAGTCAGCTGGATTCAATTTCTTATTACCTTGATTATCCTAAAAACAGCTTAATCCAGGGTGGGGTTGTGTTCCCTACCAAAGGTTCGGTAAATTCTAATGAGTCTATGAATATCGCCATGCGCCGTTTCTTTAAGGAAACTGACCAGGATATCAATAGCCAGATCAGCTCATTGGACAGTGCTTTCAGATTAACAGGTATTGAACGTAAAAATCTATCTCCGGTTGTGGAAAGCAGACTTGTTGCTCCTGTTGGTGATGATGTAGCGGATAAAATGCCGCATAACGGATTTAAATATTTTATCACTTCTTCGGTGCATGATGATATTGTATCAAAGAATAAGGATCTGCTGCAGTATGCATTGATATTAAATACAATGGAGTATAAGCAGATCAGTGATATATTTTCATTAATGATCGGACAAAATCTTCAGCCGGATCAATCATCGTTCAGAAAAAAATTACAGAAGAATTATTTTAATATTCTGCGTAATTTACTGGATATAGATATTTCTAAAGGGAATATCAGAACAATGACGCTGGCTAAATATATCAAAACTGTAACGGGCCTACCTGTTTCGAATGAATTGCTTAAGAAGTATACGGTAGCTGATTTAAAAAGCCAGAGTAAAATGCCGCAGGCAGATTTTGAAGCTTATCTGAAATTCCTGATCAGTTCAAGTGAGCAGATCAAAAGAGGAACACAGATTGGTCAGCAGTTTAATTCCAATGGAAAAACTTATTACTATATCACGGAAAAGAATTTTGTGCAGGCCGCTGCAAATGAAAATGCAGTGAAAGAAAACCCTTAATATCAACTATTATGAGTGTTACAAACATTAGTGAATCAGTAAAATTAGCGATCAGGGTTGCGCAATCCCTCGCTAAAGAGTATCGTAATCCTGAATTTACTGCTGCTCACCTTTTAAAAGGTTTAATGCATAAGGAGGTTGGATTGAGAGGCTTTTTATCGTCTATAGGAAAAGATGAAGAATATATCAGCGAATGGGCTGAAGTAAGAATTGAAGAATTGGATAAGGCCTCTGCCTCTGCTGAAGAGGTAAAAGGCAGCCCTGAAATTGCGAAAGTTTTTGAAGAGGCAGACCTGGTTAGAATTAAGGTAGGACTGGATTTGATTACTCCTATTTGTGTTCTTACAGCGCTGTGTAAACCTACTGTCGGATTTAAGCCTGATCAGCTGAAGTCATTCCCGATTAAGGAAAAGGAACTGCTTGATCTTTACCTGAAAGATGAAGAACTGCAATCTGTTGTCGCACCGGTTTCAGGTTCTGCAAAAGCAGATAAAGGCGGAGTGGGTAGTACTGCGCTGCATAAATATTGCATTGACAGAATTGCGCTTGCCAGAGATGGTAAAACCGATCCGATTATTGGAAGGGATAAAGAGGCAAGGATGATCATGGAGATTCTCTGCCGCAGAACTAAGCCAAACGTAATTATTACAGGTGATGCCGGGGTTGGTAAAACGGCTCTGGTTGATGGTTTTGCACAGGATATCATTGCGGATAATGTTCCTGAATTATTAAAAGGGGTACAGCTTTTTGAACTTGATCTGGGTTCTTTAATCGCAGGTGCTTCTTATAAAGGGGAGATTGAAGATCGTCTGAAAAATATCTTAAAAGAAATCAAGCAATTTGATAAGGCGGTATTATTCATTGATGAAATCCATACTTTACTGGATAATAAAGGCCCGATAGGTGGCGGGGTAGGTAACTTGTTGAAACCTGAGCTGGCCAGAGGGGAGATTACTGTTATCGGAGCAACCACGATTGATGAATACCGTAAAATAATAGAGCCTGAGCAGGCTTTCAGCAGAAGGTTTGAGGTTTTACAGGTGAATGAACCTAATGAAGCTTCGGCGATAAAGATGCTGGAAAAATTAACGGTCAAATATGAAGAGCATCATCAGCTGAAAGTTCAGCCGGATGCAATTCCTGAATGTGTAAGACTGGCAAAACGGTATATGAAGGATCGCAGGCTTCCGGATTCTGCTTTTGATTTACTGGATCGCTCTATGGCTGCTATCAAGATGATGAATGATACATCTGATAAAGTACTGGAAGAGCTGACGCAGACGCTGGCCGAACTGGAATTATCTGATATTGATGAAATAACCGAACTGACGGATTATAAATGGTTATATAATCAGGTTCAGGATAAAGTAAGCCCTGTATTGCTGGGGCAGCTGACAGATGAAACGCAGGTGGAGGCTTTTGAAACTGCTGATGAATATCATCAGTATATCGCCAAAAATCTTGATGCACTGAAAGTTTTAAGTGAGCGTAAATCGGATGAGGTAAGTAAACAGGATATTGCTTCTATAGTATCTTATAAAACTGGTATTCCTTTAGGGAAAATCCAGGCACAGGAGAAAGAAAAATTGCTTAATATGGAGCAATTCCTGAAAAGAAGGGTGGTAGGACAGGATCAGGCACTGAAAGCAGTATCTGACGCAATTCTTGAATCCAGAAGCGGATTAAACAAAAAAGGACAGCCTATCGGATCTTTCTTCTTACTGGGGCCTACCGGAACAGGAAAAACGGAACTTGCAAAATCTATTGCTGAATTCTTATTTAATGATGAGAAGGCAATGATCCGTTTTGATATGTCTGAATTTAAAGAAGAACATTCTGCTGCTTTACTTTATGGAGCGCCTCCAGGATATGTAGGCTATGAAGAGGGGGGAATGCTGGTTAATAAAATCAGGGAACAGCCTTATTCGGTCTTGTTATTTGATGAAATTGAGAAAGCACATCCATCCGTATTTGATACTTTTCTACAGATCCTGGATGAAGGTCATATGCATGACAGACTGGGCAAGGAGGGAGACTTTTCTAACTCTCTGATTTTATTTACTTCTAATATTGGAAGTGAGTGGATTGCTGAGCAGGTGGGGCAGGGAATTATTCCGACATCACAGCAGTTAATGGAAATTATGGCCCGTAATTTCAGGCCTGAGTTTTTAGCCCGTTTATCTGAAATTGTTCCTTTTGCTCCGATCAATGAAAGTAATGTGGTCAGAATATTTGAGATTCAATTGAAAAGCCTGATTGACGCGCTGCAGAAACAGGGAATAGCTTTTGAAATTGAAGAAGAGGCCACAAAAATGCTGGCGCTAAGTGGCTTTACTCCTAAATATGGAGCAAGACAATTATCCGGTGTGATCCGTAATGAATTAAGAAGACCGATTTCCAAATATATAATCTCAGGAGAGTTAAAGAAAGGCAATACGATTGTAATTAAGAAACACGAAACTGAAGAACGTCTGGAATGGGAAATAATTGAGCAAAGTCCTGTAACTGAATTAGAAAACAATTTATAGGCAAATACTGTTTTTTAAAATTAATTTCAATATTTTTATTATTAATAGATCTTAAACCCTTAAATATCAATACTATGTTTAACTATGAAATTGGCGGAAACGAGAGAAAGATAGATACTTCGGAAGCGTTCGCAGATATCGCCCATAATAAAACGCTTTTTATACAAAAATTAACAGATAATGAACCGATCAAACCTGAAAAAGTAGAGGGTTTAAAAACTGTACAGGAGGTCTTTAATCATTATAAGCCTAAGGTTAATGTTGGTTTTGAAAGACAGGATGGAATGCCTGTTGCTGAAACTCTTCATTTTAATAATCTTGGTGATTTTTCTGTGAAAAATATTATTAACCAGAGTACTCATCTGAATAACATCAATATTGAGCGCGAAATGTCTTTAAATGTTATTAAACAGCTCAAATCAAATAAAACTTTAAAGTCTACTCTTGATGATGCAGAAACAAAACATGCATTTATCAGTGCTTTGAAAAATTTCGTAGCGGAGTTAGAAGAGAATAAATAGATCAGGTAATTCATAGGTTAAGATTAGAAGAATATATTATGGCAACTCCAGAAGAACAAAAAACAGCACAGGAGAATTCTCAGGCGGCAGGATTTAAGCCGGCAGAGAAGGAAGAAAAGGGGAAACTGTCGCTCCAGGAGAGTTTGGATAAACTGGCAAGGGTTGGTGGTTTCGATTTATTGGAAGCAACTGTTGATGGTTTACAAAACTTAAATCCTGAAAGAAAAGCAAGGAAACAGATCTTTCTGACAGGAGATGAAAAGAAAAAAGAAAGAGAAGAATTGAAAAAGAAAATCCAGTTATGGATTGATGTATTGGAAGATTCTGATTCTGTAGCTGCTATGACCACAAAAAGCACAGAAAAATTACTTGCTGCGGAAGAAAACTTAAATAAAAATATTGCTTCGGCACTGGAAAGTACCAGAGAACTTGAGCAGGCTTATCGTTCTGTTAATTTATTCTATCAGAATACTGAAGCAGATAAATTAAAAAATGTTGTGCTGCTAAATGCTTCTATGGATCAGATTAAGGACCTGGACAATCCGAGATTTGTAGATTTTGTAAGTGATGAGCTGAAACAGAAATACGATCGTCTTGATTTACGCGAAAATTATTCGCTGATGGTTATCCCGGGATATATGGGATCTAATAAAGTGGTGGAGAAATGGGGTAAGGTAGCTTATGAAAATAAGGCCATGCTGGTAACTGATTTTGCGGATCTGGATCAGCCGGATGACGTAATTGATTTATTTACAGCGGCTAATTTAACTGGTGGTGATGCTTTCAGATCAAATGTGATCATGACTTGTAACTGGTTGGTTGGCAGAGGTAAAGTTAGTGAGGTTGGTGAAGAAGATGATTTAACGGTACCAGGATCTGCTGCATTGGCCGGAAAGATGTATTATACTTTGATGTCGCAGGTAACTGCCGGTAAAAAACATGGTGCCATCAATGATGTGGACGGGGTTAAGTTTGATCTTAAGAAGAGTGAAATTTCTCATTTAGAGCGTATTGGTCTGGTACCAATGGTAAATGAATATGGAAAGGTAATGGCTTTCTCTGCCAAGACGCTGTTTAATGGTGATAATATAGGTTTACAGACTTATTCTGTTGTACGTGTATTTGATTATGTAACCAAGGTTCTTTTTGATTTCTTAAACAGAAGAGCTTTCGAGAACTGGACTTCTAAAACTGAACAGGATCTGCGCGGACAGATTGTTAAGTTCTTAGATGGTATTCAGGGACCTGACCGTTTAATTGAGCGCTTCAAAATTATGCGTTTTGAGCGCGATGAATTACAAAAAGATAAAATCCATCTGGATATTCATATCACTCCTTATTTTCCTGCAAAAAGTTTTGTTGTAAAACTTGACGGGCAAAAAGGCGAGGATGAAGAAACCACCTGGAGTTCAGAATATGCGCAGCAGTAAATAAATACTTGTCGCTGAAAAACAATTGAATATTAGAATTTTTAAGGATATCCGGGCAGATTGGAAAGATCTGCACCGGATATTTTTTTATATATCTGTTCACATTTCCTGCCTTAACAATTTCTTCATATTTTAGCACCTGAACTTTACATAGGCCCGCAAATAAATGAAACAACTATTGATCATAAATGGTGATCCTGAAAAAACTGCTGCTACAAGTTATTTGATCCAGGCATATGTTAAAGGGGCAAGAGAAGCTGGTGCTCATATCAAAGAAATTGCTATTGTTGATCTGATCTTTAATTCGAACAAACAATTCAATAACAGGGTTACTGAACTGGAACCTGATTTGAAACGTGCACTTGACTTAATTATGTGGGCAAACCATGTTGTGTTGTTCTGCCCGGTATATTTATCTTCTATTCCAACCCGGATTACCGGCTTCTTCGACAGATTGTTTATGCCTAACCAGGTTTTTCATGCAGCTCAGCAGGGAATAAACAATAATTTTAGTGGTAAATCTGCAAGAATTGTCTCTATTCTTGACCAGGAAACATTTGAGTATTGGAAACAAGACAAGAAAATTACTTACCTGTCTATTAAAAGAAACGTTTTCGAAAACTGTCGTTTTCATCCTGTATTAACCAATACCATAGGACAGCTGTATTCTTTGGATAACGAGTACAGCAAGAAGTGGTTAAGGAAACTGGAGGCCTTTGGTTCGAAGATCATATAGGCTTTAACTCTTTTTTATTGGTTATCTGAATAATTTGTTTTATCTTGTTGATTATAAGATGATAGTGGCAAAGTATTTGCTATTGTCATTGTAATTATAAATAATAACCCTAAAACAAAAAGTTATGGCTTTCAAAGCAAGATTAAACTTTTCGGGCAAGGAGTACGATGTGCTTCACTGTGCCTATTCTCTAAACCGTGATGTTGATGCAAAAGGAAGACCCTCTTCCGGAGTGTATGGTGGAACAATCGATATTGAACTCGAATCTACCGAAGATACCTCAGTTGTTGAAGCAATGGTAAACAATCAGTACAAACCTTTAACCGGCACTTTGCTCATCAAAAAATCTGAAGAAGATGCAAAGATGAAGGAGGTTCATTTTGAAGATGGATACATCGTTAAGTATTCAGAAGGAATTAATATCACCGGAGCTAATCCGATGACATTGAAATTCCAGATCTCAGCCCGTAAATTAAAACTGGGAAATGCTGAGCACACTAATGACTGGCCTAAGGCTTAATTGTAAAGATCCGTTTAACATTAAAAAAACATTATCATGGCTTTTAAAACCAGATTGACTCTAGGGTCGAAAGAATTTGATGTGCTGCAGTGCAGCTATTCATTAAACAGAGATGTAGATGCAAAAGGGCGTCCTTCTTCTGGAGTTTACGGTGGAACTATTCACCTGGAGATTGAATCTACTGAAGATACTTCAGTGATCGAGTCTATGGTTAACAACCAATATAAACCTCAGGCAGGAACTATTGTATTTAAAAAAGGTGAAGAAGATGCAAAAATGAAAGAATTGCATTTTGAAGATGGTTACATCATTCAGTATAACGAAGGGATTGCAGTAAATGACAATACCCCGATGACGTTGAGTTTTGTCGTGTCTGCACGTAAGTTGAAAATCGGCAATGCCGAACATACTAACGACTGGCCTAAAGCTTAAACAGGTATTTTAATAATAAGTCTGCCGCAGCTTATATCAGCTGGCAGACTTATTTTATTTGTACCACTCTGCATACAAATTCTGAATTAATTATTGGCTTTGCTGAATAATGCAGTCTGACTCCATATTAGGGGGACTGCTGATCATGGCAAACTTATTGTTATTACCTATATAGTATTTAATAAAAAATTTCACCCAAAAATTAAAGTTATGGCTTTCAAAGCAAGATTAACCTTTTCGGGCAAGGAGTACGACGTACTTCATTGTGCTTATTCCCTGAACCGTGATGTAGATGCAAAAGGAAGACCTTCTTCCGGAGTGTATGGTGGCACAATCGACGTAGAAATCGAATCAACTGAAGATACTTCTGTGGTTGAAGCGATGGTTAATAATCAGTATAAACCGCTTACTGGTGTATTACTGATCAAAAAATCTGATGAAGATGCGAAAATGAAAGAAGTTCATTTTGAGGATGGATACATCGTTAAGTATTCCGAAGGTATCAGAATTACGGGTGATAACCCAATGACATTGAAGTTTCAGATCTCGGCCCGTAAATTAAAGTTGGGGAATGCTGAGCATACCAATGACTGGCCTAAAGCATAATTTAACACTTAAAATTCCAATATCATTTTAGTATAGCGCTAAATATTCACGATATTTAATCTTAAGTCGGTTAATCAATTAATAAAATTTATAAAATATAATCTAGTATCATGGCTTTCAAAACCAGATTGACTCTCGGATCTAAAGAATTCGATGTGCTGCAGTGCAGTTTTTCATTAAATAGAGATGTAGACGCTAAAGGCCGTCCATCATCGGGTGTATATGGTGGAACTATCCACGTGGAGATAGAATCAACTGAAGATACATCAGTTATTGAATCAATGGTTAATAACCAGTATAAACCTCTGTCAGGAACGATTACTTTCAAAAAGGGAGAAGAGGATGCAAAAATGAAAGAGTTGTCATTTGAAGATGGTTATATCATTCAATATAATGAAGGGATTGCTGTAAATGATAAAACACCAATGACTTTAAGTTTTGTATTGTCTGCCCGTAAGCTGAAACTTGGAAATGCAGAGCATACTAACGACTGGCCAAAAGCTTAAGTAGTAATTAGGACCATTATACCATGGTATAATGGTCCTAATTATAAAATCATTTTTAGCGAATTTATTAAGTTAACTGCTATATCATCCTGATAGGCCTATGCCTTTTTTGTTGATTTTTTTATAGCGGAGGCAACGATAATACCTGGATTCAGGATAGAAAATATAATCAATCTTCAAACCGCAGACATCCAAACGATGGAAAAGAAAATTAATCTGGAAATACACATTGATGATAAAGAGATTATTCATTTTAATTCTCTTAAGATTACCCAGGCATTTAACCGTCATCATGAATTTGAACTCATCATTAACCAGGATGTAATAGAAGAGACGAGATCTTTTAAAATTGATCAGTCTAAATCGTGGATTGGTAAGAGTTTTATCATCAGTATTGATCATGGCGGTACAGCTTTTAAAGGGGTAGTATGCGAAGTGAATCTTTCCCAGAGCCACGGTTTAAGAGGTGATCTCATTATTAAAGGGTATTCTCCAACTATTTTACTGGAGAGCGGTGGCAATATGCTGTCTTTTAGTGATATGCAGTTGGATGGGATTGTGAAAAAGGTTACTTCAGGGATTGCCGGTAACGATATTGAACTTTCGATAAAACCAGTGTATAAAGAAACACTGAAATATATAACCCAGTTTAAGGAAAGTAACTTTAGCTTCATCAACAGGCTGAGTTCAGAATATGGTGAGTTTTTCTATTATGATGGCAGAGTGCTGCATTTCGGAAAACCATCAAATCAGAAATCTGTGAAACTGGTACATGGCCAGAATCTGAATTTCATGAATATGTCAGTCCGTATTCTTCCGATGGGTTTCTCTTACTATTCTTATCGTTCTGAAGAAAACAGTACACTGGATGCACAGGCGCCTGGTCATGTAGAAGGATTAAATGGTTTTTCTCAGCATGCGTTTCAGCAATCCTCTTCTGTTTTTGATAATCATGTAAATCACCCGGTTAAACCCAGGGTAGAGAATAAAAGTCAGCTGGATAAACTAGCTCAGACACATAAAGCTGCAATGGCTTCCAATTTATCGGATATTACCGGTGAAAGTACCAATACAGCATTAAATATTGGCTGTATTGCTGATGTTTATGTCTCCCGGAAGGATGATTCGGGTGTCTTTAATCAGGATTCTCTGAGTAAATTTTTAATTACTGAAATTACACATCATATTGATGGTCTGAGCAGATATACCAATTCATTTAAAGGGGTTCCTGCAGATACCGAAGTGCTTACTGTAGACAATGTCCGTGTTCCTCAGGCAGAATCCCAGGTAGCGATCGTAACAGATAATAATGATCCTTCGCAAACAGGAAGGATTAAAGTGCAGATGTTATGGCAGGAAAATAATTTAACAACGGACTGGATCAGGGTGTTAACTCCGGATGCGGGATCGAGTGAACCTTTTTCTAAAAACAGAGGGTATGTATTTATACCGGAAGTTGGTGATCAGGTGATTGTGGGATTCAGGTATAATGACCCAGACAGACCTTTTGTAATGGGAAGTATTTTTCATGGCACTACCGGAGCAGGTGGTTCTGATGCTAATCATCTAAAAAGGATTGCAACCAGAAGCGGACACCTGGTTGAGTTTAACGATGGACCGTCGGGACATGGGATTACGATTACGGATATCAATAAGAATATCATTCATATAGATACGGCGGGTAATAATATTACGATTACAGCGAATGAAAATATGACACTGAATTCGAAAAATATGCAGATCAACGTAGCTGAAAACATGGATGTTCAGGTCGGTAAGGATATTACATTCATGGCTGGAAACAACATGAGCACGCAGGTCGGGGTAAACAGCCAGATCAGTATTGGAGCAGACTATATACTAAATGCAGCAAATATATCAGAAATAGCTATTGATGCTTTTCAGAGTGAAGCAACTAATATTACAAAGACGGCGGCTGGTGCACTCAATCTGAGTAGTACAGAGGGAAGTATCACCAAACATGCTGCAAAGACAATTCATAATAACAGTGGTGAAAAAAGTAATCTGTTTTAGCTATGAGCAGAGGTAATATCATAAAAATGTCCAATGGACGTATGAGTGAAATTGCGAAGCTGGAGCATACCTCCTTTGCTAAGACTATAAATTCTACTGCGGCTGGTACCATTAATGAAAAAGGAACCGAGGGGGTGAAGTTTGGTGAACCTCAAAAAGGAGTAACCAAGGATGATCTTGTTAATATCACTGTCGGAATGTTTTTTGACGGTACCGGAAATAACAGGAAAAATATCGACAGCAGGTTAGATGTGAATTCCGATAATCATTATAAATCAGAAGGGTGGAAGTTCTATTGGCAGGATAATACGAGTTATAAAAATGACAGAACAAATGTTGATCACCTGGAAAAGATGTACAAACAGGAGAGTCTTTATTTTTCTATTTACATTGAAGGAATTGGAACTGAAAATGATGAGTATGATGATCTGACCGATATGGGAATTGCGACAGGGGAAAAAGGGGTTAGAGGGAAAGTAAGAGTTGGATGTGAAAACCTTGTTAAAGTAATTAAGGGTAAAACCCAGAAGAATATCGATACATTGACAGTTGATGTATTTGGTTTTAGCAGGGGGGCAGCGGCGGCAAGAAATTTTGTACATGAAATTACAAAAGCTGCCTATTCGGCAAGACTAATGGGAGCCAAAGAATCTCAGCTCGTTGATGCTGATAATCACGTGGTTAATAAGTTGGAACTGCCAGCCCGCGGACACTTTGGTCTTCAAATGGAGAAAGCCGGTCGTAAGGTGAACTTCGTTAAAATCAGATTTGCGGGTTTATTCGATACCGTTTCTGCTTATGGTATAGTCCATAGTAATGATGTTACTGAATTAAAGCTGAATGCAGTTAATAAAGCATCTGATATAGTTCATTTAACTGCAGCTGATGAGCATCGCCGATTATTTGAATTAACTTCAGTCACCAAAGGAAAAGAGATTTCTTTACCAGGTGTACACTCAGATATAGGTGGAAGCTATGTAGATAATGAAGTTGAAGAAGTCTCTCTGGCCGAAGAAATGCTATCCATTATCAATCGGAAAAAATTAATTGAAGATGAAAAAAACAGACTGATTGAGCAGGGCTGGTATAGAGCAAATCAGATGACTAATGATCAGCCTTATAAACTTAAAGGGAGCAGGGTGCTCCGAAATAAGTATAGTCTGATCCCTTTGCATTTAATGTTTGAACTGGGATTAGCTTCTTGTCAGTTTAAAGAGACATTAATAAATAATAACGTCTATAAAGTACCTGCAATCCCACTGAAGAATACGAACTGGACGCTGGTAGATGTTTACAACCGATTAAGGGCTTATGCAGTTTTAAACACTGCACCCGCGATGCTGTTTAATAATTCCCGGCAATTAAATTCTTTGAAAGGAATGGTCGATCATGGAGTATATGCAGCTGATAAATATGCCGCGACAAAAAAAGATGCTGAAGTACTTTATGAGTTGAGAAATAAATTCCTTCATTTCTCTTCAAGTTGGGATGGAGTTGGTAAAGAACCAAATATTAATGAGAAAGGGCAGAGAGAAAGAGATGTTTTTAATAAAAGAGCTACTTAGATATATGAAGAGAATATGTTTGTTGTTGTCGTTAGTTGTTTCGTTTACAGTTAGTTCATGCCAGGATAAGATGAGAAAATACGATTGGATACCTACAGAGTGTGCTCCAAAGAATTACCCGATACAGATTTATAAAGGTGATTTTTATTATGGCGATAAAGGCCGTATCTATATTCCTGATGGCAGAGCGGTGGATATTGGATGGGGAGAAATGGGTTCTGTGAATATTGCAGGAGATAAATTGAAAGAAGCGCCACACACACTTGAACTCACCTGGATATCTTTTACTGAAAAAAAGAATTATAAGGGACGGTTTGAATTAGATACGAAAAAAATAGATTCCCTTTTTGCTGCTGGTTATCCTAGTGATATTGAAGGAGGAAAAGGAGAATATACAATGATAAAAGTCGGTATGGCTCCCGGAGGAGATGTTGTATTATGGTTAAGTGGAGAAAGAAATAAACAGGTAGAAATAGGCCATTATAAAGCAAAACCTGCGGGTGAACTGGATTGGAAGAAAGTCTATCCTGATCTGGACGGATCTTTCGATCCTTATATCAATGACATTGTTAAGGATCTTTCAGATACTGTTAAAGATCAGATTAAAAATCATACTATTCCTGTTGATTACTGGTCTGGTTTGCGCAAACGTTATGACTGGAAACCTGTTATACGGAGTAGTGCAAAGGTTGTAAGAATTGACCTTGATTATTTTAACAAGGAAAGAGATTTTGTTTTCGGAGAAAATCTTGATAAGATGGTAGTTAAACCTTCTGCGGTAATCGAAGAACTTAGCGTTTACTGGCTGGATGACAAAAACAGAGAAGTGCGAACGGAGGTTAAGTTTGATGAGCATGAAGCTTTTGAAACATTCTCAAAAATAAAAGACAACGAGCAGGGTGAATTGATTATTACAATTGATAAAAGTAAGTCTGACGTAACGGTTAAATTAAAATTAAAGAATAGTGAGGTTCCTTTTCAACAGGTGAAAACTCAAAGTTTTTATAAATAGCAGCTTAATGTCAAAGATTCAGTTAACATTTTTAGATTAATGGAAAACAAGACAGTCTCTATATTACCTGATAAACGGGTATCATTTGCTCCAAACCACGCTGTTCTATTACAGCTGGTACCTCCTTTTTTTAAAAGGGTTTATGGCCTGCGTGAGGTTTTCAGTTCAGATGGTTTGGAAACTGTTTTGAAGTATGAAATTTCTATTACCTATAAAAAGACTATTGCTCAGAATTTGCGGATTTTCGAAATAGAAAGAGTCAGTCCGTTGTATATTAATGATTGTCTGCCGGAAACAGTGGCTGAACAGCTTGCCCTGCAAACAGGAAGTGTATTTTATCCATTGCAGATACATGCTGATTTTTCCGGATCATATGTCTCTGTTGCAAACATTGAAATTATTCAGCAGCGATGGAAAACTGTAAAGGAATCCATTCTTGAATATTTTACAGGAGAAGAAACGGAGAATTACCTGACCCAGATGGAAAAGGTTATTAATGATGAAGATAGAATTGATAATGCAATCAGAAAGGATCTGGTCATCAGAACTTTCTTTGCAGGCTTATATAAATCCTATCAGCAGGATCTGGAATTGACAGAGGATCTTTATTTTCCTCTGGTAGGAGATTCATCACCTCTGGCATTCTCAGTCAGACAGACAGTTAACCCCTTATATAATGATAGTGATCAGTTGGAAATCCGGCATGAGGGTGTATCAATTGATGAAAGAAGTGCGGCTGATCTGATCAGACAAGACGATTTTGCTACAATGCGTTATGAAAATGAAGCAATTCCTAAGGTTGAAGCCAGTTATAAGGCAAGATATGCTCTGAATGCTGTTACAAAAAGTATTGAAGCTCTGGAAGTTTACTGGGAAATAAATCTTCAGCTAACAGAGTCTGTTAGTATCAGTATGTACGAATTATCTGATGCAGACCGGCAATCAGAAGAACTTCTGGCAAATGCATCAGTAACTAAAGAGAAAGAAGATAGTTCGCCTGGTGGGTTCTCTAAATTTATGAAAACATTATTTGGTTAAGTTATGGCAGAAAAATATATCCTTGTTCAAGGGGCAATGTGTCAATGTAATTTTGGATCTGCACCCGATCAGTTAAAAGTGTTAAGCCAGAAAAAAGAGTATGCTAATGATAAAGATGGCAGCACTAAACTGATTGCCAGTACCAAAGATATTGGCCAGACTTTCAATAACAATAGTTTTGGCAGTTGTGCAAAGCAGCTGGGTAAACCATGTAATGCTATAGTGACAGAATGGAAGGGGTTTTATGAAAAGGCGACCTTAACCAACGGTGGCAAAGTTTTAGTGGAAGACAGCAAAGCGACCTGTCCGATAGGAGGTCCTGATTGTATTATTGTCTTGAAACACGGACAATCTGCTGAAGCCAGTAAGAAACAAATGAAGCAGGCTAACCCTAAAGTACAAAAGGCTTTGAATCCTGGAATTGATCCCAGGACTCTTCATCAACCGAAATTAACAGCAGAAGGAATCATCTTAGCCTAAAACACAATGTCCAATAAAGGAGTAAAAAAAATTGCGCTTGCACCCAATCATACTTATTATCCTAAAATGGGTGGAGGAAATGTATTGGTTATACCAGGCGGAGGAAAATCAAAATTTACAGTAACCGAGTGGCTTCCGGATACAACGGACACAGATAAGAATAAAATTCTCTGGAGATTATATGACAGTAAAAAAAGAGATGTTATTGTCCAATATCAGGGAGCAGGTTCGATACTTAACAATTTTAGTATTTCGAAAAAACTGAGTGGTGCCCAGGTCTATTATCTGGGAGCTTCATTAACAGGTAAACCCGACCCAAAAGATGAATCGGGGCTGTTGGTTCGGGGCTACTGTCCACAAAAAATAGTCAGCTCTATGTGGAGCAAACAGCCTAACGGACCTGACATCCGTAAAAAGGAAAAAATCAGCTATGGCGAAGATGTTAATCTGAACCTGATTACAGAAGGACTTAATGGTTATAGTTTAACCGTAGTTGTTTACAGTCGTAAATGGGGTTATGACAAAAAAATATTTACCTATACCAACGTTGACTGTACCAATGGTGAAATTAATCTGATGATGCGCAATACCTTTACCTGGTTTAGCAAAATAGGCAGTGATAAGATTGAACATGAGCTTTATGTAAGGGTATGTATTGATGGTACAACTGATTATATTAAAGATGATCATAATGATGATCAGCATGCACGATATCTGGAGATTAAGCCAGTAATTTATAATAAGACAGTTAAACAATCAGAGAATAATCTTCCTGTCAAAATTGGGGAGAGTGATTTAAATATAAAACGATTTGAGCCTTGTAGTTTCACTGTGCTTAAAGTGATTGAAGGTGAAGAGTTCCTGCTTTTTGATGAGGGTAAACTGCAGTTAAAAGATCCAAAAAAGAGTGCTTTTTCCAGGTCTGAAGAAATCTATTATGATTTTAATAAATGGGCCATTACAAAAGCTGCGCGTCCGCTTTTAGATAAACTGGCTACATTTTTATTAGAGTCTCCATATGTTCCGGTTGAATTGGGTTCACATACTGATATCAGGGGAACAGATAAATATAACATGACATTGTCTGAAAAACGTGCTCAGTCAGCTGTGGATTATCTTGTAGATAAAGGAGTTTCGAAGTCCAGGATTGTTGCTAAAGGTTATGGGAAAAGCATGCCAGCTATCAAAGGTGAGAATCTGACAGAAGCAGAACATCAGATGAACAGGCGCACCACTATTCTTTTCAGGATCTTTGAGAATAATGCCGAGAGTATTGTTTATGAGACTTTTGCAGGAGATACCAGGGCTAAAAAGAAATTGCCCATTGTCATTCAGAATTTTAAAAATAAAGGTTGTATCAGGACACCGGCACATAATAATCAGAAGGTTAAAGTTATTGAGCTGACTACCGATAAGAATGATATTAACCCAAAATATGAATTAGCTATTAAGGGAGAGAAAATTGAAACAGAAGTCTATTCAGATTTATCAAAACTGGAAATTCTTCCACTTCAATATATCTGGCCGATTTTAAATCCTCCGAATAAGTTCCTTTATTATATCAATTCCTGTAGATATTTCTCGAATCCGGAGCGGGCTACTATCGCGATTGTTGCCTATTCAGACATTAAATGGGATTTCCATTTTTTCCTGAATTTGAGTGAGAAATTAAGTGTTAAGTGGCAGAAACTATCTCCCAAACAGCATGAAGATATGCAGAAACAGGCGGGAAGAATCGGAGCTGAAAAAAGATGGGAATATACGAAGGTGGATTTTGGTGTAGTACTGGAAGCGAACTGGAACAAATCAGGTACTACTTATGGAGGCCATCATGATGCAACATTAAAATACAGTGAAAAGATTAAATGGCTTTTTAACGTGTTTGCATCTCTGAAAGAGATTTCGAAAGCTATAACCGATACCACTAAGGGAACGGTGAAAAAGCTCCCTATGGGCTTGTCAATTAGTGTGCTGCAGCCGAATTTCTGTTTAGGAGCTGAATGGCAGTTACAAAGAGGTCAGCGCAAGCTTCAGAAAACCAACGAGGTAGGTACTGAGATTAAGTTTTATTTTAAGGCTGATCCGCTGATTGGTCTGGAAGTGAAAATAGATTTGCTGGATGCAGCGGTACAGGGTGTTGCTGGTTTTTTTACAGGCGGTGCAGCTAATCTTGCAGCCAAGAAGGTGTTTGACGATTTCAGAGACTGGATGAGTGATGAAGAAGGTTCGGTATTTAGTGGGAAAATGTATATTGACTTAATCATTACCGGAACCATACAAGGTGAAACAAGCCTGACTATTAATACTAAATCTGATCAGAACATTGCCAATGCGAAGCTTGGTGCTACTTTGAAAGCTGAAATTGATGCAGGAGTAGAGGTCAGGGGTAAAATAACCGTGATGGGAGTAGAAGCCTTTGCTGATGGTAAAGTGAAAGCCACAGGAACAGCATCGGTAACTTTTGGCCACAACCTGAACTATGATGAAAGGGGACTCAATTACAGACCTGAACTGAAATTTGACGGTTTAAAAGTTAAATTTATCTTTAAAGTTGAGGTAGGAGTTTCTGTTAAAAAAGGCATGCTTAAAACGGGTAAAAAATATGAGCTTTACAATTATGAAGCAAAAGCTACGCTGATCCCCGAATTTGATGTGATCGAAAATTTAGAAAAGTATGCGGGAGTAAGCGCAGACATACCATTAATAAGAAATTCTTAAACAAAAATTAATCATTATATGAAAGCAACTATTTTCGTTATTCTATTCGCTATGACAATCCAATCATGTAACTCAAAAAGTAATGGAGGAAAAGATAAGGCCGTTCAGGTCGAATCCTCTGCAGCTGTATCAGCAGGTTTTGATTTAGCTGATGTTACATTTAAAGAAACAATTCAGTCTGTTGATAAGTCGTCTGGTGTTAGTGTGAGTACCAGCCCATCAGAAGAAAAAACACTGACTGGTTATGAAAGAGTTGAAAGCACGTCTCCTAAATTGTTAACCTATAATCATTCGGATCTTTCAGGTACAGGTAATAATATGACTAATAAAGTCATCTTTCATTATACAGAAAAGGATTCAATACTGGCTATGTATGAGTTGAGAATTTATAATGCTGCACCAAATAACGGACTTGTTAAATCCATTGAGGGAAAAGCCGGAAAACCTGCTGTAGACCGCGCTGTTAAAGATAGTGGTAGTGGTGTGGATTTCAGACAATGTGTTTGGGTAAAGGACAACGTGATTTATTTTCTTTTACAGGAACTGGATAAAACTGGTGTTAAGACTTCAAACCTGGCTGTATTTAAAAATGATAACAAGGATATCTATAAATTACTTGGACAAAAAGGTTATGCAATCAGTCCGCAGTCATTAATTGAAGAAGCCCTGGCTAAAGCAGGTAAGTAAAGATTATAACTGTTTATTTTTTATATTAATACTATTGCAGTGAAACCATATTATGTAGTCGAATTTAACGCCTCTGCCTGCCTGTTTGAGATACGGGTTAATGATATACCTGTAATGATACTGGATAATTCAGGACAGGCTTCCTCTATAGCCCCTGTGAACTTTGCTATTCTGGATAGCGGGATTCAAAAGTTGGATGTTGGGGTTTTTCCGCATTCCGGGGAAACCGTTCTGGATGCAAATGCTTCAATGTCTTATAAGGTGAAACTTTATGATGTAAGTTACGGTTTTGAGTTTAAGCACGATCTTTTAGCCTATAAGTTTCCAGCGACTGATCCCCGGAAACAGGTACCGTATAGCCGGAAGTCAGATCAGTTTGATGCGCAGATTCCTTATGAGCTGGAAGGTTGGCGTAAAGGTGTTCACTTAAAAGGAGTGGAAGATGTAGAATTGAAGTTGAAGAGAGCTTATGCCAGGTTGGCGCAGTCAATCAATGCTAAAAGATATGATCAGTTTGAACAGGCATTGGCTAACAGGGAGCATATTATGGCGACCAGTATGTATCTGAATAAACACGAATCAGCAAGACGAATCAGCAATCTGGTTAAAGATTTCGAGGATGGTTTTGAATTAATGCCTTTGGCATCAGATGCTGTTTTTCATTATTATGCTGATGGTAAGATGGCTGCTTTTAAGCGTTTAAATGGTGAACCGGCTATGTTTTTACAAAATCAGGAAAAACAGGAGGAACTTAGCCTGGATCTGTTATTCTATATTCCTGAAGGTAAAACTGAATTCGAAGTAATTTAACCCGCTCTGATGTATTTAAAAAAGATCGTTTGCCTGTTGCTCCTTGTACTATGTGGAGCAGCAGGAGTTTATGCTCAGGAAGGATATACTGTAAGTCAGATTCCAAACCCTAAAGCTGAAGGAAAGGGTTACGTGAGTAATCCGGATATGGTTTTGAGCAGTAATGATGTCGATTCACTGAATCATCTGATTGCTGGTCTGGAAAATAAAACCAAAGTAGAAATAGCCGTTGTGGTTGTTCGTGATTTTGAGCAGAATGAAGATCCCTTTAATTTTGGACTGAACCTGTTTAATCAATGGGGTGTAGGTAAAGGAAAAGCAAATAACGGTTTGCTGCTGTTTATTGCAACAGATAGAAAACAGTATCGTTTTATCACCGGCTATGGCCTGGAAGGACTTCTTCCGGATGCTGCGCTGAAAAGAATTGGTGATCATTACCTGGTTCCTGCATTTAAGGAAGAAAACTATAGTGAAGGTACAAGCAGTGCATTAAATACAATTGCAGCTTACCTGGCACAACCAGTCAATCAAAAAGAGCTCGATCAGCTGCTCGGAAAACAAGAAAAAACTCCCTTTTCGTGGTTTAAAGTAATTATCCCGTCCGCTTTTGTCTTGCTGGTCTTTTTTGTCATTTTTGGTGATATCAAAAAGCTGACACCACATGTTCCCAGGGAAAAAACGAAACAGATGATCGGTTATGATAAGGTCAATGGAATTGGGTGTCTGGGGCTGATATTGTCAATTGTGATTCTGCTTTTTATTTTAGGATTCGGGTCTGTTATTTCATGGTTTAAGCACGGTGATGCTTTTGGAATTGCGATTGTCCTTTATATTTTCCTTTCATTTTTATTGTTTTTCAGATACTTCAATGCCTTGAGTGCGATCAGAAAGACTAATACTGATGACCTGAATTTCACCAGAAGTGTAGAAGCTTTAAATAGCAGGGCGAAATGGTATCTGATAGGTTCACCTTTGATCTTGTTAGGCATCCTTACCGAGAATTCCAGAAGAAAGAAATCTGCCGATCGTTTTAAAGCTGTGCTGGATTCACAGCAAAAAGAAATGATCAGGGTTGACCGGAATAAAAACAAAAAAGGTAGTCCATACCTGACTGCCGGACAACTCACAGAAGAAAAACTGGGCGTAAATACCTATGATATCTGGGTAAGTCAGGATCAGCAGGAGCATAAGATCATTGCTTATGAAGGCAATCAGTTTAAATCTTTTGAGCTATGTCCGCAATGCAATTTCAGAACACTCCAGTATCATAAAGTAATTATTGTCAGAAAACCGACCTCCAAAAAAGAAGGAGAGGGAAAAGAAGCGCGTACCTGCGAAAATTGCAGTTATGAAGAACTCCTGCAAATGATAGTGATCCCGGTAATTTCAAGTACAGATGACGATTCCAGCTCTTCTTCCTCAGGAAGCAGCGATAGCAGCAGTTCCTCCTCTTCTTCAGACAGTAGCTGGGGCGGTGGCAGCAGTGGTGGTGGTGGGGCTGGCGGCAACTGGTAAAACCGGAATTAACTAAGATCCGGAAATTTAAACAGATGCAGGCGGCATAGCAGGTGCACTACCATCTCTTGTCGCCCTGTAATGCGGAGACATAATTTCCACCCCCGCAGCATTAAATTCATTCTGAATATTTTCAAACAGTTTACTGTAAATAGCAGCTTGTTTATTGGCCTCCCTGGTATAAGCATTGATCTGGTAAGAGATATAAAAATCATCCAGGCTGGTTTGCAGTACAAATGGCTTTGGTTCTTCCAGTATATACACTGTATTTAAAGCCGCTCTGGTTAGCATATCATAAATATCCTGATAAGGAATATCATAGCCCAATGTTAAGGTCTGGTGTACAATCAGACCCTGATTTTCTTTTTTTGTATGACTGGAATAGTTGATCGTACTACTGGAAAGTACCATAGAATTAGGTACTGTAATATCTTCGTTTTTTATCGTTTTAATCCTGGTGACCAGCATAGTTTTTTCCAGTACATCACCCACAACATCTCCAATTTTTACTCTGTCTCCAATTCTGAAAGGTCGCATATAAGTAATAACCAGTCCTGCAACGATATTGGTGATGGCGCTTGAAGAACCCAGCGAAATCAGAATCCCAAGAAATACTGATACCCCCTGAAATGCAGGCGAACCCGAACCTGGCAGATAAGGAAAGATAAGAATGAGCATAAAAGCATAAAGGACAAACTTTAAGATGTTGAATGTCGGAATGGCCCAGTCCGCATGAAAACCACGAAGCTGAATTTCACCCAGTTTGATCTCGTAAAAGAAATACTTTATTCCCCGGATTGCATATTTAAAGATTAAGCAGATTACAATTACAGTAAACAGATTAGGCAGATAATGTGCCACAGCATTTAAGGCCGCCTTCATCGGACTTAATATCCAGCCCAGCAATGTACCCGTCCATGCTTCAGTTTCCGGGAATATACTGAACAATAAAGGCAGAGAGAGGTAAATGACCAGTATGATTACTGCTATACGCAGGATATTATTTAGCCTCAGCACTGCTTTCTCCAAATGTTCAGGCGTAAATATTTTGATGTTTTTGATCTTTAAAACTCTGAAATAGCTTTCGCGTTTAGCAGATAAAAATGATGCAGTTCGTTTAAAAAGAAAGTTAATTACCGAAATAATTAGTGTGAGCAAAACAATAATCAATACTACAAGACCAATTCTTTTGAGCCAGTTGACCAGACTATTTGCTTTTCTTTCAGCATCAATACTATGTTTGATAGTTTGCAGGTGTTCTTTGGCTAACTGTTCATTGCTTTTCGCAAACCATAAAGCGTCAAGGTTGGTTACAGACATTAATACGTCATTGTTTTTATAGATCAGATCATAGCTATATTCATTCTGACTGACTGTAAGAGAATCTTTTCTGTAAAATGGATCATCATAAAGCTTCTCTATCTTTTTTGATATAGCGCAGGCTCTTTCTGCTGCACTAAAAGAACCCGTTCTGACATAAATATAAAATAAGGTATCTGTATTCAATACAACAGGATAACCTTTCGCATTTTTCTTTAAAGCCTGTATTTTTTCCAGCTGATGTATTTTTCTTACAGAATCGCTGATCGCAATCTGACGGAGTTTGTTTTCCAGCTCTATGGTTTTTTTACTGTTACCTGCAGCTGACTGAAGTTCATTTTTTAACTGGATTTTAACCAGAGAGTCAATCTTTTGCTGTTGCTGATCTTTGAGTAATAAAGCTTCGTTAATATTCTGCTGATCTTTCCTGACTGTGTCCCGGGTATCCTGTGCCCGCATAGAGAAAGACAGAACTGTTAGCATTATAAAAGGAAGTAATTTTATTCTGATCATAGAAATTGATTTGGAGCGTTGAATTATAGGGTTAAATATAATTAAATAGTGTAAAACATGGCAATGGCAGCAGCAGCCATGGCAATAAAGGTAATCCAGACCAGAGTACTGGAAAGAAGGCCGCTTTTATATTCACCCATTATTTCCTTGCTCATAGCAATTTTACCAATCAGAAATAATAAAGGGACAGCTGCCACGCCGTTCAGGACAGCTGCATAAACCAATGCTTTAACGGGATCTATGCCAATGAAATTGATAGCCAGACCAATCAGCGTTGCAATAATGATGACTCCATAAAAGCCATATGCTTTTCTGAATTTAAGATTCAGACTTGCTTTCCACTGGAATGCCTCAGATACGGCATAAGCAGCTGAACCGGAAAGAACAGGTACAGCCAGTAATCCCAGACCGATAATCCCTGTAGAAAAAATAAGTTTGGCCAGGAAACCTGAGTTTGGGAAAGAATGGACCAGAGGCTCTAATGCTCTGGCTGCATCTGCTGCGGTATTGATGTCCTTTACGCCGCTTCCATGTAACACCGTTGCACCAACCAATAATATACACCAGGTGGTGAATTCAGAAATAATCATTCCAGCCATATTATCAATTCGCATATTTTTGATATATCTCCAGCTGATCAGTTTACCATGATGCCTGTCTTTTTCTTCTTCCACTTCCTGAGAAGCCTGCCAGAAGAACATGTAAGGAGAAATAGTAGTTCCCAGCACGCCGGTGATGATAAATACAAAAGCAAAGCTCAGCTCAAAATGAGGAACAATCGTAGCTCTCAGGACTGTTGGCCAGGGCTGATCGACAATAAATGCCGTGATCGGATAGGCGAGTAAAGAAATTGCAAGCCACTTAAGAATTTTAGAATAAACCTTATAACTCGTAAATATCTCCAGAACCAAAATAATACCTGTGAAAAGGAGAGTCAGAATGACAAAATGAACCGGGATTAATAGCTGTGCGGCAGACGCCATTGCCCCTATATCTGCGCCTATATTTATCGTATTGGCCACTACAACCAGACCTACCACGGCATAAAGTACAGGACGGCTGTAATGTTCTTTAACAACTGCAGCAATGCCCTTTCCTTTGACCATTCCGATTCTGGCACAGGCTTCTTGTACAGCAATCATAAAAGGGAGCATGTAAAGAGCTGTCCATAACTGTCCATAACCAAATTGGGCACCTGTCTGAGAATAGGTGGCAATACCTGATGGATCGTCATCAGCAGCACCAGTAGTCAGGCCCGGGCCTAACACCGTTAAAAACTTCCAGAATTTCTTTCTACGGGGTTTGGGCTTTTCAGGAACCTGCATATGTTTATGTATCTGATAAATATAGCTATTTATCAGTGATTTAATGGAATCAGAAATGCTGTTTTAGCCGCATTTTCTGACTGCAATATGATTGCATAGTTTTATTAAATTATGCAACTAGGCGATTTCTTTATTACCTTCGTTGCACAATTATATGAGATTATTATCATTCATAGGGATCGTATTAGTGCTGGCGCTTAATTTAGTGCCTTGTGGTGATGCTGTAGCCGCTTTGAATGGAAATACCAAAATTGAAAAGGCTCATCACACTGAAAGGAACAATGATAATTGCAGTCCTTTCTGTAATTGTGCCTGTTGTTCCACTGCTTCAGTGATCAAAGATACACTGATCATTGTCAGTCCTGTTGAGGATCATATTCCTGCACTTCCGGCACACCAAGCCGGAAAATTTATCACTGTTGATCTTCCGATCTGGCAGCCTCCGCAATTACTAGCTTAATCATCTTTATTTTGTTATACGTGCATCGCGCATGATATAGCTCTTTATTATTATTTAATAATTCCATCAATGCTTTTATCAAAGGATTAGGTTTTTCCGTTTGGGAATTATTCTTTGATATCTCATTATAAATAAGATATGCTAAGTAAGATCATAAAATTTTCTATTCACAATAAATTGGTGATTGGTCTGTTTACCCTGGCGCTGATAGCGTGGGGGATATATTCACTCAAACAATTACCCATTGACGCTGTACCCGATATTACAAATAACCAGGTGCAGGTTATCACTTTAAGCCCTTCACTTGCTTCAGAAGAAGTGGAGCGCTTAATCACCTTTCCCGTTGAACAAACCATGTCTACCATTCCGGAAATTGAGCAGGTACGTTCTATTTCGCGTTTTGGTTTGTCTGTAGTTACTATTGTTTTTCATGATGATGTGAATATATACTGGGCAAGGCAACAGGTTAACGAAAAACTGTCCGAAGCTAAAAACAGTATTCCGCAGGGAATCGGGAATCCGGAAATTTCACCTATTTCCACTGGATTAGGGGAGATATATCAATATGTAGTTCATGCAAAACCAGGTTTTGAAAAGACTTTTGATGCAAGAGAATTACGTAGTATTCAGGACTGGATTGTCCGCCGTCAGCTTTTAGGAACACCAGGGATAGCCGAAGTGAATAGTTTTGGCGGATTGCTGAAGCAATATGAGATTGCGATGGACCCTAATAAACTGAACAGTTATAATTTAAGTATCAGTGATGTATTTAAGGCACTGGAACGAAATAATCAGAATACAGGGGGAGCATATATAGATAAAAAACCCAATGCCTATTTTATTCGCAGTGAAGGATTAGTAGGGAGTATAGAAGACATTAATAAAATTGTAGTCAGAAATACAAGTTCAGGCATCCCTGTTTTAATTCGTGATATTGCTAACGTCCGTATTGGTAATGCCATACGTTATGGTGCATTGACCCGGGCAACAGCAAAAAGTCAGGGCGAGGCAGTAGGTGGTATTGTCATGATGCTGAAAGGCTCCAATGCGAACAATGTTGTTAAACAAGTTAAAGAGAAAATTGCGCGTATCAACAAGACCCTTCCAAATGGAATTGTTATTGAACCATTCCTGGACAGAAGTGCTCTGGTAGACCGTGCCATTGGTACCGTAGCTAAAAACCTGATCGAGGGAGCTTTAATTGTCATCTTTGTACTGGTCTTATTCCTGGGTAATTTCAGGGCGGGTATTGTAGTCGCCTCGGTAATTCCACTGGCTATGCTGTTTGCTATTTCGCTGATGAATGTATTTGGCGTTTCAGGTAACCTGATGAGTCTGGGGGCTATAGACTTTGGTTTGATTGTAGATGGTGCAGTAATTATTGTTGAAGCGACTATGCACCTCCTTGGTGCCAATAAGCTCAACAGACTGATGACGCAGGATGAAATGGATCAGCAGGTAGAGCAATCTGCTACCCGTATGATGAGTGCAGCAGCTTTCGGACAGATTATCATTCTGATTGTATATCTCCCTATCCTGGCTTTGGTTGGTATAGAAGGTAAAATGTTTGGTCCAATGGCTCAGACGGTTTCCTTTGCTATTTTAGGTGCATTCCTGTTGTCACTGACTTATGTGCCAATGATGTCATCACTGTTGCTTAGTAAAAAGACATCTGCCAAAAAGAATTTCTCAGACAGGATGATGGATTTCTTTCAGAAATACTATACCCCTTTGATTAACGGAGCTTTACGCAAACGTATTACCGTCGTTATTTTATCAGCAGTTTTACTGGTCATCAGTATAGTCATATTTACCAGGATGGGCGGAGAGTTTATCCCTACACTAGAAGAAGGTGATTTTGCTGTAGAAACCCGTTTACTAACCGGAAGTTCATTGAGTCAGACTATTGATAAAGTTAATCAGGCATCAAAAATCTTGTTAAAGGAATTTCCTGAAGTGGTAGAAGTAGTAGGTAAAGTCGGTTCTGCCGAAATTCCAACAGATCCTATGCCAATGGAGGCTACCGATTTAACAATTATTCTGAAGGATAAAAAGGATTGGGTAACCACAAAATCCAGAGAGGAGCTGGCCGATAAAATGGCTGCCGCACTGGATAAAGTGACTGGTGTTACCTTTGGGTTCTCACAACCCATACAACTGAGGTCCAACGAGCTGATTTCAGGAGTGAGACAGGATATCGGTATTAAAATATTTGGTGATGACCTGGAAAAACTCACAGATATTTCTCAGCAGATAGGGAAAATAGTTTCGACAGTTAATGGTGCCAAAGATTTATATCTGGAACAAGCTACCGGGTTGCCACAGATTGTAGTAAAAATTAACCGTGATCAGCTGGCCCGTTATGGAATAGATATAGAAACAGTTAATCAGGCAATTAATTCGGCATTTGCCGGACAATCTGCAGGATTGGTATACGAAGGAGAAAGAAGATACGACATGGTAGTCCGCTTATCCGAGCAGAACAGACAGGGCATAGACGATGTGAAAAATATCTATATCTCTGCGCCTAACGGCATTAAAGTTCCATTGATTCAGCTGGCTGCTGTAGAGTTCAAAATCGGGCCGAATCAGATCCAAAGAGAGGATACCAAACGCAGAATCATTGTCGGATTGAATGTACGTGGTCAGGATATTGCCACAGTTGTAGGGGAGATCGAACAAAAAGTCAATGAGAAGATCAAATTGCCTCCAGGATATTATATCACCTATGGCGGACAGTTTGAAAACCTTAAAGCAGCAAAACAACGTTTGTCTATCGCTGTTCCGGTTGCTCTGTCGCTTATTTTGTTATTGCTGTATTTCTCTTTCGGATCAGTCAAACAATCAGTGCTTATTTTTTCTGCTATTCCCATGGCCGCAATTGGCGGAGTATTCGCCCTGCTGCTCAGAGGGATGCCATTCAGTATTTCTGCAGGCGTAGGTTTTATTGCCTTGTTTGGTGTAGCTGTATTAAACGGAATAGTTTTGATCACTGAATTTAACAGACTTAAAGCAAGTGGGATTACAGATCTCAAAGAAATTGTCCTGAAAGGTACAGCGCTGAGATTAAGACCTGTTTTAATGACAGCTACCGTAGCTTCCCTGGGCTTTCTGCCAATGGCGATTTCTACCGCTGCGGGGGCCGAAGTACAGAAACCACTGGCCACAGTCGTGATTGGGGGGCTGTTAACTTCTACTATTTTAACCTTACTCGTTTTACCCGTGTTATATACCTATTTCGAAAACTTTAAAAAAGGCAAAAAGGAAATTGCAACTGCAACCCTTGTTTTGCTGATGGGGCTATCATGTATACCCTCAAAAACGATGGCACAGTTTCCTGTGAACGGCCGTCCGGTAACGGTGCAGCAGGCCGTAGAAATTGCGCTGAGTAATAATCAGACAATTAAATCGTCGCAACTGCAGATCAGTAAACAGCAGGCGATAAAAAGTACTGCATTTGATTTGGGAAAAACGAACCTGAATTTGCAGTACGGACAATTTAACAGTATCAAAAGAGATAATAATATATCAATCCAGCAGAATATTCCATTTCCAGGGTTGATTAAAAATCAGCGTAATTTATATGACGCACAGGTTCGCAGCAGCGAATTAAATCTTTCGGTTACGCAAAATGAGCTGATTCGCCAGGTTAAAAGTACCTATGCGCAGCTCAGTTATTTTAAGGCACTTCAAAAATTGTACAAGAGTCAGGATTCTATCTTCAGTAACTTTTTAAAGGCATCATCTCTGCGTTATCAGACCGGAGAAACCAACCTGCTGGAACGTACCACTGCAGAAACGCAATTGAATGAAGTGCGCAATCAGTCAGAAAAAAATCAGTCTGATATTTCAATTTACAGTGCAGAATTACAAAGACTGCTGAATACTAAAGAGCCCATCGATGTCAGTGATACCCGTTTACAGAAAGAAAACTGGAATCAGGCAGTTCCCGATAGCCTGGTGAATACTTCATTACTGGCTTTACAGCAGCAGCAGGTCGAAATAGCTGATAAATCCTTAAAAGTAGAACGTGCTAAAGCAGGTCCTGATTTTACAGTGGGCTATGTCAATCAATCCATTATCGGCAATCAGACTGTTAATGGACAAGAGCAGTATTTTAGTTCCGGTAAACGTTTTCAGGGGATACAGGCTGGTATATCTATTCCGCTGTTTTATAAACCATTTGCAGGCCGGATTAAAGCGGCTAAAATAGAAAAGCAAATTGCGCAGACTGAGTATAATCTGTTTCAGAATAACCTGCAGACCCAGTATAAACAGGCAGAGCAGGATTTACTGAAGAATTCACGCAGTATTGACTATTATGAGAAAAATGCTTTGCCAAATGTCAATCTGATCCTTAAGCAGTCACAAATTGCTTTTCAAAGCGGTGATATAGGCTATCTGGAATTTTCGCAGGCTTTACGGACTTATTCAGACATCCGTTTCAGCTACTTACAGGCAATTAATCAATATAATCAATCCGTATACACACTTCAATATCTGATTGACTTAAAATAAATAAAACAGCGTCATAAAAACAATATAAAACGATGAAAACAGTAATTGAATTCAAACAGGCCATTTATATATTTTCTATTGCCACGTTATTTCTGGCTTCATGCGGAAATAAGAAAGCAGCAGAAACTACGGCTGCAAATACCGAAGCTGCGGCCAAGGAGGAGCCTAATACCGTAGAATTAAATGAGGCACAATATAAAACCAGTGGAATTACGCTGGGTTTGGTGGAAAAAAAAGCTATCAGTGGCGTTCTTAAAGTCAATGGTACTATTGACGTACCACCAGAAAACCTGATCAGTATTACTACCCAAATGGGCGGGATCGTGAAATCAACCCCGCTGTTACAGGGGTCAACGGTGAGCAAAGGACAGGTGATTGCCGTGCTTCAGAATCAGGAATATGTTCAGCTGCAGCAGGATTACCTGGAAAATAAGAGTCAGATGGAACTGGCAGACGCGGAATATAAAAGACAGCAGGAGCTGGCCAGACAAAATGTGAATGCGCAAAAGGTATTACAACAGGCTAAATCACAGTATCAGACTATGTTATCCAGAGAAAGTGCTTTGAGACAACGTTTAATGCTGATCAATATCAATTCAGCTTCTTTAACACCAGGTAATATCCGCAGTACCATTAATATCTATGCACCAATCAATGGTTATGTGACCAAGGTAAATGTTAACTCAGGCAAATTTGTAAGCCCGAATGATGTGATGTTTGAAATTGTAAACAGTGCTAATTTACATGTGGAGTTAAAGGTATTCCAAAAAGACGTAGATTTAATAAAGAAAGGGCAGAAGGTTCGTTTTTCATTACAGAATGAAGCCGAAGAACGTGTCGCAACCGTTACCCTGGTAGGTAGAGAAATCAATGAAGATAAGACAGTTACAGTTCACTGTACCGCAAATACGCAAAGCAGAAATCTGATACCCGGTGCTTATCTGAATGCATTGATTGAGACCGGAACAGCAAAAGTTGATGCTTTACCTGAGTCTGCAATAGCTGATTTTGCAGGTAAGAAATACATCTTCATTCAAACCGGTCAGAGCGGAGCAGAGAAAAAAGGTGAAAAGCAGGAAGTTAATTATCATTTCCAGCTTTTAGAAGTTACAATAGGACCTGCGGATGCCGGGTATGTAGAGGTTAAGCTTCCTGCAAGTTTGAATCTTGCTACTGCTAAAGTGGTTACCAGGGGAGCTTATGATCTGATTTCGAAGATGAAAAATAGCGAAGAAGAGTAAAAAAACATATTATGGAGCGTGAAGGAACTATTTCGCAGGCCAGTAAGAATAAAGGCCGTTTAAAAATCGTATTGGGGTTTACCCTGCTGTACCTCATTGTAGAGGTCATAGGAGGGATTATGACTAAAAGTCTGGCATTACTGGCCGATGCCGGACATATGCTGACTGATGTGGGTGGTCTGGCGCTGGCCCTGATCGCGATAAACTATGCAGAGCGAAAAGCAACAGCAGAACGTACCTATGGTTATTACAGAGCAGAAATATTAGCCGCATTAGCTAATGCAGTAGTGCTGATCGGTATTTCGATCTATATCTTATACGAGGCCTATTTGCGTTTTCTCAATCCTCCGGAAGTTCAGAGTAAGGAGATGGTTATCGTGGCTGCGGTAGGTTTATTAGTCAACGTAGCCGGCATGGTTATCTTAAGAAAAAGCTCAGGTGAAAGTCTGAATATGAAAGGAGCTTATTTTGAAGTGCTTTCAGATATGCTGACATCAATTGGCGTTATTGCTGCGGGTGTTATCATGCTGACTACAGGCTGGTATTATGCGGACCCGTTACTATCGGCAGGAATTGGTCTTTTCATCTTACCCAGAACATGGATTTTACTTAAAGAATCTATAGGGGTTTTACTTGAAGGTACCCCTAAAGAAGTTAATATGGCCGAATTACGTAGTTCTGTCCTTGGTGTAGAAGGAGTACAGGATATGCATGATCTGCATGTATGGGTTTTAACCTCCGGCGTCAATGCAATGACTGCGCATATCGTGCTAAAAGAAGGAGCTTCAGGTAAACAGGTTTTATCAGCCCTTCAAAATCAGGTTACCGCAAATTTTAAGATCACACACACTACATTTCAGCTCGAAGAACCAGGTTTTGAAGAAGAACAAACCCATCTTTAGCTGAATGCTCAACTACCTTCCTTCGCTACTGAAGGAAGGTAGATTGATTCTATGCAGTAAATAGTTTGATACATCTTAATGAAGGCCGGATTGTTTTTTAATTTAGGTTAATGTAATCTAAATGTCATGAGATATAAAGCAATTATTATCCTTTCCGTATTGTTAGCTACAGTGGTTATGCTAAGCGGATTTATGCCTCAGGAAGGTAAAAAAGCCAGTAATCTTAAAGTTCTTCCCAAAGATATCAGTCATGAAGAACTGGACAAAATTATGGATGGTTATAAGGCAGCTTTGGGTGTTAAATGTAATTTCTGCCATGCAGCCAGTAAAGAAAATCCCAAACGTCTTGACTTTGCCAGTGATGAAAAACCTGAAAAAGAGATTACCAGGTCAATGATGAAAATGACCAGCCGTATCAATAAGAAGTATTTTCATATCAAAAATGCAAATGAGCCTAATGCAATCCTTGCTGTAAACTGTATTACCTGCCATCGCGGACAGCCGCATCCGGCAGATAAATAAATTACAGCTTTATATTTCTGACATCAATTTTGGGGTCTATAAATTCCCATTCTTTAATATGCGCATGCTGATGCTCTTTTTTGACTATAGCTTCAAACTGAGCTATAATATCGGCATGTGCTGATGCGATGTCATTTTTCTCAAACTCATCCTTTTTCAGGTCAAACAGCATCCACTGTTTATCTTTATGTTGTCTTACATCTAATTTAACACCCTTCCAGTCACCCATTCTGATAGCCAGCTGACCACCTTTTTCCGGATATTCAAAGTATAAATATTCATGCTGCTGCTGCTCCCTGGTTTTGCCCAGTAGTTCAGGTAATAAAGATATTCCGTCCGTATGTTCAACTTTCTGCTGCGTCAGTGCGGCAAAAGTTGCCAGCATATCGTATTGCGCAGAGATCAGGTTGCTGGTTGTACCGGGTTTTATTTTTCCCGGCCACCGGGCGATAAAAGGTTCCCGCAACCCACCTTCAAATACGTCCATTTTTAATCCTCTCAGCCCGCCGGTACTATTAAAGAATTCGTGATTTACCCCACCATTAAAGGTAGTTCCGTTATCGCTCGAAAACATAATTATCGTATGGTTATCCAATCCCAGTTTTTTGATTTCCTCCATAATAATTCCTACCTGGGCGTCCAGAAAGGTAATCATTGCTGCATAAGTTGAATAGGGGTATTTACTCGCTGCATAACCCTGCTGACCATAGTAGGGGTTCTCCTTAAACTGACCTTTGTACAGATTGACGTAATCGACCGGTGCCTGCAGAGAAACATGCGGCATCGTATAGGGAAGGTATAAAAAGAAAGGTTTGTTTTTATTCTTGCCGATAAAACCCAAAGCCTTTCTGGTCATTCTGTCTCCAGCATAATCCTTTCCTATATAGTAATCAAAATCTTTGTCCGTTGCTTTGGTAGAATCCAGCTGAAGGTGAACATTGATTAAAGGATTATCCAGCGGGTCCCATTTATCATTTTCCCATAAATGGGAAGGGTAGAAATTGTGTGACTGTTTCTGATCCAGGTAACCATAAAAATAATCAAATCCCTGTTTTAGCGGATCACCACTGGTATTGGTCATCCCAAGACCCCATTTACCTACTGCTCCTGTTGTATAACCTGCCTGCTTAAGCATTTTTGGAATAGTAAATGTGTTTTCCGGCAGTGGCATCTGTCCTCCTTCCAGGCTGTCAGGAAAACCACCCAGTTCATAATTACCGCGGATGTAGGAGTGACCGCCATGTTTACCTGTCATGAGCATACATCTGGCAGGAGCACAGACCGGGGTGCTGGTATAATGCTGAGTAAAGCGCATGCCCTGTCTGGCCATTCTGTCCAGGTTGGGCGTTTTTATCTTTTGCTGTCCGTAGCAGCCCAGTTCGGCATAGCCCATATCATCCGCATAGATGTAAATGATATTCGGCTTTTGAGCAGAGACCTGGGCAAATGCTGAATGAATGAAAAAAGGAGCTGCAATAATTGCCGTTAAAATCAGTTTGAATGTTTTCATCAGAGCCTGTTTTTATAAGTGGATACTACAAATGATAACCATGTTCATCTTTGATCTGCTGAAGTTTTTGCGCAAATGATTTCACCTTATCCGGATATTGCGATGCCAGATTTTTACGTTCCTGCAAATCAGCAGACAGATTGTATAACTGCGCTTCTTTGCTGTTACCTAATTCTGTTTTTGTGGTGGAATCATAAGCAGCAGCATTGTTAGGCTCAATATATTTCCAGTTATCTTCAATTATTCCAAGACCGGCGGCATCTTCAATCAGATATGGACGGTTAGCTGTGGATTTACCCAATAGCTGGCTGCTCATATCAAAACTATCATAAGCCTGCTCAGTATTCAATTGCTGATTCAAAAAAACAGCAAAAGATCTGACTAAATCTACCTGGCTGATCAGTGCAGTACTTGTTCCTTTTTTTATAACCGAAGGCCAGCTGACAATAAACGGAACGCGCGTCCCCCCATCAAAAGCACTGTATTTACCTCCTCTTAACGGCCCTGCGGGTTGATGTCCGTTCAGTAAAGCTTCTGCCTCATCCTGATAACCGTCATCAACAACCGGCCCGTTATCACTGCTCAATACAATGATCGTATTTTTGGTTAGTCCAAGACTATCCAGTGTCTTCATTATACGGCCTACACTCCAGTCAAATTCCAAAATAACATCACCACGGGGGCCCATTCCGCTTTTACCCGCAAACTTCTTATTTGGAGTTCTTGGAACGTGAATATTCGGAGAAGCGAAATACATGAAGAAAGGCTGTTCTTTATTTTTAGCAATAAAGCTTTCTGCCTGGGAGGTTAGTTTTTCGGTTAAAGTATAATCATCCCAGATGGCGGCTTTTCCTCCGGTCATATATCCGATACGGCCAATTCCGTTAATAATAGTGTTGTTATGTCCATTGGATGATTTCATGGTAAGTAATTCGGGATGTTCTTTTCCTGTAGCCCAGTCACCTGTTTTTTTGTGATAATCAACTGTGATCGGATCTTTTGGATCAAGATTTTCAACCCGGTGATTATCAACGATCACACAGGGCACCCTGTCCAGCGTAGCAGGTATAATATAAGATTTATCAAAACCTAATTCCTGAGGACCGGATTTAATCTCCCCATTCCAGTCAGGTCCGCCTTTGCCACCTAAACCCAGATGCCATTTGCCAATAGCAGAGGTAGTATAGCCGGTCTGTTTAAATATTTTTGCCAGTGTGATCTGCGCAGTATCAATTAATAAAGCGGCATTTCCGGGTGCAATACCAGTTCCTTTTTTGCGCCAGGCATATACCCCGGTCAGAATAGAGAAGCGGGAAGGCGTACAGGTTGCGCTGGTGGCATGCGCATCAGTAAATCTGAGCCCATTTTTTGCCAGTTGATCTATATGAGGAGTTTTGATCTTTTTAGCTCCATAACAGCTCACATCGCCATAACCCAGATCATCAGCATAGATAATGATTACATTGGGGCGTTTTTGCTGGGCAAAGACAGAAAAACAGGATAATGCGGCTAATAAAATACTTAAACAGGTTCTTTTCATTTTTGTCTTATTTTAAATTAGGGTTAATGCTTACTTCAGCTAAAGGAACCGGCCAGTATTCATCAATACCTTTGCGAAAGGATTTTGAGGTCACAAACCAGCGGCTGTAGGGATCATTTGCGGTACCTTTTTTACGCAGATTTTTTGCTCCCGGAAATGGCGCACCATAAAAATCGCCATTTAATACATCACCAGCTATTTTCCATCTTAATAAGTCCCATAAACGTATACCTTCTAAAGCTAATTCATTTCTGCGTTCACGCCGTAAGATAACTCTTAATTTTGAAGGATCAGTTTCTGTTACTGCCGGCATATTCACGGATGATCTGCCTCTTACTTTGTTGATTGTAGCGTCAAGTAAAGTCTGGTCAATAGCTGCCCCGGATTCCAGTTTCGCTTCTAAATAGCTTAACAATACTTCTGCATATCTTATAATTGGCAGATCTATACCTGTATTTTGCAAATCTCCGCCCTGAAATGCTTCTGAATTAAACTTTCTGGGTGCAAAGCCGGTTCTGGTTGCCTGTTTGGTGGTCGTTAACTGATCTGCCGAGGTAGTGGCATCCGGATTACTGTTATACGTAATACTTTTAAAAGGCTGGCCATTATAAATGATAGTCGCTTTTAAACGTGGATCCCGGTTTTGACCAATATCAGCGGGTTTATATCGCGGATCGGTAAAAGAAAACGGAGTTCCGTCAGTAAATTCATAAGATTCGGCTAAACTTCCAAGGGGATTAGAGATATGAAAACCGCCTAATGCAGCAGGATAGGTATGTTGCAGCATCGCATTAGGGGCAAGATCCTGCAGATACTGAGTAGCAAAAATGATCTCTTTACTATTTTCATTTGTTCCATTGAAAAGGCTGGTATAATCAGGATCTATAATATTATCATTATAATCCATAATCTGTTTGTAGACTACACCGGCCTCTGTCCATTTTTGTTCAGCCATATCAAGCCTTCCTAAAAATGCGAGCGCAACCTGTGCACTTGCCCTGCCTCTTTCGGCAGGCGTTATTAAACTATAACGTGGCAGTATAGCTGCAACTTCCGCAAATTCTTTTTCTGCAAAAAGCATAATATCTGTGCGGGATGCTTTGGTTACGGTATTAGCTTCACTGGTTGTTAAAGTTTTGGTTACCAGTGGGACAGATCCAAAGTATTGTGACAGATAAAAATACTGGCTGGCTCTGATAAAACGGACCTCAGCAATATAACGGTTCATCTTTGCAGGATCCAGCGTTGCTTTTGAAATGTTTTCCAGGAAATAATTACACCTTGCAATTCTGGAATAACTCTGATTCCAGTAAGCACTGATATTACCATTACTTGAAGTTAATGCCCCATTTGTCAGGGTATTTACTGCAGAATTATCACCACGTCTGTCATAAGCATTGTCTGTGGCAAACTCTAAAAATAACAGCCCGTTATAAGACCACCAGTCGGTAGGTGTATATTCGGCACCGGTTGCCGGACTGGCAGACATCTGGATGTTACCACGGTACACTCCGTTTAAGGCAAGCTGTACATTCTGCTCACTACTCCAGAATGTTGAATTTGAAAACTGATCCAGAGGCTCTCTGTCCAGTGCTTTACGACAAGAACCTGCAGAAAGGATCACAGTCAAAAGAAGGAGTATATATTTAAATTTCATCATGTTCAGGTTTATAGATTTACATTAATACCTAAAGTGTAATTGGTTAAAATCGGATAATACGCTCCTCCGGTATTGGTTTCAGGGTCCCATCCCTTAGGATAATGACTAAATGCTAAAGGATTCTGAGAACTGATATTAATCCTGATCCCTTTTATTCCTGATTTGGTGAAAAGAGCTGATGGAAGAGCGTAACCAAGCTGTATACTTCTGATTTTAAAATAAGCCGCATTCAGCAGATAAAAGGACGAGGCCAGCGTATTTGGTGTTCCGGAATTGGAAATCACTTCTAACCGCGGGTATCTGGCATTGGGATCGGGATTATTTGCCGACCAGTGATTATCCGCCATATACTGCTGTATACTTCCGTAATTGTAAAAAGCATAACCGGCATAATCACTTAATCTGCCTTTTACCTGAGCGACACCCTGCCCAACAATAGCTAAGTCAAAATTTTTGTAATTCAGGCCGATATTGATTCCATAATTGTATTTTGGGATCGAACTTCCCAGATAAGTGCGGTCATAAGCAGGATCTACTTTGCCATCGGGTACTCCATTAGGACCGCTGATGTCCCTATAACGGATATCACCTGGTTTAGCTGCTGGATTTATGGCCGTCTGGTTAGGATATCCTGCTATATCAGCAGCATCTCTGAATAATCCATCAGCCTGATAACCATAATATAAACCCAGTGGATACCCAATAAAAATATCACTTCCATTCCCTGTCAGCCCATTTGGCTGTAAAATATTTCCTACACCCAGATCCAGGACTTTATTGTTAATGATACTGAAGTTACCACTCACATTATAGGATAATGCACCTATATTATTTTTATAACTCAGGCTAAACTCCCAGCCCTTGTTGCTGAGTTTTCCTGAATTTTCAACACCTACGCCAAAACCCAGAACTTTAGACACGCTGCCGGCAGGAGCAACCAGAATGTCATAGGTGTACCGGTCAAAATAAGTAGCTGAAAAATTGAGGTTATTGAAAACCGTAGTTTCCAGCCCTAAATCTTTGGTTCTGGTAGATTCCCAGTGTATATTGGAATTAACCAGGGTAGTATTGGCGACACCAGAATTGATGGTGTTACCAAAAGGATAATTGAAACCAGTACTCAGCACATTCTGATAGGAGTAATTACCAATATTCTGATTTCCCAAAGTACCATAGGAAGCTTTTATTTTCAGTTCATTTAACCAGCTGAGTTTATCTTTTAGAAATTTCTCCTGCGAAATACGCCAGCCAACAGCCACAGCCGGGAAAGTAGCATATTTATTATTTTCAGGGAATCTGGATGAACCATCATAACGAACAGTACCTTCAACCAGATACTTATTGTCATAATTATAGTTTAACCTGCCAAAATAAGAGTCAAGTGCATATTCAGAACCCGTTCCCTGATTACTTTGTGTACTCGCATCTCCTGCATTTAACTGCGTCAGACTGTTGGTGATATATCCGCCTCTGCTGGCTCTGAAAGTATTTGATCCGCTATATTCATAAGTATGACCTGCCAGTATTCCAAACTGATGTGACTGTAATGTTTTCTTGTATTCCAGTAACTGCTGCAGGGTTTTATAATTGTTCTGAATATTCTCTTGCGTAAGATTGCCCGGGCCAAGTGTAACCAGGTTATTTAAACGCTGATTGGCTAAAAAACGCTGACTGTTATCGTTTAACTGAGTATATGCCGCAATCAATGATAATTTCAGGTCCGGAATAATGTTGTAATCCAGACGTTCATTAATCAGCAGGTCAGCTTGTTTTTTCTTATAAAAGGAATCATTGTTAAAATAAGAATAAGGAGTTCCTTTACCTACAACCCCAAGCCCGTAATTTCCATTACTCAGTATGTTCGGATAAACAGACGGGACACGAATTACCTGGCCAATATTAGTCAGCATATCGTTCCAGTCAAGAGTTGCCGGAGGAGCGGCTTCATTATTAAGATACTGGGCACCTGAAATTCTTGATGTTAAACTCAGATTTGGCAGGATCTTGTTGGTCATATTCAGCCTCACATTATATCTGTTATAATCGTTTTTGATCACAATTCCATTTTGATACATATATCCGAATGATAAGAGATATTGTGTATTTTTAGTATTATTGGAGACCGATAAATTATGGCCGGTTTGCAAAGCAGATTTTTTATAAACCAAATCTATCCAGTTTGTATTTGGATAATTATCAGGATCGCTGCCATTTCTGAATTTTTCTATCTGATCAGCGGTATAAGAATTTGGGACCGCTTCATTTAACAGGCTGGCATAATCTGCCGCATTTACAAACTTTGGATAAGCCGTAGGCTTTTGTATCCCTGCATAACCACTATAATTGATATGCAGTTTTTCATCCGTGCCCATTCCGGTTTTAGTGGTAACCAGAACAACCCCGTTTGCCCCCCTTGAACCATATATAGCGGCTGTTGATGCATCTTTAAGGACAGAGATACTGCTTACATCATTGGCATCAATATCATTGAAAGAGTTGACTGGTATCCCATCAACCAGGATCAGCGGATTAGTCGTTGCACCAAATGAACCTACACCTCTGATCTGAATGGCACTGGCATCACTGCCTGGCTGTCCTGAACGCTGGATAAGGGTTACACCCGATAACTGACCGGTAAGCACATTGGACAGAGAAGGAGCAGTCCGGTTATTGATGTCTTTAGCCGATACCTGGGCTACCGAACCGATGAGATTTACTTTTTTCTGCGTGCCATATCCGACAATCAGAACTTCACCGAGTTTTGCAGCACTGAGTACCAGTTGTATATCTCCCAGATTTTGTGCAGCCATAATCTCTTTAGGCAAATAGCCGATATAAGAAATAACCAGCACAGCATCTTCAGCTACATTTTTCAGCATGAATTCTCCTTTGGGATTTGTAGAAGTAACCTGAGTAGTTCCTTTTACTTTGACAGTAGCCCCTAAAAGAGGTTGATTGGTTTCATCAAGGACTTTACCACGCACATCAATTCCGGCAGTTTCAGGTTCCGGTTTTTGCCGGGTTTCTGTTTTTTGTTTGAGGACAATGGTTTGCCCGATCAGGGAGTAGGTTAGCGGCTGGTTGTCCAGGCATTTATCCAGGGCCTCTGTTATAGTAGCATCTTTAATCGTGATGGTAACAGGATGACTGGCTTTAAACAGCTGGTCTCTGTAAAAAAATGAATACCCGCTTTGTTTTTTTATCTTTTTGATGACTTCACCAAGCGGTGTGTTTTTTTCTGTTAAGGTAATCTTTTGGGCATACAGGGCGGCACTGGCCTGTAAACAATTGAAAAACAGGAACAGAACAATTAATTTTGTGCTGTAGAGAATTTTAGCCGGAAGAAAATCATGGCCATGATTTTCTTTACCAAGAAAATTAAATTTCATACTTTGGTTACGTTTTTGGTTAGAGGGATTAGATGACCTGATTAGAATTCTGATAGTTTTAATCCAAAAACTGGGCTGCTCAGGCAGCTGGTGCCGGCATTGTTAGCGCAATCCGGCATCTTAATGGATAAAACCTGTTTTTATAGTATTTCTTCTGGCATAGGCTTCTTTTTTATAGGTTTATTACTGTGATATAATTACTTTTTTTCCTTCTATTTTAAAATTGATGTCACTTGACTGCAATACCTTAAGTACTTCTGACAGTTTAATATTTCTGGAAATTTCACCACTGAATGAACCTTCAGGGATATTTCCTTTGAAAACCACTTCGATATCATACCATCTTTCCAACTGAAGCATAACCTCTCTGATTGTAGCCTGATCAAAGATGAACAGCTTGTTTTTCCAGGCCATTACCTGATCAATATCAGCTTTGCAGACCGTGATCTTCTGGTTTACATTTGCCTGTTCGCCAGGGATAATTAAACTGCTGTTATGTTGATTACTGACCTTAACAGATCCTTCCAGCAGTGTGGCCGTCATTCTGTTCTCATCAGGATAGGATGCGACATTAAAATGTGTACCGAGAACTTCAATATTGCCTCTGTCCGTATGTACGATAAAAGGTTTGTTTTTATTTTTGGCTACTTCGAAATAGGCTTCCCCTTTGAGTTCTACAATTCTGTTTTTTCCGGAAAATTGCACAGGGAAACTAATAGAGGAGGAGGCATTCAGACTAACCCTGGTTCCATCGGCCAGCAGCAATTCGTATTGACCACCTTTTGGGGTGGTCAGGGTATTGATTCCTGACAGGGTTTTGTCGTTTCCGGTACTTTGTTTGTACTGAAGCAGTCCGTTATTCATCTTGATCACATCGACACCTGTCTGTGCAGAAAGATGACCAGTGCTGGCCTCATTTAGAATTATAGTAGCTCCGTTTGATAAGGTGAGTCTGGCTGCATTACCTCCCGGTCCTACATCGTTTTGGTAGAGTTTGTTGGTTCCGGTATAGGTTTCAGCTATAGGAGAGCTTTGATTTAAGATGACCAGTGATAAAATACCGGCAAGAACTGCGGCAGCGGCAGCATAGGGCCAGTACTTTTTGACGAAAGAAGGTTTTTGAGCAGATTTTTCCTGTCTGATCTGAAGCAGGATTTCCTGAAACATCTTTTTATTCAATACCTGCTCCTCATGACCAAGGTCAAGCGGTAACTGACTATTCGAGTTATAATATGCTGCAAACTGTATCTTTTCTTCTGCGGTAATTGTGCCATTCAGCCATTTTTCGGCTAACTGCTGCTGAAGTATTTCTTTGTCTTTCAATTGATCTGAATTTACGGTCTCTATAAATAAGTCCGTTGAAAAACAGCTACCCCCTAGTGTAGGGTGAAATTTATTTTATGGGTTTTGATAAAGCCGGATTCAGAATAGTATAAAATAATAATTGATATTGGTTCTCAGATATTTAAGCGCTTTATTAATATGGGACTCAATAGTCTTTTCAGAAATATTCATCTTTTCTGCTATCTGTTTATAGCTGTTTTCTTCTTCGCGGCTAAGCTTATAAACTTTCTGGCATTTATCTGGCAGCTGATCCACCAGTTTGCTTAATTGTTCTTTGAGATCGTCAAATTCAAGCCATTCCTGGGTAGAATTGTCATTATTACTATGGATATACAGGGCTTCTTTTGAGTATTGATGCTGATGATTTCGTTTGGCCAGTGTTTTAATTACTTTATATTTAACAGCAACAGCAAAATAGTTATTCAGCGCTGATGTCAGCTGGATGGTTTTGCGTCTCTTCCAGATATCTATAAAGATATCCTGTACAATTTCTTCTGCTTCCTCAGCTATTTTGAGTTGATTATAAGCTACTCTATAGAGTTTTGACCAGTACCTGTTATACAGTTCTGTATAGGCAGACTGATCATCTTCTTTTAGTAAGATAATCAATTCTTCGTCGGTATGTAAAGAGACCGGTGCCATTCAGTTGCGAGGTAATTATTTTTCAATCTAATGATTTGCTCAAATAAAACGACCGGTAATCTTGTGCAAACGTTTGCGCGGGCCATTAAAGGACTGAACTGATCACCTGCTGACCTGATTCCCCCTGCAGAATGTCGCATTGTCCCCTCACTGATCTGTAGCGAACAGTTTAATTTTGTTATCACTATTCAACAGTTAAACTATTATCAATTAATCATTAAGGAGAAATATCATGTCAACAATGCAGAAAATCGCTTCAAATTTATGGTTTAATGGCCAGGCAGAAGAAGCGGTAAATTATTATACTTCTATTTTTAAACAGTCAGGGATTGGCAAAAAGTCCTATTACGGAAAAGCAGGTTTTGAATATCATCATAAACCCGAAGGGACGGTAATGACTATAGAATTTGAAATTGAAGGTCAAAAGTTTCTTGCACTTAATGCGGGGCCCGAATTTAAGTTTAATGAAGCGGTGTCATTCATCGTCAATTGTAATACACAGGAAGAAGTTGATTATTATTGGGACAAACTTTCAGCAGGCGGAGACCCGAATGCACAAATGTGTGGCTGGCTGAAAGATAAATATGGGTTGTCATGGCAAATTGTTCCGACCGTTGTAGGTGATTTTGCAGCAGATCCTGATGCTGAAAAAGTGGAAAGGGTTATGAATGCCATTTTTACAATGAAGAAGATGGATATTAAAACTCTGGAACAAGCATATAAAGGATAAATTTAGAAGGGTGGCCTTATTTTTCTACAAGGCCACCTTTTTTATAAATATAGCTGACGGCAATGCTATCACCTTCCGGAAATTTAAAGCCCGGTACTTCTGCACCTTTGATCACATTATTTTGAATACTCATAAACTGAACCTGTCTTTCTGCCAGATCACCTCCGCGTGAAAAAGAAGACTTGTATTCAAGTTTATCTCCTTTATTGATAAAGATCGCATAATGTGCATCCCAGTTATTTCCACCACCACGTCCTTCAATAGAAAATGGCATAATAGCATCTGGTAACTGATCACCATTCAGATCACCAATTAATATGGGGCGTTCTGAATCAAAGAGAGATCCGTCTGAATCGTCTCTGGCAATTCCCAGTTCTTTTCTGAATTGCGCTGTTTTGACCGTATTTTTAAATGCAGCAAGTATAGCGGTAGTATCAATGACGGAAGACCTGACCGCTCTTACCTCCGGGGTATCTTTGGCGATTACAGTTTTGTCCTGAATTATGGTGTCTGTTTTTTTTGCCGGATCGCTTTGATTTCCGGCTTTGTTTTTACAACTCAGCAACAAGAAAGTTAACAGGATAGGGAAGTAGTTTTTAAGTAATTGCACAGGAAGTATATTTTGATTGTTTCAAAGTCTTTTTATAACAGATATTCTTCAATACGGTCTGTCTGCTGATAAATTTATAAAAACATCCGGACTTTTATTTCTTTCTGATCATTGCTCCGACCTTTGTAAGGGTTGCTATATCTGTTTTGCGGAGTTTCCCATCTCTGCCCGGACCAACATCAAGTGCAAAGAAATTACCATATTTAATGGCTCCTATATAATCATTGTATATTTTCTCCGGAGTAAGACAGACATTATCATTTTCAGGGTTGGTATAAAACCATCTTTCTCCTCCCAGAATCGGATAAGTAAATTCTGCTTTTTTGTAACTGTTATGCATTACCTGGTTGTATGGGCCACCGCCTTCAGGACTGCTTAGCGGACCTGGTTTTCCCATTTCTCCCAGTCTGATATCGCCAGCTGCTGTGCCATTATTAAATCCTACCAGGCAATCTGGTTGAAACTGTTTTACCCAGGCTACCGTAGCAGCATGATCCAGCCCTCCGTCTGATTGTGCATGATCCATCCAGAAATAAGCAATCGGGCCGTATTGCGTACACAATTCTTTTAATTGAGCTTTTTTTAATTCACTGTTTTTTCCCATATACCAGTATTTTTCCGGTTTTACGAAATCTTCCGGTTTTAAATCTTTTGGAATGCAGGTCCAGTCTGCCTCAGAAAAATACAGTGCCAGTTTTAAGCCATATTTCTGACAGGACTTTTTTAGTGCCAGCAACACATCTTTTTGCAATGGACTGTTAGTTACCTTCCAGGCAGTAGTTTTTGTATCCCACAAACAAAATCCATCATGATGTTTGGTTAAAAAGAGGATATAGTCCATACCGGCATCTTTGGCAACCCGGCACCATTGATCAGTGTCCATGCCAGATGGGTTGAAGAAAGAAGTCTTTTCTATGCCTCGGGTCCATTCTTTATCTGAGAAAGTACTCAGTGACCAGCAAATGAACATTCCAAAATGAAGATCCGGAATTTTAGGTTTTTGATGCTGAGCATAGCCTGCAAGAGGTTTAAAGCAGGTTAATAATAGAAAGAGGAGTAATTTGTGTTTTAGAGTTAATTTCATTTGTCGTGTATTATTAAGTGATATTTTAATAAATGCCCAGTTCAGCAATGCGGATAAAATTACTCTCGTCCGTTATATGCAGCGGTATAAACCGGATAAAGCGTGCAGTAGTCTGATGAGGAAGACTGATCCGCTGTTGAATTGGATTTGCTTTAATGTTGCCAAATTCGCCGGTAATTTCATCTTTCCAGTTTGTCCCATCTGTGCTTAATGAAATTTGATACCTGTCTGTTATTCCTTTACTGAAAGCCTCATTTGGCGGGGTAAATATCAAGCCTGAAATTTCACGCTGTTCGTTTAGGTCAACTACAATGGCATTAGCTGAAGTATTCGTGCGGTTAAATGGCCCCTGCCAGATTGTAGCATTATTATCTATCAACACTGCAGGATTATCTGCGCCCGGAGCAGAGAGAATATGCCAGTCCTTTTTGTGCTTATCCGGCTTGTTTTTTGTTGTTTTTGCCTGATGAAACAAAGAAGATTCAGGTTCAGCAAAAATGGCGAATTCGCTTAAAACAGGACAAACAGGGCTGCTTAAAATACGTACCCTGATCCGGTCTGTCGTTATAAAATAGGGGAGTCTGATCAGTCTTTGTGCCCCGATAGAAGTTGCTTTTGAGATTTCCTGCCAGGCGTTGTTTTTCCAGATATCTACTGCAAAGGCTTCAACCCTCTGTCCCAGAGTAATTTCTTCTCTTAATCTGATTATATTGAATCGTTGATTCCTGTTTAACTGAATCGTGAATTGGGGCGTTGTGATCTGGTCATCTGTAGCCCAGTAAGTCTTTTTATTATTATCCAGCAGATTTTCGGGACCATATTGAGCCTGGGCTCCGCCTCTGGTATTGGATGCGCTGATCATTGCTTTTTCCAGTAAATTGCCCGAGAATGTTTCTTTCAGTAATTTTCCAAATCCTTTTAAAGCAATTACATCATTTTCATGGAGTATCCCCCTTTTGTCCGGAGCTACACCCAGATCCAGCGCAGCGCCTCTTCCTACGCTTTTAAAATAAATATCAAAAAGCTCATATGGTGATTTAACCAGCGTATCCTGGGACGCATGATAATACCATCCCGGCCGCAGCGGAACATCACATTCTGCGGGCATCCAGAATTGACCATCTCTGTTACCCACTGGTGCCTCCTGATAACGGCTCTCACCCGGAGCAGGTTTGTTTACATCTTTTTCTCCCTTAGGTGTAAAGGTAGCCCAGCTGGTTTCACCCGCAAATCCACTTTCATTACCTACCCAGCGCACATCTAATCCTATATCGCTAAAAATAACGGCGCGGGGCTGTAGTTTTCTGACTATTTTCCAGTTTTTATCCCAGTTGTAATAAGTTTTACGGTCAATAGTTCTGGATTCTTTTGCACCTCCGTAATAACCATCGCCGCCATTTGCTCCGTCATACCAGGAGATAAATAAGGGGCCATAATTGGTATGCAGTTCTTCCAGCTGCTTCTTGTAAATTGGTAAATAGGAAGGTTTACCATATACTGCACTGTTTCTGTCCCATGGGGAATTGTATATCCCAAAGCTTAATCCGTTTTGACGCGCAGCAATCTCAAAAGATCTGACCATATCGCCTTTGCCCTTCATCCAGGAGCTGGCGGCTATGGAATAGCTGGTGGACCGGGTTGGCCACAGACAAAAGCCATCATGGTGTTTGGCAACCAATAATAACCCTTTGAATCCGGCTTCTTTAAGTGTGGATGCGATCTGTCCGGCATCAAAAGCGGTGGGGTTAAACAGCGCCGGATCTACATCACCATAGCCCCATTCTTTGTCTGTATAGGTATTTAGCCCATAACAAACCATAGCATAGAGTTCAGTTTCATGCCAGCTAAGCTGGGCTTTGCTGGGTAGCGGACCATAAGGGACCGGGGGAGTGGTCTGACTATAAGTATTGAGGAAAAACAGGAGTGGTAACAGCAGCGTAGTTAGTCTTTTTATCATATTATAAATTGGTCTGTGTGTTAAGATCTTTGTGAATTTGTCTCCATCCAAAATAAACCACTGGTATAAAACAGATTAAGGGGACTATATAAGCAAGCTGTATGCTCCCGGTCAGATCTGAAAGATAACCAAGCAGTGGCGGAAAGATTGCTCCTCCGATAATTGACATGACCAGATAAGATGAAGCAGTAGGAGTATACTCACCAAGATTGCGGATCGCTAAAGAGAAAATAGTAGGATACATGATTGACATGAAAAACTCCAGAGCGATAAATGCAGGGATTGATGCTTTTCCTCCTATACATATAATAAACGACATCAGAAAAATGTTGATAGTGCCATAGATGAAAAGTAATCTGGCAGGCCTGATATATTTCATTAGTATTGACCCGAAATAACGGCCCAGCATAAATCCCAGCAATAACAATCCGAGGTAATTGGTAGCATCATAAGCTGTTATTCCTGCAACAGAAGTAGCATACAGGATAAAGAAGCTGGAGATACAAACCTGGGCACCTACATAGAAAAATTGTGTGACGATTCCCCATTTCAACTGAGTTCTGTCTGACAGGTTTCTAACCTGATGATCAGTTTTTTGTCTGACAGGTTTGTTGTTACTGAACCTGGTGAACATAAAAAGAAGTGCTACCAGTACCAGTACCATACCAATTAATATATAAGGCAATTTTACCCGGTGAAAAAGCAGGGAATAATAATTGTCCATAGCGGCCGGAGATAGCAGATCAAGTTCCTGCTGGCTTTTTATATTTTTAGCAATAATGAATTTACTCAGAAACATCGAGGCGATGAAAGCACCTAAACCATTAAAAGCCTGAGCAAAATTAAGTCTTCTGACAGCTGTCGAAGGATCGCCTAATATGGTCATAAAAGGGTTAGCTGAGGTTTCCAGAAAAGTCATCCCCGAAGCCATTACAAAGAGTGCAAATAAAAAGAAAGCAAAAGAGCGGGATTCTGCTGCGGGATAAAATAAAAAGGAGCCGGTTGCAGCCAGCAATAAACCAGTAATGATTGCTTTCTGATAACCAAATCTTTTCATAACCAGACCTGCAGGTATGGCTACAGCAAAGTAGGCAATCCAATAAGCAGAGTCAATGAAAGATGATTCAAGTACAGTTAACCGGCATGCTTTTTTAAGATGCGGGATCAATACCGGTAACAGATTTGCTGTAATTGCCCAGAGAAAAAATAAGCTGATGACCAGGATATTTCCATAAGAATTTTTATTTTGTTTCAAGGGAGATGCGTTTACCGGGTTCAATTCCATGATTAAAAATTATACCGGCAAACAGCCAGGGCCAATTGGTGTAAAGGTTTTATAGGTCAGTATAAACTCCTGGTGCCCCAGTTCTTCTGAACAGGTGCTTTTTCCAGCTGCTACCGCCAGTATCCTGTCATAGATTTCCTCTCCAACCTGGTCAATTGTAGCTTTTCCATATAAAATATCACCGGCATTAATATCCATGTCATCCTGCATACGTTCATAGGTAACCGGATTAGCACATATTTTAATTACTGGTGATATAGCTGAGCCGACTACAGAGCCTCTTCCGGTAGTGAAAAGTATCATATGACAACCACTGGCTATCATTTCAATAATTTCGACGGTATCATTAATATTGGGGAATCCAAACTTAGGATCTCCGTCTGGTACGACATCCATCAGATATAGTCCTGGCTGAGCAGGACGATCACCGGGTTTAATCAAACCACTGATTGGTGAATCTCCGCTTTTACAATAGGCACCCATGGATTTTTCTTCAATGGTGGTTAAGCCACCGTCAGCATTTCCCGGTGCAAAGCTCCCATGTCCCATCAAAGTATAATATCTGGCTGCTTTTTCTACAGATTTTTTAAGTTCGGCAGCAAGCTGAGGTGTAATGGCACGACTGCTCATAATTTCCTCCAGACCAATCATTTCTCCTGTTTCCTCAAATATGGCGATCGCATTTGCTGAAACCAGCTGATTAAAAGCACGGCCAACAGCCGGATTAGCTGTTATTCCACTTGTTGCATCACTACCGCCACAAACTGTTCCCACTATCAGCTCATGAACAGACATCAGTGCACGAGGTACTGTTTCTATCTCTGATAAAGCAGTTTTGACCCATGCTGTGCCTTCTTCAATAGTTTTTCTTGAACCACCTGCTTCCTGGATTACTACGGTATGAACCGGTCTTCCTGAAGCCGAAATATTTTCTTCAAGCTTTTTCCGGTTGAAGCTTTCACAGCCCAGTGAAACCAGCAGTACTCCTCCGGTATTTGGATGTGTACATAATGCATTCATCATCCGGTCAGCATAGGCATTAGGATAGCAACCCGTGAAGCCGATTAGCTGCACTGGCTCATCTTTAAACTGATCAGCAATTTGTCTGGCTACGTGATGAGCACATTCTACCAGGTATACTACCAATAGATAATTGCGTATACCTTTACGGCCATCTTCTCTTAAATATCCCTGCCAGTTTATAGTTTCTTTCTCAGGTATTATTTTCTTTAAATCCATCTTCAATAGTATATGTTGGGATGTAGTCGCTTTTCATATTGTGCAAATGAATAGGAGTGCCGGCATTAATTTTTGTAGTAGCCGAACCTATAGCTACTCCATATTTGATAATCTTTTGCCCGGTTCCAATTAGCTGTATGGCAATTTTATGTCCCACCGGAACTGATTGAGTAGCACTGATCAGTCTGTTATTCACGACAAAAAGATCACCAGGTTCGATTTGCTCTACTACGATCTGAACATTATCATCTGGATGTAATTGAATGAGTTTATTCATGATCAGAATTTTTTAAACTGTAAATAGGCGTCCACAGGATCTGTACCTGCTAATATTGCTTTCCGTACCAGGTTTTCTGTTTTTAAAACTTCTTCCGTCTGTTCGATCACCTGCTGTACGAGATTTGCCGGTATCACAATAATGCCATCTCTGTCAGCCAGCACATAATCACCGGTTGAAATACTTACGTTTCCTATGTTTATATTTCCTCCCAGTTCAGTTGTACACCAGGTGGCTACCACATCTCTTGGTGTAAAATAGCTGCAATAGACCGGAAAGCCGATGCTGTCTACAAAAGAACTGTCCCTGCAGCCACCATCTACAATGTAACCAAGAATACCTTTAAAAGTAAGTGTTTCGGCAGATAGTTCACCCATATGTGCTACCGTGTTGTCATTCGGCTGGCAAATTAATACATGCCCGGATGGAGCTTTAGATAACATTTCACACCATTTTAATAAAGAAGTATCCTTATCTAAGGTAAGATCTATATTTCCGGCAATTGTAAAAACGGGACCTGCTATTTTGTGCTGCAGATTCATTGGCCGAATATGATTAGGCAATAACTGATCGGGATAACCCAGATTCCGCATAACGTCATATACAGCACCTGTATAACATTTTTCCAGTCTGAGCGAAAAACTATTTTCTGCAGGTATAGGATTAAACATAGGTAATTTAACTAATTGTCAGGAATAAAATACATTAATTTGGTTAGATCTGATCAGCCTTGCAGATCAGATAAAGTAAAATTAAGTCAGGAAGCCATTATATGCAATGTACCAGGTTATTAATTAGATGGATTATCTTACTATTTGTATATTAGTTGATGGACAAATTACAAACAGAAAAAGGCTGGGCTAACTACTGGCAGGGAAAAGGAAGAAAACTGATTGTAATTCCCAAAGAAGTACTGAAAACTAAGGTGGTACCTAATATATTGTTAAATCAGTTATATATGACTGATCTTGGCTTTTACCCGGCAGCATCAGCACATTATACATTCAGAGAGACAGGATGCCCTGAGATGGTTGTTATGCTCTGTGTTGCCGGAAAAGGAAAATACGAAAGTAAGGCCGGAAGTTATACTGTATTACCGGGGCAATTCTTTATTCTGCCACCAGGGCAGATGCATCAGTATGAGGCCGATGCTCTTGATCCCTGGAGTATTTACTGGATAAGGATTACCGGAAGTAATATGAGTAAATTTTGTACGCAGGCAACGGCTAAAAAGTGTTTCAGACCTATGTATACTAAAAACGTAATGGAAGCGGCCCGTCTTTTTGAAGATCTTTTTGTAACACTTGAAAATGGTTGCAGTCTTCAAAATCTCACCTATGCCAATATGACTTTACAGCATTTACTTGCACTCTTGCTTTTTCGTTTGCAGGAAAGTGTAAAAGAGATAACCAGTTTGACCAACAAGGCGATAAATTTTATGAGAGAGCAGATTCATCAGCAATACTCACTGCAGGAGCTGGCCTCAGTATTTAATTATTCTCCATCTCAGTTCTCTAATCTTTTTAAAAAAGAAACCGGGTATTCTCCCATCGATTACTTTATACATCTCAAATTGCAGGAGAGCTGTAAATTACTGGATTTTACAGGTTTGAAAATTTATGAAGTAGCCTTGAAAGTAGGTTATAAAGATCCTTATCATTTCTCTAAACTTTTTAAGAAAATTATGCATGTATCACCCGAACAATACAGGCAGGTGAAAAAGGGATAGCTATTTTGCATAAATATCAAAACCTAATTGCTGTAATTTACTCCCTGTCCTTAACCTGATATATCTGATTTCTTTTCCGGGAATAGCAGCTCCGGCAATAAAGGTTGTCAGGCTGATTTCCCTGTTGCTAACTTTAGTTGTGTTTTCCCAGTGCTCTCCGTCTGCAGATACACTGAATTCAAGTCCTTTATTGTCCTGATGAAATCCCAAACCAGTTACATTTTCTATTTGATTCAAATCAATGATTATCTGGTTATTGATCCAGCTGGTAGCTTTTATATGACAGGTTTTGATTCTTTTGCCATAAGCAGGATCACTAAATATGGATTTGTCAACCAGATAAAAGTTTGTTTTAACTGGTTCCTGAGTTGTTAATTCAATAATGCTTGCTATGCTGTCAGGAATTGCTGGTGCTGTGAAAATCAGAGAATCTGCGTTTTGTTTCCAGGAAATTTTTTCACTCAGATTTACAAATGATGCTTTTAAAATCTTATTTTCTGCAATAACCGGTAAGCTGAGTTTCTTGTTTTTCCACTGATAGACATATAGAAAAATTTTATGATCTCTGTGTGTAGCCCCATAATTGCTTTCTGGAATCCAGGGGCCGCCTTTTGTTCCATAATAAGTGTTGCCATATTTTTTGAGCCATTGACCTATTTCCAGTAACGTCTGTTTTTGTGATACATCAAATTGTCCGTTCCAGTGCGCTCCCCAGCTCAGCAAAACATTTCCATTACCGGAAGCAGAAGAAAGTAATTCACGGATTAAAACTGATGCAGATTTTATCGGAGCGGGAGAATAAGCCCAGCTGCCATTCAGGGTCATACAACTTTCCCATGGGCGTTCCTGATAAGTTCCTACACGCTGTTCCGGGGTGTCATAATCACCTGGCAAACCTGTCCTGTTATTAATGATAATGCCTGGCTGTAATTTACGGATCATTCTGGTCAGACGTTCAGCATCCCACATATCAGCGGTAAACATTCCACCCCAATAAGCTGCATCAAACCAGAAAATATCGACTTTACCATATTTGGTGCAAAGTTCCCTAACTACGTTAAACTGATAAGCCAGATATTTTTGATGGGATGTTCCCGGAGTAACTTTTCTCCCCGGCAGGGCTTCATAATAAGGGGCATCTGCGATTTCTTTGATTTTGGAGGGATCTACCGGAGCATAATCAGGATGATGCCAGTCGCGCTGTGAATAATAAATTCCAAACTTCATGCCTGCCTGATGACAGGCATCTGCCAGCTCTTTCAGATAATCACGTTTAAAAGGAGTATTCGTGATTTTGAAGTCGCTATATTCCGTATCCCATAAGTGGAATCCGTCATGATGTTTAGCTATCACCACAATATATTTCATTCCTGCATCCTGAGCAATTCTGACCCATTCTTTTGCATCAAATTTCTCCAGTCTAAACATTGATGGCCATTTTGTCCAGACACTGTCCGGATAACTACCATGACCACTATCCGGGGCTTTCCTTGTATATAGGATTGGCCAGCTTAAATCTTTGTTTACATAGGCAGATAGTCCAAAAGTGATAAACATTCCATAACGCGCTTCATTAAACCATTCCATTTCTTTTGGTGTTGCAAAATTACTGGCATTCCATTCGGCCTGTGTAAATCTCTGGTTCAATATAGAAAGGGGTCTAGGGTCATTTTTTAGCACAGACCACTGGGCTATAGTATATTCAGGAATAAATAATACTATTGTCAGGAATAAGAAAATAGCAATTCTGATAAGAAATAGTTTGTGCTGGCTGGTTTGAATTAACATTTTTGGCGGTTTTAGGTCTGTAATTGATCCTGGTTTGATCAGATAATATTAATCGTCTGGTCCGGATGAGATAAAAATATCTGGTTTTACTATAATACACCATGCAGAATATCATTATTCTGATGTGTTATCCTATGATTTGAATCAGAAGGATTTCCTGAATGATCTTGTTTTTTTATAATGGTCATATCACCCCATATATTTTCGGCCGCTTGGATTAAGTCAGAGGTCGGAGTTGGCATAGGGTTGGTATACCCCTGGGGTATACCAACCCTATGCCAACTCCGACCTCTGACCTGTCTGCGACTTAAATTGCTGTTATTGTCCTATACTGGAATTAATGCTTCTGACAGCGTTTATACAGTCCAGGTTTTTTATTCTGCAGAAGGCGTATAGTTGCCGGTTAGGTGATGATAGGAATTATAATTTTTTTTTGGATTACTTAAATTGTAGCGCCGCAGGTAGTGTTTGTGTGAAAAATAATTTAATCTGGTATTAAATTGATTGATTTTCAGTGTTTTTTTGCAATTTTAATTAGCTGATTTTCGGGAGCAGGACAGTCGTAAATGCACCCTTAAATCAGTACATCAAAACCTATAAAAAACATCTGCAATGAAATTGAAAAACAAAAAAATTACTTTTAAAGTCCGGTTTTTTCTGGTCCTTTCTTTAGTGATCGGAAATCTGACTATGATGAATGCTAACGCTCAGGATACTGTGAGAAGAATACCTGAGCCTGGAAAACTTGATTCCATAAATTCAAGCATTTTAAAGGAAAAAAGACTGATAGAAGTGTTTATTCCCCAGGATTACAAGCCAGGTAATGCAAGCAAGTATGATGTGTTGTATGTGCTTGACGGAGGTAACTGGAATACCGGGTTAATTAAAGAAACCCAGCATTTTTTGGAAAAGGAGGGCTATATGCCGCCGACAATAATCGTCAGTATTCTGGGGATTGACAGAAATAAAGATCTTACACCAACACAAATGAAAGGTTGGAAAACCTCGGGTGGGGCCAGTAAATTTCTGGGTTTTATTAAAGATGAACTGATTCCTTATATTAATAAAAAATATCCCTCCAATGGGGATAACACACTTTGGGGGCATTCATTGGGCGGTTTATTTGTTACCTATGCCTTGTTAAATGAACCAAAAGTTTTTAAATCATATATTGCAGTTGATCCCAGTCTATGGTGGGATAACTCTTATATCCAAAAAATTGCTGCGGATAAACTTCCCGTTTTAAATGGTTCTAATCCGGCCCTTTTTATAAGTGGCAGAGAAGGTGAGGAAGGAAAATCAATGAAGATTGACAGCATGGATAGCCTGCTTAAAAAAAGTGCTCCCGCAAGTCTGACCTGGAAAATCATTAATTATCCGGATGAAACACATAGTTCATTAAGACTAAAAGGGGTATATGATGGACTAAAGTTCTGTTATACCGGTTATAACAATGAGATTGAATTTCATCCGATGAATGGTATAGTCCTGAAAAATAAACCAATTAAAATGTGGTATTTCAGTGATACGTCAAAAGTGTATTATACGCTTGACGGAACTGAACCTACCTTACAATCAAAAAGAATGCAGCACAATTTTATGCTGACTGGTGCGGCCAGAGTCACTGATAAACATTTTACTACCCGAAGCCGCTATGATAAGGTCAGAACCGGTGATTTCGTCTATGGGGAAACTTTACGTCCTGTTTCAAAAAAAGAAAATATGAAACCAGGCGGGTTTAACTATACTTACTATGAAGGTAAATGGGAAGAATGGCCGGATTTTAAAAGCTTGAAAAATCCGGTAAAAACCGGTCTGACAGATCATGATTTTGATGTGGACAGACTTCCCCGCAAAAATAATCTTGCGCTGGTCATTGATGGATTTCTGGAAACTAAAGAGGAAGGATATTATATGTTTATACTGGACTCTGATAAGAGTTCAAAATTTTACCTTGATCATAAATTGCTGATGAAATGGGATGGCCCGGAAACTCAGTCCTGTACTTATATAGTACCATTGGCAAAAGGGTTTTATCCGGTTCGGCTGGAGTACTTTCATAAATATGAAGGTTATAAATTAAAGCTGAGTTATCTTACACCTGGAATAATAGATACCATGCAGGCTATTCCGATTCCTTCAGAACTTCAATATAGCCAGCATTAATTAACAGGCAGGGGTATATAAAAAGATTAAACTGAAATATAATAACCAGGTGATTTCTTATGATAAGAACATCACTGCTAAATGGAGAAAGTAACAGAAAAGCCTTCCGGAACTCAGACCGGAAGGCTTTTTTTGTTGCCTGTATAAATTACGCAAACGTTTGTGCAGAGGATTTAAATTTAAATCCTCTAGATTTAATTAGATAAAACCTGAATGTCTAACCAAAAATCTCTTACTGACAGTGAATTAATTGAGCTTCTTAAGCAGGAAGATCAAACTGCATTCGCTGAAATTTATGAGCGATACTGGACTGTGTTGTTTCTTCATGCCCGGAATTTGCTCCGGGATAATGATGAAGCTGCGGACATTGTTCAGGAATTGTTTGCCGGGTTGTGGTTAAAGTCTAAATCTGTCGTTCTTAGTGGTTCGCTTTCGTCCTATCTGTATAAAGCTGTTCGTAATAAGGTTTTTGATCATCTGAGGCATAAAAAGGTCATGAATGATTATCTGAAATCTATCAATGATTTTATACTGGAGGAACAGTTTGTAGCTGATGAACTGCTAAGAGAAAAAGAACTCGCCGCGATTATCGAAAATGAAATAAATGCACTCCCTGCAAAAATGCGTGAGGTATTTATACTGAGCCGAAAACAGTACTTATCCTATCAGCAGATTGCGCTCCAGCTGAATATCAGTGAGCATACGGTAAAAAGCCAGATCAGCAATGCCTTAAGAACTTTAAGAACGAAAGTAGGTGCGTCAGCTTTCCTGATTGCCTACCTGATGAGTCATTAAAGAAGGCTAAATCATTTTCTTTATATTTTTTTAACATTCATCTCATACCTGGGTAACAGTAAAACGTCTTAACCTAAAACCGGACGAATTACTCTCAGATGAATCAGACAGAACTAAAAATTTTACTGGAAAAATATATAAGCGGAAACTGCAGTGCTGAAGAAACTGTTTTACTGGAAAGCTGGTATCTGTTCAGGTCAAAAAAAGATAAATTGCCATTAACTGATGAACAGGAACTCGAATTGTATAAAAAACTGATTTGGGAGGGCATTCAGCGTAAAACAGAGATTAAGCAAGAATTACATCACAGGAATCCTGTTCGTTTATGGTACAGAATTCTGGCAGCGGCTTCTGTTGTATTAGTTCTGGCATTCGGAAGCTATTACTGGTTTAACGCAAATCCAAAACAGCCACTTTCTCAAAATGCAGCTATTAAACAAGATCTTTTGCCCGGTACAGATAAGGCTGTATTATTCCTGTCAAACGGCAAACAAATTAGTTTAGACAGTGCCGGATCAGGAATTATTGCTAAAGAAAAAAATACGCTTGTTCAAAAAAATGGGGTGAATATCTTAAGCTACAAAGAAAGCTCATCATTTGCTAATGAAGGACAGGTTGCATATAATACTATCAGAACACCAAATGGGGGACAATGGCCGGTCATAGAACTGCCTGACGGCACCAAAGCATTTTTGGATGCCGCATCTTCTATTTCTTTTCCGGTATCTTTTAAAGGGGAACGCAAAGTAACTATTACCGGGCAGGTATATTTTCAGGTTGTACATAATGCCAGTAAGCCTTTCCGGGTAATTGTTAAAGGACTTACTATTGAGGATATAGGCACAGGTTTTAATGTCAACGCCTATGATGATGAACCTGTGGTGAAAACAACACTGGTAGAAGGAAGTGTCCGCGTTGCACAAAAAGCACATCAAATAGTGTTGACTCCTGGTCAGCAGGCAGTGACAGTAGCAGGGTCTGATAAGTTAATATCAAGAACGGCAAATATTGAAGAAGTGACAGCATGGAAGAACGGATTGTTCCAGTTTAATCATACCAGTATTGATGTTGTCATGCGTCAGATAGCCAGATGGTATAATGTTGAAGTGGTTTATCAGAGTGATGTTTCTAAAGTATCATTTACAGGTAATCTCTCCCGTAATTTAAAAGCATCCCGGTTACTGGAAATGCTAAGTATTACGGGCCTGCATTTCAGGATCGAGGACAAGAAAATAATAGTAAGACGCTAATCAACAGAACCAAATTATTCACCTAACCAAATTTATACATCATGGAGAAATAAATACAAATACTTAGTGGTTAAAAATGAAAATGCCGGAAAGCGGTGGAACGCTTCCCGACAATAGATTTGAGTTAACCTTCCTGTTTTCGTTTGAGCTCGAACAGGTGAAATTATTGTTGTGACATCACGCACATATCAACCCAAACCGTACAAAAATAATGAAAATTTTCTCATTCCGTCTGGTCATAGCACAGCTATGGCTACCCCCTAAGCTATTAAAGGTTATGAAGCTTACCATTATATTATTGATGATTGTACTTACGCAGGTAAGCGCAAAAGTTTTCAGTCAGAAAATCTCTCTGAATGAAAAAAATGCCCCTTTATACAAAGTCCTTGAATCTATCAGGAAGCAAAGCGGTTTTTTAGTGCTTTATCAGGATCAGGTGATGGAAAAGGCAAGTCCGGTGACGATCAATAAGAAAAATATTTCGTTGCAGGAGGCTCTCAATGATTGCTTTTCTAACCAGTCTCTGACTTATCAGATTCTCGAACAGACAATTCTGGTTAAAAGCAAACCAGATTTGGCCATCAAAAGAGCACAGGAACGCAGCAACTTCCTAATCGTTGTAAAAGGTAAAATTATTGATGAAAGTGGCAAGCCGCTGCCGGGTGCCGGTATTAAGGTAAAAGGCACAACTGTATCAACGGTATCCAATCAGAATGGGGAATTCTCCCTGAAAAATATAGCCGAGGATGCGGTTCTGGTAGTTTCTTTTATAGGTTATTCTAATAAAGAAGTCTCTGCAAAAGAGAACCTGGGCTCAATCCAGCTCGTGCCCAACAGTTCAAATCTGAATGATGTGATCGTAGTTGGATATGGTACCCAGAAAAGGGCAAGTGTTACAGGGTCAATAGCGCAGGTAAAAGGATCAGAGCTGGCTAAAGCCCCTGTTGCAAACATAACAAACTCGCTTGTAGGTCGTTTACCGGGTTTAAGAGCTATTCAGAATAGTGGAGAGCCGGGGAAAGACGGGAGTACCATAGATATCAGGGGTTTTGGAAGTGCACTGGTAATTGTAGATGGGGTGCCTTCAGATTTTTCTCAGATAGATGCGAATGAGATAGAGAGTTTTTCTATTTTAAAAGATGCATCAGCCGCGGTATATGGGGTTCGTGCTGCGAATGGTGTTATCCTGGTGACTACCAAAAAGGGTGTTATGGGTAAACCTCGTATCAGTTACAGTACCTATTATGGTTTACAAAATAATGCGACAAAATATCCTGAACTTGCCAATGCGGGGGTATTTGCCGAATTAAGTAACGAAGGAGCTGTAAATGCCTGGGTTAAAAATAATAATCCAGCAGTGGCTTTGTCACTTCCTTTTTCAAAAGATCAGGTAGACCAGTATAAAAATGGGACATTACCTTCGTATGATTGGTTTAATTCAACTATTCGTAAAAATGCACCGCAATATTATCAGAATCTTAATGTAGATGGTGGAACAGAAGATGTCAAATACTTTTTTAATATCGGGTATCTGAATCAGGATGCGATCTGGAAAAGCAATTCAACAAGATTTAAGCGGTATAATTTCCGCAGTAATGTGAGTGCAAAGATTAATAAGCGTCTGACAGCTGAACTTAATCTGAGTGGCCGTTTGGGAGATCTTCAGACCCCCGGGGTTTCTTCTGGTTTGATTATGGCTACTATGAAAAGGGAAAGTCCTGTTTTTCCTATCTATGCCAATGATAATACCAATTACCTGGCCTCTTCAAATGTACAGCAGAATTCTCTGGCACAAACTGATCATCAGATTTCGGGCTATGGCTCAGAGCGGACCAAATTCTTTTCTGGTATAGCCAGGTTAACTTATGATTTACCCTGGATTGATGGTCTGAATGCAAAAGCTACCTATTCTTATCAGAATACAGATACAGAGAATAAAAATTATATCAGAAAATATAACTTATACAAATATAATAGTGCTGCCAATACTTATGATATAGCTTATACGGCTAATGACCCAAGCAATTTAAATGTAAGAAACGCGCATAAAGATGATCAGGCTTTTCAGTTCTCGCTGAACTATGCGAAAACTTTCGGCGCTAAACATAATGTGTCGGGTTTGCTGTTATTTGAAAGAACAGAAACGAATACTTCATTTTTGTCGGCTTATAAAGAATTTCTGCTGGATAATTTAGATGAACTGTTTGCAGGAGTAGCTAATAACCAAAGCAATGACGGGAGTTCTGCGCAGATTGCACGCGAGGGATATGTCGGGAAATTCAATTATGATTATGCTGGTAAGTATCTGATAGAATTGGGTTTTCGCTATGACGGAACTTATAAGGTAGCTCCCGGTCATCGTTATGGATTTTTTCCTAATGTATCTGTAGGATGGCGTATTAATGAGGAGAATTTTTTGAAAAACAATACGACCATAGATAACCTGAAACTCAGAGCATCTTTTGGAAAAGTAGGGGATGATGGTGGTGATGACGCAGATGGAGCCAATTATATCATACCTTTCCGTTATATACCAGGCTACAATTATCCGAATGATAATTATGTCTTTGGTACTCAGCTGATCCCTGGTTTAACTACCAGTGGTTTAACTAATCCGCTGTTAACCTGGTATACTTCCTACACCAGTAATGTTGGTTTGGATGTTTCTTTATGGAAAGGAAAGCTAGGGGCTTCGGTAGATGTTTTTTATCGTAAAAGAGCCGGGTTACTAGCTACCCGGGTTTTAAGTCTGCCCAATACCTTTGGTGCCAGTTTGCCACAGGAAAATCTGAATGGTGATAATACCAGGGGGTTTGAACTAGAGCTTACACATAAAAATACTGTTGGCAAATGGCAATACAGTATTTCACCAAACCTGACATTTACCAGGACTAAGAACGGTTATTTAGAACAGAGTCCGCAAACCAGCTCACTGGGGAATTACCAGGGTAATATGACCGATCGCTGGACCAATATTATCAGGGGATATGAGGCTATCGGACAGTTCCAGTCTCAGCAGGAAATTAGTACTGCACCGGTACAGGATGCCCAGGCAAACAAAACATTATTACCGGGAGATATACGCTATAAAGATTTGAATGGTGATGGGGTTATAGATAGCAGAGATCAGACTGTGATTGGAAGAGGGACTACACCTGAACTGTTTTTTGGTCTTAACCTGAATGTAAATTATAAGGGGTTTGATCTTACTGTACTGCTGCAGGGAGCTTCAAATTTTAACAGGTATTACAGTGAAGAATTACAGAGTCCGTTTTTTAACGGTGCCAATACTTTAGCCATGTTTACTGATCGCTGGCACCGTCAGGATTTATATGATCCTAACAGCCCCTGGATAGCAGGGAAATATCCTTCAACTATGATTTCAGGATCTACCAATAATCAGCTTTATTCTACATTCTGGCTGCAGGATGCCACATATCTGAGAATCAAAAATGTGGATTTCGGATATACTTTTTCCAAAGGTCTGATCGAAAAAATTGGTATGCGTACGGCAAGAATATATATATCAGGTCAGAATGTTTTCACTTTTAGTAAAGTGAAATTTATCGACCCTGAACAGCCGAGTGGCCGGGGTAACTTCTATCCTCAGCAAAAATTATGGTCACTGGGTTTAAATGTTGGTTTTTAATCAAAAGGTTATGAAAAGAATTAAAACATATAGCGTTTTTTTGATATTGTTGCTCAGTGGCATGGTATCATGCAAGAAAGATTTTTTGGACAGGCAACCTAAAAATCTGGTTGCTGAAAGTGTAGCCTACAGTAGCGTAAGCGGAGTTACCGCATTGACTGTTACGCTTTATAATGATCTGCCAGCAGAAGATTTTAATTATACCGTGAGTGATGAAGCGGGTTATCTGTCTACCACTACAGATGAAGCTGTCAGAACTTATGTCTGGGGAAATATTAACAACGCAGTTATTGGAAACTGGTTCGGTGACTGGGATTATGCCCGAATTAGAAGAGTGAACGACTTTATAGAAAAAGTTCCCGGTGCTGCAATAGATAATGACTCTAAAAAGAGGTTTCTTGCAGAAGCCAGGTTTATCCGGGCTTTTGAATACTTTGCTTTGGTAAAGCGTTATGGAGGTGTTCCACTGGTTACCCGGGTGCAGACATATCAAACGGGTGACGATGTATCTGGTCTTGTAGTTCCGCGTAACAAAGAACAGGAAATTTATGATTTCATCTCGGCAGAGCTGGATGCTGTGGCGGCTGACTTACCTGAAGATTATAGCAGCGATCCGGCTAATGCCTTTCGGGCAAACAGGTATAGTGCCCTTGCTTTAAAATGCAGAGCGATGCTGTATGCTGCTTCGAGTGCTAAATACGGGACTTTGCAGCTAAATGGATTAGTTGGTATCAATAGCAGCATGGCGAATTCATACTGGCAAAAATCGCTGGATGCAGCTGATCTGATCATCAAATCAGGAAAATATAGATTATATGATGTGAATGCTGACAAAGCTGCAAATTTCCAGCAGTTATTTCTGACTTTGGGTAACCAGGAAGCTATTTTGACTAAGGTTTTTCAGTCTCCTGGTAAAACGCATAGTTTTGATTTCTATAATGCACCACAGAGTTTCAAAATCGATTATGGAAATACAACCAATCCGACTCTGGAAATGGTGGAGGAATATGAATATACAGACGGTTCTCCGGGGATCCTTAAGGTTAATGATAATGCCGGGAATCCTATTATTTATAATCGGCCTGCAGATCTGTTCAAAGGAAAAGACCCGAGGATGTTTGCATCCATTTTAACTCCTTTTGATTCCTGGCAGGGTGGTATCCTTGAAGTAAGAAGGGGAGTGATAGATAACGGGGTGAAACGTACTTCTGAGAGTCTGACGGCTGTTTATCCTGCAGGTGGGACATTTAGTATTGTAGGAAAAGACGGGCCTTTAACCACCGGAGATCCGAGCAAAACAGGATTCTATATCAAGAAATTTATGGACCCTGTTAACCGCGTCCCATCCGAACGCTCTACTACACCCTGGATGGTTTTCCGTTATGGAGAAGTACTGCTTAATTATGCAGAGGCTGCTTTTGAACTGGGGAATAACGGTGCTGCGATGGATGTGATCAATCAGCTCAGGAGCAGAGCGGGTATAGCACCTTTGAGTATGGTTACACTTGATAAGATCAGACATGAAAGAAAAGTGGAGCTAGCATTTGAAAATCATCGCTTCTGGGATTTACGCAGGTGGCATATTGCCAGTACAGTATTAAATAATACACAGTTTCATGCATTGTATCCCTGGATCATGTGGCAGAATGGGGCTGATCCCAATACGATGAAATATACTTTTGAAAAAGCAGTTGCACCGAAATTATCACGGACTTTCCCCGAGAAATTATATCTGGAGCCTTTGCCGCAGCAAAATCCGCCATATATTCAAAATCCTGGTTATCAATAAACTGATAAGTATTAAAGAGGTTAAAAAATCAAATTTATAAAAATGAAGAAATTATTTATTGGTGTGTTCCTTGCGCTGGCGGTGTTTGTCAGCGCTTGTAAAAAGGACAATTACAAATCACCTGATGCAGAGCTCTCAGGTAATATTGTGGATGCAGCAACAGGGAAGAATGTGCCTCAGCAAACTAATGTTGGTGGTGGTTATCTGCAGCTTTTTCAAACGGATTATCCAAAACCGTCTGCAATACAGACAGCGCTTCATCCTGATGGAAGTTATACCCGTGGTTTTACTTTTAACGGGAATTATAAAGTTGTGCCAACCGGACCTTTCTTTTACCTGGATACAATAAACGTAAAGGTAAATGGTACAACACAAATGGATATCAGGGTAGTACCCTATCTAACGGTAAGCTGTGAGGTACTGAGTAAGACAAGTACAAGTATTACGGTGAGAGTAAAAGTAGCACAGCCGGCTCAGAACACGCAAAAAATTGCAAGGATATTGGCTGTAGCAGCTACATTCAACACGGTTGATGTCAATAATTATAATAGTAACAGGGGTTTAACCAATACAGAGGCGCTGGATAACCAGACTGTAGTCAGTAAAGACTATGATTACACGATTGCTGAATTAAAGCCTGCCACACTTTATTATGTACGCGGAGGTGGCCGTACGATAAATCCCGGCAACTATTATAATTATTCGCCGATGTTAACGGTCACCACAAATTCTCAATAGCTTATGTTTCAGAAAAGAAAAGTACAAAAATTACAGTCATTTAGACGCAGGGCCATCTCAGCAGTGATATTCACCTGTATCTGCAGTTTTGCTTTTGCTCAAAAGATCAGCCCTGTTATCCCGGCGGTAGCTGATATTATTGCAGTAAAAACTGGTGATAAGCAGCTTGTTTTTCCGGTAAGCCCGGATGGATATCAGCTGGTTTACAAGGGCAGTGACCGGTTGCCGGTAATTGATAGTGCCGGTTTGATTAAATCGCCTCTGGCTGAAACAAAAGTGAACCTCTATTTTCAACTGGTAAGTAAGGTTTCGGATACCATTAAATATGATATTACCAAACAGGTCATTGTTCCCGGAAAATTTACCGGTAAAGGAATCAATGCTCAGCCTTTTGTTATTCCTGCGCTGCGCGAATGGCATGGTGATCGGGGGAACTATGTGCTGCGTTCTTCGGGCAGGATTGTTTTAAATCCACTGAACAAAAGCGTTCTGCAAAAAGCAGCGGATATCTTGAAAAAAGAATTGAAAATTCAGACCGGGTATGACTTGAATATAGTAACCGGCAAACCAAAAACAGGAGACATTTTCTTAACTCTTGGCGAAGCTGACCATAGCATAGGTAATGAAGGGTATTACTTTAAGAGTGAGGAGTATATTACCATCAGTGCATTAAATTATCAGGGGTTGTTTTGGGGGACGCGAACTTTATTACAGCTGCTGGAACATCAAAAAAGTATAGTAAAAGGTGTAGCAAGGGATTATCCGGAGTTTAAGGTTCGTGGATTTGTACTGGATGTGGGCCGTAAATTTTTTAGTCTTCAGTTTTTGAAAGACTATGTAAAACTGATGTCTTATTATAAGCTGAACGATTTTCAGATCCATTTGAATGACAATGGATTTAAAAAATACTTTAATGAGGACTGGGCTGCTACTTATGCTGCATTCCGGTTAGAAAATTCCACCTACCCGGGACTTACCGCTAAAGATGGATCTTATACTAAACAGGAATTTATAGCATTACAACAGTTGGCAAAGGATTATGCATTGCGCATTATTCCGGAAATAGATGTACCGGCACATGCACTTGCTTTTACAAAAGTAGTTCCGGAAATCGGTAGTAAACGCTACGGAATGGATCATCTGGATTTGCAGAATCCGAAGACTATTCAGGTTGTTGAAAATGTATTTAAGGAATATCTGAGTGGTGAACACCCGGTATTTACCGGAAATGAGGTTCACATCGGAACTGACGAATATGCAAAAAAAGAAGCTGAAGCCTTCCGGGCTTTTACCGATCATATGATTAATTATGTCCAGGGTTTTGGTAAAGAGGTAAGGATATGGGGCGCATTGACGCATGCGGCAGGAACAACTCCGGTAAAGGTGAAAAATGTTACGCTGAATACCTGGTACAATGGTTATGCGAATCCTCTGGAAATGAAAAAACTGGGGTATAATCAAATCAGTACCCCAGATGGCTGGCTTTACATTGTACCTGCAGCAGGGTATTATTATGACTATCTGAATCTGAAAAAGATCTACCGTAAATGGACGCCATTATTAATCGGTGATGTGCAATTCCCTGCCGGAGATCCAACTATTACGGGTGGTTCATTCGCAGTATGGAATGATATTGTAGGCAATGGGATTACGGAAAAGGATGTGCATGACCGTGTATTTCCTGCTATGCAGGTTCTTTCTCAAAAGATGTGGGGCGGGCAGGATACGTTGATGAAGTTTGAAGATTTTGATATACTCAGAAAGAATCTTGGAGAAGGTCCCTCCCTTCATATTTCCGGAAAAACAGGCGTTTCTGCAGCCGGCTTTAGTTTTGATCAGGAAGACAAAAATGTCAAACTGGAAGGAGCTGTTTACGCTGCGGGGCATCAGGGGAAATCACTATCGTTTTCCCGTGCAGATAGTTTTGCTAAACTGCCTTATACAGAGATCGGATATGACTATACTGTCTCGTTCTGGATCAATACTACTGCTGACAATCCGGCTAATACAGTCATCTTCAGTTCACCAAATGCGGTGGTTAAATTAAAACAGGGAACTACAGGAAAACTGGGCTTTTCCCGTGAAGGATACGATTTTGACTTTGATTATGTGGTTCCTGCAAATGTATGGACACACCTGGTAATTACAGGTACCAATAAAGGAACCGCCCTGTATGTAAATGGTAAGCTACAAAAGAAACTTTACGACAACTGGATTCAGTTTACCGATAAAGACAAAACAAAAGTCCGTAAAGTGGAAACCCTGTTTTTTCCATTACGAAAGCTTGGTGGGTTTAAAGGGAAGATCGATGAACTGGAAATTTTTAACAGGGTCTTGTCAGATCGCGAAATAGAAACACTTTATCAAAAGCCTATATGAAAAAACAAAACAAACTGATGGCAGTAATTGCCATACTCTGTATCTGCTTCAGTGGCTGTAAGAAAGCCGCTGATACTGGTACCGCAGACTTAAGTGGTAACCATTCTGCTCAGGCTCTGGTTACTGTAAAAGAAGGTGACTTTACGTATACCTCGGATTATCCATATAATCTGAACCTGGTCTACTTTGTCCCCACCGATTTTCCTGAAATACCTGATTACCATCGCCGCGTGAGTGAATATATGCTGAATATGCGTGCCTTTACTGCTAAATGGATGAACCATTGGGGCTATGGAGATAAAACCTTCGGTTTATTGACTGATGATGCAAAACAACGGGTTAGAATTACGATGATTAAGGGTAAACTGACCAAAAAAGATTATGGTTATGATAATGGGGCTGCTAATGTAAAGGCAGAAGTTGATGCTTATTATGCGTTGCATCCTGAAGAAAAAACCAGTGAACATTATTTTATATTACTTCCCAATGATCTGATTAATAACAACAGGGATTCTCCTTTTTATGGTATTGGCAGATATGCTTATGCTCTTGATGCTGAAGGTATTGAAGTTGAAAATCTGGGTAAGCCTGGGCCGGAAGGTGCTTATGCGCAATGGATAGGTGGCTTATATCACGAATTGGGACATGGTTTAAATCTTCCGCATAGTAAAGGGCCTGAGTCGGAGGCTAATGATACTAATTTCGGAATGGAGCTGATGAGTGGTGGCAACTCTACCTATGGTACCAAGCCAACTTATCTAAGTGCATTCAGTGCAGCTATTTTGAACAGCAGTCAGGTTTTTAGCAAAGAGAAAAGCACGTTTTACGGGCCTGTTACTGCTAAAATAAGCAGGATGTACGGGAAATATGTCGGGGGAAATATGATTATCAGCGGAAAATTTAATACTGATGTTCCGGTTAGCGACGTGATTTTACGCTTTAACCGTCCTACTGTAGATGCAGGTGGTTATCAGGCAGAAGGAATCCGGACAAAGATTATTCAAACGGATAGTTTTTATGTAAGTATTCCTGTTACCGATATTAAGGTAAGAGATAACACGCCTTATAATATAGAGGCCATAATGGTACACCAGAATGGAGTGCTGACCAGAAAGAATAATGCGCTTCAATTTGTTGATGGAGTCCCTAAATTTCTGTTTAGCTCTGAAAAGAATGAATTTAATAAAGCTGGCTGGAAAGTGACAGCGGTTACCTCCGAGGAAAAGACAGGTGAAGGAAAAAACAATGGGTTAGGAATTTATATGATTGATAATGATCTGGAAACCATCTGGCATACCAGATGGACCGGAAGTAATCCTCCTGGTCTTCCGCATTCTGTAACTGTAGATATGGGTAAGGATAATCTGACTAATGGCTTCTCCTTTGTACAACGTTCAGGAAGTACCAGCAGCATGAGCAAAGAGGTTGAAGTACTGGTCAGCAGTGATGGTACAACATGGACTAGCGTGTTAAATATTACATTAGCTCAGAATAATTTCTTTCAGTACTTTAATTTACCAGTTGCAAAAACATTCAGGTATTTCAAAGTAACAGCTAAAAGTGCTTATACGCCTAATCCGGCAAATGCTTCAATAGCCGAAGTGGGTGCGTATTAGTGCGTTGATTACTGAATAAAATATTGTTTCTTTAAAAAAATCCCCTGTACACATTATTGCAGGGGATTTTTTTGCTCATATAACTGGCTTACTCCGGTATAAATAGCCTTAATTATTCTTTCCTGAGAAATTTATCTTCTAAATCTCGGATTGCTGAATCATAACCCTTCTGATCAATAAATGCGGCAGGATTATAGGCATCACCAGGCTTGTGTTTGGTCAGCAGTCCAAACTGACTGGCATGAGAGGAAAGCCACATATCAAATTTCAGCTTTTTCATCGCATTCAGCGTATAGGCATAATCTTTGGCAATGCCTGGATAGGTCGTTACTTCGGAGAACTTTTTTTCTGTGACAATTGTTGGCATATTGGCTATCAGGACGCTATAAACTCTGCTTTCATCTTTGACATTAAACAGGAAACTGCATGAACCTTGGGTATGACCGGGATGATGTAGCATAACGAGCTCCATCCCACCTAAGGTTATCTTATCCTTATCATGTAAAATACGGTCTGCCTTAACCGGTACATAAGTACTTCTATGACCACCCAGGGCATAATCTGATCTTCCTCCATCTGCTGCAACTTTCGCATCCTTTTCATCTACCATAAACTTAGCACCAGTCAGTTTTTTGATAGCTGCCATTGCACCCATGTGGTCAAAATGAGCCTGAGTGGTCAGTAGTATTTTGATATCGCTAAATTTGAAGCCCAGGGTTTTTACATTCGCTTTAATCGATGATAAAGATGAAGAAAGACCAGTATTGATCAGAATATGACCTTTTGGGGTTGTAATCAGATAACTGGCCAGATCACTGGTACCCACGTAATATAAATTACCTGCAATCCGGAAAGGCTGGTAAGGCTGAGTCCATTCTGGCGGATTTCTTGTAGGTTCTGCTACTTTTTGAGCACAGGCAAACAAAGAACTGAATGTCAGAAAAAGGAGTAGTACTACCGTGTTGATACTCTGTTTAAGCATAAGGATTTTTTAAGCCTAAAGATATAGATAAAAGGGTTAATCCGGACCTGAAGGGCATTATATTCTGTTGTATTTCTTTAATATATCTATGACTGAATCATGAGGAATTCCATAGGCTTTATTTCCATGGACACCTACCATTGTTTCTGCGGCAATCATAGCATTAATAATTGATTCTTCAACAGACTGAACAGTTGCCTCGAATAGTGGATCCATTAAATCGTTCGGTAATGCCTCAGTTTTTGCAATAGCTGTTCTTTGAAAGGCAGCCGGATTTGCAGTTGAAAAAGCAATGAAAATATCACCTGATCCATTGTTCCCCAGACCGCCAACCATCCCCAGGCCAATGGATACTCTGGTAGCAATCCTTTTTAGCTGATGTGGGAGTAATGGAGCATCGGTTGCTACTACTACAATAATAGACCCATCGCCTTCTTTTATACGTGAAGAAGGTGTATTGATCTCATAATTCATCGTATTTAACAGTTCTTTCCCAACCGGAGCACCAGCAATAGTCAGATGTCTTTTTTCTCCAAAATTTGACTGGACTAAAGCACCAACTGTATAAGTTGAATCACCAATTTTCACAACTCTTGATGAAGTTCCGGTTCCGCCTTTAAAGCCTAAACAGCGCATACCGGTTCCACCGCCAACATTTCCTTCTGCTATAGGGCCTGATTTAGCCTGATTTAATGCTTCGTAGACATGTTCTTCTTTTACATGAAATCCATAAATATCATTCATGATACCATCGTAAGTTTCTGCTACAACAGGGTAGGTATACCAGTAATCCTCTTTATACCAGTCCGTTTTTACAAACCACTTTAATACGGCATCTCTGACCACACCCACGCTGTTGGTATTGGTGATCATAATCGGGGTTTCCAGGAAACCAGATTCAGTCATCCAGGTGGTGCCGGTCATTTCGCCATTTCCATTCAGGGTATACCAGTTTGCAAAGACAGGATTATTATTTCTCCCTCTTGGTAATATGGCTGTTACTCCTGTTCTGACCGGTTTTTTTCCGTCTGAATTTTCATCATCTCCAGAGATAATTGTGCTATAACCTACCTCAACGCCTTTTACATCTGTTATGGCATTAAATTCTCCTGTAGTACCATCGAAAGGAATTCCAAGTGTTCTTGCTCTTGGTTTTTGCCCGGTTGCAGGGCTTTTGATCTGATCCATCTCTTTCATAATTTAAATAAGGATACGAAACATTATTGCAAAAATCTCAGAACTTCTGAGAGAAATACTTCAGGATTTTCTTCTGCTATCCAATGGGCAGTACCTGGTATCCGGACGCTGGTCACCTGGTCCGCTACTTCTTCCATCATTTCTTTCATGATAGAACCACTTGTACTTATCTGTCCCCCAATGGCCAGAACGGGTATAGCAAGTTTTCCGTTTTTTTGAAGTTGCGCTCTGTTGTCTTTGATATCCTGGTCAAAGGCTCGATATACTTCCAGCCCGGCCCGGATAGCACCAGGAGCTGAATAGGCTGATACAAATACGTCGAGATCTTCGCTGTCTATGGCACCGGTATTAAATATCCGGTAGTTGAAAAATGCCTGAAGATACTCGCGTTCACGCCCGGCAATCAGGAATTCTGGTAAATCAGGTACGTTATGAAATGAAAAATGCCAGACGCGATGATCTGAGCGTATTTTATCAAAAGCCAGGGTACCAGGCAAAGGAGCATCTATAACAATGAGATGGGATACATCTTCTCTGTATTCCTGCGCATAAGCATAAGCCACCATTAAACCTATATCATGGCCAGCCATGATCACCGGACCTTTGATCTGGAGGTGTTCTTTAATGAGCTGATGAATATCACCTGCCATGGTTCGTTTATCATAACCTGCGGGTGGACGCCAGGAATCTCCTGCACCGCGATAATCCGGAGCAATTACCCGGAAACCTGCATTCACAAGCCGGGGAATTATCAATCGCCATTCCCACCAGGTTTGCGGAAAACCGTGTAATAATACGATTGTTTTATCGCCACTGCCTGCATCTACATAATGTATGCGCAAATTATTGTGGATTGGAGCCATACCATGTTTCAGCTCTGTATTGTTCAGCACTTCTTTTTTACTCATATCTTAATATCCGTTTTTTGTCATCTGTTTATTTTGGAATAAAGGTCAGCGGATAATTGGTTAGTTTAGCTTTCGTTTCTAAGGAAAAAAGCCAGTTAACTTTTGAATCGATGTTTTTATGATGAAGATAGATGAACTACACTATGCCATACTGAACGAGTTACAGCTTGATGCAAGAGTAAGTAATGCAGAAATCGGAAGAAAGGTTGGCCTTACTGCACCGGCTGTGGCAGAAAGGATAAAACGTATGCGGGAGGAAGGAATCATCAAAGGGTTTACTGCAAATATTGATTTTATGCAGTTAAACTATCAGCAAACAGTAATGGTCGCCGTACAATTGCCACATGCGAATATTAATCCCTTTCTGCACGAAGTAAAAGAAATGGAAGGGGTTACCAATATTGCTCATATTACCGGAGAATATTGCTTTTTTGTCAATATAGTAATCAGGTCATCTGCTGATCTGAGTCTGAAGCTGAATGAATTCTCCAAATTTGGGAAAACCACTACTTTTTCAGTTTTATCTAATCCTGTTGAAGCTAAAACGATATTTCTGCCCTAGTTTTTGGCTAACTATTGACTTTATTTCCCCAGATACGATTGATGAATTTCCGGCTGGGACGCTCCACCCACCGGTAAGTCAGATAAGACAGCAGAACAAGCAAAACGAGATAGATCATGCAATACATAATTCCACTGGAAAAATCAATGTTCTGTTTGCCCCGGCCTATTCCTGTAATGCCTGGCAGATATATATCGTGTGAAAATGGTTCCTGCAAAAAGATCTGCATGAGATAAACGGAATAAGAAATATCTCCAAGAAACTGCATGAATTTCCGGTTACAGAATTTAGCTATTCTGCCTTTATTAGCTGTAAAGCTAAGTACCAGGCCTGCAAACAGGAAAACAGTGATTCCGTCATTCAGTGAAAAATGCATAGCTATGGTCATCCCGAGAATGAATAGCAGGGATACCAGGTCAGAAGAGAAAAGTTTCCTGACAGCGGTTAGCTGGTAGACCAGGTAGACCAGAATACCAGTTGTAAATCCGGCTATTCCGCGGATATAACCGTAATCGAATGTGGTATTCAGATTATGAGGAACCGGTATTGAAGGATACAGTGGGTTTTTTCGCGGGAGCAAATACATAATGGCATAATATGCCGCTACAACAAACAGGAGTAAAAGTATAACTGAAACAATCTTTTTTCGATTGATGCTTAGTGCAATTAATGGAAATAGCAGATAGGCAGCGAATTCAGCACTGATACTCCAGGAAGGGATATTCCAGGAATAGATTTTTGTAAAGCCAAAGGACTGGAGTAAAAAGATATTTGGCAGAATATCTGCCGGTTGTTCAAGGATAATAGGCGGATTTCCCCAATTGGTAATCCAGCGTACAATAATGACCAGCAACAGGAGAGAAAACAGATGCAGTGGGTAAACTCTTGCAAAACGGGCAACAAGAAAGCTTTTTAATGAGCTTGCCTGTATATTGTTTTTAAAATGGCTGCTGTATACATGCATCATAATAAAGCCGCTCATGATAAAGAACAGATCCACCATCAGGTAGCATTTTTCAAAAAAACATGGTTTGTGAGGCAGGAACAAACCTGGCAATGGCCATTTCAAAATGAAATACCGCAACCAGCAATGCAGCTATCCCGCGTAAAGCTGTTAATGAAGAAAGATATTCAACCTGATGTTCTGTTATTTGAATGGAACTGGCATTGACTGCTTTTGTTTCCTCAGCAGCAGGAGAGTGGTAAAGGGATTGGTTCATTTGATAGTGAGCTATGGCTGTATATATATTTGCATCTTCATGATTCAGGATGATTGTAAAAGTTACGGTAATTTTTTATACAATAAAATGAGTTTCGTTCTGCGTATTTTCAAATCTGGTTTCTACAGCAATTGAGCAATGTTATTAAACGTTATTGTTACATAATGATAGGCTCAGATTATTTTTAGCTCATTTATAGTATCTCTATATATCCGTCAGTTCCGTTTACGCGAATTCTCTGACCGTCTTTGATCAGCCTGGTTGCATTTTCTACACCTACAATTGCTGGTAAGCCGTATTCACGGGCGATAACTGCTCCGTGAGTCATCAGTCCGCCAACTTCAGTGACCAGCCCTTTGATAGAGACAAATAATGGAGTCCAGCTGGGATCGGTAAATGAAGTAACTAATATATCCCCGTCTTCAAGCTCTGCATCTTCGATGTTTAGAATAACACGTGCCCTTCCTTCTATAATACCGGAAGAAACTGCCAGACCTGCTATGGCTCCATCAGGCAGGTTTTCGCATCTATATTTACCTGTAATAATTTCACCATCTGAAGTGATCACGCGTGGCGGGCTTAACTTCTCATATAATTTGTATTCTTCTTTTCTGGCGTTAATAATCCGGTAATCGGGCTTACCTGTGCGTACTGCTTCACGAAATTCTTCTATGGTGAGATAATAGATGTCTTCTTTCTGCTGAATAATATTGGCTTGTAATAGTTGTTCTGCTTCTTTCAGCAGCGCCTGTTTATAAATAAAGTAACGATTGACCATACCGTATTTTGGATATTCCCGATAACCGATAGTGCTGCGGATCAGGCTGATCTTTTGTTTGGTCTCTCTGGCTTTTTCTTTGCCATCCTCCAGCTGACTCAACCGCTCCAATAAGTATTTTTCTTTTTTCAAAGCTTCCTGCAGCCCTTGTTCAAATCTCTGCCTGCCTGCACCTGGTTCAAAGTTTTTAATGTTGTTGAGAATCGCAGGGACAAGTGTTAATGGCTTTTCACTCCAGCGCATTCTGGTAATATCAATCTCACCGGTACAGCGCATTCCGTATTTGTTGAGATAGGCATTGATAGCATCCAGGGCTTGTTTTCCTCCATCAAATCTGGTTAGTTCCTCCAGAAAGTCATCCTCTTTTACTTGTTGCAGATAAGCCGTGACTGCCGGATAAGGACGAATTATATCTGCAACGTTCAATAGCTCCAGACCCATTTCTGAGGTAATATTGTTGGGAACAGATTGTGAAAGAATATCTGCTGCATTTTTCTCGCCTAACCATTCGTTCATTTTTTCATTAATCCAGAATGAAGCATCTATGGCATTCATAATCACATTGAGACTTTGCGGAGCAAATAGTGTCTTCCTCAATTGCGGGATGTCTTCCTGAATAAAATCGAATAATTCCACACCAGATTTTGTCCGGATGTTTAGTTTCAATTCTTCTATAGATGCACGGCTATGCTGAATTAAATCTGAAACGATAGCCGGACCATTTTCTGGTTGTGGCTTTAAGCTGGCAGGTGATACAGTCTTATCGTCTTTATTTTTATCATCTGGTGCAAATTTGATAAAGCCTTCCCGTTCTATAATCGTTATCAGTGCATCTTTGATGAGCAGATCTGATTTACCCAGGGTATTCATTATCGTTTTTCTGCTCTCTGCTGAGGCCAGTCTGGCAGTGATGTCTACAAATAACCTTCCGCCTGCCTGATGCATCGGTCCAAATGTTGCTGACAGGAAGAAAGATAATCCCAATGGTTTCATCGCATCTGTCATCATCTGATTATGACCAACAGAGACAAAAACATGGTTTTCATTATCATTTACTTCGGGGATTGGGTATAAAGTAGTAATTGGTCTGCTCTGGACAATATAAAACAGCTCATCAGCCAAACACCATTCAATATCCTGAGGCTGGCCGAAATGTGCTTCGATCTTTCTGCCTGTTTGCTCAAGCTGTAAAATCTGTCTATCGGTCAATACTTGTTTATTCTGCCATTGAGGCTCGATCTCCTGTTCTTTTGTACCTCCGCCTTTTAAGGCATGAACAGCCAGTTTTTTGGTGGATATCTTCTTTTCGGTAATCGTGCTGTTACAGACTTTATAAAGATCTGTATTGACCAGACCGGAGACCATAGCCTCGCCAAGTCCGAAGCTGGCATCAATTGATAATACTTTTCTGTTGGACGTGACGGGATCGGCTGTAAACATAATTCCTGCTGCCTCAGGAAAGACCATTTGCTGTATAATCACAGAGAGCTGTACTTTACGGTGATCAAAGCCATTCTGAAGACGGTAAATTACCGCTCTTTCGGTAAATAGGGAGGCCCAGCATTTGCTGATATGTTTTAGGATTTCCTCTTTTCCAATAATATTCAGATAGGTATCCTGCTGTCCTGCAAAGGAGGCTGCAGGGAGGTCTTCTGCTGTAGCACTGGATCGTACTGCAAAGGCGGTTTTTCTATCAAACTTTGTGAGATAATACAAAATCTCTCCTGTGATCTCTTTTGGAATGGGAGTACTTTCGATAACTGTGCGGATTTTTGCACTGATTGTGGTTATACTTTTTCTCTCTTCTGTTTTAAGTTGTATGAGCTCATCCAGGAGGTTGTTAAATTCCTGATTGTTTCGGGTAATTTTTTTATAGGCCTTAGTGGTTATACAGAAACCCTCTGGTACCTGTATTTCGTTGATTCGGGACAGTTCGCCGAGATTAGCCCCTTTACCACCAACCAGCATAACACCTGACCGGTCGGTCTCCTGAAAGCAAATCAGATATGTATTACCCTTTTTTTGACGGATGGAAGGTCTAATGATGGATGTCTTTTTTGTGCTGTTGAGATTGCTTTCAGGGATCATGAGATGGCGTTTTATGAGGGTGAAAAGCCAAAAGTATATGGTCTAATGTGTTAAAACAAAGGTTTTTGACTATATTTTTCTGTACGCAATAATGATAGAAATATGGGCGTTATACATACAAAACAGCAGAGGTTTTATTCAATCTTATCCATCAATATATCAGGCTAATCTTATATTTGCATCTTCGGTTAAACGCTATGCTCAGGCTCGTTCTTTAACTAACCACCTGGCAATAATAAACTAAAAGGAAGATGAAAATGGAATTTTACAGGCCTGTAAATCAGGTTCTGAAAAGATATATAGAAGGTTATTATTTTATCTCTCCCGATAAAAATCCTGAAAGATTACATTACTGGACTTTTCCGAATAACTTCTTTATTGTTTCAGTGAGCAAGGATGTTGAGATTGATGCCGGGAATAATAAAATTATCGTTAAACCCTCAAAGCAGAAGAACATTGTTGCCAACTATGTTTCACGTTATATTTCTCCAATCGAGGTTACGTTAGAGAACGGGATAAAAGAAATTACGATTTACTTTAAGCCCTTGGCCATCAATTATTTTCTGGATAATGCCCATGAGTTTTTGCAGAAAGAGAATTCGCTGGATTTTAATCCCTTTACAGATTTTATACCGGCGATGGGCGGGATCCTGGTTGAGGAGGATAGGAACCTTCAGCAGCAAAGCCTTGAAAATTACCTGATTTCAAAACTTAATGTCCGGGAACCTGGATTGATGGAGAAAATTATAGCCGATATAGAATCGGATCTGAAGATAGAGGAGATTGCTCAAAACAACAACTTTTCCAGGCAATACCTGAATAGGCTTTTTACCAGGTTTATTGGTAAATCACCCTCGGAATTTAGGCGCATTCATCGCTTCAGAAAGACGATAACAAAACAGAAAAATATTAATAACCTTACTGAACTTTCTTATGAGAGCCTTTTTTACGATCAATCACATCTGATAAAGGATTTTAAACAACTCACCAATGTCAATCCCAATACTTTCTTTAAAAAAGTAGATCTCAATAATGCATACGTCTGGTTATTTATCTAGTAGTTTACATTTTTACAATTTTAGCCGGGAGCGGAGGGCTAAATTAGCTGTTCTAAAAATAGATTTTTATATGAAAAGACTACTACTTTGTTTCGCTCTTAATGTATTCTCCTATTCCATGTTTGCACAGCAATCAGCTTGTAATTGTACAGTGACACTGGAAAAACTAGTCAAAAAAGTCGAGACTGAGTATCCCGGGTTTTCAGTAAAGACAGGAGAGAAACCAGCCTACGAAGAGCTGAAACAGCATCTGACCATGCAGGCTGGAAATGCAAATGCAGGTACCTGTGAAAAGGTACTGAAAAAGTATACTGATTTCTTCAGAGATCCGCATTTATGGGTTGGGGCAAACGGATCTCCTTTTTCTGCCGCAAATGGTTCTGCAGAAGCTGTAGCCTTTGGTATACCAGATTTCCAGGATAAGATTAAGACCACGCGGGACACACTGGAAGGAGTATGGTCAACAGAAGGGTATAAAATTGGAATTAAAAAAGAAAGTGGAAATCAATATACTGGTTTTATTATCGAGGCAAAATCAACAGCCTGGAAAACCGGGGATATCAAATTCAGGTTGTTTTCTGATGGTGCTTTTGAGTATGCAATGCGGGACCGATCGAAAAAAAGAGGACATTACAACGTGTATAAAGAAGGTATTTTGTTTTTGGATGCAGTAGGTGTTGTACTGGTTAGAGAAGTTCCCAAGCCATCGGTAACTAAGACTCAACTGGAAGAAAAACTGAAAGAGCTGGCTGGCTTTTATTTCAAAAAACTATCTGCACGGACAGTAATCCTTAAGTTACCAAGTTTTGAATATCATAACCTGGAAAAAATTGATCAGCTGATCTCTCAGAACCAGACACAGCTCGAAGAGAGCGAAAACCTGATCATAGACCTTCGTGGCAATCCGGGTGGAACTACAAGTGCTTATCAAAAACTTCTTCCTTTTATCTCTGGAAAATCAATACGGAATACGGGCGCTGAATTTCTATCTACCCAGACTTATATTGGAAATCTTCAGGCCTACAAAGCGAGTCTGGATAAGGATACTCCAACAGATGGAATAGACAAACAGATAAAAAAGTTAAAAGAAAATCCGGGGCATTTTGTAAACTTTAATGATGCAGGTAAACCTGTCTACATTGAAAAAGTTGAACTGGCATCTAAAGCTCCCAGACAAATTGTTATCCTTGCTGATAAGGGTACCGGAAGTTCGGCAGAGTACTTTTTATTTATTGCAAAACAAAGCAAAAAAGTCAAGTTGATAGGTACCTCGAGTTATGGCGCATTGGATTATGGTAATGCTTATCTGGTTGATTTCGGATGTCCGGGGTATCAGGTCTTCATGCCTACCTACAGGGCAATGCGTCTGCCGGATTATCCGATAGACAATATTGGGATTCAGCCCGATGTTTATGTGGATAGTTCTGTAAAGGACTGGGTAGGGTTTGCAGTGCAATATCTGGAGGAGTGAGGTTTATGCGGCTGTCCAGGCTCCTGATAAAATCAATCAAGTTGGCTTTCTCTTTTTTATTTAACTTTAGTGGTGCTGCATCCAGAGTTTGATTGGGAACCTTAATACCTGTTCCTGTTCCGCCGCCTTTGTTGTAGAAATCAATTACTTCTTCTAGTGTGCGGAATACACCATTGTGCATATATGGCGCTGTCCGGGCAGTGTTACGCACAGTGGTAGTTTTGAAAGCATGACGATTAAAATCTCCGGGCTGAATGCTGCAGAGCCCAGGATCGGGATCAATATGCTTGCCATTTCTTTTTTGTGGTACTCCGATTACTTCTGCCTCCATTTGCATATAACGTGGTGGTAATACGCTGTTGAACAGTGGCAGGTAATGACAGGTTCCGCAGCGTGCTTTGCCCATAAATAGATTGAAACCTGCTATTTCTGCATTTTTCAGTACGTATTTATCGCCCTGCATATAGGAATCAAAACGACTGTTCAGCGCAGTCAGGCTGCGTACATAACCCGCCAGCGCATTCATCACTTCAAAGGTGTCAATCTTAATACGTTCTTTTTGCGGATAGGTCAGGCTGAACAGTTTGCGATAGCTGCTATCACGCCAGAGCTTACCGGTTACCAGACTCATATTTCCATGCATCTCTTCTTTGTTCTGCACCACGGCCATAACCTGATCTTCCAGCGAGGGCGCCCGCAGGTCATAAAATTGTGCTGGTTGTAAAGCTGCATTGATTAGGGTAGGGGTATTACGTTTGATCGTCTTTTTTTCGGTAACATCCAGATTTTTGATGAGTCCGTCTGTAAAAGCCAGATTTGGCTGATGACAGGAAGCGCAGCTACGTTTACCATTGCCGGAAAGTATAGTATCGAAGAATAATTTCTTTCCTAAAACTATCTTTTCCGGAGTTACAGAATCTCTCAATTCAGCGATATAGGCATTACGGTTAAAAGCATTTGTATCAAATAAAGTTGAAGCATTCTGATTAAGCAGGCGGTTATAACGAACATCGGGCAGTTTGAGTTCTGTCTTTAATACTTGGAGTGACCGGGTCAGTGGATTTGCATAACGGGTGATAAAGATAGCGCGGTCAAAAAGATTAAAGGTTACAGGACGCTGCAGATAACGTACTGCAGGGGCAAATCCAGGTAACTCAGCATAGTAACCGGTAACTTTCTGTACACTTTGTAAAGCGGCTGCTGATTCAATAAAACATCTTTTGGATAAAGGGTCATCAAAATCATTAAGACCAAGTGCCTCGATACGAAAAACCTCAAGTTTTACTGCATCGAGTATCTGCCAGTCCTGCAAATCTGACTTCTGGAAGTATTCTCTGAATTCAGTTGCGTTGACTTCCAGCTGATTCAACAGGTCGTTTAGTTCTTGTTTTTTACCTGGGACAAAACGGGGAAAAAGGTATTGCTCGATGACCTGTAACCCTGCTGGCTCGATAACCAGCCCACTGAGTTCAGTTTCAGGTACGGGAGGCCCATTCACCTGTCGTGCAGTCAGCGGGGCGAAGTATTCGGTTGCCCACTCCAGTTGCTTATAAGCCAGTCTTACATTACGGAAACGCTGTTGTAGTAAATGATTTTGTGCAATATCCATTCTTGATGCCTGCAGCAATTTAACCTCAATGAGCAGATGGTTTGCCTGATGAATCAATTGCTCTTTAATCCGGACAGCCGGAATATCCGGCTGTCTCAGCGAAAGCAGGGACACTGTCACCAGTGCCAGAAGACTAAAGATAATCAGCTTAGAAATCGAACGCATGGCTTAAAGGGTCAGCTTCCTGATCACGTTTGTTAAGGGGGTTTAGTCCCCATCTTTTTTCTATAAAAGACAGGATACTTACGGTTTCATAAGGAGTATGGTCAACGTAATTCTTTTTGGCAAAAGGGGAGATGATTAAGGCTGGTATACGTGTTCCAGGTCCCCATTTGTCAATTACCGGAGGAGCTATATGATCCCAGAAACCGCCATTTTCATCGTAGGTAAGAATGATGACCACATCCTTACTGTTTGGACCATTGAGCACTGCATTGATCAGTTTTACAGCATGACTTTCTCCTCCGGTTATAGTCGATTCACCAGGATGTTCATTTTCCAATCCTATAGGTTTAACAAATGACACTGCTGGTAAAGTACCATTTTTTGCGGCTTCTAAAAATTCAGTTTCATCTTTTAAATGTTCTTTTCTCCCAGGCGTTCCTTTAGCATAACGGGTAAAATAGGCAAAAGGCTGATGATGATAAGTAAAAGAGGGGTCTGGTTTACCGGCAACGGCATTGTTCCATCCACCTGAATACCAGGCCCAGGAAATACCCTTGTCAGATAAACGGTCACCAATATTAGGCCCTGTCTGTGTAGGTACCAGGAACGCCGGGTTGCCACCTGCAGGATAGAGATTAATCGAATTGATTGTGTTCACGGCATAGCCGTCAGGTGTAACTGTACCGTCTTTGATTAATTTGCCTCTGGCATCCACCTGAGCGACAATACTGGCGGGTGCATTAGGAAATGTTGGCGAGGCTGCAGCAACCAGCCACTGGTGGTTTAGAAATGAACCACCAAAGACGCTATGAAAGAAGTGATCACATAGGGTGTATTTTTTGGCGAGCTCATATAACGGAATATCTTTGGTCCGATAATACCCCATGGCGAAACCTTTGGTAAAGTTATAATGGGCAAACTTATTCATCTTGCCTCCGTTGATCTGTAATTGCTCCTGGTAAAAACGATGTGTAACATCCGGAGTGACCTGGTCTGCGGCTACATATTGATCGATATTGAAATAGGTATTAGGCAGATTGGTTGGAAAAGCACTGCTTCTTGGGATTGGCGGCAGAGTCTGATAGGGCTTGTTTTCATGATCCAGCTGAATAATATTTTCCTTACTGGCTTGCTCCAGACCGTCTGCACCAGGGAATTGCCCGTACAAATTATCGAAGCTGTGGTTTTCCATATAGATCACGACAACATGTTTCACTTTATTTAATTGCGCAGATGCAGGCACAGCTTTAAGACTTAAAGTGCTCAGTAAAAGAAGAGAAGTTTTGAGAATTGTTCTCATAAATGATTAAATGAATATAAATTTAATTCATGATTTAATAGTTAAGATGCCTACCGGGAATGTTCTGCCCGCAGGCAGACCCCGTATATCATCTGATAAATTAGCAACAGGATTGTTTTTCTGTGCTGCTGACTAAAGGATCAGTTATGGCGCGCCTGGTTGAAAACAGTGATGTGATACCTGTTGATACCATGAGATTGGATAGGAGGGGACGGCCTGTATTATCTTATTAAGGAAATGACAGGTAGAACTAATCACTGTCTTTTGCGAAAGAAGCATGATCCGGGCTACCTCAGCATGTTGTTCGTGGTTATCATCCTTTTTTTTGACCAGTCGTTGTAAGAGATTCCAGGCCATTGCCGGATTCGTTTTATAACTATCGGTTGTAGTTATCTGATAAACTAAATAAGGACGTACCAATAACATAAGCACCCCAAGGGTGAAAATGAAAATGCCGATTCTGTTTTTATGCCTCATTTGTAACGAAGGATGAAGCTACAGTTTATTGTTGTATTTTCCTAACAGGACCGGATTCGTGCTATTTATATTGCTGATGCCATTTGGCTACAAGAACTGGTCATTTGGTTACTTTTTCGATGGTGTTGCTGCAGAACTTTGTATCAGCAAAATAAAAAAAATATGAAAATTGTACTTACAGGTTCTATCGGAAACATCGGAAAACCTCTTACCCAGACTTTAATACAAAATGGTCATACTGTAACAGTCATCAGCAGTAATGCAGAGCGAAAACCGGCAATTGAGGCGCTTGGTGCTCAGGCAGCAATTGGTATCATGCAGGACGCTTCTTTCCTGACCAGGACTTTTCAGGGCGCAGATATCGTATATCTGATGGAAACGATGGATGCCGCTGGTGGTGATTTGTCTGATAAAGAAGTTGATTTTATGGATGTAATTGATCAGATTGGTCATAACTACAAGCAGGCTGTCAGCCATTCAGGTGTAAAAAAAATAATACATCTTAGCAGCATTGGCGCACATATGGATAAAGATAATGGCATTTTAAGATTCCATCATAATGTGGAGCATATATTGAAGCAGTTACCTGCTGATGTGTCTGTTAAAACTTTACGCCCGGTGGGTTTCTATACCAATATGTTCTCTTTTGTTTCAACGATCAAAAACCAGGGCGCTATCATTTCTAACTATGGCGGTGATCAAAAAGAGCCCTGGGTTTCTCCTCTGGACATTGCAGCGGTGATTGCAGAAGAGATTGAACTGCCTTTTGAAGGTAGAACTGTGCGTTATATAGCCAGTGATGAGGTTTCGCCGAATGAAATTGCCGCAGTGTTTGGAAAGGCGATCGGAAAGCCAGACTTACAATGGAAAGTCATTCCGGATGAGCAGCTTTTAAATTCATGGTTAAGTATTGGATTTAATCCCCGGATTGCTCAGGGTTTTATAGAGATGCAAGCCAGTCAGCGCGATGGCAGATTATACGAAGACTATTACTGCAATCAGCCGGTTTTGGGTAAAGTCAAACTGGCCGAATTTGCAGAGAACTTTGCCACGGTCTACTTTCAGGAAGATTAAGTTTGCTGTTTTTCGCGCTGTTTAAGCAGGGTTGTCAAAGGGAAATATAGTTCTGATTTCCCTTTGATTTATTATTTTTAATAACAAAGTATATATTTTTGGATAAGTTATGGCTAACATTCAACGGATAAAAACTATTACCGAATTTCATCGGTCCCGTGGACTGGCTGCGCCGGAGCATCCATTAATCAGTGTGATTAATTATGCTGACGTGCGGCTTACCGGAGAACAGCTTAACCAGAGCTGGATGCTTGACTTTTATCTCATCTCCCTGAAACGAAATATAGGTGGCAATATCAGATATGGACAGCAAGCTTACGATTTTGACGAGGGGGTTATGTTTTTTATCGCACCAGGACAAATATTCAGTATTAAAAGAGAGGCAGATGTATCTGGTGAAAAATCGGGCTGGATGCTCCTCATACATCCCGACTTTATATGGAACTCTTCCCTGGGTAAAAAGATTAAAAGCTATGAGTACTTTGATTACACCATCCATGAAGCTTTGTTTGTATCTAAGAGAGAAGAACAGCTGCTGGAGCGAATTATAGAAGATATCAGACAGGAATACCAAACCAATATTGATAAATACAGCCAGAATATTATCCTGTCGCAGATTGATACGCTGCTTAATTATTCGGAAAGGTTTTACAACCGGCAATTTCTGACCCGTAAAAAGGCCGGACACAAACTCCTGGAAAAAATGGAGCACCTGTTGACGACTTACTTTAACGAAAAGGATCTCGTCAAAACTGGATTGCCCACAGTCGGGCTTTTGGCTGATCAGCTGAATGTTTCTGCTAAGTACCTAAGTAGTTTACTCAGAATATTGACCGGATTGAGTGCACAGCAGCATATCCATGAAAAACTAATCGGGAAGGCGAAAGAAAAACTATCTGCCACAAGTCTTTCTGTCAGTGAAATTGCCTATGAATTAGGTTTTGAACACCCTCAATCCTTCAGTAAATTATTTAAACAGAAAACTGATGTTTCACCACTGGAATTCAGGAGATCTTTTCATATCAACTAATATGTATAGTCTGTGTTTGATAAGCTTTCAGAAAAGAGTTATGGATAGTTAAACAGAAGTATGCCCGACAAACAATTATTTCAATTTTTGTGTTATTAGTTTTGTCCCTTAACAGGAGAAACAGTTCGGTAGTGATTCATAAATTCAGCACAATGAAAGCAGCAATAACTCCTAAAGCAGGCGGTCCTGACGTAATTCAATTAGAGGAAAAACTGAAACCCCGGTTGCAACAAGGCTGGATCTTAATTAAAATCAAAGCCTTTGGAATTAACAGGTCTGAAATATTTACAAGACAGGGTGACTCGCCAAATGTGAAGTTCCCAAGGATTCAGGGAATAGAATGTGTGGGGGAGGTAGAGGAAGATGCTTCGGGAACTTATAAAGTGGGGCAAAAAGTAGCCGCAATTATGGGGGGCATGGGTAGAGATTTTGATGGTAGCTATGCTGAGTTTGTAACAGTCCCTTTGGAAATTGTCTTCCCATTTGAAAGCGACTTGTCGTGGGATGTCCTTGGAGCGATACCAGAGATGTTCCAGACTGTATCGGGATCGTTAACCCAGGCATTGGAAGTTAAAAAAGGAGAAGTGCTCTTAATTCGCGGAGGAACTTCTTCTATCGGGATGCTGGCCTGCCAACTGGCCAAACATTATGGGTTAACCGTAATATCCACTACCAGGAATTGGGATAAAGAACAGGATCTTAAAGCAAATGGTGCAGATCATGTTTTAATAGATGATGGTGAAGTTAATATGAGACTGAAAAACTTGTTTCCTGAGGGGGTTGATAAGGTTCTTGAACTCATTGGGACAGCCACACTTAAAGATTCATTAAAATGTATACGGTCAAAAGGTGTGGTATGTATGACAGGAATACTAAGCGGAGAATGGACAATGAATGAATTTACTCCTATGGGCGATATCCCATCTTTAGGCCGGTTAACGGTTTATATGGGTGAAGCGGGTAATTTAGATAAGAATTTACTTCAGGACTTTATTGATGAGGTGGCTAAGGGAAATATTGCTTTGAACATTGACAAAGTATTTAAACTGGATCAGATTGTAAGCGCGCATACTTACATGGAAAGTAATCAGGCCAAAGGAAAAATAGTGGTAGAAATATAGCTATATCCCGGAGCTGCCTTTAATTAAGCAGCTCCGGTAATAGATTTATTATTTCATTTTGTTGAAAATATATCGGGCAATTTTCCATGCACCATTTTCTTTCTGTAAAACAAATAACTCTCTGTTCTCTTCTTCTCCTTTAACGCCGGTTGCATGAATCAACTGTGTTCCTCTTGAAACTGTTCTGGCAAATGCATAATTCTCATTGATCAGGGTAACTTCATCAATTTGAAATTTGATGTTCAATTGCAAGGTTTTAAATACAAACTCATATGATCCTTTTAATTGTTCCTGGCCAACAGCAGAAGGACCACCCTGTGGCATAAATATGCCGTCTTTTGTATATAATGACAGTACCTTATTTACATCTGATGTATTCAGTGCATCCTGATAGTTGAAAAGTAATTTTTCGATTGCTGTTTTTGCTGTTTCCATTTTGATAGTTTTTTTATTGTTGTTGAATTGTGTCTTATTTTGAGCGTTTGCTAAACCAATTGATAACAGGAGTATACCTGTAATCATCGGCAGGATTGACTTTTTCATGTTATTCAGTTTAAGCAGTTACTACTATTTTGCCATTTGTTTTATTGCTGTCCATTAGTTTGTGAGCTTCCGCAATCTGGTCAAAAGTGAATGTAGCGGTTCTTAATGAAGGCATTTTGCCAGATACGATCTGATCTGCAATGAAATTTAAAGGGGTTTCTGTCAGTGGATAAACTTTAGAACCTAATAATCCGCTGAGTGAAAAACTTAATTTAACAGATTGACCCAGCTGAGTCATTAAGTTTAAATTGGAGATGACAGGGGCACCGCTGAGTAAACCAATAACGGTAACTTCACCAAAAGCCCTTACTGCTGCAACTGTATCAAGTATGCCTTCTCCTCCCACGATATCCAACGCATAGTGGACGCCTTCAGGAATTATTTTTCGTACCTCCTGAGAAACATTTCCATTATCAATGATAATATAATCTGCACCCAGTTCTTTTAGACGGAAAGATTTGTTTGCATTTCTTGTGGTGGCAATCACCTTAACGCCTTTTAGTTTGGCGTAAAGTATGGCTGCTGCACCTGCTGCACTGGTACCACCTTTCACAAGTAACGTTTCTCCTGTAACAACCTTTAGAACCTTATCCAGAACAACAGCAGCTGTACCAAATGATTCCGGGATAGCCGCAAGTTCTTCATAGGAAATATTACTGTTAATAGCCAGGACATTGTCGGCAGGGGAAACCACATATTCAGCATAGCTGCCCTGGCGGGTCATACCTAGTCCACCCATCATGGTTACTACTTTCTGACCAATTTTAAATCTGCCTGATTTATCTTCAACGACTTCGCCGGCAGCTTCTATTCCTAAAACAGTCGGTGCTGTAACAGGTCCCATAATTCCCTTTCTTTTATAGGACTCCATTTTATTTAACCCAAAGGCTCTGATCTTTATTTTTACTGCGCCATCGGTGGTTTGAGGCTCTTCAATTTCCTGAATAGTTAAAACCTCTGGTCTCCATTTTTTTCTAATAGGATCGCTTTCATTTTTATGTTGTTTTTGTTATCAATTATTACAACACAAAGGTGGGGCAGATCCTGATGGCGGACTTATAAACTATCGTAAGAAAAAACCTTAAACTAGGTTAAGGTTTTTCATTTTGAAACCAGTTCTCTTCTGATTTTACTCAGGAATTCGGGGGTTATTCCTAAATAGGAAGCGATTTGTGTATTTGGGAGCCGTTTGGAAAGCTCCGGGTATTGTTCAAGAAATGCAAGGTAACGCTCTGTTGCATTGTAGCAAAAGGATTGAAGTAACCGATTTTGTAATTCAACAAATTTATTTTCAATGATTACTCTGAAATTCCGGTCAAGCTTTGGAATGTTGACATAAAGGAAGAGAAGATCGGTTTTGTGAATCTGAAGAATAGTGGACGGTTCCATTGCTTCTATATATAATTCACTGGGTTTTTCGGAATGAAAACTTCCGATGTCTGTTGCCCAGTCATTTTCAGTTACAAACTGGATATTATGTTCTACGCCCTTCTCATCAACTTTATATATTTTAAAACAGCCCTGAACTACAAAATTATAATGCTGACAGACAGATCCCTCCTGAAGAATAAATTTCCTCCGTCTGATTTTCTTCTCCACAATTCTTGGCAGAAGCAGGGCTTCTTCCTCATCATTCAAAGGAAGGTAGTCTTTAAAGTGCTCTGTTAGTGGTTTTAGTATTGATGAATTATCATTAACTGAAGTCATTCTTTAATGCTTGGTAAAAGATGAGGATAAAGTTATAACAAATTATTTTAGTGGGGTTAGCATAACGAAGATAAGTTCTCCGGATGTTTGTGATAGGTAACACATGTTGATTTTTACTTCGTCTTAACTCTATATCGGATTGGTCATTATAAAAGTGACTTTTCCCTTCCGCCCGTTGGAACCATCAAAACCGTGGCGGCCATCCTGGCCATTTAAGCCAGCATTCCCATTTGGGTTCCCGCTGCCTCCGGTTCCACCAGTACCACCTTTGCCTCCCTTACCTCCGGATCCACCTTTACCCGGGATGTTAAATACTTTAATCAGTTTTAGGTATGGTGTAACTGCGGGCGAATAATTTATAATAATATTTCCACCATCACCACCCGAATCGCCGTCCTGTCCCTTCCCACCATCTTGTCCGTTTCCGCCATCTCCACCCTGACCGGTTACTATGTCGGTAGTAGTGGTGGTGGTTCCATCACTATTGATTACAGTTTTTATATTAGTTGAAACTGTTCCGGATGATCCCGGTGTACCCGGAGCACCATCAGTACCATTTAAACCGTCACTTCCATTTCCACCTTTGCTTGAAATAGCAATTGAACCTCCATTTGCGTTTACCCAATAATGATAAGTTTTATGTGTAGCGTCATTTTGTATCTTAATTTTTAACAATTTAGCATTGATGACCGAATCGGGATAAATATCTGCCGTCACATTTAAATCATATGCTCTTCCATTTGATTGTGTATTGAACTGATAATTTGCTACATAATCGAGTAAAACATTAAGTGTATCAGTTATAGCGGTATTTTTAGCTAATAATGTTATTAGCTGTATTTTACCATTTTTAATTTGGGTAGGATCATTATCAATTTTTAAATCGCCTTTTGATTTTGAAATATGAACACCATTAAACATGAAAATAAAATCTTTTAAATTCTTCTTAACCGGGGCCCATTTGTCAATAAACATTTTGTTGTCGAAATGTTTTCGCACACCAAATTGTACATGATCTCCAGGTGCTTTCGAAAAATTCCCCGTGGTTAAAATATTAATGTTTGTTTCATAGTTATATGGTATTTTCTGTCTGAATAACCACTTCTCTTTTCCGCCTAAAAACCAATTTTTTGTGTAGACATTAACGGTTAGTGAATCTCCTTTTTTATATACTTTCCAATTTCCATTTATTTTAATTTTTCCATTGGAGTAATTGCCACTATCTACTTCTATTTTATATTTCGACCAATTATCAACGCCATTCAAAAATCCTTTGGTTTGTGTTTTTTGTCCTTTATCGGATATGACTACAATACCTATGGGTAACGAATTGCCTTTTATACGTAATACAGCAGGATCATATTCAAGAAGGTATTTTTGCATGTCTGTTTTTGTGTTAACAGAAGGTGATTGGGCAATTACCGGCAAACACCAGACTAAAGAGACAAGACCCGTAATAATGAATTTCATAGAATTGACAAGACTAATAAACTTCGCTAAATTAAGCTATTAAATGACGAAAAAGTTTAAGAGCAGATTTTGAATTGAAGATGAAATTTTTGGGGTTAATCAGCTCTTTTTAGAATCCAGTTTAATACTGGGTCATTCCCTTTCTTATAATCTTCAAATGAAGGTTCTATTTTTTTATCCGGCAAGACCCCATTTGAATTTTTCTTTTGGAAGGTATAATAAAGTTGCGAGCAGGAAGCTGTTAACTTGGAATTGGGAAGATTAAACCATTTGATTTCCTGATAACCATTTGGATTCGCTCCAGTAATCTCACCTACGAGTTTGGCATCAAGGCAATCTCTGAAATGAACAGCATTGGACATGCCGGCCGAGAATGTTTGTCTGCCGGTTATAACATAGTATTTAACACCCGGATGTAGTGCGTTAAAGTTCAAAAACATTGGAAGCATTAGTTTTAATCCTTTATCAAAATTACCACCAACATTTAGGCGCATATCAATTATAATCTTATTTGTTGTTGTTTGATGATTGAGACTCGCATAAATGTTTGCTGTAATTTTCTCAAAATCAGCCCATGAAGGGTAGGATGAGAAATTAATATAGTATGTTTTAGAATCTATAGGCTGGTGACTGATGGAAGTTTCCTGTTCTTGCTCATTTTTTAGAAATAAATAATACTTTATGTCATACCACTACATTCACCTCAAGTCGTCCTTAAGATTCTTCCCAGGCTGGAAACTGGATTCGAACCCTCGTCGAAATTCCTGTTGTGTTCGTAGTAGAGAGGGTATCTCTAAATTTCAAGAGGTATTAAGCCATCGCCTGGAGTTTTTCTCGCTCCGCTCGCTCGTTGGGTCAGGTTTTTCTGGGGGATCCTCTTAAAAATGGATTAGCTCGCTGCACTCGCTGATCCCTTGAGGGGGGAGGCTTCAAACAGAAATGCGCTCGCTGCGCTCGTACGCATTTTTTGGTTTAAAACCAGCCTTGCACTAAAGGAGTGCAGAACTGGTTTTAAACCAAAAAATGCTACTTATCTTCGATAAGCAGCATTTATGTTTGGCGGAGGAAGAGGGATTCGAACCCTCGGTACCGTTGCCAGTACGACAGTTTAGCAAACTGTTCCTTTCGGCCACTCAGGCATCCCTCCGTTTAAAATTGTTACCCGTTTTTCGGGATTGCAAATATAGCAATACAATCATTAAAACAAAAAAAAATTAAACATTTTGTAGGTAATCTATACGCACATGATAGATGCTCATAAGCATCGTCTTGAATATCAGCTTTATAGTTTCTATGTCTTTTAACGTTAAATCGCAATTATCTAATTGGTTTTGTTCCAATTTGTAATTAATGATGCGTTCGACCAGATCATTTATGTTTTGTGCGTTAGGATTTTTGATACTTCTTGAAGCTGCTTCTACAGAATCGGCCAGCATTAATACCCCTGTTTCCTTAGAAAAAGGAATAGGACCAGGATAACGGAAGATATTTTCATCCACAAATTTCTCCGGGGAATTCTTCAGGAATGACTGATAGAAATAATCGACACGGGTATTACCATGGTGCGTTCTGATAAAGTCAATCACACTTTCCGGTAACTGATGTCTGCGGGTAATTTCAATCCCTTTATGAACGTGTTTGATAATGATCTGCGCACTCTGCTCATAAGGCAGTTTATCATGCGGGCTTAAAGTTGTATTCTGGTTCTCAATAAAGTATTGAGGATTCTCAATTTTACCAATATCATGATATAAAGCACCAGCTCTGACCAGCAGAGAATTTCCGCCGATTTTGAAGATTGCAGCCTCAGCTAAATTAGCCACCTGTAAGGAATGCTGGAACGTTCCCGGCGCTTTGAATGCCAGCTCTCTTAATAACTTATTATTCGTATTGGTAAGCTCAATTAAAGCAACATCAGAAGTTATTCCGAATACACGCTCAAAAGCATAGATCAAAGGATAAGCCAGCAATGATAAAAGTACACTGATAATAAAAGGTACAAAGTTGATCCATTCTATATCATTAAATGAACCGTCTCTCAATAATGCAATTCCGACAAAACAGATAAAATAAGCAGTCAGGATAAATAACGCTGATAACAACAACTGCTCTCTTTTGATCAGATTTCTGATACTATAGATAGCAACCATACCCGCAGTAACCTGATAAAATACAAATTCAAAACTGTTGGGTACAAAGAAGCCCGCTATCAGAATAACCAGCAAATGAAGGTATAATGCCAGACGCGTATCAAAAAGTATCCTGATAATGATCGGAACGATACAGAAAGGAATATAATAAAGACTTGGCATATTTAATTTAATAGACCAGGTCAGTGCCAGCAGCAGCATGGTAATAATTAACAGCAATAATGATAACTGCCTGTTATCACTGAATATATCTTTCCGGAACATTGAAAGAAATACCATCAGCAAACTCAGAATAAACCCTACCAGCAGGATTTGTCCCAGGTAAACCAGTTTACTGTCGCCTATAGTTTTAGTCTGCGCTTCGTAGGTTTCTTTAAAAGATTGAAGCTTCTGGAAAACCTCATCATCAATCACATTATTTTTAGCAATAATCAGTTCGCCTTTTTGTACCATTCCACGGGTAGTGGAAAGACTGTTTATCGTATTATTCTGCACAATGGCAGTCAGTTTTTCATCAAAAACAATATTAGGCTGAAGATGATCTTCCACCAGATTCATAACCACTTCTTTCTCTTTTACTTTGGTAGAGGTAAAAGTAGTATTGAAAAAATCCAGTGCAGTTTGTACCGTAAAGACATCCTGTGTACTGATTGTTTTCGTAATGTTGTTATTCAGTAAAGAGATATCGTAATATTTCCTGCCTTTCTGATGTTTAGGATTTACCGCGATGATGCCTTTCTCATAAATGCTCTTCAATAATTTCAGTGAAGCAATCTTATTTGGATTTTTCTCTTCTTCAGGAAAAGCATTCCCACGCCATTTCACATCAAACTCATTCATGTAAGCTTCCTCTACAGCAGTATACAGTTCAGGACTGTAGCGGTAGATAGGAAGAACGTTTTCCAGAGCGTCCTGCTTATCAGTATTTACCTGCGGACTGGTTTTGAGAATTGCAAAGCTAAACGGAGAAACCAGGTCTTTGTTTAACCAAACTTTACCTTTCTGAAACTCATACCTGAAACGCGGTTGTTTCGGTAAAAAGAACGTAATGATAAGTACGGTGAGTACCATCATAATATATTTAATATTAGATGAATACTTTCGGTAAAGGATTTTATGTGAATTCTTCTTGATTTTAGCCAAAACGGTGATGGTTTTTATAGTACAAAAATAAGATTTTTTAATGAATATGACCGTGTTACCAATTATTACAGGATTACCCTGGATTACATGTGTCTTATTATAACTATTTTTGATCAAAATTTTAACTATGCAGCAGAGTGTTCTGATTATAGATGACGAAAAAAAGATATGCAGTCTTTTGGCAAGAATTATAGAACTGGAAGGTTTTACTGTGTTTCAGGCCAATACAGGCAAGGAAGGACTTAAAGTATTAACTAATCAGGAAATTCATGTCGTAATCAGTGATGTGAAATTACCAGATATCAATGGAGTGGAACTGGTTAAACAGATCAAAGAAATAAAACCTTATGCAGAAGTTATCAATCTGACTGCTTTCGGAACAATCCAGGATGGAGTGAAGGCTATGCGCAACGGTGCATTTGATTATATTACCAAAGGAGATGATAATGATAAGATTATTCCACTGGTATATAAAGCGATGGATAAAGCAAAATTACAGTACCGGGTTTTCGAACTGGAATCTAAAATACAGAAACAATATGATTTCACCTCCATATTAGGGCAATCCAAGCCCATTTTAGCAGCCATAGATCTCGCCCGTAAAGTTGCTCCAACCGATACAACTGTATTACTTTTAGGAGAAACAGGAACAGGTAAAGAAGTATTTGCACAGGCTATTCATTTTGAAAGCCAGCGGAAAGTAAAACCCTTTGTGGCACTGAATTGCAGTGGCTTTAATCCTGATTTACTGGAAAGTGAATTATTTGGTTATAAACAAGGCGCCTTTACCGGAGCGCAGAAAGATAAAAAAGGTTTATTGCAGGAAGCAAACGAAGGAACCCTTTTTCTCGATGAAATTGGTGAAATGAATCTCGATTTGCAAGCCAAGCTATTACGTGTACTGGAAAATCAGACTTTTATTAAAGTCGGGGATACCCAAACCACGAAAGTTAATGTGCGCATTATAGCAGCGACGAACAGAGATCTGAAAGCAGAAGCAGAAGAGGGTCGTTTCAGACTTGATTTATTCTACCGCTTATCTGTTTTCTCTATAGAGCTGCCGTCTTTGAATGAAAGAAAAGGAGACGTACTGCTGATTGCCAGACATTATTTAAAGCAATTTGCCGCCAAAGTCAATAAACCTGATTTTACAATGGACGAACAGTTTAGTGCAAATCTGCTTAATCATGTCTGGAAAGGGAATATCAGAGAACTGAAAAATGTCATTGAAAGAGTCGTCATCCTTTCAGATGGCCAGACACTTAATGCCAGTTTACTTCCTTATGAGTTTCATCAGGGAGCAGTAGAAGGAGACGGAATGAAGATGGAAACTGTAGAGAAAATGCATATTATTAAGGTATTAAAATATACAGGGAATAATAAAACTGAAACTTCACGTTTACTGGGAATAGGATTAACCACGCTCTACCGTAAACTGGAGGAATATCACATCTCCTAAAATCTATTTTGCAGCATGATACTTGAACAGGTAATATTAAATGTTATACCAGGCCAGACAGACGAATTTGAACTTGCTTTTAAGCAGGCACAGCAAATAATTTCCGGGATGCCCGGTTATATCAGTCATGAACTTCAGCGGTGTGTTGAAAGTCCTGATCAATATCTCTTGTTAGTCAGATGGGAAACACTCGAAGATCATACTGTCGGATTCAGAGAGTCAGATGAATACCAGGAATGGAAAAAACTACTTCATCATTTTTATCATCCTTTTCCGAAAGTTGAACATTATATTCAAGTCCTTTAAAAGATAACCTATGGAAAATTCTCAGGAAAAACACACTTATCCTATTGGTCGTTTTGTACCAGCTGCGACCTATACCCCACAATCACTGAATGCATGGATAGGCTCTATCAGATCCGTACCGCTGCTGCTGGATTATTGTATTGAAAACCTGGATGAAGCACAGCTGAATGTTCCTTACCGTGAAGGAGGCTGGAATACTATACAGGTGATCCATCATATCGCTGATAGTCATATGAACGCCTATATCAGGCTGAAACTCGCATTGACAGAAGATCGTCCGACAATTAAGCCTTACGAAGAGAAACTGTGGGCAGAACTGCCTGATGTTACCGACGTACCTTTAAATGTTTCTATTACCCTGATCCATGCTTTACACCGCCGCTGGACTTCTTTGCTGATGCAAATGACAGATCAGGACTGGGAACGGGAGTATTTCCATCCTGGTGACCAAACCTATGTACCGCTGTGGCAAATGACAAATATGTACAACTGGCACGGAAAACACCATGCTGAACAGATTTTGTCATTACGTAAACGGATGGGCTGGTAAAGCGAAACTAAATCTGCGGATAGATCAGCAGTTTGGTTTGGGATTCAAACAGATGTTCCAGCTTTCGTTGCGTATAAGTCAGCGAAAGAAGGTATGTTGTTTCCAGTTTACGGTCCAGTACTACGATCATAAAATCATCGGGCATTATTCTTTCCTTTAATATTCTCCAGTCTTTCCAGATTTCTGTAGCGTCAAATTTGAAAATAACGTTTGATTTAATAGACTTTAATGCATGTTCAATATGTGACCGGGTAGACTGATCACAAAAACAATTGACCGACAAACTCAGTTCAGTACTCAGTTTACAAACTTTGGAAAGCCATACTTTCATGTTTTTCTCCATCAGATAAGCAGGAGGACAAACCAGCTGTATACCAGTATGAACTGTGATCGGTTTATGAAGATGAAGGATAAATAAATTAGCCGGGGACTTTTCAATCAGCGCAGCAGACTTATCTCCCAAAAATTTATCGATAACCGTGTTTTTTCTTGGCCAGCCGGTAATAATAATATTGGCCGATTTTTCTTTGGCGATACGAAGTACTCCGCTGGAAACATTGTGATCTAAAGTAGCGATCACTTTGACCAGCGTGTCATTTCCCGAAGCGTATTTTACTGAGTCATTTAATTTTTTACGGGCAATCAGCAGATTTGCCTGTGCATTATCGCTGTCAGGAACAACAGAAAGCAGATTGATAGGCCTTTCTGCATCTTTATCCTTAAATAAGACAGCAAGATCAAGCATCGTATCCATGTTATTGAAATCTGCAATAGGAATCAGAATGTTTTCCTGGTTCTGTACAGGCTCAGGCCCGGTAAGCTCTTCTTCAGAAACAATGTTGCGGCTGGCTTTCTCTGTGGCAAAAGAAGCAAACACGCAGGTAATCAGGATCAGGATAATTGTTCCGTTAAGAATATTATCGTCGATTATTTTTGCCTGATAACCTACCAGTATAATTGCAAGTGTAGCTGCTGCATGCGCACTGCTCAGTCCAAAAATAAGCAGCCGCTGATTTTTAGTGTATTTGAAAATCCACTGCGTTAAAGTTGCGGAAAAATATTTCCCCAGTATAGCCACCAGGGTTAAAGCACCAGCAACAATCAGTGCTTCGGGGCCTCTGAACAAGACCCGCAGATCTACCAGCATTCCTACACTGATCAGGAAAAAAGGAATAAATAAGGCATTACCTACAAATTCAATTCTGTTCATCAGAATAGAAGAATGCGGAATCAGTCTGTTTAATGCTAATCCGGCTACGAAGGCTCCGATAATCGGCTCTATACCGGCAAGCTGTGCCAGGAAAGCAGAAAAGAAAACGACCGATAAAACAAAAATATAATGCGATGTTTTCTCACTCTCCAGTTTAGTGAAAAACCATTTGGCAATTCTGGGAATGACTATAAACACTGTCGCTGTAAAGATCGTCAGTGATATGGCCAGCTGTATCCAGAAAGAACTGTTCAGCTCACCTTCTACAGATCCCATAATTACAGCCAGAATAATCAAGACCGCAGTATCCGTCAGAATTGTCCCCCCAACAGTTACTGCCACCGCTTCATTTTTAGCAATACCAAACTTATTGACGATCGGGTAGGCTACCAGTGTATGCGTAGCAAACATACTTGCTGTCAGGATTGAGGTCAGTAAAGAATAATGCAGCAGATAATAGCAGACCGGAAAACCAATCAGAATAGGTACCGCAAAGGTCAGGAAACCGAATATAAAACTCTTATGCTTCTTCTTTTTGAATTCCGCCAGATCAAGCTCAATACCGGCAATAAACATGATATAAAGCAGACCTATTGTGGCAAAAAGTTCTATAGCAGAATTCTTTTTAAGGATATTGAAGCCATTAGGACCAATCACTATCCCCGCAATAATAAAACCTACGATGCCCGGGATTTTTATCCTTCCCAATAAAATAGGGGCAATCAGTATAATAAACAGTAATAAAGAAAATATCAGTACCGGATTAGTAAAAGGCAGCTGGAATTGCTTCGTAATATGATCAAAAATGTTTGTGTGCATAAATTCCTTATATTTTATTTTACCAATTTGTTAACTACCTTATTTAAGGTCAGTCCCTGCACGATGATCGAAAATATAACGATAATATAACTCGCAGAGACAATAAGTGGTTTATAAGCCGAGTCAGGTAAAGATAGTGCAAGTGCGACAGAAATCCCGCCTCTTAATCCTGCCCAGATCAGGATGCCCAACCTGTTATAATCCGTTTTCAGTGATCTTTTCATCAGGATAGTTGGTGCAGCTATGCTCAGACCTCTGGCAATCAGTACAAAAAACACGGAAAGTAAACTAATCAGCCAGTAATTTGCAGAGAAAGGGATAACCACAATCTGCAGGCCGATCATCACAAACAGGATGGTATTCAGCAGATCGTCAATTAATCCCCATACTTTATCCAGTATATCTTTAAGATGTGCTGTATTTGAATTTTCACCCAGTTTCATATTACTCAGCATCAGGTCGGCAGTAACTGCGGCCAGGGGAATAGACACATGCAGCAGTCCGCCCACTACAGAAATTCCCATTACCATCGATAAAGTAATCATTAATATCGTCTGGAGTTCATCTACTTTTCTGACCAGCCTGGTGCAGAAATAACCAGATGCCACACCCAGCAGAATTCCACCAAATACCTCCTGCGCAAATAAAATTGAAGAATGGGACCAGGAAAATGCCATAGTTGTATTCTCTGTAAGCTCCCTGAGTGTTACAAACAAAAGAATACCTACACCATCATTAAATAATGATTCACCACCAATAATAGTTTCCAGAGAAGGCGGGATTTTAGACTTCTTTAAAATAGATAATACCGCAACCGGATCCGTAGGCGAAATCAGTGCGCCAAAAAGGAAACAGTACATTAGTGGAATATCTATATGCAGAAAAGATGCAGCCCAGTAAAAAAGAAATCCGAATATTGTGGTACAGCCGATGACACCCACTGTACTCAATACCAGTACCGGACGCTTTTGTTCTTTAAGTTTGGCAAAATCAAAATGTAATGCACTGGCAAAGAGTAAAAAGGCCAGCATAATGTCCAGCAGAGTTTTGGTGAAATCTATGCTCGCAGTTAATTCAGAGATGAAATTATAAGCTGCCGGAAAGGTCTTTCCGGTAATCAGAATTAATACAGAAAGACTGATGGCAATCACCATGATACCTATAGTACCGGGCAATTTAACATAACGATGATTCAGGTAAGAGATGAGCGCGCTGATGGTTACCAGAATGGTAATCGTAGTAAAAGTATCCATTAATTAAATTAGGGTTTTCCTGACAATTTATGGTTTAAACAACAAAATAAGCTAAATTGTTTATTCTCTTTTAAAGATTAATGTATGCTGATTCCGGTAAATCTCTTGCAGAATTAAAAAAAAACGATTACTTTAGTCAGTTCACAGAGCTGATGCAAAATTAACAGCTTGTACTTTTAAAATACGTACAGACGTTTTACAAAAATAAATAAGATGCAATATTCAAAACTTGGAAAATCTGATCTGATATTAAGTAAAATTGGCTTTGGCTGTATGTCTTTATCCGATAATCTCCATGAAAATGAACGGATCATTGGAAAAGCACTTGAGGCAGGAATCAACTATTTTGATACCGCAGATCTTTATGAACACGGTCAGAATGAAAGTAAAATAGGAGCATTGTTAAAATCAAAACGGGATCAGGTTATTCTGGCGACCAAAGTTGGCAATCAGCATAGAGCCGATGGAAACGGATGGGACTGGAATCCTGGCAAAGCTTATATTTTATCCTCAGTAGAAGGAAGTCTTAAAAGACTGCAGACAGATTATATTGATCTTTATCAGTTGCATGGCGGTACCATTGAAGATCCTGTAGATGAAACTATTGAAGCCTTTGAAATTTTAAAACAACAAGGTAAAATCAGACATTATGGAATCTCATCTATCCGGCCAAATGTAATCAGAGAATATATTAAAAGATCCGGGATGGTTAGTGTAATGATGCAATACAGCCTGCTGGATAGAAGACCGGAAGAAGAATGTCTGAAATTGCTTCACGAAAATAATATAGGTGTGCTTGGACGCGGCAGTATTGCCCAGGGACTATTAGCTGATAAACCGGCTGCTCCTTATTTAAACTGGTCTGCAGCAGAAGTTGCACATGCAGCTGAAATTGTGCGTTCAGTAACCAGCAGAAACAGTTCCCCTGCCCAAACCGCTATCCGTTTCGTATTGCAGCATCCGGCATTAAACAGTGCAGTGATGGGCATAAGAACTTTAGCCCAATTGGATGATATTGCTGTCGCTGCAGATTTTCCGCAGCTTAGCGAACAGGAAATGGATTTACTGCAAAGAGTATCACCTCTGCAAAATTATACAGTACACAGATAAATTATACAGCTAACCAGCATCAGCAAAAACTCCATCCAACAAAAAAGAAACACAATAAATGAAATTATCATTCGGAACAGAAGTCAATCATCAGCCTAATTATTTTCTGGAGAAAATATGGAAAGGTTTGCTATCAGGTCCTGGAAATCTTGACGGCAGTTATCAGGATTATCAGCGTCGTCATCTGGAGAAGTTTGGCAAGTGCTGGGATGGAGATACTTTCGGTGAGTTTCTGGAACCAAAGATCCACACCATTCGCAGAGATCTGGATAACGAATGGAGGGCGGGTATGGAAATTCAGCTGGTTATTAATCTGAATTCTACTGACGAATTCCAGTTTGCGCCCATATTAAGATGCCAGTCAGTACAAAGAATACAGATAGACTATTCCAATCTGATTAATGATAATGGTCCGGCAGTTTTTGTGAACTATGAACTTCTTGATAAAGAAACGCTGGTTCGTCTGGCGGTCAATGATGGTTTTGCTACTGTTGAAGACTTTTTTCTTTATTTCAATGAAGAATTTACAGGAAACCTGATTCACTGGACACCTTTGAAATACGATTAACGATAGCCCATTGCCTGGAGATTAAACAGTTCAGCATAGCGGCCGTTTTTATCCAGCAGCTGCTGATGACTTCCGATTTCTATCAGTTCGCCTTTTTCCAGCACTAGAATTCTGTCAGCCATTCTTACTGTCGAAAAACGATGTGAAATCAGTACGGCCGATTTTCCATGAGTGAGCTCAGAGAAACGCTGAAATACCTCATATTCGGCCCTGGCATCCAATGCTGCGGTGGGTTCATCGAGAATCAGTAACTGGGAATCTTTCATATAAGCTCTTGCTAAAGCCACTTTCTGCCATTCGCCGCCAGAAAGCTCTACACCTTCAGAAAATCTTTTACCCAGCATCTGGTTATACTGTCCCGGCAGTTTTTCGGCCAGCTGATCTGCCAGACTCTGATGTGCCGCAGAATGTATCAGCGGATCATTCTCTTTTTCTTTGATATTACCAACCGCTATATTTTGCGAAAAACTCATCTGATAGCGGATATAATCCTGAAAAATAATGCCCAGGTTCATTCTTAAATCGGCAAGGTCGTATTCTTTCAGGTCTGTTCCATCCAGTAAAATCCGGCCTTCTGTCGGATCGTATAATCTGGCCAGTAATTTAACCAGTGTAGTCTTGCCAGCTCCATTTTCGCCTACTAAAGCCAGCTTTTCACCAGGAAGCAAAGTGAAACTTAAATGTCTGTTAGCCCAGCGTTTAGAGTTCACGTACCGGAAACCAACATTTTCGAAAGTAAAACCAGAACGGATAGGTCTGGGAAAAGGAAGTGGTTTGACAGCCGCTGTAATCTTAGGTTTGATTTCAAAGAATTCAAAGAAATCACGAAGATAAATAGCTCCCTGGGATACAGCTGTAAACCTTGTCAGAATTCCTTCCAGCAATGTCCTTAACTGTCTGAAAGAACCTGCCAGAAAAGTTAGCTCGCCAATAGTTACTTTTCCGGAAACTGCATCCAGGATAATTACAATATAGGCACCATAATATCCCGCAGTACCCAGTAAAGTAAAAAAAGTACCCCATGCAGAACGCTGCAGTGCCAGCTTTTTATTGGCTTTGTAAAACCTGTCAGATAAAACCGAGAAACGGTCAATTACAAAACCCGATAGATTAAATATCTTTATTTCCTTAGCCGTTTCATCACTGGCTCCCAGAAAACGCAGGTAATCCAGTTCCCTTCTTTCAGGTGTCTGTCCTCTGGTTAACGCATAACTCTGATCATTGAAATAAGATTCACCCAGAAAAGAGGGCAGGATGGCTATAAATAAAAGAAGAATCAGCCAGGGATTAAATGCAATCAGGCCTGCTGCCAGAAAACCCATGGTAATAAGATCCTGTAGCTGGCTCATGACCTGCGAAAGTAAGATAGTACGGCCAACAGTTTGCTGACGGGCTCGTTCCAGTTTATCGTAAAATACAGAATCTTCAAACTGATCCAGATCTAGTGTCGCTGCGTGAGCCATGATCTGTACCGATGTATGTTTAGAGAAAAGATCTCCAAGCAGACTATCCAGCAGAGAGATTGCCCTGTTGAGTAAATCTGAGCAGACAGCAAGAGCAAATTCCAGTGCAATAAGCTCCCATAAATAGGTTAAGTCGTGATTTTGAGGAGTTTTACTGAACAGAATAACCTGATCGATAATCAGTTTGCCTACATATAACATGGCCAGAGGAGTTGCCGACCGCACTATCCGCATGAATAAATTGGATATCGTCATGCGGGGACTCGTCTGCCAGACCATTTTAAAGAATGCCGGCAGGTTTCCCAATGCTGCCATTCTCTCTTTTAGTGTTAAACTTTCCTTTTTAGAGTTTTGTAAAGAAGATTTATTGAACAACCTGTTTGTCGCCATGTTTACAAAAATACGTAAACTCTTCGAACAGAGAGGCATCCTCACCAGGTTTCAGTCCATCATGCGGAATAGCATAGTATTTTCCGTTAATCTGATGTCCTTCTTCTGTTTTTTCAATCTCCAGATTTAAAAAACCATGGAGCATGGTACACGCATTTTCCAGGGTAACTGTCCGGAAAAGTTCATTTTTATCCGTATACATCACCTCGTCACTTTCCACTAACCAGTGCAGCTCATCAAATCCACCAGCACCGCAAACAATAAAAGGAACGACTTTCCCATCAGCATATGTTTTATTAAAACGCTGATAGTTATGTACATGTCCGCTTAGTACCAGATCCGGAGTAACACCTGCAGCTTCAAAAGATTCTTCCATGAAATTAATCATGGGTAAACTCGAGCTATGGTTGAAATCAGCAGAATACGGAGCATGGTGCACACATACAATAATGGCTTTATCCTGATGTTCAGTTGCAGCCTGTTTAAGCTCATCAATAAACCAGGCTTTTTGCTCTTCAGTAATTACACCGAATTTGGGCACATTACTATGTAAACCTATAATATTGGCCAGCGGAGTCTGTAAGGTCCAGTAGACATGAGGCTGTATTCCGCTCATACGATTTAGTCTTTTACCAAAAGAAACCGGTCTGGGAGTCTTTCCACAAAATACACTGGTAAAAGGTAAAAGACTCGGATAAGGCGTTGCTGCATCCGGATTGACATCACTGTCATGATTGCCGGCAATGGCATAAATCGTGGAAGGGTAGTTCCTGTAAGGCGTAAAGAATTGCTGTTCATACTGATCCGCTTCACCATAATGATAAACGATATCACCTACATGATATAGAAATGAGGGCTGATCGGCTGCTTTTTTTGCCTGATGATACTGTTTGCCCATTTCTTCAGCAATCAGTTTTTGAAAAGAAGGAGATTTCAGGCCTCCGGTATCACCTGCAACCTGAAATATCATTTTATGCGGATCGGGTAAAGATATTTCCGGCTGTATACGGTAAGGATATTCTCCAAACGGTTCTGGCAGCGGCTGGAATTTATAATTGTCGTCTGGTTGGTTTAATTTGAATAAGGGTGTTTTTCTATTTTCTGATGACATGCTTATCTATGCGTTTTTAATCAGGATAGCCTCGAGCACATTCGCAGCATCATCGCATTTATCGGTGGCCATCTCCAGTGTCTGGAGAATCTCTTTTTGCTTGATGAGCTCAATCGCGTCTGTTTCTGAGATAAACAGACGGGCAATGGCAGTGTTGCAAAGAAAATCTGCCTGGCTCTCTCCTTTATTAATTCTTAAACAAACGTCGGCAATAATTTTGGTATTCTTGAAATTACGGAGCTCCATTATAGCTAATTCCAGATCTTTGGACATTTCTGTGATTAACTTGGCCAGATGTATAATTTCCTGGCTGAAAACATTGATTTTATAAAGCTCAATATTTAAGGATGTAGCATAGATATAATCTGCTATATCATCCAGTGCACTAACCAGTGCATGAATATCTTCCCTGTCAAACGGGGTGATGAAATTTTTGCTGAGCTCCAGGAAAATTGAATGGGTCAGATCATCACCAGCCTGTTCAAGTCTTTCTGTTTCTCTGAACTGAGCTATACGTGTCTCTTCATCCTCAGTGGTTACAGTGAGTAACAGGCTCTGTGCTATTTGAACCAGATTTTTTGCGTCCTGCTCAAAAAGAGGCTGAAATTTTTTATCTTTTGGACTGAAGAAGTTAAATACAGAATTCATCGGAATGGGGTTTCTGTAAAAATAAACAGGTAATGTTAAGTCTTCATCAAATCTGTATGAGATTAGTTATCAGGCAATCAATTTTCGTAAAACGGTTTCCGGTATGAGGTTGGGATCTTTAAATTGTTTGTTTAATATCCCGTTTCTGATCCTGATAGTTCTGGTGGAAGTGACAATTACGGCACCAGTTTTAGTATAACTATGAGAAATATAAGATCCGACAGTAGGGTCAAACAGCTGGATTCTAAAAAGTAATTCGTGAAAAATGAAAATAGGTAACGGCACGGTGTAAAGGTAAATTAACAGTTTGGTAATGTTTAATTATCATTCTGTTAATGATGATTTTAAGTTAACATGGATTTAATATTGAGCTTTGTTTTTTCCGGAATTTTGTTCCCGGCCAGCAGGAATATGAGTTAAGAAAATTGTAAGATGTTTAAACAGATTGGATTAAATATGATTTTTTTATGATTATTGTGCCCTTCGATATAGAACAATCCCTACATTTGCGCCATTCAAATAAAAAAAATGGGAAATCATAAAGACGTCAATAAGCTAACCGCAGCAGGTTTATTAATTAGCTTAGGGATTATTTACGGGGATATTGGTACTTCTCCACTATACGTTTTTAAAGCGATTATTGGCGATAGATTAATCACTGCAGATCTGATATTGGGAGGATTATCCTGTATTTTCTGGACACTGACACTTCAAACGACTATAAAATATGTAGTCATCACACTACAGGCGGATAATAAAGGTGAGGGGGGTATATTCTCCCTGTACTCACTGGTTAAACGTAAAGCAAAATGGCTCATCATTCCAGCAATGATTGGTGGTGCAGCTCTTCTGGCCGATGGAATTATGACTCCTGCGGTGACCGTTTCTTCTGCAATTGAAGGATTGGGAATCATTTATCAGGATCTGCCTACTGTGCCGATTGTTATTCTGATTATTACTTTTCTTTTTGGTATTCAGCAATTTGGAACTTCGTTTATCGGTAAAGCATTTGGCCCGATTATGTGGCTTTGGTTTACGATGATTGCAGTTCTGGGTACGGTTTACGTAATGCAGTTTCCAGAAATACTGAAAGCAATCAATCCATATTATGCCTATCATATTCTGACGACCAATCCTGAAGCTTTCCTGATTATAGGCGCTGTATTTTTATGTACCACAGGAGCAGAAGCACTTTATTCTGATCTGGGGCACTGCGGTCGTTCCAATATCCGTGTGAGCTGGGTATATGTTAAAATCTGTCTGATTTTAAGTTATATGGGGCAGGGTGTATGGTTATGGCAGTTACAGGGCAAACACCTGGGAGAGATTAATCCGTTTTTCCATATTATGCCAGACTGGTTTTTAATTTACGGTATCCTGATTGCCACAGTTGCAGCAGCAGTAGCCAGCCAGGCGTTAATCTCAGGTTCATTTACCCTGATCTCAGAAGCGGTAAGATTAAACTTATGGCCAAAGGTTAAAATCAATTATCCAAGTAATTCAAAAGGACAGTTATATGTGCCTTCGATGAACTGGGTACTATTTATAGGTTGTATTCTGGTTGTGTTGATTTTCCAGAAATCAGAGCATATGGAAGCAGCATACGGTTTATCAATTACTGTAGCGATGCTGATGACTACCATTCTGGTATCGATCTTCCTGATGCGTAAAAAGGTACCGATGTATCTTATTGTGATCTTCCTGACTATATACGGTGTGATTGAGCTGACTTTCCTTGCTGGTAATGCTGTGAAAATACTGCATGGAGGATGGTTTACCCTTATTCTGGGAATTTCCCTTTTCTCTATTATGTGGGCCTGGTCAAATGGCCGCAGAATCAGAAACCGCTATATGCGTTTTGTGGATATAGAAAAATACTTTCCGATTATCAGTAAGATCAGTGAAGATGAAACTATTCCTAAATATGCATCACAGCTGGTTTATCTGACCAGTGCTAATTTCAATTTTGAAATTGAGTCTTCGGTGATGTATTCTATTATTCAGAAACATCCAAAAAGAGCTGACGTATACTGGTTGCTGCACGTTGATGTAACAGACGAGCCTTTTACGATGGAATATAAAGTAGAACAGCTGGTTGATAAAAAACTGATCAGAATAGATTTTCGTCTTGGATTCCGTGTAGAACAGCGTGTTAACGTGCTGTTCAGAAAAGTGGTAGAAGAGATGGTTAAAAATGGCGAAATTGATATCACCAGTAAATATGCTTCACTGAAAGAACATAATATCGCAGGAGACTTCAGGTTTGTTGTGATTGAGAAAGTACTTTCAAATGCCAACAGTCTGCGTTTTATTGAACGTTTCACGATGGCCTACTATACAATCCTTAAAACGTTTTCTGTACCCGAAGAAAGAGGATTTGGTCTTGACTTAAGTTTTGTAGCGGTAGAAAAAGTTCCGCTGATTGTAGATATACCAACTGATTTCTATCTGAAAAGACTGGATTAACCCTTTTTGCCAAAATCTGACGGCCTGATATTAGTAAGCTGAAAAAATGCTTTACTAAAGGCCGCCAGACTATTATAGCCGGTCAGATAGGCAATCTCTGTCGTGGTTTTATCACTAAACATAATTAATTCTATAGCCTTTACTGTACGCAACAATTTCAGGTACTGCAAAAATGAGATACTCATGGTAGACTGAAACAGACGTGATAACGTACGTGCACCCATACCAAAGCGATCTGCCAGGTTTTCTAAAGTCAGCGGCTGCGCAAAATTCTGAGAAAGATATAAAACTATAGGTCTTAATCTCATGTTGGACGTAGTCGGTAAGGCAATCGGGAAGGACCTGGTGCTGAGCTGTGGCAATATATCTTTTATCGCTGCCAGAAAGCGATAACCCGGATCTTTCTTTTCTATTGTTCCTATCCAGTTTTCTGTGAAAATAAGCATTTCAAACAGCAGACTGTTGATCGGGTAAATACCCAGTTTCTGATAGAAAGGGTTTAAATGATCATCATGCGTGTAAAAATATAAGTTATGGGTAACCGTAGCCGCATTTCTTACATTCAGATAATGTTCCAGACCGCTTGGGATCCAGACATAATGCCTGGCCGGAATGATATAAGTCTTGTTTGCGATGAAAATATAGGCAATACCACCTTCCACGTAGGTCAGCTGGCTCTTGGTATGCGTGTGTCTGGGCAGCGTGCGTTCCAGCTTCTCATGCACAACAAATATGCTTTTTCGCTTAAAATCAATGTTTTTCAGGTAGGTGGCAGTGTCTAATTGTGGCATTGGCTGGAATGGACAAATATTTGGTAATATAGATAAAATTACAAGTATTTCATAGCGGTAATTTTGTATCATTCTTAAAGACATGTACTACAATAATAAAAAAATCGTTCTGCTGCTCTGCACAATTTTCCTGTTCAATAAGGCCGGTGCCCAGGAAAAAACACCGGTTTCAATGTCACTCAGTCAGATTTGGGAAAAAGTAGCAGCAAATAATAAAACTATACAAATGCAGGACCTTAAGGTCAAAGGAACTGTTGAAGGGATTAAAGATGCCAAAGCCGAGCGTCTGCCGGAAATTTCTGCCGAAGGCGAATACGCCAAAATCAGTAATATGCCGATTTACGAAAACGGACTCTTCCACACCCCGACCCAGTTTGAAGTTGTACATACCTCTTATAAATTTGGAGGCAGTGCCTATTTTAATCTGTATAACGGTAATAAAACCAATATTAAGATTGCTGAAGAAAAGAAAGAAAATGAAATTGCTATAGAACAGAGAAATCTTACTACTTCAGAAATGAAGTTAAGAGCTACAGCCTATTTTCTTGATCTTCAGCGCAGTAATATTTTCAGGAAATTGCTGTTAAAAGACATCAGTGATCAGGAGAAACAGCTCGAAGAAATCAAACAGCTGCTAAAAAACGGTGTTGTACTTAAGAGTGATGTCCTTAGGGTAACCCTGAAATTATCCAGACAGAAAATGGCTATGATCCAGTTAAATAATGATCTGGCCATTGCCAATCAGAAACTGAATATACTGACCGGATTGCCTGATGAAACTGTGATTCAGCCCGCAGATAACCCGCAGGATGAATTGCCGGTGTTAAAACCTTATACAGCCTATTTATCAGACGCGATGTCACATTCCTTTGCTTATAAGATCTCTGAAAAGGAAACTGAACTGCGTAAACTGGAACTGAAAAACGTGAAAGCAAATGTTTCATTTAAGCTGGGACTGTTTGCAAATTACGCCTATTCTTATCCTCAGATCTTTATTTATCCCTATTCAGTAGCCATGTACGGTCTTGGTATGACAGGGGTTAAAGCAAGTTTCCCGATTTCTGCATTTTATCATAATACGCATAAAACCAGGGCTGCAGAGTTAAAATATCAGCAGCAGGAAGTGGAACATTCAGATACCGAAGATAAAATCAGACAGGAAGTCAATGAGGCTTACCTGAGATACCAGGAATCGCTTACCCGCATAGAAGTAGCCAAAGAAAATATCAATCAGGCTACAGAAAATTTAAGAATCGTGAATAATACATATTTCAATCAGCTGGCACTGGTAACCGATTTACTGGATGCAGATACGCAATTACTTCAGACACGTTTCGACTATGCTGCGGCCAGAATCGCAGCACAATTACAATTTTATCAATTACAAAAGGCCATAGGTAACCTCTAGAATGAAAACAAAGAATAACTACACGAATACAGATCAGCTGATTACTAAAATAACGGCCTGGATTGCAGGGATCATTGCTGCCGGATTAGCCGTCTGGGGAATCATATCCCTGATTCAGCTTTATAATTATGAAGATACCAATGATGCACAGATAGAGGAATACATTAATCCGGTTACCTCCCGTGTAGGTGGTTTTATCAGGGAGATTAAATACGAAGAGAACCAGGAAGTTAAAAAAGGAGACACCCTGCTGGTTATTGATAATATTGAATATCAGTTGCAGCAGGAAGAAGCTGAGGCGGCCCTTTCCAATGCACAGGCACAGATTAATGTACTGGAAAGTAACGTTGTGACTACGGCTAAAGTTTCACAGGCAAGTCAGTCTCAGATTGCATCTGCAAAGGCGAAACTGATTAAACAACAGCAGGATTATGACAGATATTCTAAATTATTTAAAGTAGAATCAGCCACACAGCAACAGCTGGAAAATAGTAAAGCAGCGCTGGATGTGGCTACTTCAGAATATCAGGCTGCACAGGAAAACTATCAGGCATCCTTATCAAAAGTAAATGATATCAGATCTCAGAAAGGTGTTTATGAAGCTGAAATCAAACGTCGGAAAGCCTTATTAAACAGAGGTAAACTGGATGTGAGTTATACAATTATACGTGCACCTTATGACGGGAAAATGGGCAGAAGAACAATTCAGGAAGGACAACAGATCCAGACCGGACAAACCCTGGCCTATATTGTAGACCAGGAAGCCGGTAAATGGGTGATTGCTAATTTCAAAGAAACACAGATCGCCCAGATGAAAATCAATGGAACAGCAGAAATTACGGCAGATGCTTTTCCTGGCAAAACATTTAAAGGAGCGATAGTTTCTCTTTCTCCGGCAACAGGAGCAAGATTCTCTTTGCTGCCGCCGGATAATTCCACAGGTAATTTTGTAAAGATTGTTCAGCGTATACCTGTTAAAATTAAACTGACCGAAAGTAAAGAAGTGGTAGATCAACTGCGTGCAGGAATGAATGTCAATGTTAAAGTAAGGAAAGACTAATGAGTTTAGCTTTGCCTGTATTTAAATCATGGGTGCCGGTCTGGTTAATCAGGGTAACTCTTTTCCTGGTCATTTTTCCGGGCCTCTTATTGTTTGGGTTATCTACGGCCAGCGGGCCGGGTGCAGCCGGATATTACGGTATTGAGCCTGCAGACGTTCAGTATTCCATGGTTGTCTTTTATGCAGCTGTAGCCGGTTTCTTTGCGCTGGAAAGAAGGTTTTTTATCTTCATTGCCA